>CAJOEC010000022.1 GCA_905233425.1 uncultured Prevotella sp. | reverse complement strand
GCCTACCCAGGGCGCTGCCCTGGGCTAACTGCTCATTGCCCCTTCGGGGCGTGGTCGAGCACACAAAATTGTACCAAGTTATTTTTTTATCATCACTAAATAAATATGAATATGAAAGACATGATTAAGCTTTTTTACTTGAGGCGGGCAGCAATGACGCTGCTCATCACCACGCTCACCACCGCGACAGCGTGGGCACAGTTTGGAGGCGGCAGCGGTACCGCTGGCAACCCGTACATCATCTCCTCGATTGACCACATGAACGAACTGGCCAACAATGTGAACAACGGAGAAGACTATTACGAAAAGTACTTCAACTTAGAAGCCGACCTGGACTACACTGGCAAGACCTATCTTATCATAGCCGACAACAACGTGAAGAGTGATTCCGAGTTTTGTGGCCGATTCAACGGCAATGGCCATACCATCAGTGGTGTTACGCTCGACAGAACGAGGGATGCAAAATATAGCCTCAAAATTGCTCTCTTCGGAGCGATTTCAGGATATGGGTGCTATATAAAAGACCTGACGCTGAGCAATAGTTATATAAAGGGCCGCTCATGCGTAGGCGGCATCGTGGGCTTTATCAACGGTGGATGGGGAGATGGCTATATTCCGCCAGAAGTGAGGAATTGCCACGTAACCAGCGATGTAACCATAGAGACGGTGAACATGAGCGGACAGAACTCTGGCGACATGGGCGGCATCGTGGGCTGCATGGCCAACGGATTCTGCAGTGTATATGACTGCACCAGTGCGGCGCAGCTGAAGGCTTCTTCGGGCTCGAAATCGGTGGGCGGCATCGTGGGAAATGTTGACACGGTTGACGAGGTTATTATCAGTGGCTGCACCTACACAGGCTCCATCAGCGGAAACAGCTATGTGGGCGGCATTGTGGGTGAAATAACAGAGAACAAGACCACGTTAGAGAACAACTACGTCGGTGGCGCATGTACCATCGGCGCCATCGGCGTGGAAGGCTCTTCCACCGGCACCGACGAGGGCACGGACACGAAGCACATAGGAACTTACAAGTTTGCCACCTCTTACGACGGCGGCACCATCATCACCGCGCCAACCGTCACGATTAGCGGCACGAACTATTACGTCGAGGGCACGCTGATGGAGTTCTCCGAGTTGCACACCTTCGGCACCCCTACATCGGGCAATGTATGGCAATTCGTGGCTCAGACTGCCGACTACGAGCGTTACACACTTCTGGAGACCGACAACGGCACGTGGGCGTTCACCATGCCCGCCAAAAACGTGACCATCGCAAGCACCACCGTCTCTGACATCACACGCGGCGGCTTCAGCATCACCATGGAGGAGAAGTACAACTTCACAGGCGAGAACATACGCCCCACCATCACCCTTTGGGACTCGTATAAAGGCAAACGCCTAAACGAAAATACGGACTTCGTGACCAACCTTCCCGACGAGGGCTACAAGGACTGCGGCACGTACCCCTTCACCATCTGGGGCATCGACAACTACGGAGGGCGCATTGAGGCCAACCTCGTCATCGGCATGCCGTGGGAGGGCGAGGGCACGATGGCCAAGCCCTACCTCATCGCCTCGACCGACGACTTCGACGCATTAGCCACACTCGTGAACAAGGGCTACAGCCAGCAGGGCGTGTACTTCAACCAGACCGCCGACCTCGACTACACGGGCAAGACGTTTACCCCCGTAGGCAGCGGCGGGTCAAATGATTTCAGGGGTGAGTTTGCCAACTACAGTACCGGCGTGTTCAAGGGCGTAAGCATAAGCGGCGACCTCTCTCGAGTTGGAATCTTCGGCGTTGTTGGGAGTCCTGGCGTCATCAGCAACGTAACGGTTGATGGCACCTGTACGTTCTCCTCTTCCCGTGGCGACGCCTATGTGGGCAGTATTGCGGGCCTTAACTATGGAGAAATAAACAACTGCCAAGTAAAAAGCACGAACGTCACCGTGAGCGGCACTGCGGCAGGCGGCATCGTGGGACAAAACCGGGGACAAGTATATGGCTGTAATTTCTATGGCACCGTAAGCTGTAGCGACAACACCTCTTCGCCTATCTTGGGCGGCATCGTTGCCCATAACATGAGTGGAGATGCCAACGGCATACTCTACGGCACCGTCAAGGCCACCAATACGACGAACGGTAAAATCGGCGGCATCACGGGCAGTAATAACGGTACGGCCAGCGGTGCCAACTTCGGCGAGATGACGGTCAGCGGCTCCAATAACATCGTGGGCGGCATCGTAGGGTTGAACCAGGCTGGTAATGCAACGGTGCAGTACGCCTCTTCCGACTGTCTGATGCAGAACGTCAGCGGAACAGCAAACGCAGGTGCCATCGTTGGGCTGAACGGCCAATACCAGGCAGGCACCGTCCGCAACTGCTACTACATAGGCAACTGCAAGTACAAGGGCATCAACAATGCCGATGTCTTAGACCAGGCCATGCGCGGCTGGCCCATCAGCTGGGACGAGAACGTGCACTTCCACCCCATGCCCAACGCCGACGGTGAGATTGTGGGCACATACTACGACGACGGCACAAACAACCACTATTACGTGGGTGCGGGTCAGACGCTGCGCTTCACGCTCGACGGCGGGGGCTACGCTGTAGAGGGCTACACCGCCAACGGCACAGCGCTCAACATTGCAGGCCACGACACCGACTACTACGATGTCGACTACTACGAGCTGACGATGCCCGCCGCCGCCGTGCACATCGCCCCGACGAAGCTCTCGCTCGTGCTCCTCGACAACGACCGCTACGAGTATTCCAACGACTACCGCATCAGTGACGCCGCAGGCAAGACGATCGACGTGAAGCTCAGCGGCCGCACACTCTACAAGGACGGCGAGTGGAACACCATCTGCCTGCCCTTCACGGTCGCGCTCGACGGTTCGCCCCTCGAGGGAGCCACCGCCAAGACTCTCGACGAAGCCACGATTACGGGCACCCACGTCACGCTCACCTTTGGCCCCGAGGTCGCCACGCTCCAGGCCAACACGCCTTATATCATCAAGTGGGAAAGCGGGGCAGACATCACCGACCCCGTCTTCACCGCCGCCACTGTGGTCAGCGGTTCACCCGCTGACAGAACCATCGAGAGGGCCGACGGCAACGTGAAGTTCATAGGCTACTACTCCGCTTTCGGCATCGACGAATACGATACCGACACATACTACATGACCGCCGGCAGCACGCTGAAGCACACCGCCAAGGCACGCACGCTCCATGCCTGCCGCGCATATTTCCTGTTCTCGGAGAACATCGTGAACAGCGCCCGCGAGTTTGTGCTCGACTTCGGCGATGGAGAGACGACGGGCATCAAAAGCCTCACCCCCTCTCCACGGGGCGAGGGGAGTATATACTCTCTCAGCGGCATGAAGGTGAATGCAGGCTCAGCCCGTCTCGGCAAGGGCGTGTACGTGAAAGACGGCCGCAAGGTAATCAAATAGGTTTACAACAATGCGTAAACTTGCATGCATTCCTTCTTCCTCGCCCCAATGACCGCAACGCGGTCACCTTTCAATAGCCGTAGGTCGGAACGACCTGCGGAAACAATGGTAACAAACAAAAGGCATGCACCCTGAAGGGGTGCCCCTGATGAGAGGTATATATAATGTGGGGATGGGCGACCCCGTCAGGGTCGATGTTACCGACGGCATCAAATTCCTTAGGTTCTGCGAACCCACGGCTATTGAGAGGGGACGGCTTCACCGTCCTACGCGTTCACCACGTTCCGGGGTGTTCCCTCGATGAACGCACGGACATTGCCGATGGCCACCTGCAGCAGTCTGACACGGGCCTCTGTGCTTGCCCACGCTATGTGGGGCGTGATGAACGCTTTGGGCTGGCTGAGCAGCGGGTTGTCGGCACGCGGCGGCTCCTCAGTAATCACGTCGGCGGCGTAGGCGGCTATCGTTCCCCGCTCCAGAGCCTCGGCCACGGCTCGGTCGTCGACCAGCGGGCCGCGGCCTGTGTTGATGACTATTGCCGTTGGCTTCATCCGCGAGAGTGTCTCGGCGTTGACGATGTGGCGGGTGGCGTCGGTCAGCGGACAATGCAGCGAGAGCACGTCCGAGGTCTCAAACAGCTCGTCGAGGTCGGCCTTCACAATGCCCGGCGGCAGGTCGGCGGAAGCCTTGCTGGTCAGGGCTTTCACCTTCATGCCAAAGGCCAGGGCGATGGCGGCCACACGGCTACCGATATTGCCCAGCCCCACGATGCCGAAGGTCTTGCCGGCAAGCTCCGTGTGGGGGAAGTCCCAGTAGCAGAAATCAGGATTGGCGCTCCAACGGCCGCGCCTGTTCTCAATGGCATAGTGCTCAACGCGGTTCGTCACCGTCAGCAGATGGGCAAAGACCATCTGCGCCACGCTCTCGGTGCTGTAGGCCGGCACGTTGGTTACGACGATACCGCGCTCACGGGCCGCCACGACATCGACGACATTATAGCCAGTGGCCAGCACCCCTATATATTTAAGATGTGGAAGACGGGCCATCTCCTCACGCCCGACGATAACTTTGTTCGTCAGCACGATGTCGGCACCGGCAGCCCGCTCCACCGTCTCACCCGGCTTCGTGCGGTCATACACCGTCACGCTGCCCATTGTCTTTAACTCCTGCCACGAAAGGTCGCCAGGATTGGCCGAATAGCCGTCAAGAATCACTATCTTCATAATCGTATTACTTATTCCTTTTTGCTGCAAAGTTAGTGGTTTTTCGGGAATTACGCATAGAAAAAAGGCAAAAGAATCGTTTTTTTGGAAAAAAGTGTTGCTATTTGCAATCTTTTTTGTAATTTTGCCCACTGTGAGACATTCAACATTATTAATTATAACAAACAACACATTATGGCAAGAGTTTATGTTTTTCTCGCTGACGGCTTCGAGGATGTCGAGGCCCTGATACCCGTCGACGTTCTCCGTCGCGGAGGTATGGATCTGACGACCGTGAGCGTCGTCGAAGAATCGCTGATGGTTGAGTCGGCCCACGGTGTGCAGCTGTTCGCCGACGCGATGTTCGACGAATGCGACTTCAGCGATGCCGACCTGCTGCTCCTCCCCGGCGGTATGCCAGGGGCATCGAACCTCTACGAGCACAAGGGGCTGTGCGAGGCCGTGAAGGCCCACTACGCCAAGGGCCGCCGTCTGGCCGCCATCTGCGCCGCACCCGCCGTGGTGCTCGGTCAGCTCGGACTGCTGAAGGGTCGCCGCGCCACATGCTACCCTGGATTCGAGAATCTTCTGGACGGAGCAACCTACACCGCTGACCTCGTAACCACCGACGGCAACATCACCACCGGTGAGGGACCTGCCGCAGCCTTCCCCTTCGCCTACGAGCTCCTCGCCCTGCTCGCCGACCGCAAGACCAGCGACCAGATTGCCGAGGGTATGCGCTTCGTTCATCTGATGAAAGGCAATTAGGGACATCATGGACTACGTAATAATTGTCGCCGGCGGCAAGGGGCTGCGCATGGGCGGCGACATCCCAAAGCAGTTCCTGCCCGTCGGCGGGAAGCCTGTGCTCATGCGCACCATAGAGCGGTTCCGCGAGTACTCCCCCACCCTACAGGTCATCCTCGTCCTGCCTAAGTCGCAGCACGACTACTGGCTTGGCCTGTGCAAGGACTATCAGTTCCCCCTTCCCTCCGCAGACAATTCCTCTCCCCTCGCGGGGGAGGAGTCGGCGGTGGGGTCTTACCTCCTTGCCGACGGCGGCGCGACACGCTTCCACTCCGTGCAGAACGGCCTCGCCCTCATCCCCGACGATGCCGAGGGCGTGGTGGGAGTCCATGACGGCGTGCGCCCCTTCGTCTCCGTCGATGTCATCCGCCGCTGCTATGAGGCCGCCCGCACTCAGAAAGCCGTAGTGCCAGTAGTGCCAGTTGTAGAGTCAATGAGAAAGGTCATAAGTCCCATAAGCCCTATAAGTCCCATTAGCCCCATAAGTCCTATAAGTCCCATAGGTCCCATAAGTCCTATAAGTCCCATAAGTCCTATAAGTCCTATAAGTCCCATAAGTCCTATAGGTCCCATTAGTCCCATTAGTCCCACACCCCCTCCCCCCTGTCCTTCCGAGTCTGTTCCCCGCTCCGATTACCGCCTCGTGCAGACCCCCCAGGTCTTCGACATCCAACTGCTGAAGGCCGCCAACCGCCAGCCCTACCGCGACACCTTCACCGACGACGCCTCGGTCGTAGAATCCTACGGTCACCCCGTCACCATGGTCGACGGCAACCGCGAGAACATCAAGCTCACCACCCCCTTCGACCTGAAAATCGCCGAAGTGCTTGTCGGCTGACGAGGCGAAAACTACCAAAAACAGAAAAAATGACTAATATAATTATCTTCCGTAAACGATTTTCATGGAAAGTTAGTACCTTTGCTGCGGATTTCCAAACATCGATGCATCATGACACAGACAAAGAAAGGACAGAACACTGAGAGCCATCAAGCTTGCTTGAAGGACCGAGTCGTGACGGACTTCGACAAAGTCAAAGCTTTCAAGGACTGGAACATCAGCGACTTCGACTTTGCACATGCTGAGAGCCTCGCGCATAAGCCAATCACCGCCGAGGGGATTGCACGTACTATGAAGATACAGAGGGTTCACCAGATGGCACGCGCTATCAGCCGCGCAAGGAAGCAGGCTGGCGACACATTCCCCAAGCCCGAAATCAAGGTTTGCAGCATTGAGGAAATGCCCAAGGAACTGTACGACAAGTTCTTTAAGAATGAAGAAGAACGGACTGACACGCAAGCAACTCGTAGATAACCTCGTGGGCATCTGGGCCGCCAGCTGGGCGCACATACTGACTGATGAGGAGAAGAAACAGTTCCCACATCTGGTATTCTGAACGGCGATGACGAAGAAAGGAAAACTCATTGGCCCCTACACAGCCGCCCAGCTCGGTGTGTCGGAGAACCATGTATTCGTGGACACCAACGTCCTCGTGGGTGGCTACAGTGGCGACACCCATTTTCAGAAGGACAAGGAATGTCTTCGCTACCTTTACTCGTTGAAGGGTAAGAGGCTTTTCATCTCGACGCTCAGTGTGGCGCAGCTTATATCCATGTTCCAGAAGAAGAAGAAGAACGACGAGATTACACGCATCGTCCGCGAATTGCAGCACCGCTTCGTGGTCATCAATTTCACCAACCGTGACATCGATGCCGCACTCGAAGAGACAGATGCAGACATTGAGGAAGACGATGGTGAGCACCAATCGTCTGTGCAGTATGTGCTGGCCATGAAACAGAAATGCAGCATCATCATCACAAACAACTACAAGGACTACCGGCACTTCTTCAACATTCGTGTCGTTAGGCCTGAGGAAGCAAGAATTATTCCGCAGTAGTTCCACCAACCAACCGAACGACATTAAACGAAACGGGATTTCAGGGATGAGAAAGACGGAGGTGATATCATTGTTTGTTTCATATTTTCACCCTCGGCACCCACTTTTTGGGCTTCGCCGAGGGCTTTTTTGTGTTTTGTTTTGTAACTTCGCACGCAAGAAGGCACTCTATTTGGGGTCTCTCATGCAGAATTATTATACTGAATAGGTAAAAATGACTAAAAAAAGCATCTTCCGTGAGCAGTTTTCATGGAAACTTCGTACCTTTGCACCCGTTATAACATTCTTAATACATATTTGATATGAGCGAGAAACAGAAACAAGTGGAGAAGGAGCGCCGCGGCGTGCTCGAAATTCTTCTACGGAAGAACGGACTCAAGCGTAAGGAACTCGTGGATTTCCTGCTCGGCGTCTGGATGGCTGGTAAGTTAGACGAACTCACGGAACAGGAGAAGGCCCAGTTCCCCAACCTTGCATTCTGAACGATGACGAAGCAAGCATTCAAATTCAATCCCAACCACGTATTCGTGGACACCAACGTCCTCGTGGGAGGCTACAGCGGCGACGCTCGCTACCAGAAGGATGCCGACTGTCTGCACTACCTGTTCGCGCTGACGGGCAAGAAGCTCTATATCTCGACGCTCAGCGTGGCTCAGTTGATTTCCGTCTATCAGAAAAAGAAATCGAATGAGGAAATTACCAGTGTGGTGCGCGAGCTTCAGCACCGCTTCAACATCATCGACTTCACGGCCCGCGACATCGATGCCGCTCTCGTTGAGACGGGTGCCGACATCGAGGACAATGTGCAGTTCGTGCTGGCCAAGAAGCAGAGGTGCTACATCGTCGTGACCAACAACTATAAGGACTACCGCTTTCTTCCAGGCATCGCTGTGCTACGCCCTGAGAAGATAAGGAAGATTCCGCAGTAATACACTAACCAACCGACCGACATTAACCGAGACGAGATACGCCGCGACATCACGTTCGACGGCCAAGAATAACCCCAAAGGACAAAAACTCTCAACCTAAGTTGAGACTTTCATGCTCGGCAGCCATTTACTGGCTTTGCCGATTTCTTTTTCGTGACTTTATGTGTAATTTTGCGCGCAAGAAGGCACCCTGTTCGGCGCCTCTCATGCAGAATTATATTATTAAATAGGTAAAAATGACTAAAAAAAGCATCTTCCGTGACCATTTTTCATGGAAAGTTCGTACCTTTGCAGGCGTGTTTCGTAAGAGACACCACATTTTATTGCTCAATTTCTCCGACGAACCGCGACCTCTAACGAGATTTTACGAGCAAGCCAAATGTACATTGGAGCTGCGCGCAACAGCGCAGACTTCAAACCATAGTACATTTGGGGCCGTCGCGGGCCTGTCGGAGAATATGGGACGGGGCCTGCGCTTTCTTTATGCCTATAAGTTAGTGCTTTCCCCACAGGATGTAGAGACGAAAGTAATAACAGATAATAAACCCTAATAAAGAACAATTAAAAAAGAGAATTATGAAACGAACAAAACGAACATTCAATCTCATCCTCACCCTCGCCCTCTGGCTCGTGGCGGCGCAGACGGCGTGGGCAGCAACGGAAACGAAGACCGTGACGTTCTACATGGACGGCGGTGCGTCTGGTAATACGTCAATGCAAGACGACTGGACGTTGGTAAGCAGTGGAAAGACGCTTCATTGGTCGAACAATGACCCAGATAACAATAAAATCTCATTGAACTCCAATTCTAAGACAACAAGCTTTCGAACCAATGTGATTACGTGCAATGGAGTCATTGAGTTTCTAAATTTAGAAGGAACTGTGAAGAGTGTGGAACTCACTAATTTCAATTTCCGCAGTAGTGGTATGCAAATGTACATTGGTCTTAATAAGAACAATACTTCAACTTTGCTGCATCTGCAAGGAACCACCAACGACTACGATTTTCCTTCAAACGGCACGTCTAATTATTCAAATTCAGCAACTTTTGAGGGCAGTGTGACCGTCAGCAAATCGAATCCATTGAAAATAATGTTTTCCAGTGAAGTTCAAGATCCTTCAGGAGGTTTCGTGTTTAAGAACGGTACCATCGTCATTACCTATGATGTTGAGGTGGAGGACACTTCTGACCCAGGACACACGTTTACGTTCAGCGCAAGCGGAAATACGCTGACTGCTACGTGCACTCAGACCAGCCAGTACCACAATTGCAACCTCGGCACAAGTCGCAAGTCCACACTGACGCTCACAGCCAATGATGCCTCATACAACGGGCTAAAGCACAGTGCCTCACTTAACTTGACGGACTTCTCGGAAGAGACGGGCATTACCGACATTAACACTACTTTTAATTATACTAACAATGCTACGTCAGTAAGTAGTGGAACGGCTCCATCCGAAATAGGCGACTATACCGTCACTGTTACCGTTATCATCAACAGCGACAACGAACATCCATACGTGCTGACCACGAATTTCAGCATCTTGGCCGGATTCAACATCAACAACAACTACTCGCAGTTCAGCCTAAGCAAGAGTTCGGCTTTGGAGGGCGAAGCGATAACCATCACCTATACGCAGCAGATGGACGAGATACTTGAAGGATTGACTCTGACTGGCGCGACATCGGGCAATAACATCGCTTACACCCAAAGCGGCAACACCTACACGTTCAACATGCCCGCCGAGGATGTGAACCTCAGCGCTACGTTCACGTATCCGATGAATGAAAATGACTTTACACAAAGCGGCGATACCTACACCATCAAGACTGCCGATGGCTGGAACTACTTCTGTCAGCGCTTGGAAGTGGATGGCGACTTGAACGGTTTCAGTGGCAAGACCGTGATGCTGGGCGACGACATCAGCGTGACGACGATGGCGGGCAGCACTGACCATCCGTTCAAGGGCACATTCGACGGCGACGGCAAGACGCTGACGTTCAATTACAACGCCAATAAGGCAAATTGCGCCCCATTCCACATCACTAACGGCGCTACCATCCGTAACCTGCACGCAACGGGACAGATTGATGGCGGTATTTGGCACTACATGGGCGGTCTGGTAGGCTCTGCCAGCGGCAATCTCACCATCGAGAACTGCCGCGTGAGCACCCAAATCAGCAGCACCGTCAGCGGCATTGCCAACAACGGCGGCTTCGTGGGCTTACTGAGTTCGCATTACAACCAATGCTACATCACGGGCTGTGTGTTCGACGGACTCATCTACAACTCGAACACCTGGAACCAGACCTACGGCTGCGGCGGTTTCGTCGGCGGCTTTTCGCAGTACGGATATGCCATACTGGAAGACTGTCTCTTCCTGCACGGCCAGTACGACAACAACAACGGTAAGTGCGAACTATGGTGGGGAAATGAGAACGATAAGAACAGCACGTTCCTCCACCGTAGTAACGACTATGGCGAGGGCACGCTGAAAAACTGTTTCTACGTCGGAACGCGCGGCTTGAAGCAAGGCTCGCCCGCCGTGGAATCGGCCACTGCCCCCACTAACTTCGCCCACCTCGGCGACCCGACCGACCACAGCTTCATGCAGACCTACGGACGCCTCATGGTCTTCAACGGCAAGTACTACACGCCGACATACGGCGACCTGGTGGAGACGTACGACTACGGCGGGGGAAAGAGTTACAACCTTGAGTACGACGACAAGCCCCTCGGCATCCCCGACATCACGACGCAACTGTGGGTGCCCTTACTGCGCTACAAACGCACGTTCACCAATGGAAAGCCCGTGACGGTGATGCTGCCGTTCAACTTCACGAAGAGCACCTTCAAGAAGAGTGGCTCCAGCGACGGTCTGACTGGTCATTTCTATGAGTTCAAGGGCATCCATCTGGACCCGCTAACGAGCAAGTGGACGGCTGAGATGGGAGAGCCTGACAATCCCGAAACGACCACGATGAAGGCCAACACGCCGTACCTCTACGTACCTGACGAGGAACCGCAGTATTGGTACATCGATAATGGTGGCGACGGTGTCAACATCTTCACCGAGGGCAACGAAGGCGGCACGAAGGTGGTTGAGTATAACGGCACCGCGGATTTTGCCTGGAACAAATGGGACTTCATCGGCACCTACCAGCCGCGCTACTGGAGCGAAACCGAGCACTTCGACGAAGTCGGCAAGGTGTATGGCTTCGCAGGAGCGAGCAAGGAGGTGCAAGGAGTATACGGACCAACTACCGTCGAGGCTGGCGAATTCGTGAGGGCGAAGGTCGGCGCGAAGATCCGCCCCACGTCGTGCTACCTGATGTGGACGGGCTACGAGCCCGACAATGCCCGTGCCCTGACTCGCGGCGCAGCGGCTGACGAGGACGTGCCGCAGCGCATCACCGTGAAACTCGTCTCGGCCAGCGGCGACCTCAATGCCATCGGCGAGATTGACATGGAAACGGGCGAGGTCATGCTCGACGGATGGTACACGCTGGACGGCGTGCGGCTCGACGGCAAGCCCAGCGCAAAGGGTATCTATATTAACAATGGTAAGAAGGTCGCGATTAAGTGAGAGAAATGAGAGCTCGCTCGCATTTCCGAAGGTTTGGAGCAGCGAGAGCCGCCGAGCTTGCTTGGATGGCCGAGTCGCGACAAACAAAGACGAAGTCAAGGTGAGCGAGCTCAAACGAAGTTCAAAATTGTAATCAAATAGGAGGATAGCATCATGAAGAGAATATATCAGAAACCTGAAATGAAGGTGGTGCTCTTGCAGCACAAGACAAATCTATTGATAAGCAGTCCCTACGACGCCACCCCGCCAAACGAAATCCACGACTACGACGACTGGTTCGGCGCCCGTAAGAACAACGGCGGCTGGGACGACGAGGACTGGGAGGATGAATAAAACCATACGACGACTGGTTTGAGTAAAATCCCCCAGATCATTCATAGCCACACCCTCGGCCGCCGCTTATCGGCTACGCCGAGGGTGTATTTGTGGGAAAATAAAAAAGCCATCGCAAAAACGATCATTATTCGCAAAAAATATTGCGAAAAGTTTGCAAGTATCAGAAAAAGTTCCTATCTTTGCACCCAGAAAATAGTCCTTGCCAACCGAAAGGCTACGTTGACCGTAGTTTTCTTATGTAGGTTGTCCGGGGCTGTTTTTTTGTTTGTGCTTCTTGGGAACATCCTCGTTCACGATGGAATTGTTAGGGACGAAACTCCAATGACGGTAGGGCTGTTCCCATCGGTCAGCGAGTTTGGTAATGCCCGTGTTCGTACCGACGTTGAAGCCTGGATGCAATTCGCAGATTTTCGCGCGGATGTACTTGTAGAGCGACTCTTTGACGATTGTCCGTCGGGCTCTCTTCCCGTCGATGTCCTTTATCAGATGCTTGTCGTTCAGACGGAAACAGATAGAACCGAGTACCAAGTCCATGACCTGTAGAGGCAGATGTTTCTTTGAATTCACCTCGGCCACGTCGCCTTCGGCAATACGGATATTGGCTTTCTCAAATCCGATAGTGGTATTCAGGTTGTAGATGGCTTCCAGGAACTCTTGGCGGTCATACTTCTTCAAAGGCATATCGTCGAGGAAAAGACGGAGGCGGATGCGCTCTCCCGAAGGATTGCTGTATCCCAGACCGAAAGCGTGCTTGATGAACTGATAGTAGAGCATCTGATACTCTTTCCTGCGTTGTTCGTTGGATAAGCCTGATGGTTCATGACGCCGATGACGGAAGAAGATGCGCATCTTGGCCTTGCCCTCTTTGAGAATTACAAAGAGTTCATCAATGATTTTCTTGTATCGCTCTTCGGTATATGCGTTCACCTTCTGCCATTTTATTTCCTCATCAGCCAGCCCCACGGACTCCACAACTGTTTGGAGCCTGTGCAGCACTTCCTCGTAATCCTCGGAACGTATCAGAATACCGCCATAGAAGTTGGCGTAATATTTGCCGTATGAATCGCTTTCGTCCGTCCAGATGTAATACATAGTATATGTTTTGAGTGCAAAAGTACAAAGATTACATGGTTATTATATGTTTAAAAACAAGAATAGCGTAATTACCATGAATAATTCAGGCTAATGTCACGAAGTATTATTGATACTACTTTCGCATGTATAAAACGACCACAGATTTCACAGATTACACGGATTATGCTACCTATTACAGCGACCACAGATTACACGGATTATGTTGGACTATGCGCAGCCAAAATCTGTGAAATCTGCGAAATCTGTGGTAAAACAATTTATAAGTTCGGGGTGTCCCAGACCTTTGTTGTCCGGCAGGTGGCGGGGGCGGTGAGGCGGCCTATGCGGAGGAGGAAGTCGCCCTCTTCGAGTGTCCAGCGACCGTCGGCACCGACGAAGGCCATGCTCTTCGCTGGCAGACGGAAGACGACGGTCTGCGTCTCGCCGGGCTGCAGCTCAACCTTGGTGAAGTCGCGCAGACGGCGGTTGTCGGGCACTATGCTGGCCACGAGGTCGCTGGTATAGAGCAGCACGGGTTCCTTTCCGGCGCGCTTGCCGGTGTTCTTCACGTCGACGGTGACGGTCAGGATGTCATCGGCGGTGAACGTCGCTGGGCTGACGTGGAGGTTGGCATACTCGAAGGTGGTGTAGCTCAGACCGTAGCCGAAGGGCCACTGCAGCGAGACCTTCGCGTCGTAGTTGTATGCGCCCGACATGGTGCCCATCTCCTCGCTCACCTTGTAGTCGTAGGTGTTCAGCGAGTTTATCTCGCGGGGATAGGTGTAGGGCATCTTGGCCGAGAAGTTCGCGTCGCCGGCCAGGAGGTTGGCCAGAGCGTCGCCGCCGTAGTTGCCGGGCAGAAAGATGTGGACCACGGCCTTTGCCAACGGCTCGATGTCGGCGATGAGGCGCGGACGGCCCTCGTTGAGCACGAGGATGATGGGCTTGCCCGTCTTGGCCAGCTCCTTGACGAGATTGCGCTGGTTCACGGAGAGCCACAGGTCGGAGAGGTTGCCGGGCGTCTCGCAGTAGGAGTTCTCGCCAATGGCGGCGATGATGACGTCGGCCCCGGCAGCAGCCTTGACGGCCTTCTCTATCTCAGGCGCGTTCTCCTCGAAATACTGTCCGTCCTCCTTGTAGGTGACGCCCTGCTCGAGGATTACGTTGTCCTTGCCGTACTTGTTGCACAGCGCCTCGTAGATGGTGTTGTATCGTTCGGCAAGGTCCTCGGCCCTCGACCCCTGCCAGGTGTAGCTCCATCCGCCGTTGAGGCAGCGCATCTGGTTGGCGTTGGGGCCGGTGAGAAGGATCTTAGCCGAGGCCAAAGCCCCCCCTACGGCCCCCGAGGGGGCTTCTATAGTTTTAGCCATCCGTGATTGATGCAATTTCTGTAGCTTTTCCATTGTCAGGGGTAACAGGGGTGTCGTATCCCCCTCGGGGGACGAAAGGGGGGCTTTTCCATCGGGGGACGAAAGGGGGGCTTCGTTCTTCAGCAGCACGATGCCCTCCTCTGCGGTCTGCAGAGCCTTGTCGGCGAACTCCTTTGAGCCGAACTTCTCGTAGCCCTTGCCGCCGGTGTTGGGCTGGTCGAAGAGGTTCAGACGGTATTTTACTCGTAGTACACGGCGCACAGCATCGTCGATGCGGGTCATCGGCACCTTGCCCTCCTCGACGAGCTCCTTCAGCAGGACGAAGAAGTCAACGCTGTAGGGGTCCATCGACATGTCTATGCCGGCGTTGATGGCTATGCGGATGGCGTCCTTCTTGTCCTTGGCCACACGCTCGCGCTGGAACAGGTTGTTGATGTCGGCCCAGTCGGTGACGAGCATTCCGTCCCATTGCAGGTCTTCCTTCAGCCACTTCGTCAGATACTCATAGCTGGCATGTACGGGCACGCCGTTGATGCTGGCCGAGTTGACCATCATCGTGAGTGTGCCGGCCATGGCGGCGGCGCGGAACGGCTCGAAGTATTTCTCGCGGAGCATCTGCGGCGAGACGTAGGCCGGCGTGCGGTCCTTGCCGCTCCACGGTGCCCCGTAGCAGAAATAGTGCTTGGTGCTCGTGGCCACGTGGTATTTGCCCAAATGGTTGGGGTCGTCGCCCTGGTAGCCCTTTATCTCGGCCTCCACCATGCGGGCGTTGACGATGGCATCCTCGCCGAAGCTCTCGTAGATGCGTGGCCAGCGGGGGTCACGGCCCAGGTCGACGACAGGGTTGAACACCCACGGGCAGTTGGAGGCGCGGCTCTCGTAGGCCGTAATCTCTGCGCCCTCGCGGCACAGCTCCGTATTGAACGACGCGGCTATGTTGATGGGCTGCGGGAAGAGCGTGCCGCCCTGTGTGTAGGTCGAGCCGTGGTTCTGGTCGAGACCGTAGAGGTCGGGGATGCCCAAATGCTCCATCGACTTCTTCTGGATGAGGGGAATCCAGCGCTGCCATTGCTCGATGGTGGCGGCGCGACTTGGGGCGTTGAGTATCGAGCCCACCTTGTACTTCGAGATGCAGGTGTCGAGCCTGTTCTCGTCGATTTCCCAGACACCGTTGGCACCATACTTGCCGAAAATGTCCAGGTTCAACTGCAGCATCTGCCCTATTTTCTCGTCGAGGGTCATCTTGCTGAGCGTTGTCTCAATCTTTGCCTCAATCTCCGCATCGCGGGGAATGGCGGGCTGTGCCGACGCTGCCGCTACGGACATTGCAAGCACCATTGTCATAACCAGTCTGTTCATGTTGCTGTTGTTTTAGGGTTTACGCCCTGCAAAAATACGCATTTTCCACCGAACAGCAAAAGAAAACGACCAAAAACTTTGGACGTGTTATTCTTTTTCACTATCTTTGCACCACCTTTGCCTATATCATTCGACAAAAACGCTTAATGGACATCCTCACACAGGACATCATGTACTTGACGGGCGTAGGCCCGAACCGCAAGAAGATTCTCAGCGCCGAGCTGGGCATTGAGACCTTCGGCGACCTTCTGGACTATTATCCTTACAAATATGTCGACCGCTCGAAGATATACAAGGTTAGCGAGCTGACAGGCGAGATGCCCTTCGTGCAGGTCGTGGGGCATATACTGAGCTTCGAGACCTTCGACATGGGGCCGCGCAAGGAGCGAGTGGTGGCCCATTTCAGCGACGGCACGGGAATCATGGACTTGGTGTGGTTCAACGGCGGGAAGTATGCCAAGCAGAACTACAAGATTGGCCAGGACTATCTGCTCTTCGGCCGTCCCTCGGTGTTCAACAACCGAATACAGGTGCAGCACCCGGAACTGGAAGAGTTTAGGGTTGAGAGTTCAGAGTTGAGTGACGTTAGTTCTGCTAATAGTGGTAAAGTCTCTCAACACTCAACACTTAACACTCAACTTACACTCCGCCCCTACTACAACACGACGGAGAAGATGAAGAAATTCAACCTCACGTCGAGGGCCATGGAGCGGCTGACGCACAACCTGCTGGAAAAGCTGAAGGACCCGCTGCCGGAGACCATACCCGACATCATCACCACGCGGCTGCACCTCTGCAACCGCGACCATGCGCTGCGCAACATCCACTACCCGAAAGACGCGAAGGAACTGGAACGCGCACGGGTGAGGCTGAAGTTCGAGGAACTGTTCTTCGTACAACTTAATATATTAAGGTATGCCAGCGACCAGCGCCGCAAGTACCGGGGCTACGTTTTCAACCGCATAGGCAACATTTTCAACACCTTCTACCACGACCACCTGCCCTTCTACCTCACGGGCGCACAGAAGCGCGTCATGCACGAGATACGCCGCGACGTTTGCTCCGGACGGCAGATGAACCGTCTGCTGCAAGGCGACGTGGGCAGCGGTAAGACACTCGTGGCACTAATGGCCATGCTCATAGCACTCGACAACGGTTTCCAAGCCTGCATGATGGCCCCGACGGAGATACTGGCCGAGCAGCACCTCACCACCATAACCGACTTCCTCGGCGGCATGGACGTGCGCGTGGAACTGCTCACAGGCATGGTGAAGGGCAAGAAGCGGCAGGAGATTCTCGACGGCCTCCTCGACGGCAGCGTCCAGATTCTCGTGGGCACCCACGCCATCATTGAGGACACCGTGCAGTTCCGCTGCCTCGGCCTTGCCGTCGTCGACGAGCAGCACCGCTTCGGAGTGGCACAGAGGGCGAAACTGTGGGGGAAGAGTAGACCCACCCCCGACCCCTCCCGCAGGGGGAAGAGTAGCCCCACCCCCGACCCCTCCCGCAGGGGGGAGGGGAGTATATACTCTCAAGCACAGAAAACAGGTAGCGGACAAACGAAAGAGGTAACCACTCCCCTCCCCTCTGCGGGAGGGGTTGGGGGTGGGGCTATCCCTCATGTCCTCGTGATGACCGCCACCCCTATCCCCCGCACCCTGGCCATGACCCTCTACGGCGACCTCGACGTGAGTGTCATCGACGAACTGCCGCCGGGACGCAAGCCCATACAGACCACACACGTGTTCGAGAGCCGCATGACATCGCTCTACGACGGGATCAGGCGGCAGATACAGCAGGGGCGGCAGGTCTACTTCGTATTCCCGCTAATCGAGGAAAGCGAGAAGATAGACCTGAAGAACCTGGAGCAGGGCTTCGAGACGCTGCGACAGGTGTTCCCCGAGTTCCGACTTAGCAAGGTGCACGGGCGGATGAAGCCAAGCGACAAGGAGGAGGAGATGCAGCGATTCGTGCGAGGCGAGACGCAGATACTCGTCGCCACCACGGTCATCGAGGTGGGCGTGAACGTTCCCAACGCCTCGGTCATGGTCATCATCGATGCCCAGCGCTTCGGACTGTCACAGCTGCACCAGCTGCGCGGGCGTGTGGGTCGCGGCGCCGACCAGAGCTTCTGCATACTCGTCACCAACTATAAGCTGACAGAGGAGACGCGCAAGCGCATAGACATAATGTGCGAGACAAACGACGGATTCCGCATTGCCGAGGCCGACCTCAAACTGCGCGGCCCCGGCGACCTCGAGGGCACACAGCAGAGCGGCGTGGCCTTCGACCTGAAAATAGCCGACATCGCACGCGACGGGCAGCTCGTGCAGATGGCACGCGACGAGGCACAGCGCATTATCGACGAAGACCCCACATGCACATCGCAGAAATACCAGACACTCTGGAACCGATTGCAGCAACTGAAAAAGACCAACATCAACTGGGCTGCAATATCGTAACACATAAAAAAATGCAAAAAACGTCGTTTTTTTTGATTATATAGAAAAACTATTGTAACTTTGCAGACAAATAGCAAAAGGGAGGCCAAGGACGACTTACTTCTACCATTTATTTTTCGCGAAATAGTCAGTCACCCAATTGCCTCCTTTTATTATTTGTGATAGTTCAACTGGTTAGGACGGCATTGCCTTTTTGTGACAAATGAACAACGACACCTTGACAAGAGTAGCTTTGCGCTACCGTGCAATGTTCCTCAACATCGACCGTGAGGACATCAACATGAATTCCGAGGCTTCAGTACCTGTGCTGGCATTCGTAGCGAGACTGAAGGAGAACGGCTTCTGCGTCAGCGAAGAACTCCTTCATGCCCTGAATGCAGTCTCTGTAAACCGGCTCGCAGAAATCACCGAGTGTATCAACGATGTCATGGGCGTAAAGCTCAACTGGGCGCCACTTGTGAAAGGATGGGATGTGCCTACAGGCGAGACTCTGGCCGACCACATCGTAACTCTAATCGCCAATTTCTTTGGTAAGGAGGCGGGATTCAAGGGAACGACCCTGCCATGTGGGCACCTTATCCCAGAGGGGACTTTCCCCATTGAGCGTTACAACGGCTGCCCGTTCTGCGGCACACCGTTTAAGACTGCCGACTTTGTCTATAAAGGCCAAGCCAGTAAGCTGAAGGAACTTCGCCTGTTCACCGTCGATGACATGAAGCAGGTGTTCGAGTCGCTCTTAGCATCGGCCACGCCGCTCGACGGCACACAAAAGGACTCGTTGGAGATGCTGCTGCAGGAGTTCCCCTTGCCAGAAGATGCCGAAATCACAATGAAAGAGACGGCAATGCTTGTCATCAAACTGCTGGTAGAACAGGACAAGGCCGACGAGGCATCGAAGCTGCTGAAGACCCCAACCGATGTGCTCCGTTACCTGTGGTACGAGAAGGTTGGATATGTGCAAATCATTGAGCCTAAGACGCTTGTCGCCCATTCGCGCAAGCTTTACTCCCATATATGGGAGCCGCTCGACAGAGGCGCAGATGCAGCCTTGGAGATGAAGAAGAAGCTGATGCTGAAATACGACCGCAAGGCGTGTCTGCGTGTGGCACGGTGGATGAATGCCATCCCCATGACAGCCAGGCAGGCCGCTGAGAACATGAACTCCAAGCGCGGGATGTGGGTACGCATGATTCGTGCCCTGCGTCTAAGTGAGTACTCCCACAGAAAAGGCTTCGACCATCTGGCCGGAATACTCGACGTGTTCTACAGGCAGGACTACTCCACTTGGCAGGGACGTGTTGACAAGGCCCGCTCGGAGAACGATGCCGACAAGACGCTGGAACTGCTGAAGGAGCGGCCGGGACTTTTCGCCCGCTGCCTGTTCGCGTCGATGCTCCGCTTCGGAAGTGACAAGGTCCTTGCAGCCTTTGAGGAGGTCGCCGACAAGCTGCCATCACGTCTGCTGCTCTCGCTCGGCAATGCGGCAGAGGCATACTTCGATCCCAACGAGGTGCGCCTGGCCAGACCCATCACGGGCGTAACCCACAATATTGAGCCTAACAAGCTGCTGGCTCTCTATGACGACGAAGCCCGCAAGACGATGGTCGAAGCCGTGAACGACCTCTACAGGTCGTCTATGGAAAGACGGTTCGCGGCCCAGCAGACAGAGGCGAAGACCATATTCATCGATTCTTCGCTGTACAACATTCCTGTCAGCGTGGGCGACCGCTCGTCAACCATTCAGGACACGTCGTGCGCCCTGATGGGAACACATTTCCCAGTAAGCGGCGATGCCGTCCGCCTGTTTATGCAGTGGGGAAAGGGCTTGCATGCACGGCACTTGGACATGGACCTGAGTGCCCGCATAGAGCTGGCAGACAACAAAATAGAGGAGTGTGCCTACTACAAACTGACGTGTGCGGGCGCCAAGCACTCGGGCGACATACGTTCAATACCCGAAATGGTCGGTACTGCAGAATATATCGAGCTTTCGCTGCCCGAACTGGAGAAGGCGGGGGCTACCTACGTCGCCTTCACCTGCAATGCCTACTCTGTTGGTGCCCTCTCTATCAATCTGGTTGTCGGCTGGATGGATTCCGCCTATCCGATGAAGGTTTCCGAGGAGAATGGCGTGGCCTACGACCCTTCGTGCGTGCAGCATAGCGTCCGCATAAGTGAGGGGAACCTCTCAAAGGGTCTGGTATTCGGTGTGCTTGATGTTGCCAAACGCGAAATCATCTGGCTTGAAATGCCTTTCACCGCACAGACAATGAGAGGGGCCGACGGCGAGTCCATCAAGGCGCTACTCCACAAGCTGGAAGCCAAGCTCTCTGTCGGCAAACTCCTTGAAATAAAGGCCAAAGCCCAGAACCTGACCATGGTAGAGCATGCCGACGATGCCGATGAAGCATATACTTACGAGTGGGCACTCAATCCAGCAGAAGTAACAAAGCTGCTGACTACAAATGTTTAGGGTTGAGAGTTTAGTGTTGAGAGTTTAGAGTTGAAAAAAGAGTTGAGAGTTGAGTGACACTACCATTGTTGGCAGAACTAACGTCACTCAACTCTCAACTCTTAACATTCAGCGAATAGTTTTTTAGCAGAGCCTGCGCGAACCGTCGCCGATGACCACGTCGATGACCTCAGGCTCATGGCCGTACTTGGCGGCGAACTTGGCCTTTGCGTCGGCGATGAACTTCGAGTAGAGGTCGGCACGGACGAGGTTGATGGTGCAGCCTCCGAAGCCACCACCCATGATGCGGCTTCCGGTGACACCGTTCTCCTTGGCCAGGTCGTTCAGGTAGTCGAGTTCCTCGCAGGAGACCTCATACTCCTTCGACAGTCCGTAATGCGTCTCATACATCTTCTGGCCTACGGTCTCGTAGTCGCCAGCCAACAGGGCGTCGCATACGGCCAGCACACGGTCTTTCTCGCCGAGTACGAAGTGTGCGCGGGTGTAGTCCTCTTCGCCCACCTCGGCACGAACCTCTTCAAGCTGCTCCCATGTGCAATCGCGCAGGGTCTCGAACTTGCCTTCGGGGTGCTTCTTTGCGATGGCCTTCACCACGTTCTCACACGAGTTGCGGCGGTCGTTGTAGGGCGATCCTGCCAGCTCGTGCTTCACCTTACTGTTGAGCAGGACGAGCTTGTAGCCGTCGGGCTTGAAGGGGAAGTACTCGAACTCACGGCTGCGGCAGTCGAGGCGCATCAGGCAGCCAGCCTTGCCGAAGACGGAGGCGAACTGGTCCATGATGCCACAGTTCACGCCACAGTAGTTGTGCTCAGTAGCCTGTCCGGCAAGCACAATGTCCCACTGGCTCACCTTGTTCTCGCCGAAAATGTCGTTGAGGCCACAGGCGAAGCAGCTCTCCATGGCGGCACTCGATGACATTCCTGCTCCGAGGGGCACATCACCGGCGAAGGCGATGTTGAATCCCTTCACGGGAACGCCCAGTTTCTGGAACTCCTTGGCGATGCCGTAGATGTAGCGTGCCCACGAGGCGCGGGGGCCGTCGGGGTCGTTGAGGTGGAAGTCCACACGGTCCTTCAGGTCGATGGCGTAGGCCATCACGGTGTCCTCGGTACCGTTGGCGCGCATCTCGGCCATGATGCCCTTGTCCACTGCTCCGGGGAACACGAAACCGCCGTTGTAGTCGGTGTGCTCGCCAATGAGGTTAATACGTCCGGGCGATGCGTACACATTGCCGGTTTTGCCGTCGAAATGCTTGATGAAGCGACTTCTTACGAATTCAATGTCCATAATGATTGTGTTTAGATTTTGGTTATCAGAAAAAAACTGTTTATATTATAACGCTGAAATCACAATAATATTATATAACCTCCGCCACGATGGCGCAGATTTGCTCCAGCCAGACACGGTCGGTGTCGTCGAAGGTGGCAAGTTCCTTGCTGTCGATGTCGAGCACGGCCAACACCTCACCATTTCCGACAATCACTGGCACCACAATCTCCGACCTCGACAGGCTGCTGCACGCTATATGGCCGGCGAACTGCTCCACGTCGGGCACGACGATGCTCTCCCGCCGCTGCCAGGCCGTACCGCACACTCCCCGCCCGAAGGCAATACGGGTGCACGCCACTGGCCCCTGGAACGGGCCAAGGTGCAGCTCGCCGTCCACCACGCGATAAAAGCCTGTCCAGAAGAACCCCATCGCCCCGTGTATCGCCGCAGCCACATTGGCCATAACGCTGATGGCATCGGTCTCACCATCAGCCAGTGCCCTCACCTGTTCGGTGAGAACACGATAACTCTCTGTCTTTTGTTCCATAGTCTAATTCAGCTTCTCTATTTTGCACGTATGCTGCTTTGTGGCCTCGTCGTAGCTGATGCCCACGAGCAGGATGTTATCGGTGAAGCGCTTCAGCACGTCAGGGTAGTTGCGTTCCTTGATCTGGTCGATGGCGGCGTGCTCCGTCTTGTTCCATTTCAGATCAACCACGACGGCGGGCAAGTTACCGCCTGTCCGAGGAATGAACACCAGGTCGGCATAGCCCTTGCCGGTTGGAAGTTCCTGAATGGATACATATTTGTCGATGGCACTGATGTAGCCCAGCTTCAGCACGGAGCGCAGGGCCTGCTCGTTGTTGTAGAAGTCGGGGCCTGCATCGCTGTCATGTATCTGCCCGACGATTTCCGCCACCTGCTGCTCGTCGCCGTCGAGGGTGGCCCTCATCAGGCGGTCGGAGAGCTTCACCATGGCCGACAGTTTCTTGTGGGTCTTGCTGCCGCGCAGGGCCTCGACAAACTCTATGCGAATCTCCTTGTTGGGTACGGTCACGGTCTCTTCCTCAACGTTATACGACAGATAACCCAAATGGATGAAGAGCGTGAGCAACTCGTCGTCGCTGCCTATCGAACTTACGTCAAAGCCAAAGCGCAGAGCCTTCACTTCCTGCCGCTCACCACGCAGCAGTTTCTCAAGGCTTTCCTGTATGCCAGTCATGTCGAGGTCGATGTAGCGTTGAAGGGTTTCAAAGGCTGATGTCCTGCCCCAGTAGTTGCCGTACGCGTGTCGGTTACAGGCTTCCATAACAGAATTTGGATTGAACACGGCAGGATAATCTGGCCCAAAACTGTAACCATCGTACCAGCCTTTCATGTCTTCGTAGTCCATGTTATACTTCTTGCATAGACTCTTCACTTCAGGTTCTGTGAAACCTATAAAGCCAGCCAAAATGTCAGCATTTGTCATTGAGAACTCCTTGAAGTCGTTGAGTGCCGACTGCGTGCCATGGCGCTTGATGGGCAGTATGCCCGTCATATACACACAGGCGAACACTTTGGCGGTATTGCCGCCCTTGAACATACGGCGGAGGAAGTTCACGTATTTGTCCATCAGGCTGGGCTTGTCGGCAGCCTCACGGCATATCGCATCCCACTCGTCGATGATCATTACGAAATTCTCGCCCTTCTTCATGGCAATTCTGAGCAGCAATGCCATCAGGTCGTCATTGTCTTTCACCACTATGTCGGGGTAGTCCTCGGCTATATCTTCCATGATTTCCTTCTGCATCAAATCAACAATGTCATCCCTTCCCTCATATCGGGTGGTGAAGTCGGTGATGTCCAAGTAAATGGCCGGATATTTGTTCAGGTGCTGCTCAAACGACTTGTCCTGACTGATTTTGTACTTGCTGAACAACTCCCGCGAGTCACACGACTTGTCGTAGTAGGCGTAGAGCATCTGTGCCGCTATCGACTTGCCGAAGCGGCGCGGGCGGCTGACACAGGTCAGCATAGTTGCCCTGCCGATAGTGGAATTGACATAGCTGATGAGTTCTGTCTTATCAACATACTCATCGTTGGCGTATCTCTTGAAACCGTCGTTCCCTCTATTGATGTATATTCCCATTATCTATTCAATTATTAACACGTTTGATTATGTCAGTTCTTCCATTTTTACTTATAGGAGAAAGCTTGCTTTCCTTCCAACAAGACCCAGCGGCCAGCACTTGTATTGCCCTCGCGGATTAATAGCCCGATCTTTTGCAAGGCTGCGAGGTCACGTTTGACAGTCCTCTCAATTAGTGACAAAACTAGTGACATTTCCTTCACGGAAACATGTGGATTGTTTCTTATCATTTTACATATATGCTTCTGTCTATCAGTTAGTTGAAATACTGACAAACTACTGACACAACTAGTGACATCACACTTGTTACGCAATGCATCTTTAATCTTCGAGACCAGTTCATAGTAAATGCCGTCAATCTCCACCGCCTCCGCGTTAGCCAGCATCGGCAGCACCATCATGGCAAGTGCAAGAATAGTCTTTTTCATGTATTCTGTTCTTTGTTAATCAATCTGGCTGCAAAATTAACGCTTTTCTGCGAGACTGCCAAAAATATATGAATAAAATCAAGCCCCGTAACTGATGCAGTCCATTCAAAGATTAACGGATTGCGCACGACAAAGCATATTGGATTCCGTATTTGTCTTCGTACAGGATATTACTAAATCTTTCTCAGCCAGCATTTGTTTTTGCCAGAAATCTCCCAGAACCAGCCAGTTTTTAACTGTTTTTTCGATTCCGTGCGCATAAAAAGACGGAAAAAATTGTTTGCTAAAGAAAATATGCCTATCTTTGCATCACAAAAACCATCGACAATGGCAACGATACTTATCAAGAATGTAGGTCCGCTGAAGGACACGGGAGAGATTGCCCTTAACAAGCTATTGCTCATTATTGGCAGACAGAGTTCTGGAAAGAGAACCTTTATAAAGGTGCTGTGTCATTGCCGCTGGGTGGAGAAGACACTCATGGTTGATGACGATGCCAGTGCCAAGGACTATGGAAAGGATCAGGAATTCCTGAAGAGCCTGATGACATTTCATCGGTTCAATCCTGACTTCTTTTCACCTGACAGCTACATAAAATATGAAGGTGACTATATCACGATAGAGCAGTCCGGAGATGACTCTGATGCAATTATTACCCGCAAAAAGGGTTTCGGGGAAAGAAGGTATAACACGAAATTGTGCTTCATCCCCTCTGAGCGGAACTTGATTTCTGCCGTCAAGAATCTTGACAAGGCATATAAGGCTACAGAACTGGATGTGCTGCTGAACTATCTGCTGGAATGGGATGAGGTGAAAGAGTTCTATGGGACGAAGAATCCCCTGAGACTGTCGGTTGCCCGCAATATCCAATATTATAATGATGGTGGAGCGGATTTTATCATTCTGAGCCAGAACGGCAAGAAGATGCCCGTTTTCTATGCTTCAAGCGGTGTGCAGTCTGCCATGCCCATTGAGGTGATGATTGACAGGTACAGTGCTTTCGTAGGAGAGAAAGCAAGCATCAGCAAGCACGACTGGAAGCATATTAACGATGATACGAGGAAGGCCTACTATCAGTCTGTTCAGTTCTTTATTGAGGAGCCTGAACAGAACCTGTATCCGATGTCTCAGAAGGACTTGATGTTGAATATTGTCAGACATGTAGTATCGGCTAATCGTAATGAAAAGGGAAACTTTGACAGCCATGTAGTCATTACCACGCATAGCCCATATATACTGTCTGTCCTCAACGAACTGATGGCAGAAGCCAGACTATACGATTATCATCTTGACGGCCACTTTACTCCAGGAGTTGAGGATTTCGTAAACTACGATTGTTATATGTCTGCCGCAAATTATTCAGCCTATTATATCAATGACAACGGACTGTTTGAGAATCTGATTGACGCGGAACTCCCTATGATTAGCGGTTTAGAACTGGATAGCGTGTCTGACTGGGTAGAAGAGCGGATCTCGAAAGTAAACGAATTCATTTATGGCTGAGAACACGTATTCATATCTCAAAGAATCTGGGTGTCACCAACAAGGAACTCAGAGCAAGAATTGTGGCACAGTCTTTCCCTTCAAACAAGTCGAACCCATTGATGGAGAAAGCCAAGATACTTTTCCGGCAAAAGTACCATTGTGACCTTCGAGGAATGAAGAATGGCCAAGAGGACTCCATTTAGACCGTTTTTTTCAGTAAAGTTACCCTCCTCCACGCATCAAAGGACTAAATAATGAGGCATCCATGAGTTGGATGCCTTTTTGGTTATTGGCGATTGCTCCCTCATATTCCCATGCGAGTCTCTGAGTTCCCGCATCAGAAGAAAACCATTGGGAGCGAGTGTTTCCTTTTCTGCTTCATTTCATCCTCCATCCGCTTGATGGCCGTCTTGAAGAAGAACTCCACCAGATACTCGTCGGTGCCCTCAACGCTGATTTGCCTCAGGGCAGAGATATAGGATGCCCGGTCTTCTATACGGACGATGAGCAGCGGATGGCCGGCTCGCAGGAGGATGAAGTTGGAGAGCAGCCGTCCCGTCCTGCCATTCCCGTCGCGGAAAGGATGGAGGTATTCGTAATAGCCGTGCCATTTGGAAGCAACCATCATCGGGTGCTGGCCACTGTCTATGGCCCTCTGTGTCGAAGCCATCAGCTGCGGCACACGGGCCACGAGCGTCTCATGGTCGCCAAACACGGTGTCGCCGGCAGCCATGTCTTCCGTGGTGTATTCCCCGGCTACGGCACCCGGCGCACGGTAGCTCAGCGTGTGCTCCGTCACCAAGCGGTTCACCTCTTTCAGCAATGCCTCGTCGAAGGGATGGTCCAGATGGCTTGTCATATAGTCGAACGCACGGAAATGGTCGGCCATCTCCGCACACTCCAACAGCGAGCGGCCCACGGGAATCATGGCCATGCCCTGCTCGCGCAATATCCGCGTGTCGTCTACCGTGAACGAGTTACCCTCGATGGCGCAGGAATGGGCGGAGAACAGAATCTCGTTGTATTCCATCCACTGCTCACGGCCCATTCTGTCGGCTACCTTCTCCTGGTACACCCGACGGACATCCTCGTATTCCTCTATTTCCTTCTCAAACATAAAGATTCGTTCAGTTCAGTTTCTCTATCTTGCACGTGTGCTGCTTCGTGGCCTCGTCATAGCTGATGCCCACGAGCAGGATGTTGTCGGTGAAGCGCTTCAGCACGTCAGGATAGTCTTGGCGTTTTATCTGGTCGATGGCGGCCTCGACAGGGTGGTTCCATTTCAGCTCCACTACGATGGCAGGTCGGCAGCTTCCAAGCTGGGGAATGAAAGCGAGGTCGGCATAACCCTTGCCCGTTGGCAGTTCCTGTATGGATACGAAATCATCAATGGCGCTGATGTAGCCCAGTTTAAGCACAGAGCGCAACGCTTGCTCATTGTTATAGAACTGCGGGCCTGCGTCGCTGTCGTGTATCTGCCCGACGATTTCCGCCACCTGCTGCTCGTCGCCGTCGAGAGTGGCATTCACCAGACGGTCGGAGAGCCTGACCATGGCCTGCAGCTTCTTGTGGGTCTTGCTGCCACGCAGGGCCTCAATGAACTCCATGCGTATCTCCTTGTTGGGAATCCTTACGGTGCGGCTCTCCGCATCGTATGCCAGATATCCTAAGTGTATCATCAGCGTAAACAGCTCGTCGTCGCTGCCTATCGAACTGACATCGAAGCCGAAGCGCAGCACGGACACCTTCAGGCTTTCGCCCCTCACGATTTTCTCAAGACATTCTTGCACGCCGGTCTGGTTCATGTCGATGTAGAGCTGTAGTGTCTCGAAAGAAGAGGTCTTGCCCCAATAATTCTTATAGGTGTGACGTTTGCAGGCTTGGATTACAGAGTTCGGATTAAAGACGGAAGGATATTCCGGGGGGAAGCTATAACCATCGTACCAGTTTTTCATTTCCTCGTAGTCCATGTCGTATTTCGAACACAGGCTCTTTACTTCAGGCTCTGTAAAGCCGATATACCCTGCCAGCATGTCTGCATCGGTCATCGAGTACTCCTGGAAATTATTCAGTGCCGACTGCGTGCCATAGCGTTTGATGGGCAGGATGCCGGTCATATACACACAGGCAAACACCCTGGCGGTATTGCCACCCTTGAACATACGGCGGAGAAAGTTCACGTATTTGTCCATCAGGCTGGGCTTGTCGGCAGCCTCACGGCATATCGCATCCCACTCGTCGATAATCATCACGAATTTCTCGCCCGTTGCCTCGTTTATATCTAAGAGCACGTCCACAAGGTCAGCATCGCCGTCCACCTCCACTTCGGGATAGGCTTTCTTCAAGTCCTTGATGATAGCGGCCTGTATCATATCCACAATGTCGTCCCTTCCACCGTATTGTGAGGTGAAATCAGTAACATCAAGGTAAATGGCTGGATATTTGTTCAGGTGCTGCCCAAATGAAGGGTCGGCTGCTATTTTATATGGTGCGAACAGTTCGCGGCTGTCCGACGACTTGTCGTAGTAGGCGTAGAGCATCTGTGCCGCTGCCGTCTTGCCGAAGCGACGCGGACGGGTGACACAGGTGAGCATGATGTCTGTGCCGATGGTGGAATTGACGTATGCTATCAAATCTGTCTTGTCGACATATTCCCTTGTGGCGTAGCGGCGGAACCCGTCATTGCCTCCATTGATGAATTTTCCCATATCTATTATTGTATTAGAATAATTGCACCTGCGCCGGCATGTTTGCCAACGCAGGTGCAAAGATACGGAAAATTCCCGTAACGGCCAAATTTCTTATCATTATTTAATGAAGTCAGTCCAACCGGAATTTCACCAGATACGAGGCTCCGGAAATGGTGTGCTTGCTCTGGAACTTGTACTCCGGACGGTTGAGGTAGTTACCAATCTTCTGGAACGTGCCGGCATCTTCCTTGTAACCCTTGAAACGGCTCTTCAGCAGGGCCGACAGCTCCTTCAGGCTCACCCACTGGCCCTCGTCGGCCTGTCGGGGTTTCTGTATGACGGCCATGAGCATCTCGCCCAGGCCGTTCAGCCGCTGGTACTGCAGGTTGTGCTCCATCAAGGCGCGCTCCTCGTCCTTCGTCAGCCAGTAGCGCTCGCCCTGCTGTATCTCCTGCATCAGCTGGGCGTAGAGCTGGTCGTGCTGCACGGGTGTCTCGAAATCGATGTCGCCGTCGATGCCTACGCAGATGAAGCGCCGCGAGCCGGTGGGATCGGTAAGGGGTGTCTGCTCGTTGGTGGTGCCGATGAACGAGGCGTAGCGGCGGTTGGAGGTATAGGCCTTGCCGTAGGGCGGGCGGTACTTCAGGTCGGCGGTCGAGACGAGGTACTTCAGCACCACCTGCTGGCGCTGGGTCACGCGGTCGAACTCGTCGAGGTTGATGAGCGCAAACGACGAGAGGCCGAGGTTCAGGTCCTGCTCGTTCTTGAAGTTGATGCGGTCGTTGTAGTAGTCCATCAGGTCGCGGGGCAGCAGGATGCGGCAGAAGCTGGACTTGCCGCATCCCTGGCGGCCTATGAGCAGAGGTACGAGGGCGTTACCGGTCAGCTGGCCCTTGCCCTGCCACATCGCCACCATCGAGCGCATCCAGATGTGGAAGAGCCGGGGCCACTCCTGCCATTGCGTCGGCACACGTCCGGCGAGTGCCGTCACGCGGTCGCGGCCGTCCCATCGCGGCAGGTGCTCCAGGAAGTCGTCAATGGGGTCGTAGCGTTCTATGTCGTCGGAGTTCACGTATCGGCGTATGTCCTTGTCCCAGCAGCGTATGCCCTGTTCCAAGGCCCTCATGGTGATGCTGTTACGCGCCTCTTCCGTCAGGTCCTGGAAGGAGAAGCCGATGCCCGTCCTCAGGCGGTATTCGGCCACGCCGCGCATCACGTTCTTGCGCAGCTCGTAGTTGGCGTTGAGGAAGATGTTGACCTTCATCGTCAGCAGCGTCTCCGGCGGTATGTTCTTGGTGCGGCGAATGTTCTTGCGCTCCATGTATTCCTCCACGTGCTTGTCGCGGTAGGTGTTCTCGAAGACCTTCCTCACCAGTTCCGGCTCGTCCCAGAAGGCATGGTGCATCATGGCCTGGCGCATGGCCGGCCCCATGGGCAGCCCGGTGTTCAGGCAGTAGCCGGCCAGTCGGCTCAGCAGGGCGTGACAGCGCTCGTCATCGTCGGCGATGCCCTCGACATCGTCGTAGGCCTTCGACAAGTTGAACTCAAAGACCGTACTCAGCCGCTCGTAGCTGCTGATGTCCAGCCCTAAGTCGCCTGTCTGTTCATGCGTCGATGGCAGGCGGTTCAGCGCATTGGTGGCCTTCTCGGCCTTGGCGTAGATGGGCGTGGCCAGCGGGTTGAAGGCCACGCCGGGGTCGTGACTGAAGTAGCAGATGCGCTGTGGCATAGGCTCCAGTTTCTCTATGGTGACACCCAGCTGACCGTTGTATATCATGCGGGCACGCTCATAGAGGTTCTCATGAAACAGCGCGACGGTCTCAAGGGATGCAGGCAGCCGCTGCGGTTCTTGGGCACCGCTGTCGGAGTGTTGCCCCCATGACTTTGGGAACAGCTCGCCGCGGCATACGATCTTCACCGACTGCCCATCGCCCCCCACGAAGGCCATCAGCGTCTGGGGCATCTCCGCAGCCCCGCGCCTCACGGCGTCGGCCTCCTCGCGTCCCGTCAGGTTGTTCACCTCTAACAGCACCAGCCCTGTGTAGCCCTTCGTCACCCGTTCGCCCATGCGGTTCTCTTGCTCCAAGGCGAAACAGATACGTGGCAGGTTCCTGGCCCAGCCCGTGTCGCCGCTGAGTGACCCGTCGTTGTTGCGCTGGATAAACGATGCCAGCGGATAGGCTCTGCGGAACTCGCGCACCTGTTCCTTGTATTCTCCCTGTCGGATGATGTCCACCACTTCCTGCAGCTCCGTCAGCCGCAGGGTGTCCTTGCCCCTGTAGTTCTTAATGATTGTGATTTTCTTTGCCATTCTCGTATAGTTTTATCTGTTCGTCTGCAAAGGTAATAAAAAAATGTGAGCTGGCCAAATCTTTCTTCATTAAAAATCTTAAAAATTGCCATCAGCCATCATCTTTAGTATTAACTTACATAATATCAATTTATTATCCTATGAGTGCTTGTCTCAAAAGCCATCATATAGCCGTCATAATGCCAGCCCACCAACCCTTTTCCTACAATCATAGCCGTTCTCTCCCATCATCAGAACGTCAGTTCCCCATAGTTTCAACGGAGGAAACAAACTGTTTCCACAGGAGAAACTGACAGTTTCCACCGTGGAAACTGTCAGCCACCAGTACTATTGTTGTTATAGAACTCCGTTTAAACCAGAAAGTTGCCTTACCATTATCCACATCTTTTGACTACTTATCCAACAAAAATGAAGGCTGTATGATGGCTATATGATGGCTCAAATAGCAAGCCGTCATAGTATAACATTTTGTAAACCAATGATATAACTATAAATATGATGGCTTGATATACATTTTGCAAAATATATTGTGGAATTATTTGCAAGTATAACATTTTCTTCGTACCTTTGCACCCATGATGACAAACATTGAAAAAGAAAATGCCCTCCGAGAGAAGGCATCGCAACATTACTTGGTATGTTTCATCGACAAGTGCCCGCTCCACGACCATTGTCTGCGCTGGCAAGCGGGGCAGTATGCCGACCCTAAGCAGCTGGTCTGCAAGGCTATCAATCCGCACTCTTCACGTGTTGGCAGCGAGCAATGCGTGATGTACCGCTCAGACCAGCGTGTCCTCATGAAGCTCGGCTTGACGAAACTCTACCATGAGATGCCCACCTACATGGAGCGCTCCATCCGCCAGCATCTCATCGACTGCTGGGGGCGCAAGCAGTATTTCGAGATGCGTCGCGGCGACCGTCCCATCACCCCCGAGCAGCAGCGGCAAGTCGCCAACGCCTGCCGCAAGAACGGCTGGACCGGCCCCATCGTCTACGACGGTGAGCAGGAAGACTGGGAGTGGTAATGATCCCATTGATACTATTTCCTCATCATCTCTACATAGGCTCATTCTGAAAAATTCCCTAAATAACACTTTAGGGAAACAATACTCTAATGTCTGCCGAGCTTGCCATATCAAGAGAAAAGACAAACCTTTTTCTTAATTTATGTTCACGAATCATCCTATCCTCGTTTTTTATGATTATATTTGCACACGGAACGCCCAATGTTGGGAAAGAATAACTAAAAGCGATATGGAGATACGAAAGAAAATGCAGACCAGCGAACAATGATTTCGTATATTAGTTGTACTTTTGCAGAAAATTTCAAATAAATGCCTACAAATAAGAACGCACTCATACGCTACAAGTATTTGGACAGACTGCTCTCTGACCACCACCATTACTATGACATCCACGACCTGACAGAGCAAGTAAACACCATGCTTTATGATGATGGCTTCCCAGAGGTGACGCAGCGATGTATCCCAAATTTTAGGCGCCACAAGCCTTGTGAATACATTTTTATGAAAAAAAATTATCCTTATTTAGGAAAAAGTAGTAATTTTGCGGAATAAACGCTGACAGATTATGAACTATCCGCTGATATCTGAATACGTTGAAGCTATCAAGGCTGCTGAAGACAACTTTGACCAGCTGAACAATCTTCGTCCTGTGTTGGGTGAGGATGGTAAGCCTGTGATGACAAGTGGCGGCTTTGCTGTGGTGTTCAAGATGGAGGATGAGCAAACTGGGAAAATGTATGCAGTGAAGTGCTTCTTGCGAGAGCAAGAAGGACGGGCAGAGGCTTATCATCTTATTGCGGAAGAACTGGAGTATGTCAGTAGCACATTCCTCACACCTATCAAATATTTGGATAAGGAGTTGTTTGTTGACACCAACGCTTCTGACGAAACAGAGTTTCCTGTGTTACTGATGGATTGGGTGGATGGTGTGACGCTTGACAATTATATTCGAGAGAATATTTATGATGAGTATACACTCTCTATGCTGGCTTATCAGTTTAGCCGACTGGCGATGTGGCTGATGCCACAGCCCTTTGCTCATGGTGACTTGAAGCCTGATAATATCCTTGTTAGGGATGATGGAACCCTAGTCTTGGTGGATTATGATGGTATGTACGTCCCAGCCATGAAGGGACAGAAAGCGCGAGAGTTGGGTAGTCCCGATTTCAGGCATCCGAATAGGAATGAGACAGATTTCGATGAGCACATTGATGATTTCTCGTTAATTTCAATTCTTCTATCCCTCAAAGCTATATCGCTTAATCCTGAACTTCTGGAACAATATGGCGCATCTGACCGTCTGCTCTTTTCTGAGAAAGACTATAGAGAATTTAGCCAATGTGAACTTTTTAAAGTAATATTTCCTTCAAAGAATAAAGAATTGAACATTATTTATAGTATGTTTCTTCTATCGCATAGTGGATTGAAACTGACAAAGCAAAACATAGAGTCTTTACAAGTGATGGAGAATAATTTATACAAAATTGCAAAAGCTTATTGTCGTGGTCCGGAATGGGCTTCTTTTTTGCATTATGAAGACATCTCGGTTGAAAAAGACAAAGATAAAGCTTTTCATATTTTTAAAGACTTGGCTAAAGGGGGAAGTGTAGATGCTCAATGTTGTACGGGCTGTTTGGCATGGGAAAAAGGGAATGAAAAAGAAGCACTTTATTGGTATAAATTAGCAGCAAACAATGGTGATGAAAGAGCTGTTAGTCACATCAGACGAAATGCGGAGAAGCTATATAATGTAAAGAGGTACAATAAAGCATTCGACTTATTTAAAATCTCTGCAGAATATGGAGATGAAAATGCAATCATGATGTTGGCTTTCAGTTATGCGAATGGGTTGGGAACTAATATAGACATTTATCAAGCCCAATTATGGTATGGGAAGATCAAGGACGGAAAAAGTGCATACTTAATTGGGAAAAAGTATTTCGAAGGAAAAGAAATAGACAGTGATTATCCAAGAGCTATTTATTGGTTTCGTAAGGCTATTGATATGAATGAGAGCTCTGCATATCCTTATCTGGCTGTTTGCTGCGAAATTGGATTAGGAACAGAAAAGAATCAGGAGTTGTCTCAATATTATTTTGACAAGGCAGACAAGGATAACTTCTGTGATATAGTTAATTATTTTTATGAAATATCAAATTACAATTATTGTCTTTTGTTGTTAAAAACTTGGCGAACCAAATTAGAAGACGAAGGTTTTCAAAAAAGTGTAGAAAACATGTCAAGGTCTCACAGGAGATACAATTTTTACAAAGAACGTTTAGCTGAAAACGGGTTTCGAATAGACTAATATAAATTAACTGGTTCATAATCCAAAAGATCCTAACTTGTCATAATAAAATAGTTATAACAGGATAGTAAATAACACCGTAAAAGTATAATTAGACGATATGACTGTGCAAGAGATTATAGATATAGAGAAACAATATCAGCAGAAAGAGCAACCTTGGATTTTTAATGAGGTTGGTGAACTTGCTCCTGCAAATCAGAACGAGGATATTAGCTTCTTAGATTTAAGGTTATCAAACATACTAACATGAGTCCACATTAAGTGGACGCATAAATAGAGAATCTATCTGTATGCCTCATTTCTAACCATATATGAATAGCATCAACAATCATTTAGAAACAACAAATTCGATAATACAAAACAAAAATGAAAGATTTTTTAGATTACGACATAAAATATCCAGATTTAGTATTGGCTATTGTGGATTACTTTTCACTGAACAACGGGGAGGATCTGAACTCAAAATGCATTAAGAAGTTTATAGGAACATATAAAGTTCCAGAAGGAGAAAATCCGATACAGCCCGATATTGTAGCCAAAGTCTGTGACAGGTTATGCGAATGTCGAAGAATGACATGCATTAAGAAAAATGGTCCCATGAGCCTATTTGATAATTATTGTACTGTCCCTCCAAGCCAAAAATATAGAAACCTCTCTCCAGACTTTTACTATTCATTATACAATTCTATTGTATATGGCTTCGAATATATTTATTGGCATAATTTACCCTACGTGCTTCCAATTATCTCGTACTCGGAAAGAGGCGAGTCAATTGGTACGTGTTTCAAAATGTTTGAAGGAATTGTAACGGCCAAGCATTGCCTAACTGATGGCAACAATATTGCTATTAAAGGATACAAAGCGGAATTGTTAAATAGAAGTAATGTTTATGTCAGCAAAAATGATGATATAGATTTGGCATATATTAAAACCGAGGAACAGCCTCGATTTACAATAGCCGAACCACATGTTTTAGATGATGTTTTAGTAATGGGCTACCCTAAAGTTCCTTTTTTCCTCAATTTCTGTACAGGAGAAAAAGCGACAATATCAGCAATGGCAGAATTGCGTATGACCCCCACGTTAGGGTCAATTGCAGCAGAAGGTGAGATATACTTCCCCCAAGGGCTCCCTAAACTATTATTAGTAACTGCAAAAATTCGAGGAGGTAATAGCGGTGGTCCTGTTATAAATAAGGAAGGACTTGTGGTAGGAGTGGCAACAGGTCTACCTGCAGGAGAAGGCCTTTCTGATGACAATGTTGGCTATGGTATGGCCTATCCTATTCAATCCGTAGAAAAAATGATTTCAGAGAGAAACATTAAGACCTTTAATTTCGTAGATTATCCAGATTGAACATTTATTAAGAGATACTTCTATTTAACATTTTCTGTGTTTTGCATACATTTGGAAAATTAATTAACAGAATATGAATTATCCGATATTATCAGAATATGTAGAAGCTATCAAGTCTGCTGAAGATAACTTTGAGCAGTTAAAGCATCTTCATCCTGTTTTGGATGAAGATGGGAATCCCTTGATGACAAGCGGCAACTTTGCTGTGGTGTTTAAGATGAAGGATGAGCAAACAGGAAAAATGTATGCAGTGAAGTGTTTCTTGCGAGAGCAAGAGGGGCGCGCAGAAGCTTATCATCTGATTGCAGAAGAACTTGAGAATGTCAGCAGTACATATCTTACACCGATTAGGTATTTGGAAAAGGAGTTGTTTGTTGACACGAATGTAAGTGATGAAACGGAGTTTCCAGTATTGCTGATGGATTGGGTGGAAGGAGTGACTCTCGATAAGTACATCTGCCAAAATATTAATAACAAATACAAACTTGCACTTACTGCATATCAGTTTAGCAAACTTACAAAATGGTTGATTAGTCAACCGTTTGCTCATGGTGATTTAAAGCCTGACAATATCATGGTTCGCGAAGATGGAAGCCTCGTCCTTGTGGACTATGATGGCATGTATGTGCCTGCAATGGAAGGGCAAAGATCGCGTGAGTTAGGAAGCCCAGATTATCGCCTGCCATCAAGAACAGAAGAAGATTTCAATGAGCATATTGATGATTTCCCTCTTGTCCTTATCATGATGACGATAAGAGCTATACAACTCAAGAAAAAGCTATTTGAAGAGCTTGGAAACAATGATTTCGCCATTCTCCACGAGAACGATTTGAGAGATCTTTCGAATAGCACTACCAATCAAAAATTATTGTCATTGATTTCAGACGTAGAATTTGCTCGTCTGTATTCATTATTCCTGATGACAATTAGTGAAGGTAAGCTACCAAAGTTGGAAACAAGCCCATTGCTGGATTCTGTTTACAGTTATATATATAAAGATTATCTTTTCTATCGTACTCAAAATATATGTGATTCTGGAAAAGCATCTAAAGATGAGCTAAGAGAAGCGTATAATATTTTTAAACAATTATCGTCAGAAAATTTTGTTGAAGCCCAAGTATGTCTTTCCTGCTGTTTGAGAAACGGGTATGGATGTGACAAGGACATAAATAAGGGTGTTGAGATTTTACAAATATGTGCAAAGCGAGGCATAGCGAGAGCACAATTCGTTTTGGGCGTACATTATATGAAAGGAAGGGAAGTGGTTCAAAACTATGAAGAAGCTGTTAAATGGTACAGAAAAGCTGCAGATCAAGGTGATGCAGACGCACAACGCAATTTGGGATTATGCTATGATCAAGGTCAGGGCGTTGTCCAGAGCTTTGAGGAAGCAGTAGAGTGGTACAGAAAAGCAGCAGAGCAGGGAAATGCAGGCGCACAGTTCAATTTGGGATTTTGCTATTATCATGGTCAGGGCGTTATCCAGAATTATGAGAAAGCAGTAGAGTGGTACAGAAAAGCTGCGGATCAAGGTAATGCACGTGCACAGTTCAATTTGGGATTATGCTATGATCAAGGTCAGGGCGTTGTCCAGAGCTTTGAGGAAGCAGTAGAGTGGTACAGAAAAGCTGCGGAGCAAGGTCATGCAGTCGCACAGCTCAATTTGGGATTTTGCTATGATCAAGGTCAGGGCGTTGTCCAGAGCTTTGAGGAAGCAGTAGAGTGGTACAGAAAAGCTGCGGAGCAAGGTGATGCAGGCGCACAGCTCAATTTGGGAATTTGCTATGGTCACGGTAAGGGCGTTATCCAGAGTTATGAGAAAGCAGTAGAGTGGTACAGAAAAGCTGCGGATCAAGGTAATGCACGTGCACAGCTCAATTTGGGATTTTGCTATTATCATGGTCAGGGCGTTATCCAGAATTATGAGAAAGCAGTAGAGTGGTACAGAAAAGCTGCTGAGCAGGGAAATGCTGGCGCACAGTTCTGCTTGGGATTTTGCTATAAACAAGGTCAGGGCATTATCCAGAGTTATGAAAAGGCAATAGAGTGGTACAGAAAAGCTGCGGATCAAGGTAATGCACGTGCACAGTTCAATTTGGGATTTTGCTATGATCAAGGTCAGGGAGTTATTCAGAGTTATGAGACAGCGGTAGAATGGTTCAAGAAAGCTGCGGAGCAAGGACATGCAATGGCTCAGTGCAATTTGGGTATTTGCTATTATCAAGGCAAGGGCGTTATCCAGAGTTATGAAAAGGCAGTAGAGTGGTACAGAAAAGCTGCGGAGCAGGGTTATGCAAAAGCGCAATACAGACTTGGCGAATGCTATGTAAAGGGTTTAGGGGTGGCAGCGAATCATTCTATAGCGCAATCGTGGTTAGAGCAAGCAGCGGAACAAGGAAATGTGGAGGCAAAAAAAATGTTGGAACAATTAAAAAGCAACGTTAAATGATTATCATAGAATCAAAGCGTAAAAACCAGAAACGATATTGAAGCAATATCCGGATGCGATTCTGGCAGATGGAAGAAGGAAGAGGTAAGTTGAAAATAAAGATAGTATGCAAGATTATATAAATTAAAAGTCGTAACTTTGCAGAAAGAATATAAAATATGAGAACAATAGAAGAAAAGTATCAGTTATTAGAGGAACTCATATCTTTGGCTCGTCAGCGGAGAGATGCTGGTGAGACAGAGTGGATGGAATTCAAAACAAATATTGGTGAGTCTCGATGTAGCATTACATATGAGGGCGTAGGTAAATACATATCAGGCCTTTCCAATTCGGCTTGCCTAAAATACAAGCCATACGGTTACTTGGTGCTCGGTGTTGAAGATGGCACATGGAATGTTGTTGGAACCAATCTTAGGATACCGACAGCTAAATATGGAAACCAGGATTATGAATTGTGGTTGCGAAAGAACTGTTCACCTATCATTCCCTTTGAAATAGAGGAATTCGAATATGAAGGCAAACATGTTGTGATTTTCGAGATACAGGCTGCAACTGGAGAACCCGTTAATTTCAAAGGGGTGGCCTATGTTCGCGTTCAAAGCAACTTAACTCAACTCAAAGACTTCCCTGACTATGTCCGACAAATCTATAACTCCCAAAAAGACTGGAGCTCAGAGATTGTGAAAGATGCAACGTTCGACGACCTCGATCCTGATGCAATCTTGAAGGCACGTGAACTTTATGCCAAAAAGCATGAGAAATTGAGAGAAGAGATGAAATCGTGGGACGATGTAACGTTTCTCAATAAAGCCAAGATTACGCAGAAAGGTAAAATTACAAATACGGCTATCTTGCTATTGGGCCGTTCTGAGAGCGAGAGTCTTATATCACCTGCGGTTGCACGCATCCGATGGATATATAAAGACTCTGCTGGCAACGAGCGAGACTTTTCAATCGAGACGTGTCCTTTTGTGATTGCGGTAGAAACCGTCTATAAGAAGATACGTAATTTCAAATACCGTTATATGAATCCATCACTTCTTTCGTTGGTGCCGGAAGAACTTGACACCTACGATCCCTTTATCATTCGTGAGGCATTAAATAATGCCGTCGCCCATCAAGACTACGGATGTCATGGTATGATAAATGTGGTGGAGGAAGAAGACAGACTCATATTCAGTAATCTTGGCAGCTTCATTCCCAACAGCATAAAGAGTGTGTTAGAAAACGATGCACCAGAGGAGAACTATAGGAACAAAAAGTTGGCCAATGCAATGGTTGAATTAGGCTTGGTTGATACCATCGGAAGTGGTATCAGACGAATGTTTAATAAGCAACGCGAGCGTTTGTTCCCAATGCCGGATTACGATTTTAGCGACAATAGGGTAAAGGTGACGATTATTGGTAAAGTCATTGACATAGACTACGCGATGCTTCTGACCAAAGACAAAATGCTCAGTCTGGTTGAAATAGAAATGCTCAGTAGGCTGCAGATGCACAGACCTTTGAGTGATGATGAAATCTTCTATTTGAGAAAACGTAAGCTTGTTGAAGGAAGAAAATCATCGCTCTACATTGCGAAGAGCGTGGCAAAAGCCACAGGTCAAAAAGCCGAGTACACTCGAAACAAGGGATTTGATGATAATTATTACAAAGATCTTATATTGAAGGCTTTGGATCAACATGTAGCAATGAGTCGCCCAGAAATTGATTCTCTTTTGATGACGAAATTGCCAGAGGCTTTAACAGATAAGCAGAAGGTTTCAAAGATAGGCCATCTTTTGACAGCTCTGCGAATAGCTAATGAAATTGTTTTTGGAGAAAAGAAACTTTGGAGACGCAGGTAGTTCTCTCACAACAATAATTTTTGAGAGAACTTTGAGAGAACTTTGAGAGAACTTAAGAATTAAATGGTTTAACATCAGGTGATTATGAGAAACTTGGTGTATAAAGTTCAAGTAAAGTTTAAGAGGAATCTAAGAGAAATATCATGATTATCATAGAATCAAAGCGTAAAAAGCCAGAAACGATATTGAAGCAATATCCGGATGCGATTCTGGCAGATGTAACCAGTAGTGCGAAGGATGGATTGGTGAAACTGAGTCCATTTTATCCGCATGGTGGAATACCTGTGCCGTTCAGCGAGAGCTACACAGCCACTTGTGTGGAAGCTGTTTGGCAGGGGCTGAAAGTTTTTGAGGGGTGCGATGTGGACATTTCGCTGTTCTCCAATGACACCATGAAAGGATTGAAGCGAACGGTGAGGAGATTCGGGAAGCCACTTGGTCATAGAAAGGGTGTGCACGGAACTGAACTGTTGGGCTATATTGAAGCAAGAAAACAGATTTATATTCCAACATACCATTGGGTCTTGGAAAATAAGGTCTCTTACATCATAGAGAGACTGAAAGCTGCAAGTGACAGCGGAAAAACGATAGTGCTCCTGGACTATGACACAAATAGTGACATAGAAGATGCAACAAAACCGCTGTCGCATGCGTCATTAATAAAAACATATACAGAACAATTGTAAAAAATCACAGATATGGAAAAGAAAAGCAATTGGCAAGAGTTTAAGACTGTGTTAGACCAACATGGCATAAAGAAGCTTTATCACTTTACAGATAGAGACAATCTGGAGTCGATTATCAAGAATGGTGGCCTGTATTCATGGGGCGATTGCGACGATAAGGGAATTAGCATTGCCAAGCCAGGCGGAGGTTCCCTTTCAAGAGACCTTGACAGACGTGACCATCTGCAGCATTATGTCAGAGTGAGTTTTACTACGCAACATCCCATGATGTTTGTCGCCATGCAAGATGGGCGTTTGTCCAATCCTGTAATCCTGGAAATTGACCCAGAGGTGATTTTCTGGAAAGACAGCAAATATGCCAACATGAATGCCACAAGGTCGGGTGCCAACATTGGTGGGACAATAGAGGACTTCAACCAAATACATTTCCTGTCCGTAAAGGCACGTAAGCATTTTGACTTGGCAGATGATGAACAGCCATACTATCAGGCGGAGATATTGGTAAAGAACTTCATACCGTTGGAGTATATCAAGAACATTGGTAACTTTGGCATTCCTATTCCTGCACAACCGAAGAAGCTACAGGCAAAGATTCCTTACACTGCACAAATCACGAGAAATACGCCGACAGCTTTCATCTTCTTGGTTGATCACTCTGTGAGTATGCAGAAAAAGACATCGCTTTACGGAGAAGAGATGACAATGGCAGAGGCGGCTGCAAGAATAGTAAACAACCAGATTAACGAACTGGTGCTGAGATGCGTGAAGATGGGCGATACCAGACATTACTATGACATTGCTGTCGTGGGTTATGGTGAAGAAGCGTATAGCGGGTGGCAAGGAGAACTGGAAGGACGTGGCTTTGTCTCTCCTGAAGAATTGAAGAGCCATCCTTTTACGAAGATTATTACGAGAAAAGAAACTCGTACAAGAAAAGGCGTACAGGTCAAGGAAGTGGAGCAGGTGCAATGGGTAAGTGCCAGACACGATGGAAACTGGACTCATTATCACGAAGCGTTTGACTATGCCAAGAAATTATTAGAGGAATGGATGGAAGAACATCATGACAAAGATTGCTATCCCCCCACAATCATACACGTTACAGACGGAGAGTTTAACCATGCACCAAAAGATGTCGTTATGCAGAAGGCTAATGAACTGAAAGCGATGTTCACAAATGATGGTAATGTTATTCTCTTCAATATCCATTTCACAGCCGACCGCACTTTGGCTACCGTTGCATGTCCTATTAACAAGGACGAACTCAACGGGAATGTATATGCCGAAACGCTATACGAAATGTCAAGCCTATTGCCAGAGCGGTATAATTCAGACATTGCTCGCTGCCTAAATGACAACAGACCAGGTCGGCACGTGGCAATGGGCGTGAATGCTGATGCGACTACGTTGATAAAATTGATGGATATAGGAACCCCCACAAATATCAACCAGAATCAATGAAGGCACTATCAATAGCAAAGATAGACGAGGGCAGCATCAATGAGGATGCCGCCAAAGCAACAGAGAGAGGGATTGCCGTTTCCGATGGTGCTGGAGGTGGCGGCGTGTTTGCTGACAGATGGTCAAAGTATCTCGTGGAACATCTGCCTGATGAGCCTATCACGGATTATGGCGGCTTCGACAAATGGATAGATGGCATTTGGGAAGCGTTCTATAATGAATGTGAAGCCGTAGCCAAAGAAGAAGGTGGAATGTTCTTGAATAAGTTCTACGACGAAGGTTCATTTGCCACTATTGTTGCTGTCTGGAATAATGGCCAATGGATAAGCTATGGCGATAGTGTCGCATTCTGCTATGACAAGGATACAGGAACTTTACAGCATACTTTTGGCCGAATTACTGACTTCAATAACCCTCCATATCTGGTAAACTGCAAAGACCCTACTGATGAAAAGGGGTTTAAATGTGGGCGATTTGAGATTCACGGCAACAGTGTAGTCTTTGCTGCAAGTGACTCATTGGCCCATTATATATTAATGATGTATGAGTTGGCGCATAAGGATTGCTACGCTGACGAACTGCAAGAGGCAATCAATGCACAGACGAAGGATAGCAACTTTGTCAAAACGGGAATGAGTTTGAGAAAGATTGACTTTGAAAAGAAAGTGCTGCAGAAGTTGCTTCATTGCAGAAACAACGGAAACTTTCTACAACATCTTAGGAGCCTAAGGAAGAAAGGATTAATTGGTCATGATGACTATTCACTTGTAATCATGTAGAATATATGGAAGAAAAAGAATATATGTTGTTCACACCTGACTATATAGACAGATTGCTACCCAATCAAGTCTTTGTCTTTGGTAGTAATGCATTGGGGTATCATACCGGTGGTGCTTCTGGTACAGCACGCAAAAAGTTTGGGGCTGTATGGGGGCAGGCAGAAGGCTTGCAGGGACAAAGCTACGCAATTCCTGTTGACTATGGAAAGGATGTCAGGAAGGACTTGGAAGTGAAATCTGCTGTGGAACGTTTCACTACATTTGCTAAAGCGCACCAGGAATTGTTCTTTCTGGTTACACGAGTGGGGTGCGGCATCGCTGGCTATCGTGACGAAGAGATGGCGCAGTACTTTAAAGATGCTATGGCGTTGAATAATGTCAGCCTCCCAAAAAGCTTTGTAGAATGTCTGAGTGGCGGGGAAACAAATTACGACTTGGAACGATTTGTAGATGCGCAGAACTACGCATATCCGATGGCTCTGCGTGAAATCAAGGACGGCCAGAAACGAGGACATTGGATTTGGTATGTCTTCCCACAGATTAAGGGATTGGGGCATAGCTACAACTCAGAGTTCTATGGAATCAGTGGTAAGGAGGAGGCCCAGGCATATTTGTGTCATCCCGTTTTGGGTGGTCGTCTTCGTGAGATAGCGCAAGCATTGTTGGAATGCAACAACCCTTCCGCAGACAACATTTTCGGCTTTCCAGATGTGCTGAAAGTCCGTTCCTGTATGACGCTGTTTGATTTGGTCTCTCCTAATGACATTTTCAACAAAGTGTTACAAAAATACTATAACGGGGAAAGATGTGAGAAAACCATTTGGCGGTTGGGATTCAGAGAGGGGAAACAGCAAATCAGACTCAGCCAACTGAACATAAAAAAGGATTATACAATCCTGCTTGCAGACTATGATAACAGGGAGGTCAGAATGGAGCCTTTAACTAAGGCGGTCTATCTGCTGTTCCTAAATCATCCAGAGGGTATCGCCTTCAAGCAATTGCCAGACTTCAGAGAGGAGTTGACGAATTTGTATTTGAAGATGAAACCTCTTGACCTCAATGACAGGGCAATTAGAAGCATAGAGGACGTGACGAATCCAACACTTAATTCGATAAACGAGAAGTGTTCACGCATAAAGGCTGCATTTCTGGAACACGTCGATGCTTCTATTGCCGAACAATACTACATTGCTGGTAAGAGCGGAGATGTTAAAAGAATAGCCCTCTCACGCGATTTGATTATTTGGGAATAGTATTTCATTTCCACAAGGCTTGTGGAGACCTTATAATATATGGATAAGCGACAACTCATATTCACAGGCAAGATTTGCCCATATTGCGGCAAGGAAACGGAACTGATAGACAGTGCGGAGGTCTATCATGGAGTTTCTTATGGGTGGATGTATATCTGTAGGCCATGCGATGCATACGTGGGTTGCTATAAGGGAACGAAAAAAGCTCTTGGCCGTTTGGCTAATGCTGAGTTGAGGAATGGCCAATCTGGCAATCAAGCAGCTTGATTGCTCGAAATGCGTGTAAACAAAGGCGTTTTCAGAGATTTTATCCTGCAAAATGACCTATAGGTCGAAAAAGTGGACATTATGGACATTGAAACGACATTTTTCCGGCTGATACCCGTTCACCTCCAAAACGGAGGCGCGGAAGCAACCTTTTTCCGCCCCATATCCGTTCAAACGGAGCTGGGTATCGAATCTTTTCCGCCCGATGCCCGTTCACTTGACGGACTGACTGACACCATCGGCATCATCTCTTTTCCGGAGCATACCCGTTCAGCCGTGACACGGGGTCAGGTGTATTCGGTCTTTTTCCGGCCCATGTCCGTTCACTCTTTGGTGCTATACACCTATCTTTGTACTGGGAAATCAACAAACACCAGTACACGTATGGCAGGAACAGTAAAAGGAATGAGCCTAATCAAGCAAGTGCTGCAGCTGAAGCAGCGTGGAGAGTCGAACCGCGGCATAGCCCGCCAGTTACCAATCAATAAAGAGACCGTCAATGGATATATGCAGACCATCAAGGCCAACGGCTGGAAGATGGAGGATCTGCTCCAGATGGACGACCCTGTCCTGGAGGGTATGTTCCATGCAGGCAGTCCGGCCTATACCGACGAGCGCATGAAGGAGTTCCTTCGTCTGCTGCCCTATTTCCGTGAGCAGCTCACTAACCGCAAGCTGCACGTAACACGGCAGCTGCTGTATGACGAGTATCGCAAGACACATCCCGACGGCTACTGCAAGTCGCAGTTCTACGAGCATCTGAAGCAAAACCTCGTGGCCCAGAAGGACATCACCACTGTGCTGGCCATGACCTACAAGCCTGGCGAGAAGCTGATGGTGGACTTCGCAGGCGACAAAATGCCGTATATCGACCCAGATACGGGTGAGATTAAGAAAGCTGAGGTCTTTGTGGCCTGCATGCCCTACAGCGACTATATCTTTGTATACTGTGTGCCGTCGCAGCGCACGGAGGACTTCCTCTTTGCCCTGCGCCTGTGTCTGGAGCATCTCGGAGGTGTACCCCCCATCGTGGTGCCGGACAACCTGAAGTCAGCCGTCATCACACCTGACAGACATGAGCCTGACCTGAACAAAGCCCTGCAGGACATGGGCAATCACTATGGCTTCACAGTGCTGCCCTGTGATCCGGGCGAACCTACGCAGAAGGCACTAGTCGAGGATGCCGTGAGTATCACCTACAACCGCATCGCAGCCAGGCTCAGAGGGCGCGACATCGTCGGTCTCCTGGCTTTGAACAAGGCCGTGGAGGAGCAGAACGTGATGCTCAACCAGACACGCATGCAGAAACGTCCCTATACCCGTGAGGAGCGTTTCCATGCAATGGAGAAACCTGAGTTGAAGCCGCTTCCAGAGCAAATTTACGAGATGCGCTACTATGCAGATTTGAAGGTACAGAACAACTGTTTCGTGGAACTGCGTCACGACAAGGTCACCCACTTCTACAGTGCCCCGTATGCCTATATCGGGCGCAAGGCGAAGGTCATCTTCACACGGTCATGGGTGAAGATATACGTAGACAACCAATTGGTGGCCACACATAGGCGAGAGCATGAGTACGGCTACACACACGTGGCGGAACACCTTGCCTCCAAGTCACGTGCCATCACGGAGCGCAGTGCTGCGTACTACATCACATGGGCAGGCAAACAGTCGGAGGACTGCAAGGCGTATGTTACGGAGATCTTCAATCCCCGCCGCACGAGCAATCCCGAGGAGGTGTACTACCGCATCTGTGGTGCCATCATCGCTTCCTACAGGAAATACGAAGGCCGTCTGGTAGACCTTACCTGCCGTCAGTGCCTTGAGAACCGCGTGTTCACCTACAAGAAGTTTGAGGCCATCCTCAAGAATAACTACCTCCACCAGGCCGACGACGAGCCGGGCCTGTTCGCACCCGTACCCACAGACCACGCAAACATGCGCGGCAACGGATATTTCAAATAACAAGCATTATTCACCATCTAACAGGATCAAGTTATGACAGACGAGACAGTAAGATTCCTACACGACCTC
>CAJOEC010000021.1:45144-53752 GCA_905233425.1 uncultured Prevotella sp. | reverse complement strand
ACATTATATTTGCACCTACAAAGATACAAATAATTTCCTTTTCACGCTTCTTTTTTGCGCTATTCGTGGCTAACGCTTTGCAAACATAGTAACTACAACTACGACATGACGGCCATCGCCGGAGCCACGAAGCTGACCTACACGCCCACCTTGGACGATGTGGGCTACGAGCTGGTGCTCGAGATCACGGGCGACAACAAGCATTGTGGCTTCACCTTCTGCTACCACCTGAACGGTGTCTATAATGGCATCGTCAGCGTGCCCGTCGCCAGCTCACCCAGCTACTACGGCCCCGACGGAATGATCCTCAACACCGAATACGTGCTCTCCGACCCGGCGAAGCAGCTCGTCCATGTGGAGTATATGGATGAGCCGGAACCTCTTCCCGCCACCATCGTCACGAAGAAGCCCGGACAGTATGCCATCATCTGCCCCGACAGCGTCTACATGGACTGGTACGAGACAGACCTCGCCGGCGATGCCTATAAGCTCACCTTCCAGTATCTGGTGGACTGGGGCGATGAACCTGAGCTGTGGATCCGTGAGGCACAGTTCGGATTACCCGCCGGCCGGCTCATGGCACCGCTGACGGTGAACACCACGCTCAACGGCAGTCCCGTGCAGGCCACCGTTGAAGTGCTCGGCCCCGACATCAACGGCAACATCGTGGTGAAGGCTACGGCCACGACCGAAGAGAAGGGAACGGTGACCTTCGAAGAGGGCCTCTACACCCTGGGCGACGGCTACTACGTCCGTGCACACGCCGCTGGCAAGACGTACGTCTATTACCCTGGCGTATCCTCCATGGCCCAGGCCGTGCTCGTGATGCCCGGACAGGATGAGGATTGGAATCCTGTATCCATCACCTTCGACCTGAAGGGCGGCGGAACAGCCAAAAACGGCGACGTCAACGGCGACAATACCGTCGATGTGGCCGACATCGCCAGTGTCATCAACGTCATGGCGAAGGGCGGAAACGACAAGTCTGCCGACGTCAATGGTGACGGCACCGTCGACGTGGCCGACATCGCCACCGTCATCAATATTATGGCAAGGAACTGACTTGCACGCCGCAAACATGATGACTAAGCTGTTCAGCCTTGTTGTCCTTTTGTCCGGGCTTTGTGTGTCTGCCGCGTCTTTCCCTGCTGTAGGGACGCGACGTGTCGCGTCCGACCCCGCGCGACGTGTCGCGTCCGACCCCGCGCAACGTGATGCGTCCGACTCCATGCGACGTATCGCGTCCGACTCTGCGCAACGTGTCGCGTCCGACTCCGCGTCTGGCCCAAGTGCCTGCCCGATAGTCCATATCGTGCCGGAGAAGCTGCCCGACCTCACCATTCCGCGGACGGGGCACAGCATATTCTACGTCAACGGTGAGCTGACTGTTACGGGCGGCCACACCACAAACTTCGTTCCGACACCCACGGCTGAGTACTTCGCCGACGGTGAATGGCACCCGATAACGATGGCCTACAACCACGACAACGGCTTCGCAATAGTCTTGCGGTCGGACAAGGACTGCAAAATGGAAGGGGCGGACTCCAGTGGCCGGCGAGACGCCCGCGCTCCCAGTGACCAGGACTCCAGTACCTGCCCGTCGCGAGCGACGACAGGCGAGGTGATCATCGGCGGAGGCCACTCCGAACCCCTCGGCATAGGCCAGACATTCTTGTTGGAGCGATACAGGCCCGAGACACATACATTCGAGGGCTTCGGCTGCTTAGACCGGCGGCGCGTGCTGGCCAATGCCATGCAGTTTGATGACGGGCGCGTCATCATTGCCGGAAACCATTACGCCGACGACGGCATTGGCTGTTACGACGGGCAGAGCCAGGTGCAGCGTGTCAAGCATGTGGCTCACGGACATTCCAACCCCTACATCCTGAGGACGGCGAAGGATAATGCCATAATCTTGGGAGGCCATGACACGTATGACATTATCCCCGACACCGCATGGATAGAGCAGGTAAGAGGCGATGCCTTCCGTGTGCCGTTGCTTGACCAATGGAAGCTGCTGTACTTCGACCAGCCTTTCAGCAGCGACGCCTGCTTTATAGGCAATGAGGAGGAAGGCTGCTACGTCTATTTGCTGACGGTGACCGACGAGAGCGGACAGTTGGCAATCGTCTGCTGTTCGGCAGGATGCGACACGTCCTTCTCTCCATTTGCTGTTCGGCAGGAATGCGACACGTCCTTCTCGCCATCTGCTGTTCGGCAGGAATGCCGCCCCTCCTTCTCGCTGCTGCCGACGGTCTGTCCCATCCCGATGCAGAGTCCCTTTGGCACCATCTTCTACAGAGGCCCCGTCGTTGTCGACAGGGAGCGCCAGCGGGGCTACGTCATAGGTGTCGACAGCCTGTTCAGCCGCCAGTATGTGCTCGCCATCGACTATGCTGAACAACCGGCGCAGCTGACGCTTTACTATACCGACACGCTGGAGTATGCCACCGTCACTATTCCCTTGGTCTCTCCCGACGGCGACCTGATACTGGCCGGGGGCATCCACAACAGCAACTACAAGCCGCTTGCCTCAGTCTGGCGCTACCATTTCTCCCCTGCCGATGCCGGGACAGATGTCATGCCTGAAAGTCCCGATTCCCTGCCAGCACACGAATTTCCCGTCTGGCTGTGGGCGCTTGGGGCGGTGGCCATTGTCGCATTCCTCGCATACATATTATTATTATTACGCCGCAGGAGGCAGATTCCCGCAACCGTTGTCTCCGATTCTCCGTCGGACGAGAAGCTGATGGAGCGCATCTGCCAGCTCATTGAGCAGGACCAGCGCTACCTGAAGGGTCTGCGGCAGTCGGAAATAGCTGTCGAACTGGGTGTGAGCGTAGCCACCGTCGCCGACTGCATCAGCATCTGCCGTGGCTGCACTTTTGCCCAGTTGCTTGCCGAGTACCGCGTGCGCCATGCCCAGAAGCTCATCTCCGACAACCCTGAACTGAAGCTGGCGGTTGTCATCGCTGAGTCGGGCTTCACCAGCGAGTCAACCTTCTTCCGCTCCTTCAAGTCGGTCACAGGCATGTCGCCGAAAGAGTGGCTGGCACAGCAACGTATAGTCTCTCAACGCTCAACACTGAACACTCAACCCGAAGACAGCCAATAAGGACAAAAACGACTCCCATTACGTGAAATCGACTCTCATTTTGCGAAATGAGAGTCGATTTCCTCATGATTAGAGCGTCGTCTCGCAGTCTTTGCTTATCTTTGCCAATATTTTTGTCAAACCCAAATAACCTGTATTTATGAAAAGAAAGAGACTATTCAAACTGTTGGCCGCCCTCGCGGCCGTGGTGCTCATGGCCGGTATGTTCGTGGCCTGTAGCAAGGACGATGACGATGACGGGAAGAAGGACAAGCCGGGTGGCGTCGTCGTAGACCCTGACGTTCCTGTGCTCTCCGAAATCACCTACGAGATGGCCAAGGATGCCGTGCTGGTGCCCGAGGAGACGGCAAAGAGAATCACCAACGTGGACACTCTGGGCCACAAGATTACCCTGCCCCTCACCGCCGACGAGCCGAAGGCCGGACAGACGCTCATCATCAACACACCCTCGGAACAGCTGCACGACGGACTGCTGGCAAAGGTCACAGATGTGGAGGAAACCAGCGGCGGCTATGTCGTGAGCTACCAGGACGCCGAGCTGAAGGATGCCTTCAAGGACATCAATATTCCCGAGCAGTACATCCCCCTGAACGACCTCGTGGAGCACATCTACGACGCTGAAGGCAACGAGATCAGCTTCTCTCGCGGAGATCCCTCGTTGGGCGACGACACCCGCGCCAGTGGCACCATCACCTATCCCATAGTCCTGCCTGAGCACGGATGGAAGCTGGCGGACGGGCTGGAGCTCACGCCGAAGATGACCATGGACGTGGCCATGCGCTATGTATTCGTCTTTGCCGACTATGACGTGGAGTATATCGGCTTGAAAGTCGATGCCGACGTCACCGTGGGTGCCGACCTGACGTTCACCGTGGCTGAGTCGAAGCCTTGGAAGAAGAAACTGCACCTCTTCACCTGTGTCTGCGCCGCCATACCCATAGGCCCTGTCGTCCTCACCCCATCCATCAGTATCGATGGCGTGGTGAAGACCGACGGCAAGATCTCTATAGAGGCCAGCATCAGCTACACGCGCACGCTCCACGCTAAATTAATCTACCAGAAGGGGCATACGGGGGACGGAGGCTGTGAGTTTGACCCCGAGGCCGACGACGCGCTGAAGTTCTCGTTCGGACCCAAGTTCGAGGGCAGCTTCTACTACGGGCTGTCCATGGGCGGCAATATCGGCGTGTTCGGCAAGACGCTCCATGTGCGCGCACGCCTTGACGTGATGAAGAAGGAGACCGTCAGCGCCAAGCTCGACCTGGTGGAGATGGGCAAGAACGAAGGCTTGCTGCCGGCACTCATGGCCTTGACGGTATCCGCGATAGACCCAGGCCTGTACCTTGGTTCGACAGTACTCGATGCCTTAGGATGGAACCGTCTGGCATATACCGACTTCGAGTACAGCCAGGCATTGGTCTGCCAGCTGGGCCTCGACTTCACGGTGCTGGGCAAAGATGTCTACAGCTTCAATCTGCCTGAGCTCTCCAAACCCATTGACTCGCGGAAAATATTCCCGCAGTTTGACATCAACGTCAACGAATTTGTCAACATCACCAAAGAGGGCGATGCAACACTCAAACTCCACCTCAGGGAGAAGAGCCTCTTAGGCGAGTTTGCCGACTTCCGTGCCGAATGGACGCGCCTTGGCGCTCCGAAGGAGGAAGGACCCATCGTGTCGTACTTCGACCAGACCGGGGCACTCACCTTCCTTGAAGCCGACAAGAATAGCAAGGGATTCGACATCTTCTCGAAGGCCAAGCTGAAGAACAACGAGACATACACACTCGTGGTCTACATGAAGCTATTGGGTATAGACTTCGAGATCTTCAAGGTCGAGGCGACAGCCGACGAGGTTGCGGCCGTTCTTGTCACCGGAAACCTTTTCGCCTCGTCGCCGACATACAATGACGGAGAGCCACGCGAGCTGAACCCCATCTGCATGGCATTGCCATATTATCCGCAGATAAAGACCGTGCGCAACGGCAACAAGCTGCACGTGGAATGCAACAAGCTGAATGAGCTCGACGATGGCAAGTATGTCGTCGAATCGGGCATAATGATTTCCTTCGACATCGACGATGTCAACGCCATACAATCGGGCAAGGCAAAGATACAGAACCTGAAACTCGACAACCACTTCGACATGGACTTCTTTGGCAAGTCGAGCGACATATTCAAGCTCAACATCTCCTCCGACTTGTCCATCGTCGAGATGCCTTCCGGAGGAGATGACGACGACGATGACATCGCCGACCTCAATATTGATGCCAAATATTCAAAGACATGGGCGATTAACCAGGCCGGCGGGCTGAAGTTCTCACTCTTCGACTATACCTACAAGGAGTGGTTCTACAAGTGGGATCGTGAACTCCAGGAGGATGTGCTCGACCATATTGACGAGCATCACTTCACACTCAACAACGACCCCGAAAATAACATCGTCGTGGCCGTGGCATTCAAGTAATTGCAGGGCTTTACGCTGAAAAGTGGGCGAATCGTTTGGCGGTTCGCCCACTTTTTCGTAATTTTGCACCCAAAGACAAAAGTATAAACACTTAACACTCAACTCAAAGATGAATCCAGACAATCAGAGAGACATGCGCCCGCTATGGGGCGAAGATGTGAAACGCGCCAGCAAGACCCTGGCTCTGCTTGCCGACGAGGAGCGCAACAGCATCCTCCTCGACGTGGCCGATGCCATAATAGACCGGCAGGAGCAGATACTCGCTGCCAACGCCGCCGACCTGGCGAAGATGTCGCCCGAGAACCCGCTCTACGACCGTCTGCAGCTCACCCCGTCGCGCTTGGAGGCCATCGCCGCCGACATGCGCAACGTGGCCTCGCTGCCCTCGCCGCTGGGGCACATCACCAAACAGAAGACGCTGCCCAACGGGCTGCGGCTCTGCCGCGTCAGCGTGCCCTTTGGCGTCATAGGCATGATCTACGAGGCACGGCCAAACGTCACCTTCGACGTGTTCTCGCTTTGCTTCAAGAGCGGCAACGCCTGTGTGCTCAAAGGCGGAAAGGATGCCGACGAGAGCAACCGCATGGAGGTGGCTGTGATAAAGGATGTGCTTGCGAACCACGGTGTGAACCCCGACGTGGTGACGCTCCTGCCCGCCACCCACGAGGCCACAGCCGAAATGCTCAACGCCGTGGGATATGTCGACCTCTGCATCCCCCGTGGAGGCAGGAAGCTCATCGACTTCGTGCGCGATAATGCCCGCGTGCCCGTCATCGAGACCGGCGCAGGCGTGGTGAGCACTTATTTCGACAAGGATGCCGACCTGGAGATGGGCAGGAAAATTGTCTATAACGCCAAGACACGCCGCGTCTCGGTCTGTAATGCCCTCGACTGCCTCATCGTCCACCGCGACCGCCTCGCCGACCTGCCCGCCCTCGTCGCGCCGCTCGCCCCCGTGTCCGAAGACAAAAGTATAGTCTCTCAACACTCAACACTTAACACTAAACCGCCGGTGACCATTTACGCCGACGAAGAGGCCTACGCCGCCCTGTCGGGTCGTTATCCGTTGCTCCAGCCCGCCACCGACGAGAGCTTCGGCACCGAGTTCATGGACTACAAGATGGCCGTCAAGACCGTCTCGTCGCTCGACGAGGCCCTGGCTCACATCGACCGCTACGGCAGCGGCCACAGCGAGGCCATCGTCACCATGAACGAGGCTGTCGCCCGCCGTTTCCAGCAGCATGTCGATGCCGCCTGTGTCTACTGGAACGCCCCCACATCGTTCACCGACGGCGCCCAGTTCGGCCTCGGAGCCGAGATTGGCATCAGCACACAGAAGCTCGGTCCTCGCGGCCCCATGGCCCTCGAAGAGATAACCACCTACAAATGGCTCATCGAAGGGGAAGGTCAAACCCGACCGTAGTTTTTTCAGGTAAAGATTATCCGCAATCACCCGATAATGCCCCGCAATCACCCGATAACGCCCCGAAGGGGCAATGAGCTGTCAGCCCAGGGCATCGCCCTGGGTGGCAGGACGAGTGACCCACGCCCTGAAAGGGCAAAAGCCTTGGTAGAAAGCAACGCTTTTGCCCTTTCAGGGCGATGGCTGCGCACCCTCTACACTCAGGGCGATGCCCTGGGCTGTTAGCTTGTTGGCCTTTCAGGCCGACTATCGGGTACATGCGGTTTTTCATTTTTCAGTTTATTTATTGTTTAATGTCTTATTATTTATTGTAAATGAGAACCTTCATCAACGTTCAAGACATCGGCCCGTTGGACAAGGCGATGGCCGAGGCATTCGAGATTAAGAACGACCGTTACAAATACCAGCATCTGGGCAAGAACAAGACCCTGATGATGATATTCTTCAACAACTCCCTGCGCACGCGCCTCTCCACCCAGAAGGCCGCGATGAACATGGGCATGAACGTCATAGTGCTCGACGTCAACGCCGGCGCATGGAAGCTGGAGACTGAGCGCGGCGTCATCATGGACGGCGACAAGAGCGAGCATCTGCTCGAGGCCATACCCGTCATGGGCTGCTACTGCGACATCATCGGCGTGCGCTCCTTCGCCGGCCTAACCGACCGTGACTACGACTATGCCGAGACCGTACTGCAGCAGTTCATCAAGTACTCTGGCCGTCCCGTCTTCGCCATGGAGACAGCCACCGTGCACCCCCTCCAGGCTTTCGCCGACCTGATTACGATAAAGGAATGGCAGACCCACCCCCGGCCCCTCCCTACAGGGAGGGGAGTATATACCTCTGTAGGCAGTACTGAGGCAGAAGGTAACTACTCCCCTCCCTCACAGGGAGGGGTCGGGGGTGGGTCTTCTAAGGTCGTCCTCACCTGGGCACCCCATTGCCGCTCACTTCCCCAGGCTGTGCCCAACAGCTTCGCACAGTGGATGCTGGCCGACCCCGACATCGACCTTGTCATCACCCATCCCGAGGGCTACGAGCTCGACCCGCAGTTCGTCGCCGGCGCCCGCGTGGAGTACGACCAGAGGAAAGCCTTCGAGGGCGCCGACTTCATCTACGCCAAGAACTGGAGCAACCCCGGTGTGACCAACCCTGCCGACTACGGCAAGATAACCTGCAACGACCGCTCATGGACCGTCGACACCGAGCACATGTCGTGGACCAACAACGGCAAGTTCATGCATTGTCTGCCCGTGCGCCGCAACCTCATAGTCACCGACGATGTCATAGAGTCGCCCAACAGCCTCGTCATCCCAGAGGCCGCCAACCGCGAAATCAGCTGCTCCGTAGTGCTGAAGCGCATGCTCGAAGCACTCCAGTAAGCGTCTGTACATCGCGAACGGGAAAGAAGAATTTGGAAAGAAATTAGAATAATTAGAATAATTGGCTTGCGCGACGAGTGCCGTAGGCAGAATTATTCTTATTATTCTAATTTCTTTCCAATTTTTTTCGACCTGTACGGTTGAAAGTCTATGCAAGGAAAGCTCCGAAGGAGCGATAGACTACAGACGGGGGTGAAACCCCCGGTAATAGGAATTGAAAT
>CAJOEC010000021.1:0-45108 GCA_905233425.1 uncultured Prevotella sp. | reverse complement strand
CTTTCAGGGCTTTCGTCTTGTGCCGACTTACCGGGGGTTTCACCCCCGTCTGTAGTCTTGTCGCCCCTTCAGGGCTTTTCAACCGTACAGGTCGAATTTTTTCATATAGATTTCTTTCAATCGTCGTCTATGTTTTCCGCCGGTGTAGGGGCAGGCCCTGTGCCAGCCCGATGTCCCGTAAGGGACACAGATGCTTGCCTTTTCATCTGTGAATATTGCCCCTTTGGGGGCATCGGGCTGGCACAGGGCCTGCCCCTACACTAGGCCGACTCTCCGGCCCCTCCGACATCACCCGGAAAGGCCCCTGGGACGTTTTGGAGTTCGCGCCGGGCGAACTCCGAGTTCGGACGGCGCGAACTGCCAGTTCGCCCGGCGCGAACTTTTTCAGCCCTCCGGGGCCTTACTTCCTGGCAACCCAGTCCTCTATCTCGATGCCGTCAATGTGGCTAAAGTGCTTCACGTTGTGCGTTACCATCGTCAGCCCTGCAGCCTTAGCAGCGCAGCCTATAAGCAGGTCAAAGTCCTCAATCTTTTTTCCTGAGTCCCATAGCCGCGCACGCTCCTTGGCGAAGATGTCCACGCAGTCGTCGAACGGCAGCACCTTCACTTCCTTTATGAACTCGTGTGTCTGCTCCAGATTCTCTTCTACGCGCTTGCTCCTATATGCGCCAAAAAGCAGCTCTGCAACAACAATCTTGGTGATGAAGCACCGTTCCTTCCCCACCTCGTTCATCTTTGCTGCCACATGTCGATTGCCACGGAATATAGCAACGCAGATACTAGTGTCAAGCAGATAGCCCTTCATAGCTCTACGTCAATAGTGTTAGCAGTCCTTGCGCTGCGTATCTCCTTAACAATCTCGTCGGCTGAGCGGTCGTCTTTCCATGCTCCGACAAAGCGGTCAGCCCATCCTGCCTCAGCTTTCTTTGTTGGCACCAGCGTCCTGACAAACGTCAGCATCTTCTCCATAGCCGCCTCGCTATCAAGCAGCGGACTCATCTCGCGGAACAGTTCCGCACGCAGTTGTATTGCTGTCATAATCCTAAACGTTTTATGGGTTTATGGCGGCAAGGACGTTGTCCGGCGCTACTCGGCCAATCATGCAAGCATGTTGGCGTTCGCTGCTTCGTCCGTTCTCGCACGCTATTCGTGTGCAAAGGTACGAAGAATAATTGAAATAACAGAATACAAACAATAAAAAACAATCACATAAAGAGAAAAAACGCAGATTCTTATTACCCAGGGCAGCACGGTGTAATCTTTCCGCACTTATCTTGCGTTTAATCTGCCCAAATTGAGAAATCGGGGAAAAACTTTGGCCATTTCGTTCTTTATTTGTAATTTTGCACCGAAATTCCGCAAATTGCAAATAAATCGCAAATCGTAAATCAGTAAATCGTAAATATTCAGAGATGTTTGAAAACTTATCGGAACGCTTAGAGAGGTCGTTCAAAATACTTAAAGGTGAAGGAAAAATCACCGAGATTAACGTAGCCGAGACACTCAAGGACGTGCGCCGCGCACTTTTGGATGCCGACGTGAACTACAAGGTGGCGAAGCAGTTCACCGACAACGTGAAGCAGAAGGCGCTGGGCATGAACGTGCTCACGGCCATCAAGCCCAGCCAGCTGATGGTGAAGATTGTGCACGACGAGCTGACAGCACTCATGGGCGGCAAGGCCACGGAGATAAGGCTGGAGCAGCACCCCGCCATAATCCTCATGGCCGGACTGCAAGGTTCGGGTAAGACAACGTTCAGCGGAAAGCTGGCCAATATGCTCAAGACGAAGATGCACAAGCAGCCGCTGCTCGTGGCCTGCGACATCTACCGTCCGGCAGCCATTGAGCAGCTGAAAGTCGTGGGCGAGAGCGTCGGCGTGGATGTCTACACCGAGCCTGAGAACAAGGACGTGGTGTCGATAGCCCAGCACGCCATACGCAAGGCCAAGCAGGAGGCATACAACGTGGTCATCGTCGACACCGCCGGCCGACTGGCCATCGACGAGGACATGATGAACGAGATTGCCGCGCTGAAATGGGCCATCAAGCCCGACGAGACGCTCTTCGTGGTCGACTCGATGACCGGTCAGGACGCTGTGAACACCGCCAAGGAGTTCAACGACAAGCTCGACTACGACGGCGTGGTGCTCACGAAGCTCGACGGCGACACACGTGGCGGTGCAGCCCTCTCAATACGCACCGTCGTCACCAAACCCATCAAGTTCATCGGTACAGGCGAGAAGATGGAGGCCATAGACCTCTTCCACCCCGAGCGCATGGCCGACCGCATACTGGGCATGGGCGACGTGGTGAGCCTCGTGGAGCGTGCGCAGATGCAGTTCGACGAGAAGCAGGCCGCCGAGCTGGAGAAGAAGATACGCAAGAACAAGTTCGACTTCGACGACTTCATGTCGCAGATACAGCAGATCAAGAAGATGGGTAACATCAAGGAGCTGGCATCGATGATCCCCGGCGTGGGCAAGCAGATTAAAGACCTCGACATCGACGAGAACGCATTCAAGAAGATCGAGGCCATCATACAGAGCATGACACCGAAGGAGCGGCAGAACCCCGACATCATCAACCAGAGCCGCCGGCTGCGCATCGCCCGTGGCTGCGGACAGAAGATTGAGGACGTGAACCGGCTGCTGAAGCAGTTCGACCAGACGAAGAAGATGATGAAGATGGTATCGGGCATCGACCGCAGCCGCATGGCACAGATGGCCCAGGCAATGAAGAACATGAAGGGCGGAATGAAGCCCGAACTATAGGCCCTCAACCCTCAACCCTCAACCCTCAACCCTCAACTCTCAACTCTCAACTCCCCCATATTTGCATATTGTTTATGACCCTTATCGACGGAAAAGCCACGGCGACGGCCATCAAGGCCGAGATTGCCGATGAAGTGAAGAATATTGTCGTCGGCGGCGGCAAGCAGCCCCATCTCGCCGCAGTTCTCGTAGGCCACGACGGTGGAAGTGAGACATACGTTAAGAACAAGGTGCTGGCCTGCGAGGCCTGCGGTTTCAAGTCGACGCTCATACGCTATGAGGACGACGTGACCGAGGAGGAGCTGCTGGCGTGTGTGGACCGCCTGAACCGCAACGGCGACGTCGACGGCTTCATAGTGCAGCTGCCGCTGCCCCGCCACATCGACGAGCAGAAGGTCATCGAGGCAATCGACCCGCGCAAGGATGTCGACGGCTTCCACCCGCAGAACGTCGGGCGCATGGCCATCGGTCTGCCCTGTTTCATCTCCGCAACACCGTTGGGCATACTCACCCTCCTGCAGCGCTATAACATCGAGACCAGCGGGAAGAAATGCGTCATCCTCGGCCGCTCGAACATCGTGGGCAAGCCCATGGCACAGCTCATGATGCAGAAGCAGCACGGCGACGCCACCGTCACCGTGTGCCACTCGCGCTCGAAGACTTTAAAGGAAGAGTGCCGCGAGGCCGACATTATCATCGCCGCCATCGGCCAGCCCGAATTCGTCACCGCCGACATGGTGAAGCCCGGGGCCGTAGTCATCGACGTGGGCACAACCCGCGTCCCCGATGCCTCGCGCAAGAGCGGCTACCGTCTCTGCGGCGACGTGAAGTTCGACGAGGTGGCTCCCCTCTGCTCCTTCATCACCCCCGTCCCCGGCGGCGTTGGCCCCATGACCATCTGCTCGCTGATGAAGAACACCCTACAGGCCGCGAAGCGGAATACCGCAAAATTGTAGGGACGCGCCGTGGCGCGTCCTTCTCGGAGGGGAGGTCATTTTATTTCACCACTATCTTCTTTCCGTTGACAAGGTACACTCCCGGAGCCAGCTGACCCTTTACAAGGACGCCCTTAGTGTCGTAGATGGATCTCTGAGTCTGTTGTGTCGGCGTCGGGATTACCGCTATTCCCTGCACACCGCCTTCGCTGTCTGCCAAGACAGGGAACATACGGGCATTCGAGTCTTGGGCATAGATGTAGCCCTCGAAAGGACGCACTTCGCGCAGTTTGCTGATGAAGGCGCTCCCCGGGGTCTCGCCCCCTGTCGGGTCGGTGCTGTTTGTTCTCGTTGCATTGATAGCGTAGACGCTGTTTTCGGCATCCATCCTGAAGAACGTCGGATAGAACTCGCGGTTGTTATATGCACTCGATGTATAACCGCTACGGCTCGCCGGCGTCTTATATACTGTGGCCGATGTGGCTGAGAAAGTCACGTCGCCTTTTAGGTTATAATGGTCTTCATAGTTTTCATTGTTGGGCAGACAGACAATGAACGCCTCGTTGGCCGCAAACTCAGTGGCAAGCCTCCATCCGTTCCTCGTCCACTTGCACAACCAGAAATGCAGATCGCCGCCCGATGGCGCATTGAATGGGGTCAGTTCACCCTTTTCGTGGCTGAATGTCGTGGGCATGAAGGGCAGAGCCACCGACTCCCATCCTGCGCTGTTGCCGTAGCCGCTGTCCATGCTGAAATTCCGTGTGTAGCTGATTCTGTCGGCTGTGAATGCTCGCGGGCAATAGAAGTTGCTGTTGTCCTTCAGCTCAATGAGTCCAGCCCTGTTGCCGACGACCACGCCCGCCGTGCTCTGCCAATAGCCCCAGTTGTTTGCCTGGCTGCTGTCATCGACGTAGACCAGCACATTGGGGACCTCCTCGCGCATCTTTTCCACATCGCTCTCTGTCAGTCGGACGTTTCTCGTCTTCCATATCACCGATGCGGCCTTGCTCTTGCGGAAGGCATTGACGCTAATTGTTGTGATTGTACTGGGAATGGTGATGCTGTAGAGCCACATGGCCGAGAACGCATCGCTGCCTATCTCGTCGACGGTGAACGTCTGGCCTTCGCACTCAATCGTTCCGGGGATGGCCAGTTCCTGGTTCCCCTTCGTCACCTCTTTCAGCGTTGCCTTGTTTCCAGGGCGCAGTGTGTAGGTCACACCGTTGTCATCAGTATAGTCCGAGCCGATGATGTCCTCCACGATGTTCTTGAATCTGCCCCATTCCATCGATTCCTTGTAGGCGCTCTTGCTACCCTTTGGCACAATCAGCGTGGCATTTTCAAAAACATTATCCGTAAATCCTAAGCCATGCAGCACCTTGCATGGCTCAGGCATCAGCGAAACTATTCTTGAAATCTTGTCAACATATTCAAACGCGCCACCACCAATTAAACTCAAGCTGTTAGGCAGGGTTATGCTTGTCAGGTTGCAGTATGCCAGCGACAGTTCTTTAAGAATTTCCACGCCATCAGGTATCGTGTAGTCTTTCGCGTCCTTGCCGGCAGGATAGCAGATAAAATTTTTCATGTCTCCACCGAACAGCACACCGTCTATTGACAGAAAACTCTCGTTACCCTCGGCCACATTAATCTCTTTAAGCGACCGGCAGTTATAGAATGGGCATAAAAGTCCGTCTCCTGCTGCTCCTAACGACGACACATACTTCGGAATAGTCACAGTCGTCAGTGCAGAGCCGGTAAAGGCATAGCTGCCAATAGATGTCACGCTTTCGGGAATGGTAATGTTTGTCAGACTTTGGCAATCGCGGAAATAATTATAATCAATCGTCCTAAGGTTCTCTGGAAGCGTGACACTTCTTAAGTTAGTACAATCTTGGAAAGGTCCTTGACTACGGTCTGTATGCGCTGGCTTGTCTATTAACCCCGTGAAATACTGGAATTCATCGAAAGAAGTAAGCCGTGTGTTTCCTTTAAATGCGCCATACACGTTTTCTATGGCGTGGGCTTCGGCCTTCGACAGTCTTCCGTCGCCGTCTTTGTCCCAATTGTATATACAGACCTGTCGCGCCTCAGGGTCGACGAATGCGATGGTGTCGTTTTCCACGATTTTCGTGAAGTTCCTCCATCCTTTCGTCTGCTCGTATTTCCACTTGGTGCCTGTGGGGACGAAGAGCAAGCAGTGGGTAAGGCCTTCCTGTGTTGCATCGCCATCCTCTTGTTTTCCCGTATTCTCGAACACATTGTCTTCAACAGCAAACGGCTCCAATATATTCGATATCATCCGTTTCATAGATGTGCATCCGGCGAAAGCGCTTTCCCCTATTTGCGTTACGCCCTTGTGAATGGTAAATGACTTCAGGCTTGAGCATCCCCAGAAAGCACCATTTCCTATTGACGTTACCGAAACGGGTAAAGATATTGAGCCTAAGTTGCTGCAACCCCAGAAAGTCCCGTCGTCTATACGCTTTGTCTTCTTGGGGATGGTGATAGCATACAGACTGCAATCACGGAAGGCATTCTTCTCTATGCTCGTTATCCATCGGGGTATGGTGATAGTTCCGAGACTGGAGCATCCCTGGAAGGCTCCTTCGCTTATCGCAGTAAGATTCACGAAGTATTCAATCTCGTCAAACGACTTGATGCTGCTCCCCTTGAACGCTGTGCCTAAGTCGGTCACCGCTGCGGCCTCTGCCGTCGACAGTTTGCCGTCGCTGTTGGCATCCCATCTTCTCAGGCAGATGCGCTCAGTCTCAGAGTCGGCGAAGTCCACGAAAACATCGTCTGAACCACCAATCTCTCGTATGTCCTCGAAATGCCACCCCGAATGGAAATCGCTGTAAGCCGCCTTGCTGCCTCGTGGTACATAGAGTATGCATGTCAGATAGTTGTAGAAGGCTTCTTCCCCTAATTCGCACGGAGTGGTCATCAGGGCTGTTACCTCTTTCAACACCACTTCCCCAAAAGCATGGTGACCTATTGTCTTCATGCTTGCCGGAAAGACAACATATTCCAGACTGCTTGCTCTACAGAAAGCATACTGGCCGATTGTCTCAATACCTTCTGGAAAGGTAATTTCCTCTAAACGTGAACATCCAAAAAATGCCATTCCCCCAATCGTTCTAAGGCCTTGCGGAAGTGTGATGCTCTCCAAATTGGTGCACATGAGAAAGGCATTTTCACCCACCGCTTTGAGTGCAGTGAAGTATTTCAGTTCGTCGAAGGTCTTGACAGTCTTGTTTTGATTGAATACTTGACCCAGGTCTGTCACCCTTGCTGCCTCCTGCTCCGACAGTTCCCCGTCGCCGTTTGCGTCCCAGTTCTCCACGCAGATGCGCTTGGCTTCTGCGTCGGCGAAGGTTATGATGTCCTCGTCTTCAGCCGAGCCTCCTATTTCGCGTATGTTGTTGAAATTCCACCCCTGTGTCCCCCTGTATGCCGAGATACGCCCTTGTGGCACGAAGAGTGTTCCGTTCTTATATGTGTAGTTCGAGAAACAGTCCTCCATTACTGAGCAAGGCGTCGTCATCCTTGCTGTGACTGTCGTCAAGTTGTCAATGTTGAAGGCCATCTGCCCTATCTCCGTAATTCCTGCGGGAATGTCTATAGATTTCAGATACTTTGCATTGTAGAATGCGTATGAGTCTATGGTCTTCACCCTGTCTGGTATGGCGTATTCCTGCTTTGATGAACCTAAAGGATATGCTATCAGCTGCTTCTTGTCCTTGCTGAAGAGCACTCCCCTCTCTGAGGCGTACTTCGTGTTCAAATCATTGACGATAAATTCGGTAATGCCTGTGCACTTCTCGAAAGCAGCCCCATGTATGTTTGTCACGTTCTTTGATATGTTGATGGTCGAAATCCCTGATGTTGCAAAGAAAGCGTAAGAAGATATCGTGGAAAGGGTTTCAGGGAATGATATGCTTCTCAGATTGTCATTAAATGCAAAGGCATACGAAAGAATTGTGGAAACACCGCTGGGAATGGTGTACGACGTTGCTGTCTTTCCGCATGGATAGCAGATAAGTGTGGTTTGGCTTCTGTTCAAAAGCACATTGTCAGGCGTAATAAACCATTGGTTTTTAGGGTCTACCCACAATTCTTTCAGCGAGCGGCAGTCGGTGAAAGGATTCTCATCTATAGTCTTCACGTTTTTCGGGATGGTCACTTTGGTAAACTTACATCCTCTAAAAGCAGACCCTTCAATGCGCGTAACAGCATCGGGGATGGTCAGGGATGTCAAGCTGCAATGACTGAAAGCATTGCTCCCTATCGTTGTCACACTATTGGGAATCACTATTGCCTCAAGGCTTTCGCATCCTTCAAATGCGTATCTGCCAATGGTCTTCAGGCTTGAAGGCAGTTTAATGCTTTTCAAGTTTGTACAGTTCCTGAATGCTCCGTTATAGTCATTATTTGGATTGATTCCTTCCACGGAAGTGAAATAGCTGAACTCGTCGAATGAGGTCAGTTCTTTGTTGTTGCAGAAGGCCTGGCCTATGTCTGTCACGTTTTCTGCATCCTCTTTCGTCATTACTGTGGCATTGGCGGCAATCCATCCCTGTTCGCGTGCCACCTTAATGAGTGCCGGGTTTGAGTCTATGGTGGCAATGTCTAATGACCATACTGGCATGGCAAACGTCAGCATGGCGAGTATGCTTGCGATATGTATTAATGAGCGTTTCATGTTATTGTGGGAGTTAATGGGGGGTTATTGTATGTTTCTGCTGGTTCTTGGTGTTGGGTTGTCGTCTACTCCGGGTGCGCCCTTGCCTTTCTGTGTCACCTCAACCGTCTGTGTCACGTTGCCAGCGGTGACGTAGAGCGTTGCTGTGCGTTGGCTGCCGTTGTTGGCGCTGGCTTTCAGGCTGACGGTGGACGTCATCTTGCCCGACTGTGAACTGAGTGTGAGCCACGAGGGGACACCGGTGATGGCCCATTCGTAGTTCGACGTTATTATAAGCTCATGGGGCGTGGTGTCGTCTCTCTCGAATACGGGGTTGAAACCGTCAGCAATTTTCAGTTCCACGCCTTTGCGCCTTACCGTTATGCTTTTTGTCGCCTGGCTCTTTGTTGAGTAAAACGACAATGTTCCTTCGTTGGGGGCACTATCGGGGTTGTTGTGCGATGTCAGCTTTACTGACGTGCGGCCTGCCGGGCCTTCTGTCGGGCTGACATCGAGCCAGCTGAGCCAGTTGTCTCTTATCGTCCATTCCGCGTTTGACTCCACGGTGATGGTCTTTTCTTCGCTCAAGGCATTGAATTCCAGCAATTCCTCCGTCACTCTGATATACGAGCCGGCCTGGCTGACGTTGATGGTGGCAGTAAGGTTGTAGCGTGGCGCCTCGATGGTGATGGTGCTTGTTCGTGTGTTTTCCTGCGGGTTGTCGCCTGTCGCTGTGATGGTGATGACGGCGGGACCCGTGCCACTGTTCTTGTCGATTGTGAACCAGCTGTTGGCAGAGGTAATCTGCCACGCCAGGTTTTGCGAAGCCTTTATGCTGACAGTCTGTGACTTTGAGTTGTCGAAGTTCACACTACTGTTGTCGACGGTCAGACTCTGCTCGCCGGCGATTTTCTCTCCGTAGGGTGCCACGTCGTCGGAGCAGGCAAGCGTGAGGGTGGCAGACAGGAGAAGGGGTATGATGTGTTTGGTGTTCATGTTTTGGGTGGGTGTTGTGGTTGTGGGTGTGAGTGGTTAGAAGCGGTAGCCGAGGGAGAACATGATGTTGTTGTTCTGGTAGCTGCTGCCCATGCCCATCTGGTAGCTGGCTCCTATGCGGAAGCTGTTTGAGATGATGGCGGCGGCACCGGCCTGCAGTCCGTAGTCGAAACCGCTGTAGGCCGAGGAGAACGACTCGTCGTAGGCAGGCTCCTGGTTGCTGTTGTCAGTCCATTCGTCTTTCACCTTGCCTCCGATGCAGAATGCTGCGTAGGGGCCTGCGTTTACTTCGAGCTTCAGCGATGAGCCAAGGTCGAAGCGTGGTGCGAAGAGCACGGGGATGTCAATGTACTGTGCTGTGCCCGTCTCCTTGACTTTCGACCTGTTGCTCTCATATTTGTACCCTTTTCCGCTGTAAATTAGTCCGGTGTTGATATACATATTGTCGGCGAGCCGCAACTCTGCTGTCGCCCCGAAGTGGAAGCCTGTCTGCGAACTGACTGAACCGTCGTATTTCTTGTCGAACTTTGTTGATGCCATGTTCATACCTGCGATGACACCAAAGACGACGGCCTTGCTGTCTTTTTCGTTTACCGCCACGGGAGTCTTTACCTTTGGCTGTTTAGGCTCCTTCACTTTTTTCGGCTTTTCAGCTTTTTCCGCAGCAACAGTCTCGGTCGCCACTGGCTGGTTCTGGCGGTTGGAGGCATCGGCTCCTGAAGGTCTTGTTGGATTGGCTTTGAGGACAATGTTCTCCCACTTGTCCTCGTCGTTGACGAACACGCTACCTTCGAGTGTGTCGTAGTCTACGGCCTCGACGCTGTAGTAGTAGCGGCCGTAGGGGAGATAGACCCTCAACCGTCCGTCATCTTGTGGTCGGTAGGCTTTCTTCTGGTATTCGTTGTCCTCGCTCCAGATGTTGACCGTTGCACTGGCAGGGGTGACCTGCATCTGCAGGTAGTTCCCGTTGACGTTGGTTCCAGCCTCCTGTGCCTCTTGTGCCGGAGCGTTGGGTACTTCGATGACGACCTCGTAGACGCGGTTGCTCTTCAGCCCGTCGATGTCGAAGTCCTTGAACATGATGCGCAGGGGGAGATTGTTTTTGAAATGGATCTTCATGTTGCGCGAGCCTTTGGCCATGTAGACCCATTTCTCCACGCCTTTATTGACGATGGGCGGCATGACATTGCCCTCGACATCGGTGATTTCGTCGACGACTTGCACCTTTACGAGTGCGAGGAGTTGGTTGTTGTAGTCTTTTCGCTGGTCTTCGCGTGGGATGAAGTCCATGGTCTCTGTCATGCTCTTCACCTTGGCCTGTGAGAAGGCCTGTAAGGGGAAGAGTGAGAGGAAGAGGAGGGCTGCAAGGATTTTTGTATTCATTTTGGGGAGTTGAAGGAGTTAAAGGAGTTAGGGGAGTTAAAGGAGTTAAAGACGTTGCCTTTTGGAAGGGTGGGTTAATAGCTTTTCTTGGGGATTGTGAAGTCCATGATGTTTATTACCTCTTCGCGTGTTATTGATCGGTTGCCGATGCGCTCCGGCTGCCATGTGCGGACATGTATTATGGGGTCTTCGCCCTCATGGAACTCCCAAAGGAGTACGAGGTATCCGTCGTCCTCGTATGTGGACGATTTCCAGTGCTGGCGTAGTGTGACTGCGTAGAAGTCGGGGTTAGTGGGATGGCGTACTACATCGATTTCGCTGAACGTCACCTTTATATATTTATTGTTCGCGAAGGTTCGTTTCAAGTTGTTGAGGTATTCGGTTTTTGTCTGTTGGTGGTATTTTATTTCTGTCTTGAGCATTGGCCGGTCTCCGCTGTAGTCGTATTTCTTTATTACTGAGCCGGTGATGATGAGCGCCTCCTCGCTGAAGACCTGTCGTAGTGCGTCGATGTCTTTCTCGTCGTAGTGGCTTCGGAAATTCTCTACGAATCCGAGGATTGTCTGCCGCCGCTCGAAGTCGGTAACGTCGAGTCCGTTCTGTATGATGCGCTCGTAGGCCATCTCTGATGCTGCCATTACGACGCTTGCTATTCGTCCGTCGCGTGTGAGCCGGATGGTGAGTTCTCGGTCGCGCTCGTCGTCGTAGTCCTCCATCATGGGGTTGACCTGTATGTAGATGTTTCGTATGGCGTAGCCGTCGGCCGTTGTGAGGCATCGCTCGAAGATCTCGTTGTCCTCACAGAGGAAGTGGAGGTTCTGCCAGAGGTATTGTAGTGAGCGTCGTCCGCTGGCGGTCATGTCGATATTGTCGAGTTGGAGTGTCCGTTCCTGTGCGCAGGCCCGGTTTATCTCGCTGAGGAGGAGGGAGATGTTTTTCTCTATGCTACGCTTTACATCGGTGTTGGTGATGCCGTCGCTGATGGTCATCTTGATGTCTTGCTGGGCGATGGCTGCCAGGGTGAGAGTGAGGGCGGCGATGATGGTTGTGAGTCGTTTCATGTTGAGTGGTGGGTGTTGAGGGTGTTCTGCGGCCGGCTTACAGCCGGGATAATGGACGAAAAAAAGGGTTGAGAGTTGAGGGTTATTTGATGTACCAGATGACGAGGACGAGGTCTTCTGGGTAGTTGTCGAGGGAGTCGGGGGTGCCGGTGATGAGGTTTGTGCGTGTGCCGTCGGGATTGGTTGCTGAAAGGATGGCGACGAGTTCTTTGGACTTGATGTCGAAGAGGATGAGGTCCATGGAGCTGTAGTCTTCTACATCCTTGAGTGCACCGAACTGTAGCAGCTGCTTCTGGGCCTTCTGGCTCTTGAGGAATTTGTAGACGGCGTAGAAGTCTTTGTACTCCCTGATCTTTTGGACGAAGGCATCGGGAACGAAGGAGGACTGCGACTGTGTGGGAGTATAGGGGGAGGTGGTCTGGCCGGTGGCGGGGGAGGGGCTGTCGGACGCGACATGTCGCGTCCCTACATGGGTACCGGGTACGGTGGCAGGGGAGGCAGCCAATGAGAGGTCGGCTTTCTTGAGGTAGGCAAAATACTGGGTGTTGGCACCGCGACTGATTTTGACGTACCTGATGTAGGGCGTTATCTGCTCGAGTGTGAGCTGACTGTACTCGCTGCGGTTGGTGTTGATGTCGACGAGCATCCAGCGTGAGGCATTGATCATGGCGGAGTCGGCAACGGCATGGGTGTACTGGTTCCAGTAGTAGATGTCGCTGCGGGCCTTTATCTCGTTGATTTTCCTGACGAGTTCGGACTTACTGCCCGTCGATTGTTGGGGGGTGAGGGATAGTAGGATGGTGGCGATAATTAGTGTCTTCATACGCTATCTGTATATTTTGGCACCAGACTTTTTCTCTGGTGTCTTGCCGTATAACTTGTTTTTCTCGATTGGTGGGATGTATAGGTATGCGTCGGCATGGACGTTTGGCGTGGTGTTTTCGATCTGGCTTATTGGCAAGCGCAGACTGAAGAGGTGGTTGTAGCCTTTTCCTGGGTTTGTGACGAAGAGTATGCCCTTGGTGGTGTCTTTTGTTGTTCCGCTGGTGGCGAAATAGATGTCGCATCCTTCCTGCCGCAAGAACGATCTGAGCATGCTGACGGGGATGGAGACCTTCGGGCGTTTGTAGTTGCTGAGGTGGAACTCTATTGACATGTCGGCTTCGGGTGTGTTGCTTTCGTCGCTGAGCATGAGGTTGGCGAGTGTTTCTGCGGGGTGACTGGTGTCGATGACGAGGGAGGGGATGACGCCTTCGAGGCTGATTGTCTCCGACCGGCCTTCGATGATGGTGTCGGTCTGCTCGTAGATGGTTTTCAGGGCATAGTAGACGTTCTGGTTCAGTTCGTCGAGTATGTGTGACTGCCCCTGAAAAACGAAGAGGCCCTCGGTGCCGTAGATTTTGAGGTCGGCCTCGGTGGGTTGAGGGTTGAGGGTGGGCTTCGCCCGGCTCACAGCCGGGGCAATGGACGAAAGAGGGGTTGAGAGTTGAGGGTTGAGGGTTGAGGGTTGAGAGTTGAGGGTTGAGGGTTGAGAGTTGAGGGTTGAGAGTTGAGGGTTGAGGGTTGAGGGTTGAGAGTTGAGGGTTGAGGGTTGAGAGTTGAGGGTTGAGGGTTGAGAGTTGAGGGTTGAGGGTTGAGAGCTGGTGAGTTGTTCGTAGTTTGAGAGTCTTTGCAGGAAGGCTTTCTCGATGTTGCGGCGGGTATCGTTGTAGAGTAGCTCGTAGTCGATGGGTACTCCAACGACGGCGACTTCTTCGCCGTTTTGTGTCCATGTGACGATGTAGAGCTTGCCGTCGCGGTTGCTCACGGAACAATCACAGGTGTCGAGCTTCTCATGGAGCAGGGTCTGCCAGCTGCCTTTCTTGAATACTACCTTCGAGAGATAGAGGGTGTTTGGGTTGACTTTGTATTTCCAGTTGAGGGCGGCGAACTCGAGGAAATCGTAGACTGGCGAGGGGGTGATATTGCGCAGGTCGGGATTGAACAGGGGGATGCCAATGTGCTCGATATTGACAGAGGGGGGAGTATGCCCTTCACCCGGCTCACAGCCGGGACAATGGACGAAAAAAGGGCTCGAGGTTGAGGGTTGGGGGTTGCGGGCTGGCAGGGGGGCGGACGCGACACGTCGCGTCCATACAGTTCTGACGCAGATGGTCTGTCCGTCGTTGGCTTTCACGGTGAAGGTTGTCGGGCAGTCGCTTGTGGAGCATATCGAGTCTATGGCGTTTCTCACGCCGAGCATCCCGACAGCCCTTTCTATTTGGTCTGTCGTATATGTCTGGGCATTGATGCTTGTGACAAGCAGAAGTCCCCAGAAAGCAAGCATGGCGTTTGTGCGTACCATATATATTTACTCCACATTGGGACTGTGCGGCAGGAATGCCGCACCTCCTCTCACTCATTCCGACACCTTGATGCGCATACCCTGCTTTAGTGTCATCGACTGCAGGTTGTTCCATTTCACGATGTCGCGTACAGTTACACCGTAACGCTGTGCTATCTGTGTGATGGTCTCTCCCTGCTGAACGGTGTGCTCCACTGGTCCTGTGGGCTGGGTGTTCTGTATGATTGGCGTGCCCGTGCTTGTCGATGCCCCGAACCGGAATCGCCATATCTGGTAGTGTCCGTCGCGCCCTCCTCGGTCGGATGTGAAATAAATGTTCCCGTCGTTGGCCCAGTATGGTTCGCCGTCGAAAGAGTTGTTTATTGTCAGCTGTGTCAGTCCGTTGCCGTTGCGGTCGACGACATAGAGGTCGAAGTCGTTTTTCTGTGGTTTCAGGCACTGGAACACTATGTGTGAGCCGTCTGGGCTGTAGCAAGGCCGCCACACCAAGCCCATGCTCACATCGGTGAGCTGCATCTGGTTGCTTCCGTCGGCATTGATTGTGCAGAGGCATGTGTTTTTCCCGTCGCTGGCATATCTGACGTATGTGATGCTCTTCCCGTCGGGCGAGAACGACGGCATTCTTCCCAGTCCGAGCATGATGTTCTCGTTGGTCTGCAGGTTTTTCACCCATATCTCCGAGTCGAGCAGCCGTCCGTAGACCGAGCGTTTCTCGTAGGCTATTCGCTTTCCGTCGCGGCTGATGCTGGGATATGCCTCAAACACGTCGGGTGTGTTCGTCACCTGTGTCAGCGCGTTTGTCTTCGAGGCGTTCACCATGTATATGTCGCTGATGGTGCTCCCCTCCAACTGTCCTGCAAAGGCCACCATGTCTGTGGCGGCGCAGTAGGACGGGGTGGTGTTCTGGTTCTTTCCTGCCGTCTTCTGGCTCATCGACGCGCTTACGGGGTCTTCTTTCCTGTAGATGTTGCTGTAGATGGCCTTTCCCTTGTCGTGCATGGTAAAGAAGATGTTCCTGCCGTTGTCGCCGCCGTAGGGATAGTCGCAGATGTATTCGCTCTCAGTCACTTTTGTCAGAGCGGTGAGGTTCTCTCCTGGTGAGTAGACCACATGCTGCACTGTGCGGTGCGAGGCGCAGCCAGTGGTCAGCAAAGCGGTGAGTACGATGCTTGAAAGGCTCGGTAAGATGTAATTTTTCATAGTGTTGAGTTTTTTTTGGTTTTGAGTGTATTTTGCTCCCGGCTCACAGCCGGGACAATGGACGAAAAAAGGGTTAAGGGTGCTGGAAGTGGTCAGGGATTGTAGATGTCCTTGCAGTAGAAGTTCATTATGTCTTCCAGCATCCGTCTGGCTTCAACGGCCGGACTCTCCGGGTCGAGGCGTGCAGCCTCGATGTAGTTGTTTATCGCTTCGTGGAAGAGCCCCTGACGGCGGTACTCGTTCCCTTGCTTATAGTATTCCTCTGCTGTCATGTACGGTTGAGGGTTGAGAGTTGAGGGTTGAGAGTTGAGAGTTGAGAGTTGAGAGTTGAGAGTTGAGGGTTGAGAGTTGAGGGTTGAGAGTTGAGGGTTGAGTGATGAGAGTTGAGTGATGAGAGTTGAGGGTTTTCAGCACTCTACGGCCACAAAGGTACGCACTTTTTCGCTAACAGCCAAATTATTTTCCATTTTTCCAGTATTTTCTTTGGCGGTAAGCCTTTTTTTTCGTAATTTTGCACCCACATCGCCACCCTTTGCGAAATCAGGGATGTCTGGGCGATATGACCTGTCCACGCCCGCCGTCAGTTCTGCCGGCGGGCGTGGAACGTTCTGTCGGCGGGCGTGGAACGAACTGCCGGCGGGCGTGGAAAGGTCGTGGACAGCCGTCCTCCCTCCCTCGCGTGCCGGTTGTCTCTCCCACTAATCCCGGCTCTCTTTCCTGCGAATACCGACGCATTGTCGGGTCTTTTCACGCTATGGTGACATTTTTTCCCGTTTTTATTTTGCTATGTCACGGAAAATGAATAACTTTGCGCGTTGATTTTAAACGAACAGACTATGAAGAAACATTTTATCATTGCGCTGGCATCGGCAGGGCTGATACTGGCAGCGTGTGGAAACGGTGGCAAACAGCAGGCTGGAGCCAACGAAGTGAGTGAGGGAAACGAGGCTGTGGAGGAAACTGTCGATGCCACACTTCCTGAGGCCGGGCGCGGCGACTTGGGTGGGTTTGACCTTCGCGGGCCTGTCAAGGAATGTGTGTGGGGCGAAATGACGGTCACGTTCAACGAGGCTGGTCAGCTGCTGTCACAGAACGGCGAGACGCCCGAGCAGATTTTCCCCGGAGGCGTAACACGCGACAACAACGGGCGCTTGCAGGACTGCAATGCCGACGCTTTTGGTAGTTGCTACTACAGCTACGACGACAAGGGGCTGCCCACGAAGATAGCCAGCGACGACTACTGCCGTGAGTTCACCTACGATGCCAACGGATATGTTGCCACTGAGAGGATAACTATCTACCCCGAAATGGGCGACGAGGAAGGCCATGACGAGGTGTTGGATTACACCTACACCATTGTGGATAAAGACAACATGGGCAACTGGACCTGCCGCAAGGACCAGAACGGAAGGGAAGATACGCGAACCATTACATATTTTGAATAGCATGTTCTACAGCCGGCTCACAGCCGGGACAATGGACGAAAAAGAGGTTGAAAACTGGGGGGAGGCGAAGCTGGGGGATTCCGAAGTTGACGCTATTCCCGACGTTCTGTCGCCTAACCGTAGACTTTCGGGCACGGTGGCTGTTGAGATAGGGACATTGTGATTATGAGAAGAGTAGTGATAACGGGCATGGGCATCTGGTCGTGCTTGGGAACAGACTTGGAGACCGTGCGGCAGTCGCTCTATGAAGGGCGGTCGGGCATCGTGCTCGACCAGGACCGCCTGACCTACGGCTACCGCTCAGGCCTGATGGGCAGGGTGGAGACACCAGTCATCACTAAGCAGATGCTCGACCGCCACACACGCGCCGGAATGTCGGAGGAGGCACAGTATGCCTACATGGCTGCACGTCAGGCGTTCAGCCAGGCCGGCATCGACGACGAATACCTGCGGCAGAACGAGGTGGGCTGCATCTTCGGCAATGACTCGTCGGCAAAGCCCGTCATCGAGTCGTCGAAGATCATGGACGAAAAGCACGACTCGGCCATGCTGGGTTACGGCCTCGTCTTCCAGTCGATGAACTCTACGGTGAACATGAACCTGAGCACCATCTTCCGCCTGCGTGGAGTGAACTTCACCGTCAGCGCGGCATGTGCCAGTGGAAGCCACAGCATAGGGCTGGCCACGATGCTCATACGCCAGGGGCTGCAGGACATGGTGCTCTGCGGAGGAGCACAGGAGACGAACTACTACTCCATGGCCTCATTCGACGCTCTTAACGCTTTCTCCGTGCGCATGGACGAGCCCACGAAGGCGAGCCGGCCCTTCGACCGCGACCGCGACGGACTGATACCCAGCGGCGGGGCGGCGGCACTGGTGCTCGAGGACTACGACCATGCCATCGCCCGAGGGGCCACCATCCTTGCCGAGGTCGTCGGCTACGGCTTCTCCAGCAATGGCGGGGGAATATCGGAACCCAGCGACGAGGGTAGTGTCACGGCCATGAACCGCGCAATGAAAGACGCGGGCATGACCCCTGCCGACATCGACTATGTCAACGCCCACGCCACATCGACGTTACAGGGCGACATGTACGAGGCCATTGCCCTCGACCGCCTGTTCCACGGACAGCACGCGCTGATAAGCTCAACAAAGTCGATGACCGGCCACGAGTGCTGGATGGCCGGAGCCAGCGAGATTGTCTATTCGACGCTGATGATGCAGCACAATTTCGTGGCACCGAACATCAACCTTGAGAACACCGACGAACACTCCGAGAAGCTGAACCTCACGGCAGTCACCGTAGATACCGAGGTGAACACCGTGCTCTCGAACTCCTTCGGATTCGGAGGAACAAACTCAGCTCTCGTAATAAGGCGTATTCTATAAAATTTTACCACAGATTTCACAGATTTCTCGGATTTTGGCTTTAGCCGCTGTAATAGGCAAAATAATCCGTGCAATCTGTGAAATCTGTGGTCGTTTTATACATGCGAAAGTGATGGCTGTTGGAATTAATGGTGGAACAGCCTCACGCCTGTGAATGCCATGGCAATGCCATACTTGTCGCAGGTCATGATGACGTGGTCGTCGCGCACCGAGCCGCCGGCCTGTGCTATGTAGCGCACCCCGCTCTTGTGGGCCCTCTCGATGTTGTCGCCGAAGGGGAAGAACGCGTCGCTGCCTAATGAGACATCGGTGTTCTTGGCAATCCACTCATGCTTCTCGTCGAGCGTCAGCGGCTCCGGGCGGGTAGTGAAGAACTGCTGCCATGCCCCGTCGCGCAGCACGTCGTCGTGCTCCTCTTCCGAAAGGTACACGTCGATGGTATTGTCGCGGTCGGCGCGGCGTATGCCCGGCACGAAAGGCAGGGCAAGCACCTTCGGGTGCTGTCGCAGCCACCAGATGTCGGCCTTCTGCCCTGCGAGGCGTGTGCAGTGGATGCGGCTCTGCTGCCCTGCGCCGATGCCGATGGCCTGGCCGTCCTTGACATAGCAGACGGAGTTCGACTGAGTGTACTTCAGCGTTATCAGGGCTATCATCAGGTCGCGGCGGGCCTCAGGCGAAAAGGTCTTGTTCTGCGTGGGGATGTTCTCCAGCAATGCCGGGTCGTCGAGGCGAATCTCGTTGCGTCCCTGCTCGAAGGTGATGCCGAACACCTGTTTGGCCTCCACGGGGGCAGGGCGATAGCCCTCGCTCATCTTTATTACGCAGTATGTGCCCTTGCGCTTCTCGCGCAGTATTTGCAGTGCCTCTTCGGTATATCCCGGGGCTATGACGCCATCGGAGACCTCACGCTTTATTATGAGTGCCGTGGTCTTGTCGCAAGTGTCGCTGAGGGCGATGAAATCGCCGTAACTCGACATGCGGTCGGCACCACGGGCACGGGCGTAGGCACAGGCAATGGGGCTTTGGTCAAGCCCCTCGATGTCGGCCACGAAGCAGATGTGCTTCAGCGTGTCGCTTAGCGGCAGGCCCACGGCGGCTCCGGCGGGCGAGACATGCTTGAACGACGCTGCCGAGGGCAGTCCTGTGGCCTGGCGCAGCTCGCGCACCAACTGCCATGAGTTCAGCGCGTCTAAGAGGTTGATGTAGCCAGGACGGCCGTTAAGCACTTCGATAGGCAATTCAGAGCCGTCAGTCATGTAGATGCGCGACGGCTTCTGGTTGGGATTGCATCCGTATTTCAGTTCCAGTTCTTTCATGGGGAAGCGATGGGTGTTGTTCAGAACAGTTTGCTGGGATAGACACCCTCGTCGACAAGGCTCTTGATGCGCTCAACGGTGGCCTCGCGGTCGGCGGCGTAGGTGACGCCAAACCACTTGCTGGTGGTGTCGAGCACCTCGCATGTTGCCGTTCCTTCGGTGATGAGCTTGTTCACCATCAACGGGATGAAGAACTCGGCCTTGAGGTTCGTCATGTTCTTCGGGTCGCTGAGGAACTCCTTGAAGTAGGCCTCGCTGTAGTCGAAATAGTCGGGGGTGAATCCCCACATGTTCATCGACACGGGCACGTTCTCCTCCAACGGCTGCCACACGCCCTGCTCGTCCTTGAAGCAGATGGCGTTGCCCTTGTCGGCTATGCGCATGATCTCGGTGCGTTCCACCACGTCGGTGAGATGGCGCTTGTCGTTGTAGGCACACACGCCACGAGCAACGCTGCCATTCTCGGAGAGTGTGTTGCAGCAGCGGAATCCCACCATGGCATATTCGTTCTTCGAGCCTTCCTTCAGCCCGGCGAGGAACTTGCCTATCTGCATGAAGGCGTCGCGGCCGTAGAAATCGTCGCAGTTGATGACGCAGAACGGCTCCTTGATGACATCCTTGCCCATGAGCACGGCGTGGTTCGTACCCCACGGCTTTACGCGGCCTTCGGGCACGCTGAAGCCCTCGGGCAGAGCGTCTAAGGCCTGGAAGCACAGCTCGCATTGCACCTTACCCTCATACTTGGAGAGGATCTGTGTGCGGAACTGCTCCTCGAAGTCCTTGCGGATGACCCACACGATTTTGCCGAATCCGGCCTGTATGGCGTCGTAGATACTGTAGTCCATGATTGTCTCGCCGTTTGGTCCGAGACCGTCGAGCTGCTTCAGTCCGCCGTAGCGGCTGCCCATGCCAGCAGCGAGCAGGAATAATGTTGGTTTCATAGTTGTTTAGCTTTAAGTGAAAAATAATTATCGGTGCAAAAGTACAAAAAATCATTCATACCGCCAAAAGAATTAAATTTTATTTTGCTGTTTAAAGAAAAATGAATATCTTTGCACGGTGATAATGTAAAAAGCATAAAAAATGGCATCGATTTCTTTTGCGGACGGACACAAAGAACGGCTCCTATCGAGGTGGATAACTATTTTTTCAGCTTTGCTCCTGCTGTCGCTGACAGCCTCGGCCCAGATAACAATAAACACCGAGGCACAGGCGTCGTTCTCCGATGGGCGCACGCCGCTGTGGCTCAATGCCAACAAGTATGGACTAAGCTCGCTCGACCATACCAACGGGTATATGCGTGTAGGAGCTTTCCTGGCTCCCAAGGGTGGGGTGCCATTAGGGTCTTCAGACGTGAGTTTGTCGGCCGGTGCCGATGTCGCCGTGGCCGGAGGCTACACCAGTACGGTAATCCTACACCAGGCTTACGCCGAACTGCGTTGGCTGAAAGGCCTACTCACCGTGGGAGCCAAGGAACAGCCACTGGAACTGAGAGACCAGCGGCTGAGCACTGGCTCACAGACACTTGGTATCAACGCACGACCAGTGCCCGCCGTGAGGCTCTCATTGCCCCTTTACTGGAACATTCCCGGCCTGAACCAATGGGTAGGACTGAAAGGTCACATCTCATACGGCCTGACCACTGATGGAGGATGGCAGAAAGACTTCACGGGGCAGCGGTCGGACTACAACGAGAACATACGCCTGCACACCAAGGCTGGATACTTGCGCATAGGTCAGCCGTACAGGCCGCTCACCGTGGAGTTGGGGCTTGAGATGGCGTGCCAGTATGGCGGAAAGTCGCATCTCTTCCAGCTCGGCAAGGAGGTGGTGATGGAAAACGAGGCCGGACTGAAAGGTGCGTGGCACGCACTGGTGCCCGGCGGCGAGGAGGTGCTGGAGAAGGACATCGTATATAAGAACACGTCGGGAAACCATGTGGGAAGCTACCTGATGCGCGTGAACTACGACCAGCCGCGATGGGGAGTGTCGGCCTACGCCGACCATTTCTTCGACGACCAGTCGCAGATGTTCTTCTACAGCAACATCAGCTACGGCGACGATGGCAACTGGCGCGAGAAGTCGGGGCGACGCTACCTTGTCTTCGACCTCAAGGACATGATGCTTGGCTTGGAACTGAGGGTGAAGAACTCGCCGTGGTTGGAGAAGTTTGTCGTGGAGTATCTCTACACGAAATACCAGAGCGGCCCCATCTACCACGACCATTCCGAAAACCTGCTCGACCACATCGCCGGCCAGGACAACTACTACAACCACAGTGCCTTCGCGGCTTACCAGCACTGGGGGCAGGTGATGGGCAACCCGCTCTATATGTCGCCCATATACAACGACAATGGCCACATCACCGTGGCCGACAACCGCTTCACCGCCTGGCATGTGGCAGCCACAAGCCAGCCATGGCCGGGACTGCGCTACCGCCTTATGTGTACGTGGCAGCGCGGACTGGGCACCTATCAGCACCCATATCCCGACCCACGGCGCAACGTCAGTCTGCTTGCGGAGGCAGAGTATTCCTTCCCGCAGAAAGAAGGTCTTCTGGCTGGGGTTTCTGTCAAGGGAGCCGTGGCGGCAGACAAGGGCGAGCTGCTTGGCGACCACTTCGGGGCGCAGATCACGGTGACCAAGAAACTGAGGGTACAATAAGCCTCATAAGTCTCATAAGACCCATAAGTCTCATAAGCCCCATAAGTCCTATAAGTCCCATAAGTCCTAAAAACAATAATTAATTAATGAGACACACACTTTTCTCTCTCCTCATCCTCTTTGCCACGATAGTTCTCGGGGCGTGCAGCAATTTCGAGACATCGGGCAACGGTGTCTTCGACGGCTACTGGCAGTTGGAGCGCATGGACACGCTGGCCACCGGCGGCACTACCGACATGCACGAGCGGCTGGTGTTCTGGGCCGTGCAGCACCATCTCATAGAGCTGTGCGACCGCCATGAGGACACGCTGAAATACGGCCCTACGAATGTTTCGGTGTTCTACCATTTCAGGCGCACCGATGACTCGCTTCATTTCATTGCCGACCCTCTGCCCGTGACCGACAACCGCGCCTGGGCCGACCCATACGCCACCTTGGAAAATGTTGCCGTCTATGGCTTCAGCCGCTTCGACGAGGCTTTCCGAATGGTGCAGCTTGACGATGACAATATGATACTCCAGTCGAAATTCTATCGCATGTACTTCAGGAAATATTAATATATTATGAAGATAGGACTATTTATCCCCTGCTATGTCGATGCTGTCTTTCCCGAGGTGGGCATGGCGACGTACAAGCTGCTGCGCCATCTCGGACTCGACGTGACCTATCCGCAGGGCCAGACATGCTGCGGACAGCCTATGGCCAACGCGGGCTTTGAAAGGCAGGCAGAACCGTTAGCCAAGAAGTTCGAGGAACTGTTCCGTGGCTTCGACTACGTTGTCTCGCCATCGGTGAGCTGCACGGCGTTCATACGAATCAACTATCCCCGGCTGTTGAACCATGAGTGCGTCACGGCACAGAAAGCCATGGACGTGGTGGAGTTCCTGCACGACGTGGTGAAATTAGGGAACACAGAGGGCACTGAGAAAACAGAGGGCACAGAGAAGGTTCGCTTAGGGGCGTTCCCGCATAAGGTGAGCCTGCACAACTCGTGCCACGGCGTGCGGGAGTTGGGACTGTCGTCGCCGTCGGAGATGAACGTCCCGAAGTTCAACAAGATACGCGACCTGTTGCAGCTCGTCGACGGCATAGAGATAGTTGAGCCTGAGCGTCCCGACGAGTGCTGCGGCTTCGGCGGAATGTTCTCCGTCGAGGAGACCGCCGTGTCGGCACAGATGGGCCGCGACAAGGTGGAACGCCACATCGCCACCGGTGCGGAGTACGTCACCGGCCCCGACTGCTCCTGCCTCATGCACATGGCAGGCGTAGCGAAGAAACAGGGCCTCGACATCAAGTTCAAGCATGTGGTGGAGATACTTGCTAATGGTCTAACTTAGGGGAGAAAGATACAATGAGCACAAGTCATAGCAAAGCAGCAAAGGAGTTCTTAAAGAACCAGCAGTACGCCAAGTGGCACGACAATACGTTCTGGTCTGTGCGCACCAAGCGCGACAACATGGCACAGGGACTCGACGAGTGGGAGCAGCTGCGCGAGAAGGCCTCGCAGATAAAGCGCCACACCATCACCCATCTTGACGAGTACCTCGACAAGTTTGCCACCAACGCGGAGAAGAACGGTGCCATCGTCCACTGGGCGAAGGACGCGCAGGAGTTCAATGAGATTGTCTACGGCATCCTGGAGTGTCACAAGGTGAAGAAGATGGTGAAGTCGAAGTCGATGCTCACCGAGGAATGTGAGATGAACCCCTACCTCGAGGCACGCGGCATAGAGGTGGTGGAGACCGACCTCGGCGAGCGCATCATACAGCTGAAGGGGCAAAAGCCGAGTCACATCGTCATGCCCGCCATCCACCTTAACCACGACGACGTGGGCGAGCTGTTCGAGGAGAAAGGCATCAGCGACGAGAAGGGCAACCACGACCCCACCTACCTCACCTACCGTGCCCGACTGTCGTTGCGCAATGAGTTCCTCACCGCCGACGCTGGCATGACGGGCGGAAACTTCGGCATCGCCGCCACGGGCGACATCGTCGTCTGCACCAACGAGGGCAATGCCGACATGAGCACCTCGTGCCCGAAGCTGCACATCGCCGCTATAGGACTGGAAAAGGTCATCCCCGACTACGACTGCCTCGCCGTGTTCCAGCGTATGCTCTGTCGCGCCGGAACAGGCCAGCCCACGACGACCTACACCAGCCACTTTCGCAAGCCAAGGGTGATAGGAATCCAAGACCACCCTACGGCCCCCGAGGGGGCTTCGATAGTTTTGCCCCGTAAGGCCTCGTCAATCGTGCCCCCCTCGGGGGGCGAAAGGGGGGCTTTCCACATCATCCTCGTCGACAACGGCCGAAGCGACTGGGTGGCCAACCCGAAACATTGGGAGAGCTTGAAGTGCATACGCTGCGGCTCGTGTATGAACACGTGTCCCGTTTACCGTCGGAGCGGAGGCTATTCCTACAGCTATTTCATCCCAGGCCCCATCGGCATAAACCTCGGTATGCTCCGCTCGCCGAAGGAGCACAGCGGCAATGTCTCGGCCTGCACGCTTTGCAACTCGTGCCAGACGGTGTGCCCGGTGAAGGTCAACCTCGGCGACCAGATTTACCTCTGGCGACAGCAACTCGACGACTTCGGCACCGCCAACCCGCAGAAGAAGGTGATGTGCCGAGGCATGGGCCTTCTCTACGGCTCCTCCGCCCTCTATAATTTAGGCACATCGCTGGCCCACTGGGCAAACGCCATCCCCTCGTCGCTGATGAACTGCGGCCTCAACCCCTGGGCAGAAGGGCACACTATGATGACTTTTCCCAAACAACCGTTCCACGAACAGATAAAAGACGCCAAATAGTTTTCAGTTAATAACAACGAATTAAGACGAATTACACGAATTGTTCAAAATCAAGAGTGTATGAGTAGCAAAGAAGAAATACTGAAGAAATACCGTGCTAATGTGCGCGAGCGTTTCGACATGCCCGACCTCAGCGACATCAAGGCCGTCACCTACCCCGACCCGCTACAGCAGTTCATCAACATGACTAAGAACGTGGGCGGCAATGCCATCGTGGTGGAGCCGGGACGCGACGTGAACGACATCATCCGTGGGATGTTCCCCGACGCGAAAGAGATAGCCTCGAATTTGCCGGAGATAACCATCGCCACCCGCAATCCAGACACCGTCGGCCAGGCCAGCGACCTCAACGGCACCGACGTGGGCGTTGTGCGTGGATGTTTCGGCGTGGCCGAGAACGCCTGCGTGTGGATTCCGCAGCAGATGAAGGAGAAAGCCGTCTGTTTCATCTCCGAGAACCTTGTCATCCTGCTCCCAAAGAGCGAGATAGTGAACAATATGCACGAGGCGTACCGCCGGCTGTCGAATGACACAGAGAGCACTGGGAAGACAGAGGCCACAGAACTTTTTGGTGCCTACGGCTACGGCACGTTCATCAGCGGCCCATCGAAGACCGCCGACATCGCCCAGGTGCTCGTCATGGGTGCCCAGGCAGCCCGCACCGCCACAGTTCTGCTCATTTAGTCTGTTGTCCCGTATACTGCGCTATCTGCGCAGTCCGAAGAAAACCACAGCAGCCATAAAGAAAATGATCAGCGTCCTTACAATCATAGAAGACACGATGGTCGACGGCCCCGGCTTCCGCACCTCCATCTACTGCGCCGGCTGCCGCCACCAATGCGAGGGATGCCACAACCCGCAGTCGTGGGACTTCGAGGGCGGACAGGCCATGACGACCGACGAAATCATGCGCATCATCGAGGCCGATCCCTACGCCAACGTTACCTTCAGCGGCGGCGACCCCATGTACCAGCCGGAGGGCTTCGCCGAACTGGCACGAGCCATCAGACAGCGCACGAAGAAGACCATCTGGTGCTATACCGGCTTCACCTTTGAGGTACTAATGAACAACCCCCGCCAAAAGGCACTCTTAGAACTTATCGACGTGCTCGTGGACGGCCCTTTCATCAGAAGTCTGCGCGACGAGAGTCTGCTCTTCCGGGGCTCACGAAACCAGCGGTTAGTGGACGTAAGCCGCTCGTTAAACGAAGGAAAAGTGGTGGAATGGGAATGACCATAGGTCCTATAAGACCTATATGACCTATATGACCCATAAGACCTATATGACTTAATAAAATATCGTCGACTATGAAAAAACTATTAGGACTATTGATCCTGCTCACCCTCACCCTGGGTGTGCATTCAGAGAGGAAACGCGGCCTGGTGCTCCCCGGTCGCGGCCATGTGGACACCGAGGTTCTCAACCGCAAGATTGACCTCACCATGGATGTGTCGCAGTTAAGCCTTAACGAGGTGCGCGTTCTTCGCAACGCCTTCTACGCCCGTGAAGGCTACCCATTCAAGGATGCCTATCTGCGTGGCGTCTTCGGAAGTACGTCGTGGTACGACTCGCTGATGTATGAGTTCGACGCCAACGAGGAAAACTTCCGCCAGTTGGAGGAAAAGGAGGACGAGGACTGGCGCGACCACTACTACCGCACCATCAGCCCCACGGCGGTGAAAATCAGCCCTGCGGAACAGACCTTTATCAAGAAGCTGCAAGAGCGCGAGAAAGAACTGCTCAAGCAGAATTTCACCACCAAGGGCAACGACATGGTGAACACCGCCAACATTTACAACACTATGCAGATGCCCGACATCGCCCCGAAGCTCATGCAGCGGTTAGGGCAGAAAGGCTTTGCTATTGTGCCAGCAGAGCACGAGCAGCTGTTCCATGTCTACGAGGCCAACGACTATATTAATTTCCCGTGCTTCGTCACCACCGACCTCTATCTTCAGCTCTACCACCTCTATTTCGACTGCACCCTGCGCGATGTCGAGGAGCACAAGCTCGACTCGCTTGTCAGACTTCTCTGTAAGCGGGGCAGCGAGGCTGTGGCACAGCGTCTGCGTCAGGAGAGCGATGCCAAGCTGAAGGATGCCGCCGAGTGGCTGCAGGCCTATTTCGCCATTGCCACAGCCCTCCAGGACAGCACGGCGATAACCCTCACAGGGAAATACGCCAGCCAGGCTGCCGACGAGGTGATGAAGTCCACTGAAGCCAAGACCAACTATTCGGAGTTCTTGGGCTATACTGACGTGATGTTCGCTTACGGCCTGTTCCGGCCCCGTGGCCACTACACCCGCACACCACTGCTGCAACGCTATTTCCGTTCGATGATGTGGCTGCAGACGGCCTCCTTCGGCACCGACAAGTCAGAGCAACTCCTACGTGCTACACTCCTCGCCGACATCGTTGGCAATAGCCAGCAGCTGACAGCCCTCTACAAGCAGATCACCGAGCCGCTGACCTTCCTCATGGGACAGCCCGACAACGTGGACATCATGCAGGTCTACAAAGTCATGCAGCAGGCACAGGCCACTCCCGCCACGCTCGTTAAGGACTCAAAGCAGATGAAGCAGGTGCGCCAGGCCATCGAACAGATAGCCGAGAAGCAGACGCGCATAAAACCGAAATACTTGATGACGTCGGTCTACAAAATCAACCTCATGCCGCAGCGTTACCAGCCCGATGCCGAGGTGTTGCAGGAGATGGTCGACTACGACAACCGTCCGCCCCACCGCTACGCCCCGCGTGGCCTCGATTTCTTTGCCGCCATGGGTGTCTCGGCTGCCGAGCGCATACTCATCAGCGAGCTGCACGAGGCCGACCGCTGGAGCGGCTATCTGCCCATGATGGAGCGGATGAAGCACCGTATGCGCGAGACCGACTGGAGGGAGACGGTGGCAAAGCAGTGGATGAAGACGCTCACCACCTTGGACAACTCTCAACTCGCCTCCTCAACTACTCAACTCCCCAACTCCAAAATTCCTTACTTCATGCTCACCCCTGAGTGGGACAAGAAGAACCTCAACGCTATGCTCGCCTCGTGGGCCGAACTGAAGCACGACGCCATCCTCTACGCCAAGCAGCCCATGGGCGCTGAGTGCGGAGGTGGCGGTCCCCCAGACCCTGTAACAAAGGCATACGTCGAACCCAATGTCACCTTCTGGCAGAAAGCCATCGACCTGCTCAACGCCACTGAGAACGTGCTGAAACGCTATGGGCTGCTCACCGAGAAGGCCCAGACTGCCACCGAGTCGCTCCGCGAAGAGGCCGAGATGCTGCTCCACCTGAGCAAGAAGGAGCTGGCCGGACAGAAGCTGAAGGACGAGGAGTACGACCAGCTGGCAAAGATCGGCTCGTCGTTTGAGTACATCTCCCTCGACCTCGTGCGCCAGCCCGACCAGTACCTCATGGGGTGGAGCGACGTGTCGGGTCCCGACCGCAGCGTAGCCCTCGTTGCCGATGTCTACACCGCCAACGCCTTTAACAACGAAGACCATCAGTGCATCCTCTATGAGGCTGTGGGAAGGGCCGACGAAATCTACGTCATCGTGGAGATTGAGGGTATGCTCTACCTCACACGCGGTGCCGTGCTCTCCTACCGTGAGTTCGACCGTCCGCTCGACATTCCGCGCCTCACCGACGAGGAGTGGCAGGAGCACCTGAAGAGCAACCCACGCGACGGTGTGCCGGAGTGGATGGAGGAAATCATCGTGCCCTTGAACACCGCGCCAAAGCCCAATGAGGAGTTTTTCTATAGCTCTGGCTGTTAGCCTGTTGCAGGCTCTCCCCGTAATGAAGGTTGGGTCTGCTTATGCCGCCGAGGAGCCTGACAGAAAAAGTATAGAGGAGCCTGACAGAAAAAGTATATACACCCCTCCATGCAGGGAGGGGCAGGGGGAGGGTCTGCTCACCATCACTTTCACCGGTGACCTCCTCCTCGACCGTGGCGTGCGCCGCGAGATAGAACGCCATGGCTCCATCCCCGCCTCCCCTCCCTTTGCGGACTCCATCCCCGCCTCCCGCCCTGACCTTTCGTCCATTGCCACGGCTGAGAGCCGTGCCCACTCCGCCTCCATCCCCTACTCCCTTCCAGAGGAGGGACTGGAGTCTCTCTTCTCGTCCTCCATCGACAGCCTCTTCAAGCAGTCCCAGGTTGTCGTGGCCAACCTTGAATGCCCCGCCACGAAGATTAAGGCCCCTGTTTTCAAGCGTTATATCTTCCGTGCCGAGCCGGAATGGCTGCCCGCACTTCGCCGTCACGGCATCACCCACCTCTGTCTGGCCAACAACCACTCCATAGACCAGGGGCGCGAAGCCCTCATGGACACCCGCCGCAACATCATCGCCGCCGGCATGACACCCGTCGGTGCTGACTCCACCATGGCGGCAGCATCGCAGCCAGTCCTTCTCGCCACTCTCTACCACCAAAATACCCAGCAGACCCACCCCCAACCCCTCCCTGTAGGGAGGGGAGTATATACACTTGCTGATGATAATTCTGAGAACAAAGGTAACTACTCCCCTCCCTCGCAGGGAGGGGTCGGGGGTGGGTCTTCTGGGTCTTCTATTCGCAACGTCTGGCTACTTGCCTCCCTCCGCCTTACACTTGAGAATTTCCCCTACCTCGAAGACCGCCCCTGCGTCAGTCAGGAGCCGATGGATTCGCTACTTTCGCGCATCGCCCGTCTAAGGGCTGACGACCCTCATGCTGCCATCATTGTCTCGCTCCACTGGGGGGCTGAGCACACCTTGAAGCCTGTCCCCGCACAGCGCATCGACGCCCACCGCATCATCGACGCAGGTGCCGACGCGCTGATATGCCACCACACCCACACCATGCAGACCGTGGAGACATACCACGGGAAACCTATTTACTATAGCATCGGGAATTTCATCTTCGACCAACCGAAACCCATCAACAGCAACGCCGCCGTCGTAAAGCTTACCGTCACCGCCGACAGTATTGCCGCCGAGACCATTCCAATAGTCATCCGCCGTTGCGTTCCCTACATTGAGGGCACCTGCCCTTGATGACAAACGAGGCGGAATGAGGCTCGAACCCCTCTGGCAGCACAATATCGGGCAGGGGGATGTCGTCGAGGCAGAATGACTGCTGGCACGTCTCGCAATAGAAGTGCATGTGGCCGTCGGTCTTGTGGCAAACCGTACTGCTGCCGCAAAGCTCATAGTTTGCCACGCCACGACCGTCGGTGAAGGTGTGCACCACGTCGTGTTCGAGAAACAGTGTCATCACCCTGAAAATGCTCGATTTGTCCATCTGGGGCATCGCCGACTCGATGTCTGCAAGGGTCAGCGGTCGTCCGTGGGTGGCCAGTTCTTTGTACACCAGAATCCTGTTCGCCGTTGGGCGCACTCCTTTCATTTCCAGCTTGTCTGTCGCTTCCTTTGCGTTCATGGCTTCTTCTAACAGTTGTAGTAGGGACTGCAAAATTACACAGATTATTCGTAAACGCAAAACTTTTGACCGTTTTTTCCAAAAATAGTTTTGCCATGTCAGCGATTATTTGTAATTTTGCCCCACGAAATTGAAAAACGTAAATCCGTAAATAGTAAATCATTATGACCACGACGATTGCCAACCCCATCTACGACCTGGCGTTCAAGTACCTCATGGAGGATGAGCGTGTAGTGAAAATCCTGCTCTCCGCCCTGCTGCGCAAGCAGGTTGTGCAAGTGTCCACGCGGCGCAACGAACTTATCAACGTGGAGCGCGACCCCGTTTCGGTGTTCCGTCTGGACTACAGGGCGGTGACCATAGACTCTAAAGGCCGCGAGGAGCATGTGCTCATAGAGTTGCAGAAGACCGACCTGCCCAGCGACCTGCTGCGCTTCCGCCAGTACATAGGCACGCAGTACCGCGCCGAGGAGAACATGGTGCCCGACACCGAACCGGGGACTGCAAATCCCCTCCAACAGGACAATCGCAAGCACGCCCTGCCCATGATTGCCATCTATCTGCTGGGGCACCGCGTGGGCAACATTGAGGAGCCGGTGCTATATGTCACCCCCCGTGCTGAGAACTACGACGGCGAGACTGTGACGCAGGGCCTGCCCGACCCCTTTGTCGACAGCCTGACGCACAGCAGCATCATCGTGCAGATTCCGCTGCTCCACGGCCGGCTGCGCAACCACTTGGAGCGCATACTCAACATCTTTGACCAGACGCGCAAGGACACCGCGCAAGGCTATCTGCTCAACATCGACGAGGCTGACTACAGCGGCGACGAGGATCAGCGCCTCATCTTCCACCGCCTTCTCACCGCCGGGGCCTCGAAGGAGATGCGCGAGCGCATGGAGATGGAGGAACTGCTGTTCCGCGACTACGACGAGCGCGGCGTGGAGCTTCTCAAGCAAAGAAAGCAGCTTGCGGAGAATAAGAAACAGCTTGCGGAGAATGAGAAGCAGCTGCAGGAGATGGACAGCCAGCTGCAGACGAAAGACGAGCAGCTGAGGCAGACCATCCGTCTGCTCATTCAGGCATCGGTTCCCGCCGACCTCATCGCAGAGAGGCTCAACATCAGCCGGGAAGTGGTCGAACGTATGGCAGAGGACTGACTTGCTGCCACTTTCGCGCCAATACGGGTAATCAGGAAAAAAGTCTGGGGAAACAGGGAGAGGGAGACGTTCTCCGTGGGAGCATGGCCGAACCTCTGCGTTTCTCAGCGGCCGCAAAAAACATTCACGGCGGCCGCTGTGAATATCCATAGCGGTCGCCAAAATCATTCACAGCGGCCGCTGTGAACCGATTTTCACCTCCCCCTACACTCTGTGGAAGCTTCATTCCCCCCAAATTTACGTAACCACGATTCCTGAACTACCTCGTTTTTCCTCTAATTGCCTTTATTTATGGGCTGAACTGCGTTAATCTTCCCAAAATCGCTTTGCCATGTCAGCGATTCTTCGTAACTTTGCGCCCAAAAAGCAAAACAGAGAATAAAATGGCATTGAAATGTGGTATTGTGGGCCTGCCCAATGTGGGCAAGAGCACACTCTTTAACTGTCTGTCGAGCGCGAAGGCACAGGCAGCGAACTTTCCTTTTTGTACGATAGAACCCAATGTGGGCGTCATCACCGTGCCCGACGAGCGCCTTGGCAAGCTGGCCGAGCTGGTTCACCCGGGGCGTATTGTTCCCGCCACTTGCGAGATAGTAGACATCGCCGGACTGGTGAAGGGCGCGTCGAAAGGCGAGGGCTTGGGCAACAAGTTCCTCGGCAACATCCGTGAAACCGACGCCATAATACACGTGCTCCGCTGCTTCGAGGACGACAATATCACCCACGTCGACGGAACCATCGACCCCATACGCGACAAGGAAATCATCGACACCGAGCTGCAGCTGAAGGACCTGGAGACCATCGAGGGCCGTCTCGCCCGCACGGAGAAAGCCGCTGCCGCCGGCAACAAGGACGCCAAGGTGGAGTTAGGAGTGCTGAAGGCCTACAAGGAGGTGCTCGACCAGGGCAAGAACGCCCGCGTGGTGGAGTTTGACACAAAAGACGAGCAGGACTGCGCCCGCAATCTCTTCCTGCTCACGGCAAAGCCCGTGCTCTATGTCTGCAACGTGGGCGAGGCCGACGCCAAGAGCGGTAACGCCATGACCGCCAAGGTCGAGGAGCTGGCCCGCGAAGAGGGCGCAGAGATGATGGTCATCGCCGCGAAGACTGAGGAGGACATAGCCGAGCTGGAGACTTACGAGGACAAGCAGATGTTCCTCGAGGAGCTTGGACTGGAGGAGAGTGGCGTGAACCGCCTCATCAAGAAAGCCTACTCGCTGCTCAACCTCGAGACGTTCATCACAGCAGGCGAGATGGAGGTGAAGGCCTGGACCTACAAGAAGGGCTGGAAGGCACCTCAGTGTGCCGGAGTAATCCACACCGACTTCGAGAAGGGCTTTATTCGCGCCGAGGTCATCAAGTACGACGACTATATCAAGTACGGTTCCGAGGCTGCCGTCAAGGAGGCCGGGAAGATGGGCGTAGAGGGAAAGGACTACGTAGTGCAGGACGGCGACATCATGCACTTCCGCTTCAACGTTTAATAAATTATAAAATGTTAGGGGATTTCGCACATAATGATTAATTTTGCAGCGAAATGATTACACAAGACCAACTGAAGGACATACAGGACCGTGCCGACAAGCTGCGCCACTACCTGAAAATCGACGAGCGGCAGGTGGAATACGAGGAGGAGGAACTGCGCACGCAGGCCCCCGACTTCTGGGAAGATCCCAAGCGCGCCGAGGAGCAGATGAAGAAGGTGAAAGGCATAAAGCGCTGGCTCGACGGATACAAGGACGTGCGCCAGAAAGCCGACGAGCTGCAGTTAGCCTTCGATTTCTACAAGGAGGAGATGGTGACCGAGCAGGAGGTCGACGACGACTACCGCAAGGCCCTGCAGGCCATTGAGGAGCTGGAGCTGATGAACATGCTGCGCCAGAAGGAAGACCCCATGGACTGCGTGCTGAAGATCAACAGCGGTGCCGGAGGCACCGAGAGCCAGGACTGGGCGCAGATGCTCATGCGTATGTATATGCGCTGGGCTGAGGCCCACGGCCACAAGGTGTCGATAAGCAGCCTCCTCGAAGGCGACGATGCCGGCATCAAGAGTGTCACCATGCAGATAGAGGGCGGCGAATACGCCTACGGGTTCCTGAAGAGCGAGAACGGGGTGCACCGTCTGGTTCGCGTCAGCCCGTTCAACGCCCAGGGGAAGCGAATGACATCGTTTGCGTCGGTATTCGTCTCGCCCCTCGTCGACGACACCATCGAGGTGTATGTCGACCCGGCAAAGCTCTCGTGGGACACCTTCCGCAGCAGCGGCGCAGGAGGCCAAAACGTGAACAAGGTGGAGTCGGGTGTGCGCTTGCGCTACTGGTACACCGACCCCGACACGGGCGAGGAGGAGGAGATCCTCATAGAGAACACCGAGACACGCGACCAGCCGAAGAACAAGGAGCGGGCCATGAAGCTGCTCAAGAGCCAGCTCTACGACCGTGCACTGAAGAAGCGCATGGAGGAGCAGGCGAAAATCGAGGCTGGAAAGAAGAAAATAGAGTGGGGGAGCCAGATACGCAGCTACGTCTTCGACGACAAGCGAGTGAAGGACCACCGCACAAACTACGAGACCCGCGACGTGGAGTCGGTCATGAACGGAAAGCTCGACGGCTTCATCAAGGCATATCTAATGGAGTTCCCTTCTTCTAATGAGTAATTAGTAATTAATAATGAGTAATTATGATTACACTTTGCGATGAAAAGGCCAGAGAATGTCATCGTTAAGAAAACGGAGAGTTTTGCTGACAGGATTGTTAAGATGTGCAATTATCTGAAAGCGAAGCATTCAGGAGAATACGATGCATTAAGGCAAGTCTACAGAAGTGGCACCAGCATTGGAGCAAACACGGCAGAAAGCCAATATGCGCAAAGCAGTGCTGATTTCTTGGCAAAACTGGCAATTGCTCTAAAGGAGGCTAACGAAACACGCTACTGGTTAGAAAGATTAAATTCTGCAGGTGTCTTTACCGAAGAGGAATACACGTCAATATATAATGATTGTATAGAGATTATCAAATTATTAACAAGTATAACAAAAACAGTAAAAGGGAAATTGAATGGGTAATAAATGTAATCATAATTACTAATTACTAATTCCTAATTCCTAATTAATCGAACAACTATGGCAAAGAAAGAGAAAAAGCATCTGAATGCAAAGCAAGTGGCTTACGAGAAAAAGCAGGAACAGGAAGGCCGCAAGGTGGTGAACTGGATTTTCGGCGTGCTCATCGTCGTGGCAGCCGCCTTCTGCCTCATGTCAATCTACATGTACGGATAATCATGTAGGGACGCGATGTATCGCGTCCGTGAACTGACGCAATCATCGCGTCCCTACGCACAATTAACTGACGCGATACATCGCGTCCCTACAAGCGATACATCGCGTCCCTACAAAAAGAACTGTCATGAGTGGCATGGAGATTGAACGGAAGTTCCTGGTGCGCGACGACAGCTACAAGCGGCTTGCGCACAAGAGCTACCGAATAAGGCAGGGCTACATCTGTAGCGGCCACGGGCATACCGTCCGTGTGCGTCTGCGTGACGAGCAGGGGTTTCTCACCATAAAGGGACCCTCGCTCGACGGCGGACTCAGCCGCTATGAGTTCGAGAAGGAGATTACGGCCGAGGAGGCCGCACAGCTCTTCCACTTGTGCCAGCCGGGAGCCATCGACAAGACGCGCTACCTGGTTGCCACCGCCGACGGACACACCTTCGAGGTGGACGAGTTCTATGGCGACAACGAGGGGCTGGTGGTTGCCGAGGTGGAACTTGGCTCGCCCGACGAACCCTACGAGAAACCACCCTTCGTGGGCGAGGAGGTCACCGGCGACCGCCGCTACACCAATGCCAGCCTGTGCAAGAAGCCCTTCAAATCCTGGCAAGAGCCTATAAGCCCTATATGACCCATAAGTCCTATAAGTCCTATAAGACCTATAAGTCTTATAAGTCTCATAAGACCCATAACTCTCAAAAAATGAAAGTAAAAGTTGTTAACCGAGGCCACCAGCCGTTGCCCGCATACGCCACCGAACAGAGCGCGGGCATGGATCTCAGGGCAAACATCGACGCTCCGATAGTGCTCAAGCCATTGGAGCGGAAACTGGTGCCCACTGGGCTGCACATTGCCCTGCCGCAGGGTTACGAGGCACAGGTGCGGCCGCGTAGCGGATTGGCGCTGAAACACGGTGTCACCGTGCTCAATGCCCCCGGCACCATCGATGCCGACTACCGCGGTGAAATCGGCGTTATTCTCATAAACCTTTCCGGCCTTCCCTTCACCGTCAACGACGGCGAGCGAATAGCCCAAATGGTCATCGCACGGCACGAAACTGCCGATTTCATCGAGGTGGAAACCCTCGACGAGACCGAGCGCGGCGAAGGCGGCTATGGCCATACAGGAGTGAAATAGAAACCGACGCTTCCCAGCGTCGTACTGAATAGATAATGTGTTCTAAATGAAAAACAGACCATCGTCCGTGTCTGCCTTAGACAATGCTGCCGCCCGCTTCCTGCTGGTGCTGCTTTTGTCGTGCACCTCTGTCCTGCTTACTGTGGCAGTGCCGCAGTCCAAGCAGCGTGAGTACGACATACTCTTCCACGAGGCCATGCTCCAGCGCCATAAAAGCAATCACGACGCTGCCTTCGACCTCCTCACCCGCTGCCGTGAGCTGAACCCCGACGCCGCAGAGACATATTATTTCCAGGCGCAGTACCTCAGCGAAATGAACGAGACCGACAGCGCGACATGGTGCTACCGCCGTGCTTACGAGCTGCAGCCCGACAACATGACCTACATGGAGACCCTCGCACAGGCATACATCAACCAGGACAACTATTCCGAAGCCATCGGGGTGGTGGAGAAAATGTATGCCGCCGACAAGAGCCGTCAGGAACTCCTCGAGATGCTCTACCGCCTGTACATGCAGGAGGAGGACTACGACAAGGCCATCGGCATACTGCAGCGCATGGAGGACATCGACGGGCGTTCCGAGCGCCTGTCATTGGCAAAAAGCTCGCTCTACGTGCAGATGGGACGCAACGACGAGGCCCTGGCCGAGGTGGAAACCCTGGCAAGGGAACATCCTAACGACATGGGCTACCAGGTGGTCTACGCCAACGCCCTCGTCGTGGCCGAGAAAGGCGACGAGGCACTGGCCGTGCTAAACCGCATACTCAGCGAGGAACCCGACAACGCCCGGGCACAGTCGGCGCTGAGAAACTACTACTACTCCGTGGGCGATTCCATCGCCGCCGACTCGCTGACCCACCAGATACTGCTCAACCCCCAGGCCAGCACAGAGGACAAGATGTTCCAGTTGCGGGGGATGATTGCCGAGAGCGAGCAGAACTACGGGGGTGACAGTACTAAGGTGCTCAACATCTTGGAGCGGATGGTGCAGATGCCCGATGTCGACCCCGACATTGCCGAGCTGCGGGCGGCATACATGGACCTGAAGAAAATGCCACGCGACACCATCGCAAGGGCTTACGAGAAAGTGCTCGAACTCGCCCCTGACCGGGCTTCGGCACGGATGCACCTCGTGCAGATGGCATGGGAAGACGATGACCACGAGCGCATCATCAGCCTCTGCCAGATGGCAAGGCAGTACAACCCCGAGGAGATGGCGTTCTATTATTACCAAGGCATTGCCTACTATCAGCAGAAAGACATCGACAACGCCCTCGAGACATTCAAAAACGGCATCAACGTCATCGATGAGGACAGTTCGCCGGCCATCGTCTCCGACTTCTATTCCATCCTCGGCGACCTGCTATTCCAGAAGAATCGCGAGCGTGAGGCTTTCGAGGCATACGACTCGTGCTTGGCGTGGAAGCCCGACAACATCGGCTGCCTCAACAACTACGCCTACTTCCTCAGCGTAAAGGGCGAAAGACTCGATGAGGCCGAGCAGATGAGTTACAAGACCATCAAGGCAGAGCCAAAGAACTCCACATACCTCGACACCTACGCCTGGATACTCTTCATGCAGGAACGCTATGCCGAGGCGAAGATCTACATCGATCAGGCTTTGCAGAACGACTCCACGGCAGGAGCCGTCATCACGGAGCACGCCGGAGACATACACTTCATGAACGGAGACACCGAGGAGGCCATCAGACTGTGGCGGCAGGCCATAGAAGATGACCCGCACAACAAGATACTGGCAAGAAAAATCAAACGCAAAAAATACATAAGACAATGAAACAAACACTCAACACCCAAAGCTCAATGCTCAACACTCAACGCTCAACGCTCAACTTCCAACTCTCAACGCTGTTGAAAGTTGCAGCCATCGTCGTGCCACTGCTGCTGGCATCGTGCCATTCGAAAAAACAGGTCGTGGAAGTGACACCCCCGCCGACACCTAAGCAGGTGGAGCAGGTGCAGTTCATTCAGAAAGTGCAGGACAACGTCGTGCAGAAAATGTTCGTCACCTCGAAGCTCAAGTTCACCGTGGAGTATGGCGACAGGAAAATGACCCTTACGGGAAACCTGCGCATGAAACGCGACGACGTCATTATGATGCAGCTCATGGCCTTCGGCTTCGTCGAGGCCGGACGCCTGGAGTTCACAAAGGACTATGTGCTCATCATGGACCGCGTGAACAAACAGTACCTCAAGACACCCTACCGCAACGTCAGCTTCCTCCGCAACAGCGGCATAAACTTCCACACACTGCAGTCGCTCTTCTGGAACGAGCTGTTCCTGCCGGGACAGGAAGGCGTGGACTCCACGATGTTCTCGAAGTTCACCGCTACACGTGGCGGCGAGGACGTCATCATCAGCTACGAGGAGCAGGACAGCAAGATGAGCTACAGCTGGCTCGCCAACGACCAGACGGGGCAGATAAACATGGCAAACATCGCCTATCGTGACCATATCAGGGGCAACACACAGCTCAACTGGGACTATGACAACTTCGAGAAAATGGGAGGCAAACAGTTCCCCACGCTGATGAATGTCACTCTGACAACTCACGAGACGGAGATAAAACTGGGAATAAAGCTGAACTACATTGAACACAAGAGCGACTGGGAGACCCGCACAAACATCTCTGACAAGTACCGGCAGGTCACTGTCGACGAGATCCTCCAGCGCTTCCTTTCATTAGGATGATAAGAAAAGCATTCACTTTCATATTGATGCTTAGCATCTGCCTTTTGTCCGCGGCCCAGAAGCCACGGACAAAAGGCACTTCGTCGCGCAAGCAGACAACTACAAAGACCACAACACAAAAAAAGAAGACAACTGCCCCCGCAAAAACCGCAAAGTCCACTACGCCCGCAAAGTCCACCAAAACCGCAAAGTCCACAAAGCCCGCCAAGTCCAAAAAGCCCGCCAAGCCCAGCAAGAAGGAGCAGCTACAGGCCCAGCAGGCCCAGCTGAAGAAAAACATCGAGGCCAACAAGAAGCAGAAGGCCGAGCTTGAGAAAAAGGTCAGGAAGCAGCTCGACGACGTGCTGTTGCTCGGAACGGAGATTGACCAGCAGAAGAGGGTCATCGACACCATCCGTGTGGGCATCGACTCCATCGACACCCAAATCTCAACACTCAACGCCCAGCTCAAAACCCTGGAAAAGGAGTTGAAGGACCGCCAGGCCCGCTATGCCAGTTCCGTCCGCTACATGTACCGCAACCGCAGGATGCAGTCGAAGATGATGTTCGTGCTCAGTGCCAAGAACATCAACGAGATGTACCGCCGCACACGCTTCATGAACGAGTATTCCACCTACCAGCGTGCGCAGGGCGAGGCCGTCAAGCAGAAGCAGGCACAGGTGGAGCAGAAGAAAGAGGAGCTGGCACAGGTGAAGGCCGACAGGAAAACGATGCTTGCCAAGGAGGAGAAGGAGCGGCAGACACTGCAGAAGCAGCAGGAGCAGAAACAGCTCATGGCAAACGAGCTGCAAAAACAGCAGAAGACCGTCACCGCCCTCATAGCACAACAGCAGAAGGAGGAGGCCGCCCTCAATGCTCAGATAGACCGTCTCATAGCCGAGGAGATAGCCCGCGAGAAGGCTCGCATAGAGGCCGAGCGCAAGCGCAAGGCCGAAGAACAGGCGCGGCTGAAGCGCGAGAAGGAGGCCAGGGAGCGACGCTTGGCAGAGGCTAAGGCACGCGAGGAGAAAGCCCGCCAGGAGGCCAGGGACGCCAAGACCAACGAGGAGAAGGCCGCCGCAAAGCAGAGGGCGAAAGGCGCAGAGAAAGAGCGCAAGACGGCTGAGAAGGAGCTGGCCGAGGAGAGGAAACAGGAAAAGGCCAGGGAGAGGGATCGCGAGAAATCATACGTCGCCGCCGACCCCGACGTGAAGCTCTCAGGCAGCTTCGCCAGCAACAAGGGCCGTCTGCCCATGCCCATCACCGGGGCATACCAAGTGGTCAGGGGGTTCGGCTCGAATGTGGTTGACGACACTCGCGGCGTCCACCTCAGCAGCAAGGGCATTTATCTGAAAGGACAGCCCGGAGCACAGGCACGATGTGTCTTCGACGGCGTGGTGAGCAAGATCTACTCTACGGGAAGCGCATATATCGTCATGGTGCGCCACGGACGCTACATCTCCGTCTACAGCGACCTCGCCACTGTCGCCGTCTCAGCTGGCCAGAAAGTGACCACAAGCCAGACTCTCGGCCGCCTCGGCTCCACCAACATCATGCAGTTCCAACTGCGCAACTGGACCGAGCTTCTCAACCCCATAGCATGGCTCAGAAGGTAGCCTCACTTCTCTTTGAAACCAAGGTAGCCCCACTTCCCTTTGCAACCAATACATACACATGAAGATTCTCATCACCGGAGCCAGCGGTTTCATTGGCTCGTTCATAGTTGAGGAAGCCCTGCGCCGTGGCATGGAGACATGGGCGGCAATGCGCCGCAGCAGCAAGAAGGACTTCCTTAGTGACCCACGCACAACTTTCATCGAGCTTGACCTCTCGTCGCAGGAGCGCTTGGAGGAGCAGCTGCGCGGACACCAGTTCGACTACGTGGTGCACGCCGCCGGAGTGACGAAATGCCTCGACCCGCAGGACTTCTACCGCATCAACACCGAGGGTACGAAGAACCTTGTCAGGGCACTCATCGCCCTTCGGATGCCGCTGAAGCGGTTCGTGTATATCAGTTCGCTGAGCATCTTCGGGGCCATTCGTGAAAAGCAGCCCTACGAGGAGATACGCGAGACCGACACCCCACAGCCCAACACCCACTACGGCCGCAGCAAGCTCGAGGCAGAGCGGTGGTTGGACAACTTAGAGGCCCCCCCTTCGCCCCCCGAGGGGGGCACGATGCCCCCAGCCTCAGAGAGCAAAAGTATAGAAGCCCCCTCGGGGGCCGTAGGGGGGGCTTCGCCCTTCCCCTACGTCATCCTCCGTCCCACTGGCGTCTACGGCCCCCGCGAGCGCGACTATTTCCTCATGGCCCAGAGCATAAAGCAGCACACCGACTTCGCCGTGGGCTACCGTCGGCAGGACATCACCTTCGTCTACGTCCAGGACGTAGTGCAGGCCGTCTTCCTGGCTTGCGAGCGTGGGCAGACGGGCCGCAAATACTTCCTCAGCGACGGTCAGGTCTACCAGTCGTCGACATTCTCCGACCTCATACGCCGCGAACTGGGCAACCCGTGGTGGATTCGCGTAAAAGCCCCCATCTGGGCGCTCCGCGTAATAACATTCTTCGGCGACAAGGTAGGCCATGTCACGGGCAAGATAACAGCGCTGAACAACGACAAGTACCACATACTGCGGCAGCGCAACTGGCGCTGCGACATCCAGCCGGCCATCGACGAGCTGGGCTACCACCCGCAGTACACCCTGGAGCAGGGAGTGCCAATAACCATCAAGTGGTACCGCGACAACGGATGGCTGTAAACAAACTCTCTTTCGGGATATGTCCGCAAACGGAAGAAATCAGATAAAACGATGAACCGAATCGTCTTTACCCTTGCATTCCTCCTTGCCACCTCCCTCACCGTTGGGGCTGCTGGTCCTGAAAAGAGCAGGCCAGTCTTGCCCGTCCGCATCGTCAAAGGCCTGCTGCATTTCATCGACACCATGACCATCAACGGCAAGGACCCCTTTTACATTGAGGTTCCCAAGCGCCCGTGGCAGGTCATCGTCCGAGGGAACATCAACCAGTCTGATCTGAAGCTGAAGTCTGTCATCGACGGCGGCTCGATGTTTGCCGACGTGGTGGGCGAACTGGAATGGGAGCCGCGCATAAAAACCGACCCTTCGACCTACACCGGCATCTGGGCCGGCTACCGGGGCTACGGTCTGGGCTACTCATGGAACGTGGGCGGCGACAAGGGCCACATCCTCACCTTCGGAGCCATGGGCGGCTCCTACGGCATCAACCTGCGCATACACCGATTCGAGAACGACGAACCGGAGGTCTACTACGCCGGGCACTTCCTCGATGACCCCTTCGACCCGGAATCGACGCCCGTCTACGAGGCCAACACCAATGAACTGCTGCTCAGACGCCCCATCAACACGCGCACTCTGCTGCTCGACGGCTACTACCTCTTCAACGGGCGGCACTTCTCCTACGCCGCAGCCTACGACCAGTCGGTCATACAGCGGCGCTCGGCAGGCTCGCTCATGGCCGGAGCCATGTACTACCATTCACACATCAACTATGCGGCCGACGAGAATGCCAATTTCATCATGCTCATGGACGACATCGGACGCATAAAGCAATGGCAGGCAAGCGCAGGAGTGGGCTACGCCTACAACCTCGTGCCGTGCCGGGGGCTGCTCGTAAGTGCCTTGGCCATGCCCATGCTTACCTTCTTCAACCGCCGCAAGACGTGGCGCTACGGCTCGAACTACAAAGACCAGCCTCTCTACGAGGAAATGGACGAGAGCGAATGGCGGCTGAAGGAAGAGCCGCTCTCAGTGAAAGACACACACACCAGCATGACGCTGAACATCGACGCACGAATGTCGGTAACCTACAACTGGAAACGCTTTTTCGTCAACGCCTACGGCCAGTTCAGCAACTTCCACTACAAGGACGGGAATGTGAAAGGACGGCTCAACGACTGGTATGTCAATGCGTCCTTGGGCGTGAGGTTATGAGGGGGTGTGGACTGCGGCAATGGCGCAGTTTACGGGGCAAAGGGGACTACTGGTAGTCGTACCGCCCGGTGAGCTTGCGCACGCGGTGGGCGATGGCGTTACGTATGTTTGCGATGTTTCCGTAGCGCAGATTGCGGTAAAGCTCCTCAATGCTGCGGCCAACCTTTATCCACGGGTGTCCCCATGCCATGATGCGGAACACCCGTTGCTTGTATTCCACGTTCTCTATCACATAGCGCGGATGGCGCAGGGGGAACGCTATCTCGTGGCTCTTCATCGTCAGCACCTTCTGCATGGCCCGTGGCAGGGTCTTCAGCGAACTCTGGAAATGGGCCGACTCGGTTGAGACGGCGCTGTTGCTGATGAGGTTCTTCGTAGGCACGATGGTGAGGCCCGAGCCGAGCACACAGGCCGACCAGAACACCGTCTCGTATATCGGCACGCCGGCCTCCTTGTGCTTGCGCATCTTCGCTATCATCTCCTTCCACCCCTCGCGGTGGGCTACAAATGCCTCAAGCTGGTGGCTGTCGAAAGCATCGTCGAGCACGGAATAGCGCTCGTCCCACTGGTCGACGACACGGCGCCACGACGCCCAGCCCCAGATGGGGAACACGGTGGTGAAGAGGTAGTCGTAGGGCGCGTCGGTCTGCTCCTCGTGGTTGAAGCCGGCAATCATGCTGACACGCTCGTCGTCGGCATAGCGGGCGAGAAGCTCGGTGCAGAAAGGTATGAACGACGGCGACGGCGTGCTGTCGTCCTCGATGACAATGCAGCGGTCGTAGAGCGAGAAGGCCCATCGCTGCGCCGTGTAGTTCGACGCCCACGCCCCGCTGTTCTCCGTGTGGTAGCTGCGGTGCACGTCGCACTGCCAGTCAATCTCCCCGTCGGCGACAATCTGGCGTGCCGCCTCCAGCTTGCGCGCGTCGTCGTCGTTGCGAGGCCCGTCCTGGTAGACAAGCAGATGGGCAGGACGGCACTGGCGGATGACGCTGAACGTGCGGCGCAGAGTCTCCGTGCGGGTGAAGATGATGAGCAGCACGGCTACATCGTTTTCGGCGGGGTGGATTTCCATAGTTTGGGGAAGAAGTCAAAAAAAACTGCGCGGCTTCCACGGACGGGGCCGTGAAAATCCGCGCAATTCACAAAACCAATTAAATTATGAAAAGGCACTAAACCTTAATTTCTACTTCAACACCACTGGGGAGTTCGAGCTTCATCAGAGCGTCGACGGTCTTGGCGGTCGAGCTGTAGATGTCGATGAGGCGCTTGTAGTCGCTCAGCTGGAACTGTTCGCGGGCCTTCTTGTTGACGAAGGTCGAGCGGTTGACGGTGAAGATACGCTTGTGGGTGGGAAGGGGGATGGGACCGCTGATGATTGCACCCGTGGCCTTCACGGCCTTCACGATTTTCTCTGCTGACTTGTCGACCAGTTTGTGGTCGTAGCTCTTCAGCTTGATTCTGATTTTCTGACTCATTTTTAATTTACGATTTACGATTTAACGATTTGTTTTTGTTGTTTCTGCTGTTAAAGAGTCATTTGCTCAACAGCAGACCTTTATTTCGGGCTGCAAAGGTAAGCATATTTTGCGACACCGCCACAACTTACGCCACGCAACCCCCATTATTTAATTATTTTTAACCAGAGTCGGTGAAAATAGTTTTTCTCAATGTTTGATGTCCGATTCACGACTTCCAGCGTAAACACTGCGAAAGTGAAGAAAATAAATCAAACATTAGGATGTTTGAAACACCAGACTAAACGCATTATAAATATTTTGGAAACGAATTTGAATAATTATCATAATTTTGACCACGAATTTGAATAATATAACCTGAGCGAGGATTCCCCCGGCGGGAACAAAACATTCCCCCGGTGGGAACAATTTATTCCCCCGGTGGGAATAAATTGTTCCCACCGGGAGAATCCTCCAGAAACTCTACAGCATTCTGAGCGGAGCGACCAAAAATGCAGCTATGACCGAGTTATTACAATCATTTTTTACGTGAAAATCGCCTAAAACAGCCCACTAATGTCACAATGTCACACATCAACTACTTGATAATGAGCAAGTATGACATTGTGACATTAAAATCACAAAAAATTCTTTGTAGAATTGTGTGCCCCCAGTTGTCGAAATCAGCGACTCGGTGCTGTGGTTCACCGCCCAGTGCCTCATTTACACCGGGAGCGCACTGGGCATCGACGTGATCATCGATTTATTATGTTGGGCACAACATAACAATTCATATGTTGCGCTGCCAATTATGTTGGCTTCCACCCCAGACTCCCTATGTGCGTAGACTTTCTCCATTTTCAACACAACATAAATTTTGTGCACAAAGGTAGTAAAAAACACTGAAACAGCCAACAAATTGCCAAGAAAACACACGATCATCCAACATTTTTTCTATCTTTGGGAGGTATTAACCCCCAAACAAATATAGCTATGTTGGAAA
>CAJOEC010000020.1 GCA_905233425.1 uncultured Prevotella sp. | reverse complement strand
TTAATAAAAAAAAAGGAAATATCTTTATTAACGCAAACAAACGGGTAATCTTTTCTTTTTCAGAGCACGAGGGGCTTCCCGTCAGGGATTAGTACAACTTTGTCTTCATAGTTGTAAAGTTTTAAATGTTTTTTTTGTGCCTATAAACTCCCGGATTCAGCGATTATTGATTTGTTTGCTCGCTAGAAACGCGAAAGACGTGGGAGTCTCTACCTTCTGCCCTCCCGTGTCCAGGCTCTCGCATTGCCTTCACCTTAGGATAAGCAAAACACGAGTAGCCCACGTCATGGGTGAATATATCAATTACTCCACTGTTCGTCAATACAACAGACGTGACAATGAAATGGGATGGTATATTCCCTACGTGGACGCTCTGTCGCGCTTCTCTTTAAGGTGATGTGCAAATTTGCGAGATTCGGACACCGAAGAGAACGTTCAGTAACGTCCTATTTCCATAATGTATGACTCTTCAACCATATAATGGCTTTCAGAATCGGTGCAAAGTTAATACTATTTTTTTCATTTGCCAAAATTTTTCATCTTTTTTCACAAATCATTTTGTGGTCTGTGTCTCAGTCATAATTGAAGCGGACAACAACGGCAGTCATTTGAGTTGGTAAGGTTGAAAGAAACTTATACTGAATTAGGTTCATGGTAATTACGCTATTCTTGTTTTAAACGTATAATTGCCATGTAATTGTACATTAATTGCTGCGCACAAAAATTAATGAGAATTGATGTTCAATTACATGGTAATTATATGTCAAAGTTTCTTGCAAGTGCGGACGCGACACGTCGCGTCCCTACAGAGTCGGAATCGTCGCTGGCATCTGTCAGAATCGTCTCCGACAGGCCAAAAAGTTCGCGCCGTGCGAACTCCCAGTCCGCCCGGCGCGAACTGACAGTTCGCCCGGCGCGAACTCATAGTCCGCCCAGCGAGCTTTTCCATACTCCCGAGGCCTGTTGAGGAGAGGTGTCGGGGGATCAAATCAGCACTTGGAGTTTCAATATGTCTTGAAGCTGCCCTATATAATAAAAAGGTATATTAATAAGCCGGTAGGGTCGGTTGTCGGGTGCAGGTGTAGTGACATCCTGTACTGAGAACTCGCCACTCCAGAACCGGACGGCCGTCACAAGATGACTGGCGGAATTGACATAGCTGTGAAGTGAACGCAGGTGTGAGTTAGTGCCAGCCTTCACTTCGATGGGTATCATCTGCGTTGGCGTCTGCCAGACGAAATCAATCTCAGCATTAGTCCCTTTCTTGTCACGAACCCAGTAGAACTGCTTCTCCTTGTAGTTCTTGTCGAGCAGTATTCTCAGTTCCTGTGCCACGATTTGCTCGGCAGCCCTGCCCCGCCATGTGTCAAGGAGATCCTTGTTCTGAAGATATTCTATCTGTATGCCGGTCGCGAAGTTGGTAACACCACTGTCAACCATGATTAGTTTCGGAGAGCGTCGCATGGACGGGATGGCAGGGATGTCGGAAGATGTGACGGGATAGTCCAATGACAGGATATATGCCCGTTCCAGACAGTCCATCGCTTCATGAATTTGGGTACTGGTATAGCTGCTGTTGCCGAAATTGGCAAACGTGATGGCTTCTGCTGCTGAGAACCATGCCGTTTCGAGGATATGACGTATAATCCTGACCTGTTCCTCGTTTTTGGCATAGCGTTCCACGTCTTCATTATAGCCCTTCAGAAGTGAGTTGAAGACAGGTGAAAGATGCTCAATGTCGTGATGTTCTGCATAGTCGGCCACTGCCTCCGGCATTCCGCCGATGAGTGCGTAACGGTTGAAATGGCTGATCATCTTGTCGTGCATGACTGAAGGGACGCTGACACTCTTAAGCAGTTCCACCCACTCTTTGCCTTCCACGGCATTGAGATATTCCATGAAGGAGAAGGGGCGCAGATTGAGATATTCCACCCTTGCGACGGGGAAGGAGACGTGCTTCTTTAGCAAACTCTGCAGACGACTTCCTGCCGTGATGACGTACAGCCATGGCATCTTCTCATAGAAATAGCGAAGCAAGCCTACGGCCAGCGGCTCTTCCTGAATCTCGTCGATAAACAGAAGCATCCGCTTGTTCGGGTCGGAAACCGCATGGTTTTGCAGACACAGGTATTGCCATATTTCCTGAACGTTGTCCGTCCCTTGGAATATGGCAGCGTCATCCGACAGTTCGAGATTGACCTCAATAAAGACATCGAACTCGCGTCCGAACTCCCTGACCAATGTACTTTTTCCCACCTGACGTGCACCTCGGATGACGAGCGGCTTGTGGGGTGTCTTTTCACTCCATTGTCTGAGTTGTGTTATTAGCTCTCTTTCGTACATAATAATCCTTGCAATTTGGGTGCAAATATACGAATAATTTCTAAAACATAGGCAAGAATCACCTAAAATCTTTCTAAAACATAGGCAACATTGCCCAAAACCTTTCTAAAACATAGGCAACACCTCCATATTAGCTTAAAAACGAGGGTGAACGGTTAAAGGCCTTTCGGGTGCAAAGGAACAAAAAGTTTGGGAATAATAACGGTTAGTTCACATAAAATGCTTACCTTTGCAGCCAAAAACGCAAACACAGACAAATGAGATACATTTTCCTCTTGTTTTTCTCCCTCCTTTTCTCCATTGGGGGTAACGCCGTTTCCGGGCAAATCCCGCTTGCAAGTAGTCTTTCCGAGAGTTACTACAGCCCCAAATATGAATTGCGTGCCGTCTGGCTCACCACCATCGGCGGCATCGACTGGCCCCACTCTTACTATTCATCCACACAGCGCGAGGAGCTGCGCCAGATGCTCGACCGGCTGAAGCGTGCCGGGGTGAACACCGTGCTCTTCCAGACACGCATACGAGCCACCACCGTCTACCCCTCGCAACTCGAACCTTGGGACGGATGCCTCACCGGCCAGCCGGGGCGCGCACCGGGCTACGACCCTCTACGCCTCTGCATCGACCTCTGCCACGAGCGCGGCATGGAGTGCCACGCATGGGTGGTGACCATTCCCGTGGGAAAGTGGAACGCCACGGGATGCCAGCAGCTGAGGCAAAGATACCCGAAGTTGATAAAGCGCATTGACGACGACGGATACATGGACCCCGAGCAGGAGCTGACGGCCACGTACCTGGCACAGGTGTGCGGCGAGATTGTGCGCAACTACGACATCGACGGCATACACCTCGACTACATCCGCTATCCCGAGACGTGGAAGATGAAGGTGTCAAGATATGAGGGACGGGCAAACATCACCCGCATCGTCAGGCGCATCAATAGCGTTGTGAAGGGCTTGAAGCCATGGGTGAAAATGTCGTGCTCGCCTGTGGGCAAACACGACGACCTCGCCCGCTACCGCAGTGGCGGTTGGAACGCCCGCACCGCCGTGTGCCAGGATGCCCAGGAGTGGCTGCGCGAGGGGATAATGGACCAGCTCTACCCGATGATGTATTTCCGCGGCAACCATTTCTACCCCTTCGCCATCGACTGGCAGGAGAACGCCTACGGACGCGACATCGCCGGCGGCCTCGGCATTTATTTCCTTGACCCCGCCGAAGGCCCGTGGACGCTCGACATCGTGGAGCGCGAGATGAACGTACTGCGGCAGTTGGGACTTGGCCATTGCTATTTCCGTGCCAAGTTCCTACTCGACAACATCAAGGGTGTCTACGATTTCGCCTGCCGCTTCGACGCAACGCCAGCTCTTGTCCCGCCCATGAATGGCGTCCCGGGACGCCCACCGCAGCAGCCAGTACAGATAGGGCTGAAAGGCGGTCTGCTGACGTGGCTACCCCCAACATCGCCCGCCCAGTCCCCTATGTATTATAATGTGTATGCCTCGGAAGACTACCCCGTAGACATTAGCGATGCCCGCAACATCGTGGCCACGCGCATCACCAACACCCATGCCACCGTGAACAACATCAGGATGAACTACGCCGTGACGGCCATGGATCGCTATGGCCGCGAGAGCGTCCCCGCACAGCTTCTGGTGAATGCCGGTCCCGCCTATAAGCCTGTCGAGATAGCCATCACCGACGGACGTCCGGTAAGGATTCCCGACACTTCTGTGGGGACGCAGACCTCGGTGCTCGATGCCGACTTCATTATCATTGAGACCCTCGCCGGCCGTCAGGTCGCCATACGGCCCTACGGCAAGTGGGTGAGCGTCAAAGGCATACCCGACGGCACATACCAGCTGCGCACGCTGGGACGCAAAGGCCGCAACCACCGCGTGGGCTTCTTCAGCATAAAGCGGCATTAGGCGTATAATTTGGGTGTCGTATGTATATGAAGCTCAAGTTTAGTCTGCCGCTGGTCCTGATTGCTCAGGCAGTCTTGGCGTTGCTGTGCTCATGCGGGACAGTCTCGTCTACCCAACGTTCTTCAGGCGGAGTCGTCGCAGAAGGGCAGGGCAGTCTGTCTGTAATTGCCGACAGGTTATGGGCTTTCAGTCAGGCCCACCCCGACGGATTCACGCTCGATGTCCGCACGATGGCCGAGCCGACAAAGGGTGTCACGGTCGCTTATGCGGCTACCCAGAGCAGCCACTCGCGTGACAATATCGACAGCGTGGTGAGCCATGCCTTGCAGCACGACGGATATGTAGGCGGTTGGTATAACAAGAAGGATGGCCTGTATTACTTTGACAGCTCGCGCCTGTTTCCTGAAAACTCGCTGAAGGAGGCCCTCCGGTTCGGGAGTGACAACGGCCAGCATTCTGTTTACATCCTGTCACTCGGCGCGGAAATCCCTGTCGAAGGAAAGGTGGCTGAGATTGTCGGTCGGGGCAAGTTACTCATAGGCACTACCGGCGACTACAGGCCGCTATCGTTCCGTGAGGCTGATGGCAGCTACTGGGGCTTTGGCATCGACATGGCCGCAGAGATAGCCAGTCGCATTGGTGTCGGCATACAGTTCGTGCCTACCTCATGGCCTACGCTGACGGCCGATGTGCTCGCCGAACCTCAGACTTTTGACCTCGCTATTGGCGGTATCACCATTACCGATGCCCGACGTGAGACAATGCTGATGAGCGACGGATATTTGGCTAACGGCAAGACCATCCTCTGTCGTGCTTCCGACGCTGGCCGCTATCGGTCTTTGGCAGATATCGACAAGCCCGAAGTCCGGGTGATGGTTAATCCGGGCGGGCTGAACGAGAAGTTCGCCAACGAGAACCTTACCCATGCTACTGTCGTCGTTCACCAAAAGAACGAGGAAATCCCTTCGCTCATCGCCGAGGGGAAAGCCGACGTGATGATAACTGAGATAGCCGAGGCACCATATTATGTACGGGCTGACAGCCGGTTGGCCGCCCCGCTATTGAACGATCCGTTCACTCATGGCGAGATAGGTGTGCTGATGCGCAAAGGCCAGGAGGACTTGCTGCAGTTGGTGAACGCTGTCATCCGCCAGATGAAGTCCGACGGCTCCCTCCGCCGTCTGCACGAGAAATACGGACTGGTGTATTCCTACTGATGGATTGGTGTGGCAATTCGGACTCTTTTGTAGAATAGGAGCGTAATAACTCGGATTCTGTCTTGTCAGAACAAGGGTTCTGCTGAGCAGGCGTTGGGAGCCCGTGTGCGCATGATGCGCGACAGGGTGGGGGCGATGCGGTCGGTGGTGACGTGGCGGTCGATGGTCTGTGGGGTGATGCCCGCACCGTAGAAGATGATGGGGAACTGGAAAAAGTCGGCACGCAGATATTCGCTCTCGCCGGTGTTCTCCGTCAATACGCGCCATCCCGGGGCCGTCTCTATGACGAGGTCGCCGCAACGCTCGGAGCTGTAGCCCTGGCGCACCATCTGTATCTGCTCGTTGCTGATGGTGAGCAGCTGTAGCGAGGTGTAGACGTTGCGCACTCCCGACATCATGACGAGCAGTTCCTGCGCACGTGTTGTGGCTGTTCCGATGCTGATCTTCTTCTGGTCCAGAAGGTCGTGGTTGAGGAAAATGTGGTTGCGGAACGTTGTCTCCACATATTTGCCGTTACCCCATAGTGCCCCCATGTACATGTTGAGCAGGTCGGCTGTGCGGCTCATATAGAATGTTCCTGTGGGTATGCGGTACTGCTTGTAGTCGGCATCCTCTTTCTCCTCGCAATATCCTGTGCTGGTGACGACGAACAGAGTGTTGCCCTCGCCCAAAAGCCTGTCAACGCCGTCGATGAGGCGTGCCAGCTCGCGGTCGAGGAGCACGTAGTTTTGGCGCAATGCGTCGCGGCTGCGACCATTGACCGTTGACCATTGGCCATTGACCGCTGTCAAACTTGCTGCTGCACCGGCGTAGTAGGTAAGTGAGAGGAGGTCGGGCGTGTCGTCGCGCCCCATGGCTGTGGCCTGCACACAGCGTAGTGCCATGTCGGTGATGTCGGCGTTCACGGCAGGGCTGTTCTTGTATTCGCGGTAACGTTGCAGTCCTTTCCCCGCCTCGCGTGCCGGCGGATGGTTGGTGTTAGCTGTGTGCACCCACTGGGGTATCGTCTGCATATAGTACTGCGAGGTGCACCACAGTCCCTCGGCATCGTCGATCCATATTGCGCCGTCGGCGGCGTGGCCGGCGGCGAGGGCTGCTGCGTCGCTGTAGGGGGCTATTGCCCATACTATGGCGCGTGCCTCGGTTGCCACCTTCAGCTCGTCGCCAAGTGTCGACGTGGACAATGCCTCGGGCGAGACGGTCTCGGCGGTGCCTAACCCGCCGTAGCGCTGGTCGTCGACACACCACACCGGTCGGAGAGTCTCGCGGTTGAGCCACCGCTGGCCGACGATGCTGTTGTAGTATGGCGACACGCCGGTGGCCAAGGTGGCGATGGCTGATGCTCGGTCGACAGGCGAGAAGGGGTAGGACACGCTGCCATAGACGGTGCCCTGCGACAGCAGACGGCGGAAGCCTCCGGGGCAGTAGAGGTGGTTGAAGGCGCTGAGAAGGTCACTTCGCAGCTGGTCTACGGTGATTTCCACCACAAGGCGGGGTACACGCTGGGACTGCGAATCGTCCGAGACATTCTCGGCCTGTGCAGGAATGCAACCAAGACTGCAGGCCAAAACCACCATCTTCATTCCTTTACCTTTGCCGGCATGTCTGTTCTCCTTATTTCCCTTGTGGCTCCCTTTGACTACGTGAGAATTGTCCCTTGATTCCCCCTTTGCTCCTTTAACTCCTTTAACTTCCTTAACTTCCTTAACTCCTTTAACTCCTTTAACTCCCTTTATCTCCCCTTTAACTCCCTTGTAATCATTTATATGTCGGATAATCCTTGACAGCACGACCAAGCCGACGACCAACATGCCCTCGGCATAGCTCTGCCACAAGGCACCCACGAAGAAGAGGACCAATAGCACCAGTTGGATGAGGAAGAAGCGTGTGCACCGTCCTCGCGCCACGGGCCAAATGAAGAACAGCGGAAGAGGGTTGAGCAGAAGAAGTTGCAGGTTGGTTGCGGTTGTGGGATGCTCGGAGAAGAGCATCATAGCGAGCACGCATCCCGTAAGCCCCGTGAACGTCATCAGGACGATGTCGAACCATCGCTCCACGTTGTGCTTCATCTGTTCGTATGCAAAGACGACTAAAGCCACAGATAGCAGCAATATCGCACAGGCAATGGGCGACAGCGGAAAGTCGTCTTCCACCATCTGCACTCCAGGTGCCAACAGTTGCCGCATCTCTTTCACTAATGGCTGCGGCTGTCCTTGACGGATGACGACAGCATAGTTGAAGTCGAAGCGAAGGTTTGCGGGCAGGAATTGCTGCTCGTTCTGCGTGGTGGGCATGTCGGCACGGACACCCAGCAGAATGTCGTTGCCGAATGTGGCCCATCGGTGGCCGGCGGTGCAGTCGCGCACCATCTCGCGGAACGAGGGGTTGAAGCCCTCACGTGGGGCGTACTCCACACGTCCGTCAAGGTTTGCCACTACAATGTCGCGTGGCCTTGTGGCACAGTTGTCGAAGAACACATTGTATCGGTAGATGCGGTTCTGTGGCTTGCAGTTCTCGTGAAGTGCGAGCATGAGGCTCAGTTTCTCTTCGTTGGTGAGTGCGAGCACTTGCTCGGTCACCTGGCATCCCCACGGTTCATAGTATTGGCAAAAAGCCTTCGTGGGAGCCACTCCCAGCTCGTAGTCGGTGTGGCCCATAATGAAGTGCCAGATGAAATTCTTGCTGTCCGGGCGGAACACGCCGTAGTTGAACACTAAGTCCTCGCCTGTGCGCAGGTTGTGGTAGCGCAGGGCCGTATGGCCGTAGAGGCTGTACAGCTCTTCGTGGGGCGAACAGGTGACGAGTCCAATCTCCACACTGTCCATTAAATTGACAGCCTTGTCCACGGCCGGGGCAGCCCCCATTGTCGGACTGTTGAAGTGGAGGAGTGCGAAAAGTAGTATTAGTAACTTGATGTAATGCATTATGTTAAGTGGGAGATAAGCTATAGATTACAGAACCGTTGCCGAGAGGATCAGTCCGGCGACCACCAGTATGCCGTAGATGAAAATGTTCCTTGACGTCAGTCCTAAGCAATGGTTCAGTTCACGGCCATGGTCTATGCGCTTTATCTTTAGATATGTGGTGACGTGGAACGGCAGGTAGAGCAGTGGAAGGACACATGCCAGCCAGTGTCCGTAGAAGATGAATATCCCCCCCAGCGCACAGGCAGCCAGTCCCACGGCGAGGTAGAGGGCGAGCGATGCCTTGTCGCCAATGCGCACGACGAGCGTGTTCTTTCCCGCCTGAAGGTCGGTGTGGCGGTCGCGGAAATTGTTGACGAGCAGCAGGGCGTCGATGACCAGCCCGCAGGCCACCGATGCGCACACCACCTCGGCAGTAACCAAATGGAGCTGTACATAGTAGGTGACACATACTGGCACCACGCCGAAGAACAGCAGCACCAGAAGGTCGCCCAGTCCTATATATGAAAGATGTGTGGTGTAGAGGAAGCAGGCTGCCATGCAGAACATGCCCACAAGAATCATCTCCAGTCCGCCAAAGACGATGAGCGGCAGACCCACCACGATGGCAATGCACGTTGTTGCGGCTATGGCGTGTTTCATTGACTCTATGTCCACCCATCCCTGCGTACAAGCCCGCTCCGGACCCAACCGTGTGGTGCGGTCGTCGGTGCCTCGCACATAGTCCACGAAGTCGTTGATGAAGTTGGCGTTGATCTGCATGATGAATGCGAACAGCACGCACAACACGGCGGCCACGATGTTGAAAGTGCCCGGCTCGTAATACTCGCGTGCGTCGGCCCAGGCCATCGCCAGCCCTATCATTACCGGCACGGCTGCACCGGTCAGCGTCTTGGGCCGGGCTGCCAGCAGCCATGCACGCAAAGAGTTCTTTTTAACTTCCATCGGATTAATCTAATATTTGCGGATTTACGACGTGTTGCGCGTCTTTTATTTAAAGCGAGTCCATGGGGAACAGACCGTAGAGCTTCGCGTCGATCATGTCGGTCACCTGCTTGAAATGTTCCTTGTCGTCGCCGAACTTGCATTTGTCGCCGTCGATGATTATCAGCTGTCCCTTGTACGAGCCTATCCATTCCTCGTAGCGTCGGCTCAGGCCTTCGAGGTAGTCCAGCCGCATGGTCTGCTCGTAGTCGCGGCCTCTTTTCTGTATCTGTGCCACAAGCGTCGGTATCGACGAGCGGATGTATATCATCAGGTCGGGCAGACGCACGAGCGACATCATCAGGTCGAACAGCTCGCGGTAGTTCTGGAAGTCGCGGTCGCTCATCAGCCCCTGGCCGTGCAGGTTGGGGGCGAATATGCAGGCGTCCTCGAAGATGGTGCGGTCCTGGATGATTGTCTCCTCCGACTTCAGTATCTCCACCACCTCCTTGAACCTCTTGCTGAGGAAATAAACCTGGAGGTTGAACGACCACCGCTTCATGTCGGCGTAGAAGTCTGAGAGGTATGGGTTGTTGTCTACGGGTTCGTAGCGTGGCGTCCATCCATAACGGTGGGCCAGCATTCTGGTCAGCGTTGTCTTGCCGCTGCCTATGTTTCCTGCTATTGCGATGTGCATATTCTTCTAATGGGGAGTGAAAGGGGAGTGAAAGGGGAGTGAAGGGGGAGTGAAAGGGAAGTAAAGGGGGAAGTGAAAGTGAGAGTCTTAGTCGGGGAAGAGGCCGAAGAGTGTTTGGTCTATGCGGTCTACGATGACAGCGAAGTCTTTTGGGTCGTGCTGGAAGTCGAGCGGGTCTTTGTCGATGACCATCACCCGGCCTTTGTACATGTTGCTGATGAAGTCTTCGTACCGGCGGTTCAGGTTCTCCAGATATTCCAGCTGCATGGTCTGCTCGTAACCGCGGCCTCGCTGCTGGATGTTTCCCACAAGATGGGGCACCGATGCACGCAGATAGATAAGCAGATCGGGCAGACGTACCACGGTCATCATCTGCTCGAACAGTTCCATGTATGTCTCGTAGTCGCGCTTCGAGAGGTTGCCCATGGCACGGTTGTTCTCCATGAACACGTAAACGCCCTCGAAGATGCTGCGGTCCTGCACGATGGTGTGCTTGGCCTGTGATATGGCTATCAGGTCGCGGAAACGTTCTTTGAGGAAGAACACCTCCATGTTGAACGACCAGCGGCGTATGTCGCTGTAGTAGTCTTCCAAATAGGGGTTATTGGCCACGGCCTCGTAGCGTGCCTCCCACCCGTAGTGGCGGGCCAGCATCTGCGTGAGTGTGGACTTCCCGCTGCCTATGTTTCCTGCTATTGCAATGTGCACTTCTGTCTATTCACTTTTCACTGTTCGTTACTACCTTGTTTTATCGCCTTGGCGGGTACAATCTGTATGCCGAGGAGGAATCCGCTGGGGTCGAAGATGACGAGTGCGCCCAGCTCCTCTTTATCAAACTGCACCAGCGTCGTGCACGACTTGCTCCCTCCGGGCATGTCCTTTATTTCCCATGTGCCGTGGCTCTTGTATTTTCCCGAGTTCTCCTCCACTCTTTTCACCACGCCCGACAGCTGTTCTTTCGAAAGGATGGGCTTCAGCTGCAGCGTGAAGTTGGCATAGAGGCTGTCGGCCTGGTCGTTGAGCAGGAAATTGAACATTTTCTCTGCCCTTTGGGCAGGGTCGCCTTTGGGTGCTGTCACGGGTGTCTGGGCTGCCATTGTGAGCGAGAACCCCATGAGCAGCGATAAGATGGTTTTTCTCATAGTTTATTAATGTTATGTTTGTTAATAGTCTCTTCCTCGTAGTATTTGTCGAAGTGCTGGCGCAGCCTTGCTCTGTCGGCTATGATGGTGCGCAGCTCGTTGAGGCGTTTCTCGTTTTCCGAGCCGGGAATCCACAGTTTTATATATCCCGATGCCGAGTACTTAGCCTCCATGTGCTCGCAAAACCTCTGCCAGTGCTCCTCGCGGTTCTTCTCGGGGTAGTTGGCCAGGCCGTACTGTACTGTCCGGCGGAACACCGTATCCTCGCTGATGTCGCGGTCGGCCTCGGCCACTATTTTGCCGTAGATGCTCCTTGGCGCCCTTGATGCCGACGCCCTGTGGTCTTCTATTGCCTCGCGCATCACCTTGATCTGGTCTTGCGAGAACCACTGCAGAAGTCTCTTGTCCTCTGCGAGAATGCGTCCGCCCGTGATGTGGTGCACGGCCCTGGGTCCCGACATGCCTATGTCGTGGTATGCGGCAATGGCGTAGACCATGTCAATGTCGGCCCCGGTGTGGCGTGCCAGGTTCAGCGAGCGGCGTATGACCCGCGTGACGTGCTCCATGTTGTGGGCACGGTCGAAATGGGCATATTGTGGCAGTATCTGCGTCTCAATGAACTCCACCAAGTCGAGGCTCGCAATGTTTTTTTTCATAGTCGGAAAGCAATTCTTCGGCAAAAGTACTAAATAATGCTGAAATACAGAAGCCTTTTTGGGAAGATTAACGCATTTAAGATTATTAAGGTTTTAAACGAATGTAAATTTATCGGAACGGGTGGCAAACGGATTTTAAAGCTAAACGCGAAATGTTAAAATGAAAGAAAAAGAACGGACAAATTGTCAGTTTTCCGTTTTTTGACTATATATTTGCACCGACAGTTACAAACTGCAACAATGAATTTCACTAATTCAACGAATTATTAACAAAACAGGTATTAATATGAAAAAGATTGCAAAAATCATGACATCGGCCCTCAGCGTGGCCGCCATCGTTTTCTCAGTAGCAGCTTTCAGCACCACGTGTGCTGCAACCCACAGTCAGGCTTCCAACGCCCCCGAGACACAGGCCGTGGCCTCAATGCCCGCAGCCCAGCCCGTTGACCTGACCTACGCCGCCGACAAGGCCCTGCCTTCTGTAGTACATATTAAATATGTGCAGAACTCAAAGATTCAGACCGTCGAGGTGCAGACCGACCCCTTCGAGGATTTCTTCAACGACCCCTTCGGCGGATTCTTCGGGCGCGGACAGCGCGGACAGGGTGGAACGCAGAAACGGCAGGTGCAGACCCCGAAGCGCACGGCAACGGGCAGCGGTGTCATAATCTCGACCGACGGATATATCGTCACCAATAACCACGTGGTGGACGGAGCCGACGAACTGACTGTCACTTTGTCAGACAACCAGGAGTACTCCGCACGCATCATCGGCACCGACAAGACCACCGACCTGGCACTCATCAAGATTGACGGCAAGAGCCTTCCCGCCATCAAGATTGCCAACTCCGACGACGTGAAGATTGGCGAATGGGTGCTGGCCATCGGCAACCCCCTCGGACTGAACAACACCGTCACCGCAGGCATCATCTCGGCCAAGGCACGCACACTGGGTGCCAACGGCGTGGAGAGCTTCATACAGACCGATGCCGCCATCAACGCGGGTAACTCGGGCGGCGCCCTGGTGAACACCAACGGCGAGCTGGTGGGCATCAACGCCATGCTCTACTCGCAGACGGGCAGCTACAGCGGCTACGGCTTCGCCATCCCTACGGCCATGATGAACAAGGTGGTCGGCGACCTTAAGGAGTATGGCACCGTGCAGCGCGCCATGATAGGCATCAGCGGACGCGACGTGAAGACGCAGGTGGACATTGAGAAGGAGGAAGGCAAGGAGGCCGACTATGGTACGATGGAGGGCATCTACGTGTCAGAGGTCGTTGAGAACAGTGCCGCCGAAGATGCCGGTATAGAGAAGGGCGACGTCATCATCGAGGTTGACGGACAGAAGGTGAAGAAATTCGGCGACCTGAGCGGCATCATCGCCCAGAAGCGCCCGGGCGACAAGGTCTCGCTGACCTATCTCCACAACAAGAAGAAGCACACCAAGGACGTGACGCTGAAGAACGAGCAGGGCAACACGAAGGTGGTGAAGAACGCTGACCTTGACGTGCTCGGTGCCGACTTCCGCGAGGTCACCAAGGCTCAGAAGGAGCAGCTCGAAATCAGCTACGGCCTTGAGGTTATGAAGGTCAGCGGTGGAAAGATGAAGGATGCCGGAGTGCCAAAGGGATTCATCATCCAGCGTGTGAACGACTCGCCCATGAGGACTGTCGAAGACCTGCAGAACGCCGTCAAGGAGGCCAGCACGTCGAAGGAGCCGGTGCTCTACATCAAGGGCATCTATCCGACAGGCAAGCCAGGATACTTCGCCATCGGTCTGCAGAACGAATAGGACACAGCAAACAAAAGTCGGCCGTCTCCAGGAACAACCCTGGGAACGGCCGACTTTTTTTGTCTGTTTTGAAGATGCTGGGGGGTGTTGAATCGGGTTCACGGCGGCCGCTACAAACAATCACGGCGGCCGCCATGGATATTCACAGCGGCCGCCGTGAATGTTTTCGCCGCCCGCTGTGAACCGCCGGGGCGCCGCCTTTCTCCCTGACGCCCCCGGCCTCTCACCCAGAAAGGACGGGCTTCTTCCACCGAATCGCCAATGCTCCTCGCGACCTTAGGAACTGACACTAAATAACAGTTTCGTATAAAACGACCACAGATTTCACAGATTACACGGATTTTTTTTGCCTAATACAGCGGCTGAAGCCGCGATTATGTGTCCTTCATATCCCGTATTTTTCGGTGTAAGCGTCCTCGCGCAGTTCCTCCGCCGACAGTCTCGACGGCGGCAGAATGCTGTCAAGTTTCAGGAATCCCTCAGGCCCCGGTTCCAGTTCGCTGAGCTGCCGCAGTATGTCGGCCGTGGCTGGCTCTTGTTTCTGCTCAGCCTTGAAGCGGAGGAAGAGTGCCTGCTTCACGTCTTTGCTCTGGCTTTGGATGATGGCCCAGATGGCATCTACTGGCGAGATGGGCTGAGCCGCTTGTGTGTGAACTGTTGTAATCATAATTATGAATACGCTTGTATTTTACGATGGCAAAGTAACGGATTTTCCCGCATATTCTCCCGCTCACCTCAAGAAAAGTGTGCATTCCCCTGCATTTTTATGATTTTTTGCACAAAATGTTACCCTGTCTGTCCGAAAATTCGTACCTTTGCACTTGATTACTCAACGTTAAAAAACGTATATACAGTTTCATTATGGATGCCGAAAAGTGACAAAACAATAATTGACATAAGAAACAAATGAACGGTCTTTACACCATCTTGCTCCTCATCTTGAGCAACATCTTTATGACCCTGGCGTGGTATGGCCACCTGAAGCTCCAGGAGTCGGGAACATCGTCGTCGTGGCCACTGATAGGGGTGATAGCCTTTTCGTGGGCTATCGCCTTTTTCGAGTATTGCTGCCAGGTGCCGGCCAACAGGCTGGGCTTCATCGGCAATGGCGGGCCTTTCACGCTGGTTCAGCTGAAGGTTGTGCAGGAGTGCATATCGCTGGCCGTCTTCGCCGTGATTGCAAACATCATGTTCCAGGGCACCCACCTTCATTGGAACCACATCCTTGCCTTCATCCTGATTATCTGTGCCGTCTACTTGGTGTTCATGAAGCCTTGATATGAGCGAGCTGGAAAGTTTGGAGAAGAGAATCCGCGAGCGATTCGTCAAGGCATTCGCCACCTACCGTCTTCTCTGCGACGACGACCGCGTGCTGGTAGGCTTGTCGGGCGGCAAAGACTCGCTGTGCCTGTTGGAGATGCTTGGCCGCCGCGCCCGCATCCACCATCCGCGGTTCAGCGTCGAGGCCATCCATGTGAGGGTTGAGAACGTCGACTACCTTACATCGACCGCCTACCTCGAGTCGTTCTGCGCAGACCTTGGCGTGCCCCTCCACATCGTCACCACCAGCTTCTATGAAGGTGGCGGCGACGGCCGCGAGCGCCCGCCGTGCTTCCTCTGCTCGTGGAACAGGCGCAAGCAGATGTTCAACCTGGCTCAGCAGTTGGGGTGCAACAAGATTGCCCTTGGCCACCACCACGACGACCTGCTCGTCACTGCCCTGATGAACCTGTTCTTCCAGAGCCGCTTCGAGACCATGCGACCGCTGATGCAGATGGACAAGATGCCGCTGCAGATCATACGTCCGCTGTGTCTGGTCGACGAGAAGGACATTGCCCGCTATGCCGAACTGCGGGGCTATGAGAAGCAGGAGAAGCTTTGTCCCTACGAGAACGACTCGCAGCGCACCGCCATGCAGCGGCTGCTGGCCGACATCACCAGTGTCTCGTCCGAGACGCGCCACTCGCTATGGAGCGCACTGAAGAGGGAAGGGAAGTTGGGAACAGCGAATTAATGAACGACCACAGATTTCACAGATTGCACGGATTATTTTGCCTAATTCTTTTACCACAGATTTCACAGATTGCACGGATGATTTTACCACAGATTTCGCAGATTTCACAGATTTTGGCTGCGCACAATCCAACATAATCCGTATAATCTGTGAAATCTGTGGTCGTTGGCTATCTGTGAAATCTGTGGTCGATGGTTATCTGTGAAATCTGTGGTCGTTGGTTATTTCCTCCCGAAGTCGGCAGGTACCTCGCCCCATCGTCCTGTCTCCCATTTCAATATCGGGTTGTGGAAGTCGTGTGTGCGTAGCCACTGCTCAGCGCGGGCTATGACCTGGAAAAGGTATTCCGTCTGTGCGTTCCGTTCAAGTTTCGTCTTGCACTGCCTTTTGCGCACCCACAGCATGGCATTGACTGAGTCGCTGTAGATGGTCTTGTGGTGCAGTCCCTTCTGCCAGCAGAGAGCCAGCGCATGAACGATGGCCAGAAACTCGCCTATGTTGTTAGTGCCCTTCACCGGGCCGAAATGAAACACCTGGAAGCCTGTGGCAAGGTCGATGGCCTGATATTCCATAGGCCCGGGATTGCCCGAACAGGCTGCGTCGACGGCCCATGCGTCGGCCGTCACCTCAAGAGGCAGGGGCAGCACCGTGTCGTGTCTGTAGTCAGGGGGATTCTGTATCATATTTGTTTCCTGTTTTGTGGCTGCAAAGTTAGTGGTTTTCTACATATTACGCAAGCATTTGGGGAGGAATACGGCAAAAAAAAGTTATAAATTTGGAGGTTTTTCCAATTATTCGTACCTTTGCAGCACCCAAATAGGACAAAAATTTTCTGTTGCCGTGGACTTGAATACCAAACGACATATCGCCTCGTGGTTGATGTTGGCAGTTTTTGTGCCAATGTTGGTGTTCTCGTCGCTCCACGTGCATGAGGGCGGCACGTCGTCGGCTGGGGCGGAGTGCACCGACTGCGTGGAGCACTGCTGTCACGGCCATCTGTCGCAGATGGCATCGTGGACACACGACTGCGTGCTGTGCCACTTTCAGACGCTTACGATGCTGACAGCCGCTGTGATTGCTGTCGCCGTATATATTAATGTATTCAGTAAATGTCATTCCCTGCCTTCGCAGGGCCGCCACACAGTCTGCTGTGGCACCATCACCACGCGAGGGCCGTAGCAGTCAGCTTTTTCTACGGGGATATTTATAGTTTACACATCTTTTAATTAATAATCACAGAATGAAAACAATATATATCATTCTGCCGTTGTTGTGTCTATGCACAGCAATGGCAGCACAGGACAGCATAAAGGCAGAAGGAACAGCGGAAACTACCGCCGCCCCTCACAATCATCAGGAGGACTCGACAGACGTGTTCTTCCGCCATCTGAAACTTAACGAGCTGACGGTGACCGGCGTTACCGGCGACACGAAGCTGAAACACTCCACGACTCCCGTCACCATAGTGTCGCCGCAGGTGCTGCGGGCCTCGGCCTCGACAAACATCATCGACGCCATATCGCGCCAGCCGGGTGTCAGCCAGCTCACCACGGGCAGTAGCATCTCGAAACCCATCATCCGCGGACTGGGCTACAATCGCGTCGTCGTGATGAGCGAGGGCGTCAGACAGGAAGGGCAGCAGTGGGGCGACGAGCACGGTGTCGAGGTCGACGGCAGCAGCGTCGGCTCGGTGGAGATACTGAAGGGTCCCGCATCGCTGATGTACGGATCGGACGCCATGGCCGGCGTGGTCATCATGCACCCACAGCCGTCGCCCGAAGAGGGCACCATGCACGCCAACGTCGGCACGGAATACCAGACCAACAACGGTCTCTTCGCCTACAGCCTCGACGTGGCCGGCAACAAGCAGGGCTTCGTCTGGGACGCACACTTCGGCGACAAGATGGCCCATGCCTACAAGAACAAGTACGACGGCTACGTGCCGGGCTCGCAGTTCCGCGAGCGTGCTGGGCGGCTGATGCTGGGGCTGAACAAGCAGTGGGGGCACTCACGGCTGACGTGGACGGCCTACCATCTGACACCGGGAATAATCGAGGGAGAACGCGACGAGACAACGGGCGAGCTGGTCAGCTCGTCGGATTCTCCGAAGAGCTACGGCAAGACACTGCCCTTCCAACAGGTGAAACACTACAAGGTGGTGTGGGACAACATGTTGAATGTCGGAAGCGATAGGGAATCGCCCGTAGGCTACCTGAAAACTATCATTGGCTATCAGCAGAACCGTCGGCAGGAGTTCGAGGAGTCGGAAGACGAGTACAGCATCTTCATGAAGCTGCACACGCTGACCTACGACCTGCGCTATCTGACCAACGAGTGGAACGGATGGAAACTCTCCTCGGGCATCGGCGGCATGTACCAGAAGTCGGTGAACAAAGGCGAGGAGACACTCATCCCCGACAGCTACCTCCTCGACTTCGGAATATACGCCACGGCAACGAAAAACCTTGGCGACAGCTGGACGCTCAGCGGCGGCCTGCGCTACGACAATCGGCACTTGAAAGCCACGACCGAACCCTCGTTCTCGCGCAATTTCAGTGCTCTGACGGGCAGCATCGGCGCCGTTTGCAACATCAACGAGCACTTCAACCTGCGCCTCAACCTGGCACGCGGTTTCCGCACACCAAACTTGAGCGAACTGGCCAGCGATGGTGTGCACGAAGGCTCTATACGCTATGAGATAGGCTCGCAGCAGCTGAAAGCCGAATACAGTCTGCAGGCCGACCTCGGCCTTGACTTCACCTCGCGCTATGTCTCGGCACAGGTGGCACTCTTCGCCAACCGCATAGACAACTATATCTTCACCCGCAGGCTGCAGGAGGTCATGGAGGAAGGCTACCTCACATACGCCTACACCCAGGGCGATGCCCGGCTGCTGGGCTTCGAGGCAGGGTTCGACTTCCACCCCGTCCACTCCGTCCACCTCTCGAACACGTTTTCGTATGTCGATGCCCAGCTGTTAGACGCTACGCCCGACACGAAGTATCTGCCCTTCACCCCAGCGCCACGATGGACGGCGGAGCTGAAATGGGAACTCTACCACCATTCGCACAGCACAATCAGCCATCGTCACTATGAGCTTGGCGACCACCACTATTCGCTGCTCAACAACCTCTATGTCGCTGCAGGTCTCGACTGCTACATGAGGCAGGACAACATCTACAGCGCCGACGAAACCGAGACCGAAACACCGGGCTACGCCCTGCTCAGTCTCTCCGCCGGCACCGACATTCAGGTGAAGGGAAGGAAGGTGGCCGAACTCTACGTCATCGCCGACAATCTGCTTGACCGTGCCTACCAGAACCATCTGAGCCGGCTGAAATACGCCGACGAGAACGTCATCACTGGCCGCCGTGGTGTCTACAATATGGGCCGCAACATCACTATGAAATTAGTAGTGCCGGTGAATCTCCGTCTCGGTTCTAAGTAATGGGCTAATAGACGATTTTCACTGTCTCGTTGTTGCTCTTCCTCACGATGTTCAGTCCGCGATGCAACCGTGTGCGCTGGCGACCCTGCAGGTCGAAATAGCGGTTGTCGCCTGTTGTCTCACGTTTGACGTCCATGATGCCCGTCGTGGTGTCGGCACCGCCCATGGTGACAGGTGGCGTGGGGCTGGTGGTGATGCAGAGCTTGTCCATGCGTGCACCGTCCTCACGGGCGCAGATGCCAAGCTGGTGACTGCCCGTGGACAGATAGCCGCTGAAGATCTGCAGCCAGTCCCACGAGCCGCCGGTGAAGAGGCCGTTGACCATGTTCCACTGTCCGCCGTCCATGGAGACGAAATAGCTGTCGTCGTCGTACGACGGGCACATCAGGCGCGCATAGACATAATATCTTGCGGCCTCGTCGGTGGTGAACTCGGCCAGCAACTGGTCGGCCTTGTCGCTCGACTGTGCGGTGAGGCCGTTTACCGTCTCAAGGTATTTGCCGTTTGAGGCCATCGGGTCTTCGCCAAGTAGGAAGTTCCCGCCGTAGATGCCGTTCTTCAGGTTCTCGGCCTCAATCCAGATACCCTCCACCTCCTCTTCGTCGGCTTCATCGTCGGCGGCAAGGGGGCCTGTCTGGGCGAAGAGGCTAAGGTCGATACACTCGCCCATCACCTTGTAGCCCTTGGCGTTGAGGTGGAGCCAGTCGTTCTCGAAGAGGTAGTTGGCGTCGAGCTTCTCGCTGTCGTTCTTGTCGCACACAGCCGAGGCGAAGTCAATCACGCCGTCGAGCATTGCGGTCTTGAGAATCCACTGGTTCAGCTTCTGCCGGCCGGCCTCGTGGTCGGTGCTGAAGTAGCTGTTGTTCTTGAACGGCGTTACGGTGGCGCCAATGACGCGTATTCCCTTTGCGTGGGCCTGACGGATGATCTGCTTCCATGTGTCGATGATCTGGCGTGCGGTGAGTACCCCGTTCTGTGAGCCGCCGAGGTCGTTCACGCCCTCAAACAGAATGATGTATTTCACTCCTTCCTGCTCGAAGAGGTCGCGCTGGTAGCGGGCAAGGGCCGTGGGGCCGAGGCCGCCGCGCAGCACGCAGTTGCCGCCGATGCCGAGATTGAGGACGCCCAACTGGTTTGTGGCATCGTTGGCCAACAGGCAGCGTGAGAAAGCGTCAGTCCAGCGATCCTGCTGGTTGGTGGTCGAGCCGCGGCCGTCGGTGATGCTGTTGCCCAGCACGGCCACGCATCCGGCTTCCTCAGGCGCGATGGTCTCGAGGGCAAGGATGTGGTACCAGTGGTCGGTCTTCGCTGCCGAGGTGAAATTGCTGGTGTTGCCATTGGCCAGATAGCTGGTGGTGCGCGAGCCGGGGTGGCTGCTTACCACTGTCGATGATGCGTTGCCGTAGTGTATGGTGATGGCAATGTTCTGTCGTGGTGCCATGGCAAACCTTACTGCATCGGTCACGGCCATCTTTCCTGCGGCGATGGTGGTCGAGGGGCTGCCGTCGAAGGTGAGCACGGTTGTTGTCGTCTCGTCGATGTTTGCATTGCTGCCGGCGGTCTTTGCCACAGCGAGTTCTACACCCTTAATCTCCACTGGCGAGTTGCCGAAGTGGTTGGTCAGCTTTAGGCGCACCACGTCGCCGCCGATGCTCACCTGGACTATCTGCCGCAGCGAGTTGTTGGCCAGTCCGGGCGACGGAGGGTTGTTGTTGCTGCCAGCCTCCATCGGCGCGGTGGCCCAGGTGCCCACCCAGTGGCCGTCGCCGATGTCCACGGGCTGTTTCACGATGAGGGTATATGTAGCTTCGGCTGCCTTGTACTCGTCGTTGCCGCCAAACGAGGCTGTGACGGTAGCCCTGCCCTCGCCGTCGGCCAGGGTGACGCCGCCCGTCCAAGCATCGACGGTGACCAAGCCCTCGGGCTGGCTCACGACGCTATAGGTAATTGGCGCCACGTCGAAGGGATTGAGTAGGGTGGGGGCGGTGAACTCTTCGCCCGGGGCTATCTGCACGCGGTCGGCGGTGAAGGCAAGTTCGGGATCCTTCAGGGGAATGGTGCCGTCGTCGTAGGTCTCGAGGTAGAGGCTGCTGATGTGCACTGAGCCGTTGGCATCCTGGTTGCCGCCTGAAAGCACCACCTCGGTGACATCCTTCAGGTCGGCCTCGGCAATGGCGCCTTCGGCGATAAGGTCGCTGAACACCAGTTCGGTGACACCTTCCTGTGTGATGGAGAATTGCTTGTTGTTACTGCCCTTATAAATGAGGATTCGGAAGTTCTTGGCCTTCAGGTCGGAACAATCCACCACAATCTTCTCATACTTGGTGAGGTCGCCCGTGGGCAGTCCGAGGTTTCTCATCTGGTTGTTCCACGCCTGTGTCCAGCTCAGTGTCTGGGTCGTGGCGTCCCACTGTGCGTCGCCGGCCATCGTGGGGTTGCTGAAGTCGGCATAGACTTTCTCTGTTGCTGCCTGTGTGTTCACAGCACCAGTCAGCAGCAAGAGCAATAACGGTAAAAGAATTCGTTTCATGTTGTTTGGTTTTTATTGTGTTTTACTGTTTTTTAAAAGACGCTGCAAAAATACGCATTTTCTGCCTAATAGCCAAAAGATTTGCGGAAAACCATTGGCCGTTATGCTTTTCTTTGTGTTTTTTTGCACCTTGGCTTGCTTTTCCGTGAACGATTTGCGTATTTCTGTGTATGCAATAACAAAGAGACATAAATCGTTTAATCATTTAAAGCAGAAAAGAAAATGAAAAGACTATTGGTAATGACCGCGCTGGCCGTGCAGAGCTTCGGCATCGTGGCACAAAAGGCGGTGAGGGTGGAAAGCCCCATCGTGTCGGAGAAGGACTTTGTGTGGTACACAGAGCAGAAGGAGGCGTGGAAGGCGGAGACACTGAAGGACCCGACGAACGAGACGGCGTGGCTGAACTATTATCATGCGGCACACTACATGGGCTGGTGGGGTACCAGTTCCGATAGTGTGGTGCGTCAAGTGATGAGCGAGATGAAGCAGGCCATTCCCGACAGCTATACCTATAACTATTGTGCTTATCGTGCCGTTGCTTCTGGTCATGCAGACGAAACCGATGGAGACAAATATGCCGAATCTGCATTGGCAAAGCTACCCGATGAGATGCAGTTCTTCGACTACGATCAGTGGGTGTGCTACCTCGCCATGAAAGGCGACGAGGCGCGCATGAGCCAGATGGCGAAGCGCTACTTCGACAGCGGCATATACTCCGAGAACGTACTGCGCTACAGCTACAACGAACTGCAGGGTATGGACGCGGGCACCATCTACATGGGCAACGGCGACTCGGCCATCATCCCGAAATGGCTCATACAGGAGGGCATGGGACTGCACCGCGACAAGACCATCGTCTGCATACCCTTCCTCGCCGTGAAGGAATACCGCGAGCGGCTGTCCAAGAAGCTGGGGATTGAGTTTCCCACACTGGAGGATGGTGGTTACACTTCCTACGATGCCTTCGAGCATGACATCCTCCAGGCCATCATCGACAAGTATGGCAGTCACGTCTATTTCTCCACTACCACGCCGCCGTCGATTACCGACCAGTGGAAGAACAACCTCTACAACGAGGGACTGCTGCTGAAATATTCCGACAAGCCTTACGACAACATCGCCGTGAAGCGCCGCAACGTGGAGGAGCGCTACATTCTGGAGTACTTGCTCGTCAGCTTCCGCCCAGAGTGGACCACTGGACAGCGGCTGTCCGCCAACTACGCCGTGCTGCTCGCTGACTTGCTGCCCTACTACGCCCGCCACGACCATGAACGCTACGACTGGCTGATGCGGCTCTTGGTGGCCGCCATCGAGAACGCGAAGATGGACGAGGGCCAGAAACAGCAATACATGAATCTGCTGATTGCAACCACGAATTGAACGAATTGTAATCATGCTGATTCCTTTACGCCTGTCAGCCCAGACTGACGAACAGCTGATGCTTCGGGCGGCCCGTGGCAATGACCGCGCCTTCGAAGAACTCTACAACCGTCATGCCCGGCGGTTGCAGGGCTTCTTCGCACGCCGTCTCGGCGACGATGCCGACCTTGCCCCCGACTTCATGCACGACACCTTCCTGCGCCTCTACGCTGCCCGGGAATCCTACCGCGAGGACAGCAGCTTCCGCGCATGGCTATACACCATCGCCTACAACCTCTGGAAGAACCACCGCCGCTCCCACCTCGCCCTCGTACCCGAAAGCCGGGTCGCGGTCGGCGGTTCTCCCGCCGACACCACCTACGTCGATACAGCCGACATCGAGCTTGAACTCGACGCCACCATCCTCCGCGATGCCCTTCGCGCCGTCCTCCGCAGCCTCCCTGAGTCTTACGCCATGCTCTTCTCCCTGCACTACGAGGAAGAACTCACTGTCCCCCAGATAGCGCAAATCACCGAGTTACCTGAAGGCACGGTGAAGTCGCGTCTGCACAAAACAATGAACATCATCAAACAACAATTGAAGCAATATGAAAGTCACTGAACAAGACATTGTCCGCACCGCCCGCCAGCTGCGCGACGAAGAGAACGAACAGTTGAACGTCAGCCCCTGGAACAGCCACCTCCATCCCCACCGTTCAAGTGTATTCGCAAACCGCTTGGCGTGGCTCGTCGCCCTACCCGCCGCAGTCATCGTCGGCTTCGTCTTAGGCATCTGGACACAGGCCCGCACACAGGGTGACTCGCCGCTCACCGCCCTTGTGGACACTATCTATATAAAGGTTCCCACACCGCAACATACACAAGACACCATCGCCCAGGCTGTTCCCGCCGTGTCTGCTCCAGCCCATAGGCAGACCTCCCGTCCGTCCAAGGCATCGCGCCGTCAGGAGGCACCTGTTGGCCGTCCCGTAGCCGACGACCATATCCGCTACGATCTGTTGGTTAAGAACTGACGTCATTCTTTCCGTCGGCAGTCCCCTTTGTATTTTTTTAACGCTGCTTGACGTCACAAAACGACAGTTTTCACGTCATGTAGACAAAAGAACGACGAAAAAGCATGACAACAGAGACATTCAAGGACGAGGTGCAGGCCATGCGGCCGATGCTGGTAGGCGTTGCTAAGGGTGTTTTGTGCAGCGACGAGGATGCAGAGGACGTGGTACAGGATGCCCTGCTGCGCCTGTGGCAATTGCGTGACGAGCCGATAAGGAATGTGCGCGGTTTTGCCCGGATAGTCGTCCGCAACCTCTGTCTGAGCAAGGTCAGGCGAAAACAGGTGATGGTTGACATTGGCAAGGCTGACATAGCCGACGAAACGGAAACGACTAACAACGAACAGATAGACCGCATGATGGCACTGGTCGATGCCCTGCCAACAATGCAGCAAACCGTACTCCGCCTGCGACACATGCAGGATATGTCGATGGCTGACATTGCCAACCTCATCGGCACTACCGAGGCCGCCGTCAGACAGTCGCTCAGCAGGGCACGAAGAAGTATTCTCGAACAATTCAGAAACCACGAATAACGACCACAGATTAAACGACCACAGATTAATGGATTAAGGGGGATTCCCCATTGCAAAAAGATGATGAACGAAAACAACATACGACAGTTGATAGAGCGATTCCTCAATGCTGAAACGACATTGGAGGAAGAACAGACGCTCTACGAGTACTTCCAGGGCGAGAACGTAGCCGACGACCTGAAGCCCTACTGTGAGGCGTTTCAAGGTTTCGCCGCCGTGAAGGGCATCGACAAGCCTGTAACTAAAAGCACGCCAGCATGGGTGATAGCCCTGCGAACAGTCACGTCGATGGCTGCCGTCTTCCTCATCGGCCTGTTCTTATTCGTAAACGGGGAAACACCCGAAGCGCCACAACTAACAACAGCAACCACACAAACGGAATATATGCCCGACCTCTGCGAAGGGAGCACACCCCGGGAACTATATATGTGCTATCTGGAGCAGAAGAGGGAACAACCGAAAACTTACAGTCTAATTAAACGAATGATTTATGAAAACGAACATTAGAATTATAGCAATGATGACGCTGGTGCTCCTCATGGCATCGTGCAAGAACAAGGACGCCCGTATGTTGACTGTTATCAACGAAGACGGCACTTGCACCCGCGAGTACACGTTCCACACCAATGAACAGAAGCTGATGCTTCCGCAGGAAGAGGACTTCGACAGCCTCATTGATAAGAGTTGGGAGCGCACATGGTCGGTCATCGAAGGCAGTAAGGCCGAAATCCCATCGTCGGGCAATAACCTTCCTGCGCGATACCCTGTGCCCATGACCGAAGCCCAGTACGACAGTCTTCAGGCGCTGGACTACAGCCGTCATCTGCCCGACTTCCTGATTGCGCATGTGAAAAAGGAGTTCGAGACGGTGCAGGACATGAGCGACCAACTGCTCATGGCCAATGGCTTCAAGGCTACCAGCACGCTGGAGAAACGCTTCAAGTGGTTCTACACCGACTACACCTTCACCGAGACGTTTGCCTACGATGGCCCGTCGGTGTTTCCTGTTCCGCTCGACCGTTTCCTCAGTGCCGACACCGCCTCCTTCTGGTTCACGGGGCAGCCCGACCTGACACGCAACCTCAGCGGTGCCGAACTGAAGGAGATGCTCGACAAGATTGAGGAAAAAGTAAGCCAATGGACCGACGCCAACTGGTTCACCGAAATCTACACCACGATTGCCGACAATTATGACAAGGTTCAGAACCCGCCCGTCGGCAAGGAGGAGTTCGTCAGGCTGTGCGACTCATTAGCCATGCACCCCGAAGCCCTCAAACTCTCCATGAATGAAAGCGATGGGAAAGGCATTGAAAAGCTGTTTGGCCAGCGTTTCAACACCGATGCCTACAACCAACTCTTAGAGAATGACTCGCTGGGCCTTGGCCAGGGCTACGAGCAACTGCTGTCCTTCAGTACCAATTACGACCTCGTGATGCCAGGAAAAGTCCTGGATACGGGTATGGGCGAATACGATGGCAACATCATCCACTACCGTCTCTCTGGCGACCGCACCATCCCCAACGACTACAAATATAGCATCTCCGCCACCTCGCGCGTCACCAACGTCTGGGCCTTCGTCGTCACCTTCCTTGTTATCGCTTTGGCCATTGGAAGTTTCTTCTTACGGAGGCGCACATAAAAATGATTTTGGATTGAAAAAAAATGAAGCTGCGATGTCACAAAATCGCAGTTTCTTCGTATTATAGATAAAGAGACAGTCGGAATGACTCAAGAAGAATACAAGGAAGAAGTGCGAAGGCTGCGGCCACGGTTGCTACAGACTGCACGGCGATACATTTCCGAGGACGACGCCGAGGACACGGTGCAGGACGTGCTGCTGCGCCTGTGGCAGATGGTCGATACGCTCCGTATGCCCATTGATGGGCTGGCCACGGTGCTCGTCCGCAACTTCTGCATAGACCGACTGAGGCTGCAACGGCCATTGCAAGTGCTGACAAAAGAATGTGAACAGGCCGACGAGACAGAGACCGACGAACGTATAGAGCGTGTGCTGACAATGATAGACTCACTCCCAACGATGCAACAGACCATCCTCCGGCTTCGGCATATCGAGGGAATGGAAATGAAGGACATAGCCGCCCTCATAGGCAGCAACGAGGTGGCCATCCGCAAGGCCCTGAGTCGTGCCCGCCAAGCTGTAAGAACACAATACTTGAAGCAATATGAACAATAAACCATCACCCTCGATACGAACAATAAACCTACGAACACAATATGAACGACAACACCCTAAAAATCCGCACCCTCATAGACCGATTCTTCGACGGCGAGACCACCCTCGACGAGGAGCAGCAGCTCTACGCCTTCTTCCGCCGCCCGCCCGCCGAACTGCCTGAAGACCTGCTTCCACTGCGCGACATGTTCCTCGACCTCGCCGTTGTTCAGTATGTTGCGACTGAGTCGCAACAAACGGTACATGAGTCGCAACAAGCGGAACAAACGGAACAAACCAAGCACCGCCGCTGGCTCCGCTGGACTGCCGCCGCTGCCGTCGCGCTGCTCATGGTGGGCGGAGCCGCCACCCTCTTCACCCACGGCAGAGGAGCCGATGACGACTGCGTGGCCTACATCTACGGCCAGCGCACCACCGACCGCACCGTCGTCCTCTCGGAGATGCAGAAGACCATGACCGCTCTCTCTGCCACCGACGGCAGCGATGTGGTGGAAGAGCAACTGAAAACCATGTTCAGCCACTAACCAAGAGACTATGCATATAAGAGAAAAGTGCTACTTATCTCTGGGATAAGTGCCACTTATCTCAAAGAAAAGTGCCACTTATCTCAAAGAGACATAATAAACCAATTGTGATTATCTACTTATATGAAACGACTGATATTCTGTTTATCATTTATCATTTGTCATTTGTCATTTAGCCCTCTCGGGGCGCTGGCGCAGACTGGGCTTCACGTCAACGAGCTGTTCAAGGGCCGCATCATCCCCCAAGAGCGGATGATAGAGACGCGCGTGCGTGGCAAGACGTTAGAGAAGTACCGCCTGACCTACTATCGCAGCCTGCGTATGACTGTCTCTTATGACGAAAGCATACAGCTGGAGCAGCTCTTGGACAAAGACAAAGAAACAAGCATCGACTTGCGCTCCTACCGTGAGAATCCTCACAGCTGGAAAACCTATACCTGCAAGATGCAGGTGCCGTCAAACGACGGGAAGAATCGTTTCCTCTGCTATCAGGAGCAGTGGAACAAAAAACACGACCAGTGCGAAGTGACCGTCATCTATATGGAGGGCACCGTCGGAAGCCTGGAGGAGTTGGAAGAACTCTTGAAATAGTTAATAGTGAATATATAATAGTTAATAGTGAATAGTTATGAACCGCATCCTTTTATCATTTCTCATTTGTCATTTTTCATTTAGCCCTACAGGGGCGCAAAACGACACCCTCATCATCAACAATCCCCGCCGCGTGACCGTCATCAGCAGCGACTCCTTGCAGCGTGTCATCGTCAACGGCAAGCAGGGCGACGATGACTTCGTCTATCAGAACACCATCCGACTTGTCGATGCCAACTATGAGAGCAACACCAGTATCAGCCGCGACCACTGGGAACTCATACCCTCGGTGAAGCTCGGCAAGAAGAACGACGAACCCGCACAACGCACTCACAACGAGTTGACGGCCCATTTCGGTGTGGGCTTCACCTGCCCCACCCATGTGGACGAGCGCATCGACTTCTCCACTTTCAAGTCGTGGGAGATCTTCGCCACCATCGTTCAGTGGGATCACTACATGGATCCAAAAAGCCACAACTGCCTCTCTCTGGGCCTTGGAATCGACTGGAAGAACTACCGCATGACCGACGACATGCTCTTTACGAAAGCTCCTGACGGAAACGTCACGGTAGAGCGCTTCCCGTTAGAGTTCGAGCCGAAGTTCTCGCGCATAAAAGTGTTCTCGCTTACCGCCACCCTGCGCTATCAGTATAACTTCGGTGACGGCTTTTCCATTGGCTTCGGACCCGTGGTGAACTTCAACACCTACGCCAGCATCAAGACCCGCTACAAGTTCCTGGGCGACAAAATCATGCACATGGAGAAGGACATTCACCAGCGCCCCATCACCATCGATTGGATGCTGAACATGAGCGTCGCCGGATTCCCCATCTACGTGAAGTACAGCAACGACAACGTGCTCAAGGACGGCGGCGTGAAGTTCCGCTCCCTCTCATTCGGACTGTACCTTTGAAGTTAATTTGTGCTAATTATCAGCCCCTGGCCATCAACATGGCGGGGGCTTTTGCGTTTATAAGATAGAATGACGACGCAGGAATATGAAGAGATGGCCCACAGGATGCGGCCCCGGCTGATGCAGCTGGGACGGTCGTTCTTCCACGACGAGGAACTGGCGGAGGACGCTGTGCAGGAGGCTCTGCTCAGGCTATGGCTGCTAAGGGAGAGACTGGGAGCGCAGACATTCTCGCTTGCCACCGATGCGGACGGGGACGTCCGCGTTCCTGAGACGGGCGGGGACGACCGCGCTCCTAAAGAGGCACTTCTCGTAAGACTGATGAAGAACGTCTGCGTGAGCGAATGGCGGCGGAGACAGAAGCACGGGGCCATGTCGGTTGAAGTCATGGGCGGCGTGCTGTCGGAAGAGACGCAGCCGATGGCCGACGATGACAACCAACGGATGCTGCAACAGGCCATCCGCTCGCTCTCGACACAGGAGCAACGACTCTTCCGTATGCGTCACGAGCTGGGGATGGACGTGCCGCAGATAGCCGCCGCCACGGGGATGCTCTCCCGCTCCGTCAGTCACGTGGTCAGCGTGGCACGCCACAAGATTGTAGAACAACTAAAGAAAGGAGGAATACTATGAACAAGGAAATGGACAAAAAGCTCGACGAGTTGCTGGCCAATATGCCGAAGCCGGAGTACGACCTGGATGCCTGGTTAGCCGAGGACGAGACGGAAGAGTTCGACCGCTTGCAACGGATGAACACGGATTTGCACAGAAGCAAGAGAAAAGTGTGGCGTTGGGTGGCTGCTGCCTGCCTATTATTAATAATAGGTATAGGTGTGACAACCCTGCAGGAAGGGGTTCAGACCTCAGAACTCCTTCCTGCAAGATCAGTTGAAAGAGTTCTGACCACAGAACTGCCTCAACAAGGGTCGGTTGAAGGAGTTCTGGCCTCAGAACAGCCTCAACAAGATTCGATTGAAAGAGTTCTGACCCCAAAACTCCCCTCACGTTCTCGCAGCCGGAAAATGCATACGCGCAACTCACTCCCCGACACTCTCGGCACAGGCATCTGGCTGCGGCGGGAAAACGTTGAGACGGCACTGAGAATACTGACCGAGTGCGAGGCGGACATTGAGCGCAGCGAGCAGCAGGTGCGCAACGACATCATCGAGGCCACCTTCCGCGCCACGCCACAGCCCGCCAACGTCATCCTCGTCAGCGACGAGAACGGAGACTACGAAGTACAGGAAACAAAGAGAATCATCAACATTTAAAACCCATACAACAATGAAAACAACAAGCATCATCATCGTCGTAGCCCTGCTGGCCATCACGCCAACGGCTTCGGCACAAAAGAAAATCAAGGATGCCTTCGCCGACGTAGAGAAATACGACGGCGTCACCACAGTCAGCGAGCAGAACACGTCAAGGTGCATCGACACACTAGGCATCACCTGCGAGAGCAGCATCGTCACCATCATGGTGAAGAAGAACTACTACCACGCCGTCTTCGACAAGCTGAACAAGGCTTTCGAGAGCGAGAGTAAGAACGCCACGATGACTGATGTTGAGAACGCTGGAAAAAGGCCTGACTTCGACCCGATAGCCGCCCAGATGCTTGGCCAGCGCAAGCAGTGGAGCGTGTGGAGGGAGGATGCCGAGCCCGTGCTCATAGGCGGCATGGGGAACAGCACCTACGTCATTGCCAACTTCGACGATAAGAAGCACCCCGGCTATCGCACCTGTTGCGCCGCCGAGTGGACAGCCACCGCCAATCCCGACGTCTATAAGGCGCAGCTCGTCTATGTCTATGGCCGCAAGCCGGAGAGAAGCCAGCCCCTGCAATACAGCGGCTCAGTAACGTGGCCAAGGAAAAAGGACGACAATCTTGCCGGGGCGTTACCGATGCCCAACGGTCTGAGACAGCAAATGGACGACACCATCTTCGTGATTTCCGGGAACCGGCTACCCGATTTCAACCATCCTTTCACCAATGCAAGGCCAAACTTTACTAAACCGCAGGATATTCCCCTCGACGGCGACCTGCCCACATGGATGAACAAGGCGATGAACAACGTGAAGCACCTGAGCAACAGCGACTGGCACCGAATGTTCGGACTGCTGACGCAGCAGATGATGGACAAGGCCGACAAGAAATCAATGGAGGACTTGGTCGTCGCCGCCGGCATCGTCCTCGACCTCTGCAAGAACGCCGATCAGCTCGACAATGACGAGCGAGAAATCTCTGCCCGCCGCTTAGAGGACGTGGCCGAGCATTACTTCGATGGCGACAAGCATCAGTACGTCCATGACTTGCTTATGCTCGGGGCAAAGAAACTGAGGAAGGAGTGACATGGAACAGAGATTCGGAATCAACAGTATTGACCTCCAGGTGCTGCGCGACTTCTGCGAGCGGGAGGGCGAGCGCGTCACTTACGAGAAGGGCGAGCAGATGGAGCGGGAGGACGAGGCTGCGCGGTGGTTCGGCTTTGTGGCCGATGGTTGCTTCAAGTACGTGGCGCATGGCATCAGCGACAGCCGCGAGCACATCACATGGTTCTCATTTGCGGGCGAGTATGTAGGCGACTATCCTGCCTGTCTCGACGGCCGTCCGTCGATGACCACAATAGAGGCTATGGTGCCGAGCCGTGTACTCCGTGTCAGCGGTGAGCAGATGATAAGTCTGTTCCGCCAGAGCATCGAGACGATGGAGCTGCGCGCCGTCATTGGCGAGCATCTGCTCAGTCAGGCCCGCGCCCGCTACCTCGACTTCCACCGCACCACACCACGCGAGCGCTACGAATTACTGATGCGCCGCTGCCCCGGCATCGTGGAGCATCTGCCCCTCAATGCCATCGCCTCGTTCCTCAACATCACGCCCAAGACCATCTCGATGATTCGCCGCGACATCACCTTCGGGCAGTAATCCTTTACTTGGATAAAGACTATCACCCTCGGTTGCCACTTTCTGGGCATCGCCGAGGGTTTTTCGTGCAAATTGTAGTACCTTTGCACCCGTGAGTCTTTTTTCCATAAAGGCTCTCTCGTTAATATATAACCGGGCAGCATCCGTCGGGATGACGGGTGCTGCTTTTAGAAGAATTATCAACGGAAACACAATAATCCAAACATATTGCGTTTATTTAGAAAACGGCAAAGAAATGGAAACAATGAAAAGCTGGATAAATTACTTACTGATACTTGTGGCCTTGGTATTGTTCGTCTCCTGCGGCAGCAGCGAGCCTGAGTATGCCGACCCAGAGGCACACGAGAAGACGGAACAGCTGAGAGGACAATACACGCCGCTCATCACCGGCACGTGGCACTTCGAGAAGGCCACCGACAAGCAGCGGTTCTTTGAGCGTCTGACATTCCAGGCCGACGGCAAGCTGACGGGGATGTGCAAGTGGCAGAAACGCTCGCTCGTCACCATCAACGGCGACCAGCACTACACCGACTGGGAGGACGTGGAGCAGATGAACGGCACGTTCACGGGCGATTGGCGGCTGCAATGGGAGCGCGACGAGAAGGGCGAGGGCCACGACATGTTAGACCTTTACGCCCGATACGATGACCCGGCAAACGAATATCTCGCCTATAGCCACATCACGCTCTTCGGCTATGCCGACGAGGCGACTCTCTGCTTCCATGGGTCGCAGTGATGCGCCCTGTGCTCTTTGTCTTTTTTAGGGCAGGTAAGTACAAAAAAGCGGCAGATTGCTTGGCGGTTTGAGAAAATCTTTGTACCTTTGTGCACAAAATACGATGCGTTAAAGCAGCAAATCGATATTTGTGCACAATATATGATGCAGAAGGAATACGTATTTGACCCTTATCCGCTACAGGTAACTATGCAGCGCATGGCGGAGAATCTGAAGGCGCGGCGCTTAGAGAAGAAGCTCTCTACGAAGAGCCTGTCGGAGATGAGCGGCGTACCCGCTTCGTCTATCCAGCGCTTTGAACTGAAACATTCCATCTCCTTGGAGTCCTACGTCAAGTTGGCGAAGGCCTTGGGTTACGCTGAGGAAATGATGCAACTGCTGGCAGAACCGAAGTACGACACGATGGAAGAACTACTGGAAATCAATAAGAACCGTACAAGAAAGCGTGGCGTATGAAAGAAGTACAGGCCGTTAGTGTGATGTACCACGGGCGGAAGGTTGGAACGCTGTCTATGGGCAACAGGTCTTGCTGCCAGTTCGAATATGACAAGGACTGGCTTTCCGGTGGTTTCTCCATATCTCCATTGAAACTGCCTCTGAAGGCTGGACTTTTCACAACCGATTATTTCCCGTTTAACGGGAACTTCGGTGTGTTCGAGGATAGTCTGCCTGGCGGCTATGGTGAATACCTGTTGCGCAAGGTATTGAAGAAGTCGGGCGTTGACCCTCAGGCATTAACACCCGTTCAGTGGCTGAGTATCGTTGGCAGTTCAGGCATGGGAGCCTTGTGCTATGTGCCGGAGACGAAACTCCTTCGAGAGGAGAGCCAAAGGTCGTTGAACGAAATGCAGCAGATGGCTCTCGACGTGCTGTCTGAAAAGACTGACGATAATGCCGATGTGCTCTATTTCAAGAGCGGCAACTCTGGCGGTGTGCGCCCCAAGTGCATCTTCTCGGATGCCGACGGGCATTGGCTGGTGAAGTTCCGCCACACCTACGACCCGAAGGACATGGGCGAAATAGAATACGAATATAATAGGATCGCGCGTCAATGTGGCATTGACGTGCCTGATTTCAAACTGATGGAGGGCAAGTACTTTGCGGTGCGAAGGTTTGACATAGAGGACGGCGTGCGTCTGCATGTAGCCACTGCCAGTGCCTTGCTGAATGAACCCATCTCACCCCCGAAGATGGACTATCACAGCCTGTTACAGCTGACGGGGTATCTGACGCAGTCGCCCGCAGCCGTAGAACAGCAGTTCCGCCGGATGGCGTTCAATGTCTTTGCCCGTAATCACGATGACCATGCCCGCAATTTCAGTTTCATCTGTCGTGATGGCAAATGGACGTTGGCTCCGGCATACGACCTGACCAACGACAACTCTTTGGGCGAACATGCCTCAACCATCAACTTCAAAGGACTTCCTTCGGACGAGGACATGATAACCGTGGGCATGAACATCCGAATCTCCCGTCCCCGCTGCCAGCAGATTATTGGGGAAGTCAGGGATGGGACAAAAGAGTTAAGCAGATACTTTTAGTCGGTATAAGTTTTTATTGGCTTCACCCCTGAACTGTTAAATAATGCTTTCAGGGGAAAGAAATCTGTGGAATAATTTGGTTTACGTTATAAACTTGTTTACCTTTGCAGCACAATCCGGATGAAGTGCGCTCTGTCCGACCTTTCTGCAGGAGGAAAGACAGGAACACAAGAGAGAGTTAAACAACAGATTTCTTTAATCATCAAAAACGTAAACAACTATGGAAGAAAACATGAATATGACTGCCGAGCGCAGTCTGGAAATCATCACCAAGCAGATTGCACAGAGCCGCAAGGACGTGTCTAAGGATGTGGGGCTGTCGCTTTATATTGCAGGACTCAGCATCATTGGGGTAGCCATTTTAATTACCAGTTGCATCCTGCTCACTGGCAATACGTTATTTTACCTGCTATATGCCTTGATACCTGTTATAGTAATAGGTATAGATCGTTATGTCAAAAAGGATAAGCCAAAGGCTCCCGTCAGCCTTGTTGGATCAATGGTGGATAAGACATGGCAGACGTTCGGCATCTTTACCCTCTCCTTTTGTGTATTTGCTATCCTTTTCGACTTTTTGATGGGGCGATTGGAAAGTCCTGAGATATATGTCCGTATAGCCATCCATCCTTTCCGCATCATCCTACTGATGATGGGCATGGCCATTACCATTACAGGTTATATACTCAAAAGCCGTTGGTTGGTATGGTGTGGCATTATTGGCGGCATCGGCGGGTTCATCTGGGAGTCGTTCGGCGTTACGGATATGTTTCTGGCCCGTCTATTTGAATTGGCCAGTTTCTACCGTTACTCTCACATTCCACCATGTATTATTATTGTAGCATTCGCCTTCGTCGGCCTGACGCTCCCAGGCTGGATGCTTAGAAAACAGAAGTAGCCCATGCCATTCCAACCATTAGACCCACTGCTGCACGCCGAGCTGCGACTGGCAGTCATGTCGCTGCTCATCAGTGCCGACGAGGCCGAGTTCCCCTATATCAAGGAGCAGACAGGAGCCACGGCGGGCAACCTGAGCGTGCAGGTCGACAAACTCTCGGCGGCGGGATATATCGAGGTTGAGAAGACGTTCAAAGGCAAACGTCCCTGCACCATCTGCCGCATCACCGACACAGGCCGACAGGCCTTCGAGGCTTACGTGAAGGCTCTGAGAAGTTACTTGAAGGTCAGCAGGAAATAGTATTTTTTAAGTTAATGCCTATTGATAATGGCTAAATAGCACAAAATAATTTGTAACAGTAGGAATTGATGGCTATCTTTGCACGCGATGAAGAACATTCGGAGACATCTGCTTCTTTTTGCGCTTGTATGCTCTGTTGGGTGCATGGCCCAACGTCGGCTTGTAGTCATCGACGTTGAGACACTCATTCCCGTGGACGGCGCCAATGCTGTGGGCAACTGCTTTGCCGTTCAGACAGACTCCCTTGGCTTCATCACCGTTCCTGACAGTTGCCGCAGCCTTGTGTTCTCTCACGTCAATTACGAGAGCAGGATCATCAACCTTGACGAGGTGAGGGACACCGTGTTCCTCATCTCAAAACTGTTGAACGTGAAGGAGGTGGTGGTCTTTGGCAAGACGCCACAATTGGAAGACTACAAGGATTTGCAGAGTCACATGCGCCTGTCGAAAACAGACCTTCAACTGGCTTCGATTCAGTCTCCCAACGGCAACCTGTTCGGACTCCTGAAATATCTCATCCCCAAAAAGTGGAGGAAGAGCGCCAAAGAGAAACGCAAGGAACGCCTGAAGCAAGCCTTGGAGGAATATTGATTCAGAAGTCTTAATTACTAATAACCCACGGCGGATTACTAAGAATGAACGTTAAAGATTCGGCTCTTTAGCGTTTTTTCTATTTACTAAGACTTTAGTTTTCTAAATCCTTAGTAATTTTGCCCTTGCATTTATCACTATTCACTTATCACTATTCACTAAGTATGAAGACACTGACCAAGGGCGAAATGCAGGTGATGAACATCCTGTGGGACATGCAGCGGGGAGCCTGCGTGGCCGATATTCAGAAACAGTTCCCGGAGCCGCCACCGGCCTACACCACCATTGCCACGTTCCTGAAGATTATGGAGCAGAAGGGCTACGTGGAGCGAAGAAAGAGCGGGACGGGCAAGGTGATGGTTTATTCGCCGCTGATGACCCGCGAGCGCTATCGCCGAATGGTCATGGACGACGTGAAGGACACGTTCTTCGGCGGATCGGTGAAGTCGCTCGTGTCGTTCTTTGCCGAAGAGGACGAGCTGACGCAGGAGGACATCAACGAGATACTCTGCATATTGCAGGAAAGAAAGCCATCAAGAAAAATCTTTACGCCAACTTTTGACAGCTGACAAAGATACATTTGACAGCTGACAAAGAATCTTTTGACAGCTGTCAAAGATACGTTTGACAGCTGAGGCGGGTATAGCTTGGACGGACTTTTGTACCAAGGAGGCCGGTTCCTTGCACCAGAGAGGTCGGAGCTTTGTACCAGAGAGGTCGGAGCTTTGTACCACAAATAGCCAACCTCTTTACCACGAAGCCCGCTTCTATGTATAACGTTAGGTGAACTTACACGAAATAAAAGGTGAACAAATTCATAAGAATAAAACAATGATGTTGACAGACCTGATATATTACGACCTGAAGGTGGCGGCACTGATAGCCGTGTTCTACCTCTTTTATATGTTGCTGCTGGCCCGCGAGACCACGCATACACTGAACCGTGCCGTGCTGCTTGCTGGCATCGTGCTCTCGGCAGTGTTGCCGCTGTGTGTTGTCACCATACATAAACAAGCCCTACAGACCCTCCCTCTGCCCCTCCCTGTGAGGGAGGGGAATATATACAACATTGCCGGAATGGTGGTTGATGAAGTAACTACTCCCCTCCCTCACAGGGAGGGGCCGGGGGAGGGTCTGTTGGGTCTGCTGCTGGCATCCATTCTCCTCGCTGGCATCCTCATCCGTTTGCTATATGTGACCCATGGCTATTGGAAACTCCACATGCTGATACGCGGTGGCGAACAGCATACTCTGCCCTCTGGCGCACGGGTCTGCGTAGTCGATGCTCCCGTAGCTCCGTTCTCATGGATGCACAACATCGTACTCTCTCAAAGTGATTACTCCCCTCCCTCACAGGGAGGGGCTGGGGGTGGGTCTCCCATCCTTGCCCACGAAGAGGCGCACGTGCGCCATCGTCATAGCTACGACATTGTGGTCGTAGAAGTGCTCACGGCTCTGCAATGGTTCAACCCCGTGGTGTGGTTCCTGCGCCAGGAACTGCGCACCCTCCACGAGTATGAGGCCGACGCATCCGTCCTCTCTTGCGGCTTCAACGAAAGCCAGTACATCCATCTACTGATGCAGAAAGCGACGGGCATTCAGGCCTGTGCCCTCGCTAATGGCATCAACACGCACAAAACGAAAAAACGAATCATTATGATGCTCAAACCAAAATCAAAACGGGCCGCATGGCTCAAAGCCCTTTATATCGTACCTGTCGCCCTCGTCTCGTTGGCCATGACCGCCCGAACCGTCGTGGACTATCAGACCGCCACGACTGAGGATGACCTCGCCGTGCGCGTGTTCCATGAGAATACGAATGGCCGTGGCGACAGCTACCAAATACGACACGCGCCCGGCGTGAAGTTCTATAGTAACGGCAAGCAGGAAACTGTTCCTGGCGACCGTTCCATCGCCCTTGAAATGTCGAAGACCGAACTGAGAATCGACGGACAGGAGGTGGACAAGCGTTCGCTGCCAAACATTCCTGCCTCAGCCGTGAGGGAGATACACCTCGACGAGACCAGCCCTGACCATTACGTTGTCAACCTCACGACCGCAGAGCCGCTGAAATACTCTGTCGAAATGGGCAGTGCAGAGTATGTAGCCTATGTGAAGCAGAAAAAAGCGGCAGGCATGGACAACAAAGGACTGACCCAGACTATGCTGAACGAAGGCGGTGCCATCAGCCGTGCCCATATTCTGCACAAAGAGGCGGTTTATGGCAGCAAGAAGCCTTACTTGTTCATCGTCGACGGACAGGAGGTGACAAGCGAGGAGTTCGCCCAGATAGAGCCGGAAACCATCGAGTCGGTCACGGTGATGGACGTAGGCCCGGCAAAGAAAACCTTCGGTGAGAAGGGACGGCGCGGGGCAACGGTGGTGCAGACGAAGCAGCAGGGCGATGACAAGATCTACGACGTTGTTGAGCAGATGCCTCAGTTCCCCGGCGGCGATGCCGAACTGATGCAGTTCATTGCCCGCAACATCAAGTACCCCATAGAAGCCCAGGAAAAAGGCGTTCAAGGCCGCGTGCTTGTGCAGTTCATCGTCGAGAAGGACGGCAGCCTGTCGAACGCCAAAATCTTGGAGAATCCTAAAGGGTCTGGCGCAAACATGGTGGTCGTCACTGCCATGATGCCCGAAAAGGAACGTCAGGATGCCGAGGGCCATAACGCCGGTGTGCAGGCTATGCGTGACGAGGCTCTCCGCGTGATCAACGCCATGCCCCGCTGGTCGCCCGGCAAGCAGAAGGGGAAGCCCGTCCGCTGTCGATTCGTCATCCCCGTCACCTATCGATTACAGTAGGGTCAGGCCCCGTGCCAGCCCGAATGTAGGGTCAGGCCCCGTGCCAGCCCGTTTTTAAAGTTAGTAAATAATACCCGGGACGATTCTGGAGGCCGCAGTGATGCGCCCTCCAGAATTGCTAAATAATACTAATTATCGTACAGAAACGGAAGAAAAACTTCTCTTTCTGTACGAGAATTATGGAAATCTGCACAGAAAACCAAGAAAAACTTTGTTTTCTGTGCAATATTTTGTACCTTTGCGCCCAAATCGCGAATGTAACATGAAGGAGAACCCCTTATTACAATTAGGAAATATTCCTGTACAGGCAGGCACCATAGCTACCTGCTATGATTACTTGTCTTCACCCAGTGAGAAGATACGTGCCTTGGAAAAGGACGGTCAGCTGATTCGTTTAAAACGTGGAATGTATGTTGTGGACGAAAGGGTAAGCGGCAAAGCCATCAACGTCCGTCTGTGCGCCAACCACATTTACGGCCCTTCTTACGTGTCGCTGCAATGGGCTTTGAGGTGGTATGGCCTCATTCCCGAGCGTGTGTTCACGATGACCTCCATCACCACCAAGCGCACCCGTATGTTTGAGAACTCTTTGGGGCGTTTCACCTATTATCAGGTAAAGCCCGACTATTTCTCCATCGGCATCAGGAGCGTAGAGGAGAATGGAGTATATTGTCTGATGGCCAGCCCTGAGAAAGCGCTTTGCGATACTATCCTTTACAACTCCTACTTGCCGTCGCAGTCTGTCGTCCGGCTGGAGCAGTATTTGGAAGAAGACATACGCTTCGACGTGGATGCACTGGCCGACTTTGATGTCAGCACTATAGAAGTCTGTGCCAAGACAGGCAGAAAGGAACAAATATTAAACAACCTAATTAAGATTATCAAGAAACTATGAGTATATATGACGAAATGGTGGCAGAACGTGCCGAGAGAGTGGGCACCGCTACCCCAAATGCAGAACAAGAGGTGATGCAGCGCATAGCCCTGGCAGGACTCCACCGAGGCGGTTTCTTCCAGCATGCGGCCTTCTATGGTGGCACTTGTCTGCGCATCTTCCATAACCTTCCACGCTTTTCCGAGGACATGGACTTCTCTCTGGTAGAGAAGCGCGATGACGTTCATTTGGAAAACTATTTTCCCTCTATCATCGAGGAGTTTAAGTTGGCTGGACATGAGGTGAATATCGTGAAGAAGGAGAAGAAAATATTCGGACGGGTAGAGTCGGCATTCCTGAAGGAGAACACCGAGGCATACGACATTAAGGCTGTGATTAAGCGAGAGCAGAGTCAAACTCGCTTAGACTCTGCCGAGCGTGAACAGGCTCGGACGAAGTCCAAGTTCCAGACCAAGAAGACCGTCAAGGTGAAGATAGAACTGGACATCGACCCTCCCTTGGCTTTCGAGACGGAGCAGAAGATGCTCGTGCGGCCATATACCTTTATGGCACGCTGCTTTACGTTGCCTTATCTCTATGCCGGCAAGATGCACGCGTTGGTCTATCGTGCCTGGCAGCGGAGAATCAAGGGGCGTGACTGGTACGACTTTGAGTGGTATGTGCGCCATCAGATACCCTTGGACTACCAGCACCTCCAAGAGCGGATTCGCGAGTTCAGCGGCGAGGTGGTGGAAAAGGAAGAGTTTATGCGCTTGCTCCGTGAAAAGCTTTCGACTTCAGATATTGAGTTGGTCAAGCAAGATGTAACAGGTTTCATTGACGACCCCCGCGAACTCGACATCTGGTCGAACTCCTATTTCCTGCAACTGGCTGACATGATTGTGTTCAAGTAGTCTGCAGGAGCGTGCGGCGGAACTCGGAACATACGATGGCGGTGGCGATGGCCACGTTGAGGCTTTCGGCACCGGGGCGCACCTGTGGTATGAGCAGACGGTGGGTGAGCAGCTGGCGCACAGGCGCGGATATGCCGTTGCCCTCGTTTCCCATGACGATGATGCCCTCGCCGGTAAGCTGTTGGTGGTAGATGTTGTCGCCGTCGAGGACGGTACCGTAGACGGGCACCTCGGCATTGTTAAGCAGTGTGATGAGGTCGGTGTAGACCATGCGCACGCGGGCTATGCTGCCCATCGTGGCCTGCACCACTTTTGGGGCCCAGCAGTCGGCGGTGTCGGGCGAGCAGTAGATGGTGTCGATGCCGTACCAGTCGGCCACGCGGATTATGGTGCCAAGGTTGCCGGGGTCTTGCACACCGTCGAGGGCGAGGGAAAGCCCGGTGGGACTAATGGGACTTATAGGACTTATAGGTCTTATGGGACTTATAGGACTTATAGGACTTATAGGTCTTATGGGACTTATAGGACTTATAGGTCTTATGGGACTTATAGGACTTATAGGTCTTATGGGACTTATAGGCCCAGGACTACTTGGCAGCTCAAACACTGCCAGGACTTGCTGGGGATGCTGGAGGAAACTGATGCGGCGCAGCTCGTCGTCGGTGACGTGAACGATGGGGCAGGGTAGCGGGCTGGCATTGTTGGCAGCCCCTATCGGTGACGAGCCGGCACTGTTGGCAGCCCCTATCGGTGACGGGCTGGCGCTGTTGGCTCCCCCTACGTTGGTGGAAAAAATGATGTGAGGCCGAAAATGGCAGGCGAGCAAGTCGCCTACCACTTTCGGCCCCTCGGCCACGAAGAGGCCCTCTGCCTGTCGGTGCTTCTTCGTCTCGAGCGAGCGAACCAGTTTGGCCTGATTCTTTGAAATCACTTAAAACGTATATCCTATTGTGAACAACAACTGGTGACGCTTGAAATTAGTGCTCGAAGGCGTCGAGATGTTGGTGACGCCCGTGTCGCCCATGGGGTCGTCGAACACCACGTTAGGCTGGAAGGGGTAGAACTTTCCTTTGGTGGTTGAGAACTGATAGGCGAGGTCTAAGCTCAGCCCCTCGTATTTGAAGCCTATTCCGCTGGTGATGCGGTGGGTGTCATCCCAGTTCACGTAGTCGGGTGTCGACGAGAAATACACACATGGCGAGTCTATCTGTGTGTCGCGGTAGGCGTTGCTGTTATACGCTGCCGTCTGGTAGTTGTAGCCCAGACGGACGGCCAGTGCCGGGTCGGGTCTCAGTTCGGCGCCGAACTTCAGCAGGTGCACACCCTTGAGAGTGTTCTCAGTGTTGTAGGTCATCCTGGTGTCCTGCACGGTGTTCTCGCTGCCGTTATAGTCGAAGGTGCCGTCGTAGGTGCGTGTGCTGGCTGAGCCGTAGTCGCTGAACTCATAGCTTGCGCCAAGGGCGAGGAAATTGCTGACGGTGTGGCCCAGGCTGAAGCCGAATTTCCAGGGTGTGAAATACTTGTACTTAAACTCGTCTTGCGACAGCATGTCGTCGTAGCCCCAGTAGTCCAGGTCATCCGGTAGCAGATTCTTGTATATGCCAGTGTATGTGTAGTTGAATATGCGTGTGTAGTTGCTGCTTTTCAGGCTGTACCATGTTGGTGTGGCCACCGACAGACCTATGCGGAACGGACTTTGCTCAATGGGGCGGAATATGAATCCCAGTTTCACGTCTACGCCGTTGCCTTCAATGCGGTGGTCGTCTTCGAGCTGTATGGTGCCTATCTCGTCGTCGTTTGCATTGATCATCATCTCGTCGTAGATGCTGTAGCTCTTGTAGTTCACGTTGTGCACTCCCACGGTGAGTCCCCAGAAGAAGCGGTCGTTGACGTTTCCGCTGAGGTTGAAGTCGAAGTCGGCAATCCATCCCCTATTGGCCTCGTCGAAATAGTAGTCTTTCGCCTCGCCGTAGAGGAAATCCCCTTCAGGGTTGTTCACGTCGTCGACATTGAAGGCGTTGGTGTAGAGATAGTCCCACTGTGTGAAGGGGTAGCCATACTGGTTGTACTCCTGCGGGTTGCGGTAGCCCATCCACGTCTTGCTGCTCGTGTTGAATCCCAGGTCGTAGCCTCCGTTTGTGTCGCTATGCTTGGTGCTCTTGGCGAAGGCCAGCTTCGACAGCGACGCGCCGTCGCGTCCGTGGCGAATGAACCTGTTGTTCGCCTGCAGTATTCGGTCGAAATTGCGGCTCTTGTGGTAGTTGAACGAGAAGTTAATGTAGGTATCGTCGCCCGTGATGTCGGCCCACACGAATCCTGCCTGGTCGAAGCTGAGGTTGGTCTTGCTCAGGTTGTCGAACTTGTTCACTCCCTGCTGGTTCACTCCCCCCACCGACAGGTTCACGATTGAGTGATGGAAGAGTCCTATTCCTGCGGGGTTGGTGCCTATGGTCGAGATGTCGGCGCCGAGGGCTTCGAGTGCACCGCCCATGCCTACGTAGCGTGCCGTGCCGTTAAGGTCGTAGCCCAGCATGTTGGCGTTCTCGTATGTGTCCTGGGCAGTGGCGGGCAGAAGTACCATTGCCAGCGCTGCCATTGAAATGATCCTTTTCATAGTGCTATGTCGTTTTTTTTGATTATACATCGTTCAGTTTGAGGGCATACACAGGCGTGCTATCTGCGGCTGCTGCCTCCGCCGCCGCCACGGCTGCCACCGCCGCCGCCACCGCCTCCGCGGCTGCTTCCGCCGAAGGAACCTCCTCCACCAGAGCGGCTTCCCGACGACATGCTGCCACCGCTGCTGCTGCTGCGTGACGGGGTGTACGAGCTGCCGCTGCTTGACGAGCGGCTTCCTGTTGAGCGCGGGCCGCTGTAGCTGCCACCACTGTAACTGCTGCCACCGCTGTAGCTGCTTCCGCCACTGTAGCTTCCGCCGCTATATCCGCCGCTTGCGCTGCGCACTCCCCGGCTGCCGCCCACTGCTGAAGAGCCTCGGCTGCCCACTGCCGACGACCCCCCGCGCCTGGTGCCTGTCGAGGCTGTGCCCCGGCCGCCGCCAATGCCGCTGTAGCCGGTATTGCCGAATCTTGAACCACGGCGTGTGCCAACGGCGGTGTCGCCGTATCGGCCTAAGCCGCCGCCGTGTCCCACTGAGTGGTAACTACCGCCGCCACGGGGTACGTTGTGTGCCACGGGACCGCCACCGGGAAGAGGCCTGCCACCGCCGTAGTAGCCATAGTAGCCGCCGTACCATCCCCCTCCGTAATAGGGTCCCCAGTGGTAGCCATAATACCACGGGTCGTACCATCCGTGGTGCCACGATGAATAGTACCAGGGGTCGTAATACCACGAATCCCAGTACCACGGGTCATAGTCATACCACGGGTAATAGCTGTAGTAGTACCATGGCGAGTGCCATGTGCTGCGAGCGTCGCTGCTTCCCTGGATGTAGCCCTCCAAGTATTCTGCCGACGGCTCGTAGTTGTCCCAGCGGGCCATCTCGCGGGTCATCTTGAAATCGCTCAATGAGTCGGGGTAGACACCCGTCACAGGCGCAAACGAGATGATGTCGCCGGTGTCGGCGGGAAGTACCTCGTAGCTGCTGCCATGGCGGTTGTACTCGTCGACATTGCGGTTGCTGCCTGAATGGTATGTCTCCTGGGGTACAGAGCGCTGTGCCTGTCCGCTCGAAGTGCTGGTGCCGGCCTGTCGCTTTTCACTTTTCTTTGCGGCCTTCTGCTTGGAAGGAACGAAATACATGTCGTCCTGGGCCATCGTCGGCAACGATAACATGCCGGCGAAAAGAGTTATCAACATCCACTGTTTCATATCCTACAAACGTTTTTTAGTGAAACTTTGGTTCTTTTCTGCAAAATTACGTTGTTTTTCTCGGCAAAGATACGGAAAAACCCTAAAACGAGGTAGGTTTTTCCCTATTTTTTGTAATTTTGCACCGTAATTAACATTACAACCTGTTTTTAAACACAGTAACAAAGGGCTTTTTCAACAGATAGCGTTATGAAATATTACGAGGTGGATTTCCGTATCGAGGCTCCTTCCGAGCTTCTTCAGACAGCCGGCGAGCTGTTGGCATCGATAGCCGTGGAGGCTGGTTTCGAATCGTTTGAGGATACTGCCGATGACACGGGTCATGGGGACAGGCACTTGACCCAGGCTTGGGTCAATGTTCCTGTCCCCATGACCCACCGGGACCTAACCGGTTACGTCCAGCAGCAGCTTTTCTCACGCGATACCCTCGACGCTCTCATCGCCGACTTCCCCCTGCCGCAGTGCACCATAACCTACGATGTGCATGAGGCCGACTACCGCGACTGGAACGAGCAGTGGGAGCAACAGGGCTTCGAACCCATCGTCATCCCCTTCACCCAACCTGGGAAAGGAGAACTGATAATCCACGACGGACGACACTTGCCACAAACAGACATCACCATGGCTATTGAAATCCATGCCCGTCAGGCTTTCGGCACAGGCACCCACGAGACCACGCGCATGATGGTCGCCACGCTGATGTCTCTGCCGCTCCACGACATGCGCGTCCTCGACTGCGGCACCGGCACGGGCATACTTTCCATCGCAGCTCTGAAACTTGGCGCACGCGAGGCCGTGGGCTACGACATCGACGAGTGGAGCGTAGACAACGCCCTCCACAACGCCGCCGTCAACCACGTCGCCGACCGTTTCACCTCGCTCCTCGGTGACGCAGGCATACTGGCCGGGACACACGAGGGAACTCCATACGAGGCCTTGGACGGCCTTTTCGACATCGTCCTTGCCAACATCCACCGTAACATCATCCTCGCCGACATGCCCGCCATGGTGGCAAAAATGAAGCCTGGAGCATTTTTCGCCATCAGCGGCTTCCTCACCCACGAAGCAGAAATGCTCCAGAGCAGGGCCGCCGAGCACGGTCTGTCGCTGCTTGGCAGCAAGGAAGACAACGGATGGATCTGCCTGTTGTTCAACTTTACCCGCAATCTTGCCGTTAGACACCCGTAGCCTCCCACACATTTTCCACCGTGATGTCTACTGAGCAAAGATTCCCACCGGGGGAACAAATCATTCCCACCGGGGGAACAAATCATTCCCACCGGGGGAATAAATTGTTCCCACAGGGGGAATCCTCCATGAAACCTTTGTTTGATCGGGCAATATGGTTGCATAATTACATATTTTTCCTGAATCGAACAAAAAACTTGCCTAAAAAGTTGCGGGAATGAAAAAAAAGCCTATCTTTGCAGCGTCAAACAATAAGTTTGGCTATCCGGGTGATATTCCCGCGTGGGGTAAGCCTACACCGACACTGCCCAATTTAAAAGAGTTGTCCGAGCGGCAGCTCTTTTATTTTGTGTATTTCTTCATGAAAACGCGATAGAAAGCTTTGCTCCGACAGAAAATCGTTCTTTTCTTTGGTCATTCCCTCCTTTTCCCTTACCTTTGCACCGTCTTTCGGACGAGTATGGATATGAGAACCTTCAGGAACGTATATATTATATGTATAATGGCTGTGCTGGCCATCGTGACTTGCACGGGGAATGGTGGAAGCACGGGTGATGACAACTCATGCCATCACGAACAATTGAATAATATAATAATGGTAAGTACAAGTAAAAAAATAAGTTGGTACAAATAGGTGATTATCGTATGTTTCCGCAGGACGGCCTGAAAGGCCAGCAAGCAGTCAGCCCAGGGCAGCGCC
>CAJOEC010000019.1 GCA_905233425.1 uncultured Prevotella sp. | reverse complement strand
CCACATCCTAAGAGTCTCACCAGTCAAGGCAATTGTTTTCGCACGGCTCTGAGTGAGTTTCTTGATATAGGCAATGGCTTTCGTGATGACATCCTCGTTGTCGGGAATGTCAAGCACCTGCCTTGCCAGCTCCAGTTTCAGCTCTATTGCAGTCATAATACCTTCTCTCCGATTTGTTCGACTGCAAAATTACACCTTTTTCGGGAAACAACCAAGAATTATGGAGAAAAAGTGGCATAGATATAGAAAAAACTCTGCCGAACAGCCGGCTGCGAGAATGCAAGGGTTCGACAGAGGCTATAAGAAAGAGTGCGATGACAGAAAGTCACTATTTGTAGAAATAGGTATAAGTACCCTCTGTTGCAATAGTACCGTTTGGGTTAAGAGTATACACTCCATTTGAAGGGAAATGCGCTGGACCTACACCGAAAAGTCCTAACATGTGTAGGTTTCTAGTTTGTTATTTATGATTCCGCTTGCAAAAGTAATCATTTTCCCTGAAACGGCAAACTTTTGGGTCGGATTATTTTGCGGATTGACAGGAATTGTATAACTTTGTAGCCACCAAGTAGGATCAGACAAATAATCACGACTATGAACACAATACAATTCAGCGTACACCGCAACCCACAACCCGACGCCGAGGGCAACGACACCTACCATGTGAGGCAGGAGACTTTCGGCACAGTGAACAAACAGCAACTTATGGCCCATATAGCGCGTCACGGTCTGCTGCGCCCCGAACTGCTCGAAATGGCCATGACCGTGCTGGAGCGCGAGATAGTGGAGCAGCTGGTCTTCGGACACCGCATGCACTGGAACGGCCTGGGCACATTCTTCCTCCGCCTCGGCCTGCGAGAACGTGAGGATGCAGACGGCAATCCCGTGAAGCCTCATTTCACCGACCCGTCGCAAATCACCGGAAACGACGTGCAGATAGAAGGCATAGGCTTCACTCCCGACGCTGAGTTCCTCAATCTGCTCGACGAACAAGGCTACAGCTTCGAGAATTTCATGGGGCGCGGCATGGTGGGCCACTCGGCCACCTACAGCCGCGATGAGATGGAAAGGAATGTCGAGGCACTCCTCCGCCAACGCGGATTCGTGACCCGACATATACTGATGCAGTATCTTGGAATCACAGACTACATGGCCCGAAAGTGGCTGAAGAGCCTCTCCACGGGCGAAGACGCGCTGCTAAGGGCCGAAAAGACTGGCTCCACCATCGTCTATCGTCACCGATAGCCATCATCCGCCCCGCCCCTTTCCAGTCAACCACCCGTCCACTCCTCTCAGCTTGTCTGCTATTTCTCTCAGCTTGCCCAATTCCATCCTGTCTGCGACTGGAGTCACAGGTTCCTGTGACTCATGTCGCAGGATTACGCGACTGGTGTCACAGGGTCTTGTGACTCCAGTCACAGGTCATTGCAACCATTTTTACTGAAACGGCAAACATTTAGAGAGAATAATTTTGCCAGTTCCTGACTTTTGCGTAACTTTGCAGCCATCAAGGCAAATTGTAAATATGTAAATCGTAAACAGCAATGGTGGGACGTTATATTGACAAAGGAAACGTGGGCTTCCGTGAGGCCCGCAAAGGGGAGTACGTGGACAAGTCGGGGCTGATCAGCATTATCAACAACACGCTTTGCTCCGAGTTCAAATATAGCTGTGTGAGCCGCGCCCGCCGTTTCGGCAAGTCGATGGCGGCCAAGATGCTCTGCGCCTACTACGACCGCTCGTGCGATTCGCACGCGCTTTTCGATGACCTTGAGATAGCCCGCGACCCGAGCTATGAGGAGCATCTAAACAAATATCCGGTCATCTACCTTGATGTGACCGACTTCACAACCCGTGACATACCTCGCATAGAGCTGACTACCTTGATGCAGCAGAAAGTGAAAGAGGAGGTCTGCGAGGCTTTCCCAGATGTGGAAGTGGAGGCCGACGATGACCTGATGGATGTTCTTGGCCACGTGGTGCGCAAGACGGGTGTACAGTTTATTATGATTGTTGACGAGTGGGATGCCATCTGCCGTGAGGCCGCCGACGAGCCGGAGGCCATGAATAGCTACGTCAACCTGCTGCGCCGCCTGTTCAAGGGCGGCGACTCGGCCACGGTTTTTGCCGGTGTCTATATGACGGGCATACTGCCCATCAAGAAATACGACACACAGTCGGCGCTCAATAATTTCAGGGAATACTCCATGGTGACACCACGGCAGTTGGCCCCCTATTTTGGATTTACTAAGCAGGAAGTGCAGGCGTTGGCCGCTAAGAACGGCATGAACTTTGACGAATTGGAGAAATGGTACGACGGCTACCTGATTGGCTCCCAACCCTCAATGTTCAACCCTAATTCGGTGATGGAGGCCATCTACAACGATTATTGCGAAAGCTACTGGGGCACTACGGCTACCTACGATACCGTAGCCACCTATATCGAGATGAACTACGAGGGGCTGAAGGACGATGTCATCGAAATGCTGGCTGGAGGACGGTGCCCGGTGAGGGTGAAGGGATTCAGCAACGACATGCACGACGTGAAAAGCCGCGACGACGTACTCACCGTTCTTATTCACTTGGGCTACCTAACTTACGACCGCACGACGCAGGAGTGTTTCATACCCAACATGGAGGTGGCCGGCGAGATGGAAAGTGCCATTATGGAGAACAAATGGAAGCCCGTGGTCGATGCCCTGCAGGCCTCGGAGCGGTTGCTCGCTGCCCTGCTGCGCGGCGATGCCGAGGCGGTGGCACGTGGTGTGGAGACAGCCCACAGAGAGAACGTGAGCCTCTTCAAATACAGCGACGAGAACGCGATGGCCTGTGTGCTCAGCCTCGCCTTCTACAACGCCCGCAACAACTTCCATGTACACCGCGAGTATCAGACTGGCGACGGCTATGCCGACCTCGTGCTCATCCCCCGCAAGAATGTCAGCAAGCCCGCCGTGGTCATCGAACTGAAATACGATCATACAGCCGACACCGCCATTTCGCAGATAAAGCAGAAGCATTACCCCGAGAAAGTGCAGGAGTACACTGGTGACATCCTCCTCGTCGGCATCAGCTACGACAAGGCGACGAAGGTGCATGCTTGCCAGATTGAACAGTTCAGGAAATAGTTTTACAAAAACTCTGAAGAAAGAATAAACACCGAATTTTAACAAACTGCGCAAAGAAAACGAAATATTCTGCAAAAAAAAGTGAAGAAATGACACGGCATTTGAAATAAATGTTTACCTTTGCAGTGATAAATGGTAATAATTTAATCAATTTTACAATAAATTAAATACTAACGACTATGGGATTTATTAAGGAATTCAAAGAGTTTGCCATGAAGGGCAACGTTATGGACATGGCTGTCGGTGTTATCATCGGCGGAGCGTTTGGAAAAATTGTCAGCTCGCTGGTCGACGATGTGCTGATGCCTATCATCGGGAAGATTACCGGCGGTGTTGATTTCACCAATCTGTTTGTCACCCTCGGCGATGGTGAGTTCGAGACGTTGGCAGCTGCCAAGGAGGCTGGTGCCGCCACGCTGGCATACGGTCAGTTCATACAGAACGTGGTGGACTTCCTCATTGTTGCATTCTGTATCTTCCTTATGCTCAAGGGCATCAACAAGATGAACAAGAAGAAGGAAGAGGAGGCTCCCGCCGCTCCCGCCGGACCTACACAGGAGGAGCTGCTGGCTGAAATCCGCGATTTGCTGAAACAGAAGTAAACGACGTTTTTCTTTAAAAGAATTACGTTCTTTTACGACGAATTGCACGAATTTCACGAATAGATGTGCAACATTCGTGAGATTCGTGCATTTTGTTGTAGAAAAGAATATGGGCAGACCACCATTAATACCTGTAATCGTAGGCACGGGGTTTGGTGCCGGTTTCTGGCCATGGGGACCGGGCACGGCTGGGGCAGTACTTGCCACGGTTATATGGCTGTGTCTGCACGCTTTAATGAGTCTTGCCGTGCTACAGGCAGTGACCGTAGCGCTTATCATCTTTTTCACCATTGCCGGCACGTGGGCCACGCGGCAGCTTATGCCTCACTGGGGCGACGACCCAAGCCGAGTGGTTGTCGACGAGATGGTTGGTGTTTGGGTGGCTTTGCTGGCTGTTCCCAATTGGCAGACGATGCAGCTGTCGTCCGATGACTGGAAGTTGGCTGTCGCGGCACTGCTGCTGTTCCGTTTCTTCGACATCGTAAAGCCACTTGGCATCCGCGCCCTTGACCGCCGTCGTGGAGCCTTCTGGGTCATGGCCGACGATTTGCTGGCAGGGGTGTATTCGGCATTGGCTTTATTCGTTTTTATCTATTTGTATTATGGGCAGTTTTAGTTACCGTGACTTTATCCAGAAGCTGGTCTATGTTGTTGTAGACCCGCTGTTGCGGCTCTTTTTGCGGTTGCACATCACGCCCAACGTGGTGACAGTCATCGGTCTTTTAGGCAATGCCGTGGCGGCGTGGCTTTTCGTTGAGGCTGCCTTCCACATTGCTGCAAGTCCGCAGGAAGCGGCAAGCCTGACGCTGTGGGGAGGCATAGTCATCCTCCTTGCCGGCCTTTTCGACATGATGGACGGCCGACTGGCACGCCTTGGAGGCCTTTCGACAAAGTTCGGCGCGCTGCTCGACTCCACCCTCGACCGATATAGCGAGCTGCTAACCCTCTCGGGGATTGCCATGCTACTGCTCCGTGCCGGCGATGAATGGCTATGGGCGGGGGCGATGGCCTTTGCCGCTATAACGGGGTCGATGATGGTGAGCTATGTCCGCGCACGTGCCGAAGGTCTGGGACTGGACTGCAAGGTGGGCCTCATGCAACGGCCCGAACGTGTGGTCGTCACGGCCTTGGCTGCTATTGTCAGCGGCATCACGGGCAGCCTCGTCTGGCTTGCAGCCGGTATGACCGTCATTGCTGTGCTGGCAAACCTGACGGCCCTGTGGCGCATCTTGTACTGCCGCCGCCAGTAGCGTGTCACGGGGTGCTTATGGTACTGGCAATCTTGTCGATGTTCATGCTGCGGGCACTGGCATCGAAGATGTCTTTGTAGAGTCCGCCCTGGCGGTAGACCTCGGCGGGCGAGCCCCCTTGAACGACGTGCCCTTGTTGCAATACGTATATCTGGTCGGCGTCGATTATCTGGCCTATGTTGTGGGAGATGATAATCACCGTGCGACCCTTCTTTATCGCGTCGATGCTGGCCTTTATCTGCTCTGTGGCGATGGCGTCGAGGCTTGCCGTCGGCTCGTCGAGGAAGATTATCGGCGGGTTCTTCAGGAACATCCGGGCTATAGCAATGCGCTGTTGCTGCCCGCCGCTGAGCTGTAGCGCCGGTGACTGGAACCCATTAGGCAGCTCCACCACTTGGTCGTAGATGAATGCCTGGCGTGCGGCACGCTCCACGTCGGCCGTCGTCGCGCCGGGGTTGCCGTAGCGTATGTTCTCCTCGATGGTGCCGTCGAAGATGTGGTTCTTTTGCAGCACGAGGCCGATATTCTCGCGCAGCCACTGTGTGTCCCACTGCTGCAGGTCGGTGCCGTCGAGCGATATTGTGCCCTGCTGCGGGTTGTAGAACTTGTCTAAAAGGTTAACGATGGTGCTCTTGCCCGCTCCGCTCAGTCCCACCAAGGCTGTAATCTTCCCTGCGGGGATGTGCAGCGAGACGTCGGTCAGTGCCTTCGTGCCGCCGGGGTAGGTGAAGTGGACGTTCTGCATTACGAAGTCGCCGCTGACACGGCTCGGGCGGTGGCTGCCGGTCTGTTCCACCTCGTCGTCGGCATGGAGGATGCCGAAGAATCCCTCGGCGTATATTAGCGCGTCGTTCATGTCGTCGTAGATGCGGTGCAGCTGGCGTATGGGCGCGCTGACGTTAGCGAACAGCATCACGTGGTACATTATCTTTCCTATCGACATGCCGGGATAGTCGATGAGCACGAGGTAGGCCGTGAGGATGATGATGAGCACGGTGCCAATCTGCTCGAGGAAACTCTTCAGTCCGTTGAAGAAATAGCTCTTCCGCCGCGTGTCGAGCTGCAATCCCGTCATGGTGCGCTGTATGTCGGCCTGTCGGTCGGCCTCGGCCTGTTCGCGGTTGAACGACTTTATTACCGTTATGCTCTCGATGATGTTGAGTATGCCCTGACTGACGGCCTGGTGGCTGCCGAAGATGCCGCGCCGCCCGCCCTTCATGCGCGAGGCCTGGACGTAGGTCACCCAGAAATAAATGGGCACGATGCACAGCGCCACCAGTCCGACATAGAAATTGGCGGCGAACATCAGGGCGAGGGCGAGGATGGCGCTGGTGAAGAGCGGCAGAATCTCGATGAAGAAATTGTTCACCGTGTTGCTCAGGCTCATGATGCCACGGTCAATACGCGACTGCAGCTTTCCCGTCTCGTTGCCATCGGCGCTGAAGAAGGCCATGCGGAACGACAGGATGCGCTCGACGACACGGAGGGAGAGGTCGCGGCTCACAAGTATGCGCATACGCTCGCCGTAATAACGCTGGAAGAAGGTCACCACGGCGCCTATCAGTTCCTTGCCAAGGAGCACTATGCTGATGATTGTCAGAATGCGGGTGGCCTCGCCCCAGTTGAAGCCGCCGTCACGGCCCACAAGGGCGTTGATGGCATCGACGGCACGGTCGAGGACTACGGCGTTGACCTGTGCCATGAGTGAACCAACGAGTGTGAGGAAAAGGGTGATGCCGATGAGCCAGCGGTAGGGAAGCACAAAGGGCAGAATGTTGCGGAGCAGACCCCAGATGGTCATCTTGCCCGCAGTAGTTGATGTGTCGGTGGTCATAGAGGTGGGTTTTTGTGGGTTTTTGTGGGACAAAGGTAGTGAATTTCTGCGAAACAGACAAACGCATTGGTGATTAATTGTGAAAATAATAGTGCTTTTTTTGCTGGTTCGCATAAAAACTGTAACTTTGCAGCACAAATTGTAATCATTCTAATATAACAAGATGTATAGACAGTTAGTAATCATTCTGGCAGCCATTGCCGCTGCCATGCCGTGCAGTGCACAGACATCGCTCGACGACGCCATACGCAAGCTCCGGATGGCGCAGGTGGCCATCAGCAGCATCTACGTGGACGAAGTTGACGATGGCAAGCTCGCGGAGGATGCCATCCGCGGCATGTTGGAAAAGCTCGACCCCCACAGCAGTTACACCACTCCCAAGGAGACGAAGCAGATGACCGAGCCGCTGAACGGTTCGTTCGATGGCATCGGCGTGCAGTTCAACATGGTCGACGACACGCTGATGGTCATCCAGACCATTAGCAACGGCCCGTCGGAGAAGGTGGGCATCATCGCCGGCGACCGCATCGTAGGCGTGAACGACACCGCCATCGCGGGTGTGAAAATGGTAAAGGAGGAGATTATGCGCCGCCTTCGCGGCCCCAAAGGCACTCTGGCCCGGCTGAAAGTCGTGCGCCAAGGCATACGCGACACATTGCGCTTCGACGTGGTGCGCGACAAGATTCCCGTTCACTCCATCGATGCCACCTACATGCTGCGCCCTGGCATAGGCTACATACGCATTGGCAGTTTCGGGGCAACGACATACGACGAGCTTTTGGAAAGTATGGACAAGCTATATCAACAGGGCATGAAAGACCTTGTGCTTGACCTTCAGGAGAACGGCGGCGGCTATCTTCAGGCTGCTGCTGATGTTGCGGGTGAGTTCCTGCAGCAGGGCGACCTCATTGTCTACACCAACGGGCGGCGCGTGCCCCGGCAGGAGTTCCACGCCCCGGCCAACGGACGGTTCACCGAGGGGCGTGTGGTGGTGCTCGTCGACCAGTTCTCAGCCTCGGCGGCAGAGATTGTCACCGGCGCACTACAGGACCACGACCGTGCAACAGTAGTGGGACGGCGCACATTCGGCAAGGGACTGGTGCAGAGACCCATCGACCTGCCCGACGGCTCGATGATCCGCCTCACCGTGGCCCACTACTACACACCGTCGGGACGCTGCATACAGAAGCCCTACGAGAAAGGAAACAAGCGGGGATATGAGAAAGACCTGACGAACCGGCTTGAAAGCGGCGAGCTGACAAATGCCGACTCGGTGTTCAGCCGTGTGGAGTCGTGGCCCGACTCGCTGAAATACCTGACGCTGAAGGAGAAACGCACCGTCTATGGCGGCGGCGGCATCATGCCCGACCATTTCGTGCCCCTTGACACCACGCGCTACACCCGCTACCACCGCGAGCTGGCGGCCAAGGGCATCATCATCCAGCAGAACCTGCGCTACGTAGACCAGAACCGCAAACAGCTGAAAGCCAAATATCCAGTGTTCGCCGATTTCAAGGAGCATTTCGAGGTTCCCCAGCAGCTGATAGACAAAATCGTGGCCGAGGGCGAGAAGCAGGGAGTCAAACCGCGTGACGATGCCGAGCGCGACAAGACGATGCCCTACATGAGCCTACAGCTAAAAGCCCTCATAGCCCGCGACCTGTGGGACATGAACGAGTATTTCTCCATCTTCAACGAGCAGAACGACATAGTGCGGCGGGCGCTGCAACTACTTGAACAGTGAGTATTCCTTGACGTCCCATGCCAGTGCGCTGGCACCGAGGACGTCGCGCTCACCTTCCTTCAGTATCGACACGAGGATGCGTGTGTTTTCCCTGATATTTGGGAACACATGTTCGTCGAATGACTTTCTCATGGGTTTCATCAGCCATTTCCCCGCCTGCGTCATGTCGCCGGTGAGGATGATTGCCTCCGGGTTGAGCACCGAGGCATAGTTGGCCAATGCAAACCCCAGCATTGTGCCCGTGCGGTAGAAGGCCTCGATGGCCAGTTCGTCGCCCTTGTCGCAGTATTTTGCTAATGCCGCGACATCCATTTCCCTGACGTTTTCGAGGGTTGTTGGAATATCTTCCTTCTCCATCATCTCCTCGATGGTCTTTATGAGTCCGTTCTTTGTGCAGTAGGTTTCCAGGCATCCCTTGTTGCCGCATCCACACTGCCGGCCTCCCACCTCGACACACACATGGCCCAGCTCACCGGCAAAGCCCATGGTGCCCAAGTGTGGCATTCCGTTTGAGAAGAAGCAGCTGCCCAGTCCTCCATGGCTCATCGACACCACGACGAAATCCTTCATTCCGTGTGCGCTGCCGTAAGCCTTCTCGCCGAGGGCAGTGATGTGGGCGTCGTTGGCCAGTGCCACGGCCATTCCCACACGGTCGCGCAGCATTGCTGCCAAAGGTATGACACCTTTCCACGGCAGGTTGGCGGCATTCTCTATGCACCCCGTAATGCAGCTGGAGCTTGGGGCGCTGATGCCGATGGAGCGAATGGACTCGTAACCACCATTCTCCTCCATCAGCGTAATGACTTTTTCGGCCAATACAGTAATATATTCGTTCACATCGTTATACTCCGACGTGTCGAAATAATCCTGGGCAACAATCTCTCCGCGTATGTCAACAATGCCATACGTGGTTCTTTCAAGACGTATGTCGATGCCTACGACACGGGTCTTGATCTGGTCTACAGTATCATCTGTCTTTTCCATAGTAGTGGAGTTTGTTTTAGATGGAACGGTTTTCTACTACAGGCTGTAGGTAAGCATCACCATTGAGTATGGCTGCAGCTCCATTGTGAACTTCTTCTGTGCCTTTATCTGCTCAGTCTGAGGCACTATGGGCTGTGCGTCATAGTTGTTCTCCTGGTCGGGCTTTCCTGTAAGGACGGTCTTTGTGGCCATCTTCTTCAGGCCGAAGCGTCCGAGGTTGATGTTCGCCGTCTTAGCCTGGTCGCCTGCATTGACGAGCTTGACGAAGAGCTGGCGGGTCTTCACATTGAGTACCACCGACTGGCCGTAGTGCACGTCATCCTGTGGCTGTATGGTTCCGGGGGCGTCGCCCTCGAATGAGACGCAGTCGCCGTAGAAATACTGTCCGCTCGACTGTCCGAACATCTGCTGCACGTAGTAGCTGCATGTCAGGTAGGGACGATCGTTGTCGAAATAGATCATGTCGGGGTTCCAGTTGGTGTTGTCGCGGCGTGCGAAGAGGGGAGCATACGATGTCATGCACACGACGTCGCCATTGCGCTCGACGTGGAGCAGATAGAGACCCTCGGCCAAAGCGTCGATGAGTTTCTTGTCCTTTGCGGCATACTCACCGAGATAGACCTTCGTCTTGCGGTCGCGTGGGTAACTGTCATACTGTCGCTTCGAGAGGAAATAGCTGTTAGGCTCGTAGTAGTGCTCGTCGATGATGGGCATTCCCAGTTCCTCGGCCAGCTTCCATCCGGCTTCAAAGTCGGGGTTGCCGGGGTGTGAGCCAGGGCCTGCCGTGCCGACGATCACAATTTCGGGATGAGCCTTGGTGACGCGTTCATATATATATTTGAAACGCTCGTTGAACTCGGGCGAGATTTTCTCCTCGTTGCCCAGTCCGAGATACTTCAGGTTGAATGGTTTCGGGTGTCCGGCGTCGGCGCGCATCTTTGCCCACTTGTTGGTTGCGGGGTCGCCGTTAGCCCACTCTATGAGGTCGATGGCCTCGCTGACCCACTCGTCCATCTCGCTCATTGGCACCACGTCCTGTGCCTGTGTCGGCCACATGCCCCAACCTCCGTTGGTTCCCTGGCAGCTGACACCGCAGGGCAGAATGGGCACAGGCTCCATGCCGAGGTCTTCGCAGAATTGGAAGTACTCATAGTATCCCAGACCCATCGACTGATGGTAGCCCCACGTGTTCTTCAGCGGACGGCGCTGCTCCTTCGGGCCTATGGTTGTCTTCCAGCGGTAGGTGTCCCAGAATCCGTCTCCGCCTCCGTGCACTACGCATCCGCCGGGGAAGCGCATGAACTTAGGTTTCAGGTCGGCGAGTGCCTGTGCCAGGTCGGGGCGCAGTCCGTGGCCCTTATAGGTGTCCTGAGGCATGAGCGACACCTGGTCGATGTCCAGGTCGCCGGTGTTGAGCACGAGGATCTGCAGACAAGCCTTCTTGCAGTCCTCTGTTGGGGTGAGCACAGCCTCGTATTTCTTCCATCGCGTATCGTTCACGTCAATAGTCGTCTCGGCCAGCAGTTTCGGGTCCTTGCCCCATCCTTGTGGCTCGCCGAGCACTATGCGCACCTTCTTTGCCTGCCCGATGTTGCGGAAGAACACCGAGAAGTCGTATTTCGCCCCGGCCTTCACCGGTATGCCGTCGAATCCGTCGTTCTGCAGTCCGTAGCCTTTCCATCCGGCGTAGTCGCTATACTCCTTCACGCGCTCTGTGTGCAGCCGCATATAGGTGGTGTTGTTGGCGTTCAGCGGACTGTCCATTCTCACCTGCATTGTTCCGAGTGAGTGTCCCGGCCGTGTCTGCTTCCATGCCGTTCCCGGCCCCCATCCGTCGCGCTCTGCGGGGCTGAACTCGAAGCTGCCGTTCTGCAGCAGCTCGGCATATAGTCCGCCGTCGGCGCTCGACGAGATGTCCTCGAAGAATATTCCTATAAGTTCGTCACTGATGGCCTTGCCGCCTTTCGGGGCGTTCATTGGTTTCTGGGCGTTCATTCCCAGTGTGGCCGCTGCGAGTGCAGCGCATAGTGTTAGTCGTTTCATCTTGTAGTAATAGCTTGTTTTTGGGTTATTTGTTCAATTGTGATTGCAAAGGTAGTGTGTTTTTCTGACATGACCAAGGATGACGGCATTTTTTTTGTCTTTTGACGCTCAATTATCAGGTTCTGTGTCGTGGCCTATCACCCTCATGACGTTTTCGCGCAGTATTCTGACGGGCGACCCTCCCATGACGCAGTAAGATTTTGCGGGACATTTTCTTGTGACAATGGTACCGAGGCTGAAGATGCAGCGTTCTGGTGTCTGCACGCCGTGCATGACCTTACATTCGGCCGCAAACCAGTTGTGGTCTCCAATGTCGATAGCTCCGCTGGCGGGAAGGTACTCCTCTTTCACGGTATCGTAGAGCGGGTGCATGTTTGTGTCAAGGAACAAGCACCCCCAACCCACTCTGTTGTAATGGCCAAAGCGTATTCCCTTGAAAGCCACCAGCTTCATTCCCGCCGAAGAGCGGAAGTCGGTGCCAATGTCGGCAGTGGCTCCAACACCAACAGAGACGTATGTGTCGTTGCCCATGATGGCACGTCCGCGAAACACCACCGTTCCGCCGTTGTTCTCCCACGTGATGCCGCTGTTAGGGTAGACGTTGACAATTCTGAAGCCCATCTGCACCATTGCGTGGTGAATGCTGCCGTCGGTGGGCTCAATACGCACCTTTCCCTTGCAGCTGACAAAATGCGGTTTGTAGAGCACTATGGGCAGGCGCCAAGCCTGGCGCAGGGGTAGGTATCGGAAGTTGAAATACACCGTTGGCACGATGTATCTCAGTTCACGGAGTAACTGGCGTATTCTGTCTTTGTTCATTTTCCCGTTATTTGCCTTGTTCACTTTCGGTGTTCAGGTAGGTGGAGATGTCTTCCTGGAGCTGTAGGAAGCGGTCGCACAGCTGGTAGCCGGTGTTTTTCTTGAGCATCGACTTCACGTCCTGCCGCGAGTTCTCGTAGCACGACATCTCGTTGCGCTTCTGTGTGCGGTGGGCCTCCGAGTGGTATATCTCCGTCTGGCGCTCCTGTCGCAGAAAGTTGCACACCTTCGTCATGATTGGTGCCACAACGGTGTCGAAGAGGTGGTGCCCCTGCATGTAGAGGTATGTCGTCTGTGGTGTCACGCCCAGTTGGCGTATGTCGTCCTTCACCTTCAGGTAGGCATCCTTGTTGTTTGGGTACTGCCGTTGCAGGTCGCGCACTTTCGTCTGCACCTTCCGCCTGACGTTGGCTATCGACACCTCGGGGTTCTGCACGGTGAAGCCGCCGGGGTCGCAGATGCGGTTGAAGTCCGACAGTGAGAAACGGTTGTGGTGGCCTGTGCGGTAGGCCCACACCGACCACACGAAGAGCGGGAAGCATGCCTCGCTGTACTGTGTCAGGTAGTCGGTGAAGTCGAAGATGCGGTGGTCGTTTAGCGTCACCGCCACGCAGACGTCGTGGAGCGAGGGGGCGTAGCACTGGAAGTTCTCAATGGCGTAGACGTAGGTGTGGAACACGTATGGGCTTTCAATCACCTTTTTCGATTGTTCCGTTGCGCCTTGCATGAGGTAGTCGAAGTCAGCGTCGACACAGGCGATCATGTCATGGCCGAGGACTTGTTGAGTGTTGAGTGTTGAGTGTTGAGAGACTTCACCTTGGCTGTCAGAACTAACGTCTCTCAACTCTGAACTCTTATCTCTCAACAAAAAGTTCATCAGCACCGACTTCTTCCCCCTTGTGAGGTTCTCCTTCGATGGCAGCATCACCTCGAAGTATCGGGTTTTGTCCTCGAAGCGGCTGAGCACGGTGCGCCAGAAGTAGATGTCGTCGTAGCTCTCCACGTAGGCCACGATGCGCCGCCGCGCCTGCTTGCCTCGCAGCGCGTTAGCCGCCTCTACGTACTGGCTGTTGATATTGTCGGTCAGCTTCTTGCTCATTGGGGGGGAATTGGGGCCTATGGGACTTATGGGTCTTATAGGACTTATAGGTCCTATATGACTTATAGGTCTTATAAGACTTATGAGTCCTATAAGACTTATGGGGTTAGGGTGATTTCGCTCACCTCGGTCACGCGGTCGGTCCAGCCGTTCATAATCACTGCCGGGGAGTGGGTGGTGAGGATAATCTGCACATTGGGGTTAAGTTCGAGTATGAGGTCTATGAGGCGTTTCTGCCATTCTATGTGCAGGCTCACCTCCGGCTCGTCCATAAAGAGCACGTAGGGCTGGTTGTCCTCCACGAGCACCGTCAGCAGTATGACGAGCATCTGCTTCTCGCCGCTCGAGAGCTGGTAGGGCAGCAGCATCTCTCCAATCTGCGTGAAGCGTATCTCGTTCTCCGTGCGGACAATCTTCTTGCCCGTCTCGGCGAACAGCTCGTCGACGATGTCCTGGAAGAGTTTCTTCTTCATGCTGAGCTGCTGTGCGGCCTCGGCGTTTCCCTGCTGTAGCTGCTCGATTATCCTATTGCCAATGTTCACCTGGTAGTCGAGGAACTTGCGCTGCAGACTGTACAGCTGCAGGTCGAGCAGTGAACCTCCGCCCACGCCGGCGAGCACCGACAGCGCCTGGTGCATGAACCCCTGGCCCTCGGCCAGTGTCTGCGTCAGGTTCGTGTCCAAGGAGCGGATCAGGTCGTAGCGAATCCATTTCGCGTCCCCGGGCACCACCTCCAAGTGCACGCCCTTCAGCGTATGGCTGGGGAACTCGCCGCCCTGCACCAGTCCCTTCACGACCTTGTTCAGTATGGTGCTCTTGCCCACACCGTTGATGCCGCTAAGTATGTTCACATGGGGATCCAGCTCCCACACTATGTGTTTCTTCCCGCTCCACAGCGCTTCAATCTCTATGCGGCGGATATAGTCTGCGAATTTCTGCATAACTCTCAACTTTTCGGCAAATATACGACTTATTAGTGAAACGGCCAAAGAAATTCACATTTATTTTAAGAATACGCAGAAAATCCGCTGGTGTAGGGGCAGGCCCTGTGCCAGCCCGATGGCCCGTGAGGGACACAAACGCTTGCCGTTTCATCTGTGAATATTGCCCCTTGGGGACATCGGGGAGAGAGGCCGGGGACGTCTGGGAGGAATGCCGGGGACGTCAGGGAGGGAGGCCGCGCCTTTGCGGTTCACGGCGGGCGGCGAAAACATTCACGGCGGCCGCTAAAAATGTCCACGGCGGCCGCTAAAATTATTCACAGCGGCCGCCGTGAACCGATTTTTTGACCGTTGGTATGATTTTAAAACACAGAGGACACTGAGTTTTTGGAGTTTTATTGAGATGCCAAAGGCATTTCACAGAGGGCTACGCCGGCGTTAATCTGCCGTTATCGCAAGAAAAAAAAGGCGTTGAAAGTCTCGATTTGCAACATTTCGGGGCTGTTTGCATAAAAAAATCATCACAGTTGGCTCGTAATTCAGAAATTATTTTTAAATTTGCACCCAGTTTACACATTAATTATATTAAAGGCAATGAAAAAGAAAGCATTTTACATGAAGCCACAGACCAAAGTGGTGGCTATGAACACAGAGAATGTCATCACTGGGAGTGGAGGTGATGCCAAACTTCAAGGCTATGACAAAGGCTCGACGTCGACATGGGCCGATGAAGACTGAACGCTATGTCGGGCACTGATGAACGTTGTGCCAGACTTGCTTATCCCAAAGTACATAAACAAAAACAGCACTGAAAATGAAGAAGAAATCACTCCACACACATTTTGCGTCACTCCTCTGTGCCCTCTGCGCCCTGCTCTTCTGCGGCTGCTCGGGCGACAGCGATGATACGGGGAGCGCAGACTACCCGGAAACCAATGCCGACATCGTGGCACCAAGCCCCTTCCGTCTGACAGTTGTTGCCAAGAAGGCCATCGACGACACCACACGCGCCCTGGCCGAAGAAGGCGAGACGCTCAGCGCCACCTGGGGCGAGGGCGACAAGGTGGCCGTCTACGACAAGTTCATGCGCCCGTTGGGCACGCTGGCACCCATCACCACCGGCAGCGCCACGGCCAAATTGCAGGGCACGCTCACCGAGATTCCCTCTGCCGATGCACAGCTCACACTGGTGTTCCCCCGCTCAGACTGTGACTACACAACACAGAACGGCACGCTGGCCACCATTGCCTCGAACACGAGCTACGCACAGGCGAAGGTCACCGTGGAGACAGCCGACCAAACGGGCATGACAACCACGGACGCCAACTTCGCCAACCAGCAGGCCATCGTGAAGTTCATCCTTGTGGACAAGGACAACAGCGACGCGGCGCTCGACGCTGTGCAGCTGACCATCAGCACCGGCGGCGGCAAGCTGGTGCAGAAATACGTCCAGACGGTGGCACCAGGGGTGACCGAAGGAAGATACGACAAGGACGGACGCTTCGTCATCAACAACGCCGAGGACTGGAAGACGTTCTGCGACGAGGTGAACACGACCAACAACAAGCTCGACGCCGTCATGGCTGCCGACGTGGACATCAGCAACACGGCATACAAGCTGTACAAGGTGGGCTACTGGAACCGCGTGAGTTATAAGGGGACATTCGATGGCAACGGACACACGCTGACCATCAACTACAACGACGACCGCTGGAGCAACTCCTGCGCACCCTTCGTCGATGTGTCCGACGGATGCGTCATCAAGAACCTCCGAGTGGCCGGATGCTCTGCCACCGACGGCTATCGAGCCGCAGGCATCGTAGGACAGGTGAGCAAAGGAACGGTGACTATCCAGAACTGCCATGTGATGGCCGACATCGTATGCCGGAGGACTACCAACAGCCAGACAGGTGGCATTGCGGGGCGGGTAGGAGAACTCGCCTCAAATCCTACGAACCTTACTATCACCGACTGCTCGTTCACAGGCAGCATAAAGACCACGAATTACGACGGTATCGTAGGCGGTATTGTGGGCTACTGCATCAGCAACTCGACGACGACGCTCACACGGGTGCTCTTCGCCCCGTCGTCGGTCATGGTTGGCGCCACCACCAGTACGGAGGCCCACACGTTCTGCGGATATAATTCCACTAACGCTCCCACACGCACTTATACGGATTGCTACTACACGGAGGATGTCGTTTCCAACGACGACCCGACATCCACAAATGCCTTGACCATGACTGCTCAGGAGACTGCCACGGCAATGGGCAACGGATGGACTGTGGTCGGCGATGTGGCCACGCCGAGCCTCACCTCCCTCGAAATACAGTACCCAGAGGAGAACTATACCGCCGGGGAATATGCACCTCAGTACGGACCTATATCCGTCAAGCCGACGACCAGCACAAACGTGTTCTATGTGGCACTGCGCAACGAGAACGGAACCGCCGACAGATACACACTCACAGCCACGATGCCAGACAAGGTGACCATCGGCGACACTGACTACAACGTGGGCTATGAGCGCACGTTCAGCAAGAGCGGCATAACCTTCGAGAACGGGAAATTCTATATCGTCACAGTGAAGATGAGCCAGAAAGGCTACAATGTCGTTACATATACTACCGATGGACGCCCTGATTACGAAAAGAGCACATACCAAACGTGGGAATGAACAGCACCATATTAAGTAAAAGTAAAAAAAAGTTGGTACAAATAGGTGATTATCGTATGTTTCAGCAGAACGGCCTGAAAGGCCAGCAAGCAGTCAGCCCAGGGCAACGCCCTGGGTATGAAGACGGGGTTATCATCGCCCTGAAAGGGCAAAAGCCTTGGACGGAGGCGATGCCTCCTACTGATTCTTTTGCCCCTACAGGGCGGAGGCTGCGTACTTATGCCTACCCAGGGCAGCGCCCTGGGCTGACTGCTCATTGCCCCTTCGGGGCGTGGTTGAGCACGGGGCATGGTTGAGCACACAAAATCGTACCAAGTTATTTAATCATCACTAATAGTCAAAACAGTTAACATTATAACGACAATGAAACAGAATATTATATCTTGCACCTTCAGTGCCCTCTTCCTTCTCTGTGGACTTTGTATTTTATCCTGCTCGTCCGACGACACAGCACCAGGCGGCGAGGTGTGGGACGCACCGTCCGACAACAACTACACACTGACCGTCACTCTGACCAAAAATGCCATGACGACCACCCGCGCACTTACTGAGAGTGGCGACAACATAGTGGCCACATGGAACGAGGGCGACGAGATAGAAGTGTGGAGCAAAGAGTTTAGCGACACTGAGGCCACATACAAGATGGGAACCATCAAGGCCCGTGGCACCGGCTCGACCGTAGTGTTCTCGGGAACGCTGACAACAGCAAACGCTGAATACATAAGCAACTGGATAACAAGCGAAGGTAGCTGTCCCATATATCTGAGCTATCTTGGCAGCCCCTTCAACTACAATGGGCAGGACGGCAGCTTGGAGACCATAGCACGCAAATACGACTATGCCTATTCAGCTCAGATTAATGCCACCGCCATTGACACAAGCAAGAAGACCATCACCATCAATGGCGATGTCAGTTGGGAGAATCAGCAGGCCATAGTGAAATTCGTCTTCAAGGATGCTGCTGGTAACAATTTCAATCCCGACATGCTGTGGATCTCGGCCAAAGACGGAGGCAACAATGATATCATCTACACCTCATACAACGAGACCCTTGGCTCTGCAGTAAGCCAGACCACACCCACGCTTACAGTACTCCCCGACGGCACTTCAAACGAGGTCTATGTCGCACTGAACACCAAAGGCTCTACGGCCACTTACACCTTTAAGGCACGCTCGAACTACACCAACTACTACACTGGTACTTTCAGCGGCAAAACCCCATTCGGAAAGGGCGGTTACTATACCGTCAATGTGAAGATGACTCCCACGAACAATGGAAAGACGCTGAACCCCCTCACCGTCCATGCTGTCGCCGCTGGCACCATTACTTTCGACAACACAGCCGCAGGGCAGGTGGAGTATAGCAAGGACATGAGCACATGGACTGCCATAGCCGCAAAAACCACTGGCACCATCGACGTGGCCGCTGGCGAGCTGGTCTATTTCAGGGGAAACAACAACGATTATTACGAATCCAACATCTCCTGCTCGTCAGACTTCTATGTCTATGGCAACATCATGAGCCTTATCAGTTCCACTGGCTTCGCCAACGCTACAACGCTCAGTGTAGCCGGTTGTTTCGACAATCTCTTTGCCGACAACCCCAACCTGAAGAGCCATCCGACGCGCAAGTTGCTGTTGCAAGCCACCACGCTGTCAGAAAGATGCTACCAAAGACTGTTCAAAAATTGTCCTGCGCTGACGACATGCCCCATAGAGGGTCTTCCGGCTACTACGCTTACTGATTACTGCTACGACTCAATGTTCGAGAACTGCAGCAGCCTGACGGAGGCGCCTACGCTGTCAGCCTTAACGATGAAGCCCTATTGCTACACTTACATGTTCAGGGGATGCTCAAGCCTGGCGGCTGCACCGACACTGCCTGCAACCACGCTTGCCAACGACTGCTACAACACCATGTTCGCCGGATGCACCAGCCTGACCACGGCTCCTTCACTGAATGTCGAAACACTGGAGGAATACTGCTACAAATCCATGTTCTCGGGATGCACAAAGCTTACAGCCACGCCCGCCTTGCCGGCAAGAACCCTGAAAAAAAGCTGCTATGACTCCATGTTCGAGGGGTGCAGCAGCATCACCTCCATTGGCACCATCAGCGCCACCACGCTGGCCGAGAGCTGTTGTAGCAACATGTTCGCTGAATGTACTAAAATCACCGCAGCACCTTCATTTATCGGCTCGGCTACGCCGATGGGCGAATACACCTACAGCGGCATGTTCAAAGAATGCACAAGCCTCACGTCTGTACCCGCCTCGCTCCCGAACGCAGATATGAAGTGGATGTGCTGTTATACTATGTTCCAGGGATGCACCAGCCTGACCACCGCCCCGGCACTGCCCGCCACCACCCTGGACAATGGCTGTTACCGAAGCATGTTCCAGGGCTGCACAAGCCTCACAACAGCCCCCGACCTGCCCGCCACGACAATGAAGAGTGACTGCTATATGAAGATGTTCTCTGGCTGCACAAGCCTCACAAAGGCTCCCGACCTGCCAGCCACCTCCCTCACCACCGGCTGTTACGACCGTATGTTCACCAACTGTAGCAACCTCAACTACGTGAAGTGTCTGGCAACAAGCTCTATAAACTCTGACCGCAGCACCAACGGTTGGCTCAGCGGCGTAGCAGCCACCGGAACCTTCGTGAAGGCCGCCAATGTCACTTGGCCTGAAGGCTCCAACGGCATCCCAACAGGCTGGACTACCCAAAATGCCCAGTAAGACCCATAAGACCTATAAGTCTCATAAGACCTATAAGTCTCATAAGACATATAAGACCCATAAGACATATAAGTCCCATAAGACCCATAACTCCCATAAGACCTATGAAAACAACTAATCACAGACAGTGGCAATGGTTCACATTGCTAATCATTATGCTGGTAGCCCTGCTGCCCAGCCGTGTTTCGGCCGACGAGATGAAGAATGACAGCCGATACCACGTCTACCAGAAGTCGGATCACCTGAACTTCGAAATCCTCGTCACTGACCTGAAGTACAAGAACACTTGGGCGAAGGCAGGAAAAGTAGTGGCCTACAGCCAGAAAGACCGCAAAGGCACGAAGTATGAAATCCTTACTGTCTATACCGAAGACTGGGACGACGACGACAAGGAGTGGTGGGACGTCTATGCCGGAATAGAGAAGGCTGGCGCCGTGGCGTTCATCGAGACCCAGAGCCAGAGCAACGGGCAGAAGATGAACAATGGCGTGCAGAGGTACACCATCAGTAAAGGCAAAAGCAACCTCTACACCGTAGCCAAGATACAATACTACTGTCCAACCGTCATGGCTGGCAAGTCGTGGTATTTCTACTACGAGATGAAGCATAGCAACGACGACACCTATAACCATTACATCGGTCAGGCTTTCTGTCACTATCCCAGCGACAATTTCACCTCGGGGAAATACAGGATAAGCCGAGACAATCCGCGCTTGATAAAGTTCACCGTGCCCGATGTGGACCAGTCGTCGATTGACAAGAAAATCGAGGACGAGCGAAAGAACGTCAGTACCTACACCCTGAACTTCACCTACACCCTGCAGAACGGCACTAAGCGCACGCAGAAGGAGACAACCAAGGAGAAGCAGATGAAGGGTGACACATACTCATTCGAAATCCCGACCGAGTGCGCCAATTTCAAGCGCGTCGACCTCACCGTGTCAGTCAAGCAGCAACTGATCGACAACGACGGTAAGGAGTTCAAGTCGGAGACCAAGAACTACACCGAAAACAACCTCTTCCCCTCGGTGCCCATTCCCGGAGGCATCAATGCCGACTTCGACCAAATAGCGCGGACTATGAGCCTGAAGTGGGACACCAACAAGGATGCTACGGGCGGGGAGTACAAGTACTACGACGACATTGTGCCCTTCGTCTACTACATAGAGACCGATAAGGGCGGCACACCGCTCTCAGGACAGAGCTGGAGCCTGCGAAAGAAATACACCGACGTGCAGAAAGACGTGCAGTTGGGATTCACCGACAAGGGCAAGCTCGACTACAACACTTATTATATATATAAGGTGGTGAACGTGCCGAAGGCGTGGTTAGACAACAAGAGCGTGACGCAGGACAACATGCTCAACGACGACATCATCAGCTGGTTGGCCTCTGCCGAGATTGCCAAGCCAATATCTACTGAGCCACACATGGAATTCTATAACCTGCATCAGGACATCGAGGGCGACGAGAACCGCGAGCGCGTGCGCCTCACATGGGAGTACAGCCGCGTTCCTTTGAGCAGCAACGCCAGCAACGTCGATTTTCAGGTGTGGAAGCGCGAGAAGGACAAGAATCTTGACTGGGCGAAATACCGTACCGTGACCGCGCCGGCAAATCCCAAGGCGGGTTCCGTGGTCATCTTCGACGACTATGAACTGCCCAACAACCGTGTATCCTACGAGTACAAGGTGTCGCTCAGCATCAACAACGACCGCAACTACTTCGAGAGCGACCCCGTCACCGCCGGACTGCTCAACGGCTCCACCGTCAGCGAGATAGATGCCACCAAGGGTACCAACTCCACAAGCATCCTCGTGTCGTGGAAGGCTCACCAGGTAGGCACGGGCAGCACCAGCTTCGAGCTGTTCCGCCGTTATGCCGGCACCGACGACGAGTTCCTCAAGGTGCACTCTGTCTCGGGTACCAGCGACAGCTACACCTACGAGGACAACACTGTACAACCTGGATATTTCTATGAGTACAAGATAGAGTGCTACAGCGGCGACAAGAGCACCTATACCGACAACACCTACCAGAACGCCCTCTCGGCAGTGGGCTTCTGCCAGGTGCGCGGTGTCATCAGCGGCCGCGTCAGCTTCGGCACCGGCACCGCCGTCGACGGTGTACGCGTGAATCTGCGTCCCAGCGACAATGCCGACGGCGGCTACTCGCAGCGCGTTAACGGCCCGTCGGAGGGTATCGCCTGGGATGCCGACGCGGAAGAGACGGCAAAACTGCTCGGAACGTCGAAAAACTACACTGTGCAGATGTTCATCAGTCCCGACGGCGGACTGGGCAACGCCACCTTCGGAACACTGCCCGGCGTGGGAATGCTCGGACTGCAGCAGCAGACCGACAGCACCTACCGTATAGTGACGAAACAGCCGACCGATATCTACTACCGCCAGACGGCCCTACGTGCCGTCTACCGCTTCACCCTCGCCGACAAGCAGACTCTGACCACTGACAACGGCATTCGTGTCTACACCGAGGCAGAGTATAACGACATAAAGGCTAAATGGGAGGCCGAGGGCTACGTATGGATGACCAGTCGCAGCGGCTACGACTACATCAACGTCGCCGACACGCAGGTGGAGATATTCCGCAAACTTGAGTACAAGACTGTCAGTTCTGCTGACATGTTCCAGTGTCAGGACTACGATGTGTTCCTGCCCAAGGAGACTTTCTCACTGCTCACTATCACCCATCGAGACGGTGCCATCAGCATGGCCGTGAACAATGGCGAGGAAAAGACCTCTACGGGCACCTCGACGGAGGCCAATGGCGACGACGATGGCTTTGAGCCTGTCACCATGGAGGGCAACCTTGCCGCCGACTTCAGCCTCCGCGACCCGCGTTGGAGCGCCTACATCATGTCGGCACAGAAGAAATACATTCCCAGCAGCAGCGCACCACTGCCCACGCAGTTCGCAGTGGGTGGTGCTCCGGGCGTCACTGAGGTCTGCGCCTTCAAGGGCAACCTCAGCGAACTCCGCATCTGGGACCACATGCTCAACGACAAGGAAAAGAGCGAGAACAACGACCGCGTGCTCAGCGGACGAGAGAACGGACTGAAGCTCTACTGGCCTATGGACGAGGGAATCAACCGTCTGGTCTTCGATGCCTCATACGCCAACGACATGCCCAATGGCCACCACGGCACCGTGGGCAACAACATCACCGCCTCGTCAACATTCCCCAGCCGGGTGCAGCTCGACCGCTACGGCATGACCAACGACAACGGCGAGTACACCATCAGGGGCATACCTTTCAACGGCTCGGGCACGAGCTATACCGTCACGCCGTCGAAAAGCATCCACGAATTCTCGCCGCAGAGTCGCAGCGGATTCATCAGCAGCGGATCGCTGACGCTCAACAGCTACGACTTCACCGACGAATCGTCGTTCCCAGTACGGGGAAAAATCACCTACCTCAACACCAACATCCCCGTAGACTCCATCCAGCTGAAGATCGACGGCAACGTTGTGCAGGGAGCCAACAAGCAGGCCTCGGTCACCGATGCCGAGGGCATGTACGAGATCAGCGTGCCCATAGGCCCGCACCTCATCGAGGCATACAAGGACGGTCACCGACTGACATCGTTCCCGATGGACGGCTCCAATTACAACTTCACGCAGGCAGAGACCGTGAACTTCATCGACTCCACACTGGTGAATGTCACTGGGCGCATCAACGGCGGCAGCACCGACGCCGAGGCTCCCGTAGGCTTCCGTAAGAGCGTGAACCGCATAGGACAGGCAAGGGTGAAACTCAGTCTGGGCAAGGAGGCCAACTGCTCGTTCAACTACATCGTCGACGAACACGGCAACGGCTCATTCGGAACAGAGAACCTGCCCGTGGAGAGCGCAACGAAGAATATCAACAGCACAGCATACCGCGCCGGAGGCAGCCACGATGACACATATTATATATATATAGACACCGACCCGGAGACTGGCGAGTTCTCGGCCATGCTGCCGCCACTGCGCTACAAGGTGGAGAGCATACGTTTCACCGGTGGCGACGCCTACAACAACGAGAGCGTGTTCAGCGAGAACCTGCCCATGCTCGACGCCACTAATACAAACCCGCAGGAAATGCCGGCCGACTCCATAGAAAACGAAAGCGGCGTCATAGAGAAATACTCTTACGCTGCAAAAATGGTGCGCCAGTACCGCTCGCAGCCTGTCATCGACGTCTACCAGAAAGGCATGGAGAACGGGGCATTCGGCGAGAAGGCAATTGAGGTGCCCATGGACGACGGGAAAAAAGAGGCGGTCAAGGTGGTGGACTTTGTGGCCGACAAGCCGCAGTATGTCTACGGCACACCCCTCTTCCTGCAGAACGAGACCTACGACTTCGAGATCTACGTCTCGGAGAAATACCGCAACCAGGATACTGGCAAGGAATATCAGGAACACCCCGGAGATGCCGTCGTGGAGATAGCCAATGAGGCCAGCTACACTACCACTATCTATGCCAAAGAGGGAATGATCGAGGGCAAGAAAGTGAAGCCCGGCGTGCCCGCTGATGTGCAGAACGTGTCGGTGAAGCCCGACAGCACCGGATTGGTGTTCTACGAGTGGGTGGCAGGATGGCCCAATCTGGCCGACGGTTACCTGCGCAACCTCACCATCAGTGTCTCAGCCGACAACCGACGCTACAACTGGAAGGCTCCCAACTCGCGCTCCGACGCCCTTGACTTCGTGGTGCTTGGAGGCGTGGTCACAGGAACGAATTTCGTCACCGCTGGCCCCGACAACGTGGACATGATACTACGCCGCCCGCCGGGCAACACATCGTTTGCACAGCTGACGACCGATTCCATCTACTCCTCGTCGATGACAACGGTAAGAGACTCACTCTTCTCTGGAGGCGGAGGCTTGTATGTCAGTATACTTCCTACGTTTAAATCAGGATTCGACGTGGGACCGTTTGCATTTAAAGAAGTGACTTACGCCTTGGTTGCCAATCATCAGGTGGTAAGAAAGAACACGTACTCTGACACACAGACAAAGAGCGAATCGAAGACCTACAGCGTGAGCGAGACCATGAAGACCTCGACCCACATAAAGAACATACAGAACAAGGGCGACACATACATCGGTCGTTCCACAAACATGCAGTTCGGAAAGGCACGCCGAGTCCACCTATACAAGCAGGCCGATGGCTCATACATCCTTTCCGACAAGGATGGCATCAGCGTGGGCGAGCAGTTCGCCACCACCTTCGTCTACCCGCAGCGCCACATCGAGGAGACACTCATACCCAACTGGCGCATGATGGCAGCAAACATGCTCGACACCATCACCGGCCCGCTTACCGACACCACGAACGTGGCAAAGCGAGTGAAGGGAAAAGTGAAATACTACACCAACCTGCGCCCTGGGCAGAAAGGGTGGTGCACACTGAACAGCGATGAAAGCGTGTGGACAAAGGCCGACATCGAGAATGCCGGAGGATTCCCCAGCTACCGAATGATCAACGACACCGACGACCCCACCGACTCACTGCAGTGGTGCCTGCACCAGATAGAGAAATGGCAGTTCATCATAGCGCAGAACGAGAAGGAGAAACTGGCTGTCTTCGAGAGCGATGAATACCTCGACAACAACTACAGCATAGCCAGCGGAACAAGCGTGAGCCAGTCGAAGAAGATACAGTACGTGAAGAACGTGCGCAACTCACACAAACGCTCATACCAGGTGACCAACGACACAAAGTTCGGACTACTTGTCAATAACATAGGCGCATACGGAATATTGAACTTCGTCGACGGATGGGGCGACGGCACTACCTCCGGTTCCGACCAGACCGAGTCGAGGACTGTATCGTGGACAATGAGCGACAGCGAACCCTTCACTGCCATCTCGTGCGATGTCTACAACTCGCCCAACGGATGGGGACCCATCTTCCGCACACGAGGCGGACAGACCTACAACCCCTACGAGGATGCCACATACACCAAGTACTACCAACCGGGCACGAAGATGGACGAGGCCACCATGCGCGTCGAGCTGCCGCAGATACGTGTCGACGGCTCGAACAGCGTCACGGGCGTGCCCGTGGGAGGCAAGGCGGAATTCAAGCTGCTGCTCACCAACATGAGCGAGACGGGGTCGACGTGTACCTACGTCTTGGAGATGCGCGACAAGTCGAACCCCGACGGTGCCCACCTCACCATCGACGGACTTCCAATGAGCTACGACGGGCGGCGCCTACGCTTCAACGGCAACGAGACCATCGCCAAGACACTCTTTGTGGCACAGGGCAGCCGTAGTGTCACCACCTACAACGACATCGCACTTGTGCTGCGCTCGGAGAAGGATGTAACCACAGGCGACACCGTCACGCTGAGCGTGCAGTTCGTGCCGGCATCGGCAAGCATAGAGATAAAGGTCGACCACGACGTGCTGAACAAGCGCGACATGGACGAGTTCAAGGGCTACCATGTGACGCTCTTCAACCTCGACCGCCAGGACAAGGGGCTGGTCGGAGTGCGCCTGCAGACCCGCCGCAAGGGCAGCGATGCCTGGACGCTGGCCAAAGAGTGGAAAGTGGAACCAGGGCAGAACGAGGAGAAACTGCCTGATGGCACGACCTTCGACTACGTCCTTGAGGAGTTCCCCGACGACGGCATCTACGAATTGCGTGCCCAGACCTACGGCAAGTACGGAAATGACGACGTGACCTTCGAGAGCGGCATCATCGAGGTGACGCAGGATCTGCGCGGCCCGAAGGTGCTTGGCTCGCCATATCCCGAGAACGGCAAACTTGACTACACCATGCGCAACAACCTCCACTTGCGCTTCAACGAGACGCTGAACAAGAATGCGCTGAGCATCAGCGACTGCTTCCGCATTGAGGGCGACCTGAACAACGCCGCATTCGACTCGCAGCTGCCCGACGTGGCATTGCAGCTCAACGGCGACGAGATGGGTACGCAGGCGACTTACAACCTGAAAGGCAACGATGTAGCCATCGAGGGATGGTTCTACCGCCAAAGCGACGGAATAATCATGGGCATAGGAACGGACAACAACAGCATCACGCTCTCAACCCACGACGGCGGACTGATGAGACTGCGAATGGGCGACAGAGACAACATCGTTGAGACAGGCGTGACACTTCCTGCCAACGTGTGGAACTACATTGCAGTGAGTTTCCGCTTGGGCGCAGGCCTCGACGGCGAGAACCTGCTCGATGCCGTATTCGTCAACGCCTCGATGACTTCGCCGCAGCACATCGTGAAGAAGCTGGTGGTGCCCGACATCCACCTGCAAGGACGACTCTTTATCGGCGGCGACGACATGAAGGGCATGATGAGCGAAGTGGCAATGTGGAACATCGCAAAGTCCGTGGAGGAACTCTACCTCAACCGCCAACAGGTAAAGGCGGCATACACGCCCGGACTGGTAGGCTACTGGCGTATGGACGAAGGCCACGGCACCAAGATAGCCGACAGGGCACGCTCACGCGAAATCAACATGAAAAGCGAGAGCTGGTACATCAACAACCGCAACCTCGCGCTCAAGCTTGACGGCACCCATCCGCTATTAGTGGACATCTCGAACAACAACGCACGAAACACCGACAGCTATGCCATAGAGTTCTGGTTCCGTGCCGACAACACCACCGACAACAAGAACGCAAGCATTGCAAAGCTGGGCAACAACATCGCCATCGACTTCATCGAAGGCCGCATGGCGATAAGCACAACCTCTGGTTCCGACGATTCTTCGTCAGAACAACTCCCGAACTTTGTGCTGCTCGCCGACTCCGACTACGTCGACAACAACTGGCACCATTTCGCCCTTAACGTGCGGCGCGGCACCAACGCCATCGCCTACATCGACGGGCGCGCCGTGAAGACCATGCCCGAAAGCACCATACCTGCTCCTCGCGGACAATACATGGCCTTTGGTGGCTATCTCAACTCTCAGCTCACGACCCTCGCCTCTAAAGGTTTCACCGGCGACATCGATGATCTGCGCTTATGGGGTGCCGCCCTCACGGGCAAGCTCATTGAGCAGCGGCGCTACGAGCGGCTCGACAAGACATACGCCGGACTGTCGGGCTATTTCCCCATGGAGAGTATCGATCGCTTACAATCAGGCACTGTCGACACAAAATTCTCGCTCGGCAACTACGGCAACTACGACACGGGCAACTCCATGACCGCCTTCGTTGCCACCGTGCCCGAAGCGTCAGCTTCGGACGATAACGCAGCCTCTCCGTCGGCCATCTCCCCAACCCAAAGCGTCAACGCCCCGGCACTCCTTCCCGGCTCGCAGCGACTGAGACTCACCGACAGCGACTTCTCGTTCACTGCCTCCGACAATGAGATATACTTCAACTTAAAGGGTGACAACATCCTGCCGAAGATGGACGGCAACGACTTCACCGTCTCGGTGGAGAACATCAAGGACTCCTACGGCAACACCTCCGAACCCGTGGCCTGGGGCTTCCACGCCGACTTCGCATGTCTCAACTGGAACAACAGCGAAGCGGTATTTGTGCAAAAATTCTACAAACAAGGCACGGGCTTCCAGCTCACGATTAAGAACATTGCCGGCGGAAGCCAGCCTTACGAGATACTTGGCATGCCGTCGTGGATAACCACCGAGGAGGCAATAGGCACTATCGAGGAGAGCGAGAAAGACATATTATTCTTCGTCGACGAGACAGTACCCGTCGGTCACTACACTGAGTATATCTACGTCAGCGACCGTAACGGCATCAAACGCCCGAAACGCGTGGATGTCAACGTGGCCGGCGACGAGCCTATTTGGTTCTTCGACGAGACCGACTTCGAGAACAACATGACCATCACCGGGCAGGTCTACGTCGGCGGACGGATATGCGAATACGTTGATACGCAGATTGCCGCCTTCGACCAGTTGGGCCGCCTGTGCGGAGTGGCCTCGCCGCGCTATGTCAGCACACGCGACGCCTACTACGTCGACATGATGGTCTATGGCGACGCATCCACCCTGGATACGCCCATCACCTTCAAGCTCTACGACTCTTCGTCCGGACGGATATATCCTGTCGTCGAGATGACGATGCCTGAGGACGGGTCGAAGGTGACAAGCCTCCTCTTCAATCCCGACTCCAACTACGGAAACTTCGACTACCCTGTGCGAATGAGCGCCACGTCGCAGGTGCAGCAGCAGATGGATATCTACCCGGGATGGAACTGGAGATCCATGTTCGTGCAGCCACAGTCGACAGCCATCAACGACGTGTTCCCCAACACTTCCGAAGTGAGAGGAGCAATAACAGCCGTGAAGAGCCGCACTCAGGTGGCATTGGTGTCGCACGACGACAGCAATCCCCTAAAGAACGTCTTCCAGGGAACGCTCACCAATATCGTTCCCGGAGAGATGTACAAGATTCAAACCACAGCTAACCTCCATTTCGACCTCATTGGCGAACCCATCGACCTCCTCACTACAAAGCAGACCATCGGAAGCGGTTACAACTGGATAGGCTCGCTCAGCGGCGAGGTGCTACCCTTAGGTTCCATCTTCGCCGACCTCGATCCTGTGCGCAACGACCTTGTGAAAGGCCAAAGTAAATATGCCACCTATTCCGGCAACGGCGTATGGGAAGGACAACTCTCGGCCATCGTTCCTGGTGAGGGCTATGTCTACCACTCAAATGCCACGGTGGACAAGAGCTTCAGCTACCCGGCAGAGTCCTATTCCCGCACTGGGGCTTCCAGGGCTTATGGGTCTTATGAGACTTATGAGTCTTATAGGTCTTATGAGTCTTATGGGGCTAATGGGACTGCCCACTTCGTCCCAGTCGACAACCGCCAGTTCCCCGACAACATGACCATCGTCGCCGTGGTGGAGAACGGAGGCAAGCGCATTGACAATGCCGAGGTTGCCGCCTTCATGGACGGCCAGTGCCGTGGTGCTATCGAGTGCATCGGCGGCTACCACTTCCTCACCGTCATGGGAACATCGGAGACCGACGCCCAGAAGCCGGTGGAGATACGCGTCTATGCCAACGGAAAGGAGTATGTAGTAGACCGTTCGAAGGTCTTCATCACCGATGCCATCATCGGCAACCTCGACGAGCCTCTCGTCCTCGACCTGGCAAACGCCGACGGCATCGCCGACGCAGTCGTCGCTTCGCCCGACGACGAAGAGTGGTACACTCTCCAGGGCATAAAGATCGGACGCAAGCCCACCCGCGCCGGCACCTACATCTATCGCGGTGAGAAGATAGTTGTATGGTAAACTTCAACATCATATCGAAGATTCTCGGCTCGCTGCTCTTCATCGAGGCGTTTTTCATGGCCTGCTGCCTGGCCATGGCGCTTGCCTTCCATGAGGACGATGGCGCAGCCTTCGCCATGTCGTTGCTGCTCACCCTTTCAGGAGCCTTTTTCTGCCTCTATTTCGGCCACGACGCCAAGAACAGCCTCACGCGCCGCGACGCCTACGTGGTGGTGACTCTGACGTGGGTGGTGTTCTCGTTCTTCGGCATGTTCCCCTTCATCATCCATGGTGCGCTGCCTACGGTCACCGATGCCTATTTCGAGACCATGTCGGGGTTCACCACTACTGGTGTCACCGTCATCGACGACGTTGAGAGCCTGCCCCACAGTCTGCTCTTCTGGCGGTCGCTGATGCAGTGGATAGGCGGACTGGGAATAGTGTTCTTCACCGTGGCGCTGCTGCCCCAGCTGGTCGGCGGAAGCGTGAAGGTCTTCGCCGCCGAGGCCACCGGCCCCATGCGCTCGAAGATGCACCCGCGCCTCTCCACGTCGGCAAAATGGATTTGGAGCATCTACATCCTGCTCACCGTGGCCTGCGCATTCTCGTTCTGGGCCGCCGGCATGGACTGGTTCAACGCCACCAACTATTCCATGACGACCACCGCCACCGGGGGCTTCTCCACCCACAACGGCTCCATTTTCCTCGCCTCGCCGCTCATTGAGTATCTGGAGATATTGTTCCAGTTCCTCGCCGGTATTAATTTCACGCTGCTCTACATGAGCATCTTCAAGATGAGGGTGGCGTCGCTGCTGCGCAACGGCGAGTTCCAGTTCTATCTGCTCCTCATCTGTCTCAGCACCGCCTTCATCATGGCCTTGTTAGTGTTACAGATGGACTACGGCATCGAGGAGGCCTTCCGCTCGTCGCTGTTCCAGGTCGTCTCGTTTATCACCACCACCGGCCTGTCGAACACCGACGCCGGCGCATGGCCACATATCACGTGGGCCATCCTCGCCATGCTCATGTTCGTCGGCGCCTGTTCGGGAAGCACCACCGGCGGTTTCAAGAGCATCCGCGTGCTCATGCTGCTGAAGGTTGTGCGCAACGAGTTCCGCCACATCCTCCACCCCAACGCCGTGCTGCCTGTCAAGGTCAGCGGGGCGAGCATACCCCAGGACAAGATTGTCACGCTACTCTCCTTCTTCATACTTTATGTCATAGCCCTGCTCGTCGTCACCGTGGTCATGGCCGCCAATGGCATCCACATCACCAACGCCGTGACAATCTCGCTCAGCCTCGTATGCAACGTGGGAGCAGGACTTGACACAAACATCGGCCCGCAGATGTCGTGGGCCGACCTGTCGGTGTCGCTGAAATGGATGTGCTCATTCCTCATGCTCGTGGGCCGTCTTGAAATAGTCGCCGTCCTCGTGCTCTTCACCCGCTCCTTCTGGAAGGAAAACTAAACCAACATGAAAAAACTACTGACTTCACTCCTCGTACTGCTCATGGTGGCAGGACAGACACAGGCACAGGTCTCGTTTGGCCATGCCGAGAAAATGAACAAAGGCTGGAGCTTCCTCCGCATGGATGCCGCTTGGAACATTAGCGAGCAGCCAGGCATGAAAGAGAAAGACTTCGACGACTCACGATGGCGCAAGGTGGATCTGCCCCACGACTGGGGCGTGGAACTTCCGATGTCGCCCGACAAAGGCTCGTGCCAGGGCTATCTGCCCGGCGGCGTGGCCTGGTACAGGAAGAAGTTTAGAGTTGAGAGTTCAGGGTTGAGCGATGCTGCAGAAGTAAAGTCTCTCAACACTCAACACTCAACACTCAACACTCAACACTCAACCCTCAACAAAAAGTTTTACATTTACTTCGAGGGAGTCTATAACCACTCCGAGGTATATCTGAACGGCCACCTCTTAGGCAAGCGCCCCAGCGGATTCGCCTCGTTCATGTACGACATGACACCGTTTATAGATAAAGGTGAGAACGTCCTGGCCGTGCGCGTGGACCACGGGCAGGAGTTCGACTCACGCTGGTACACGGGGTCGGGCATCTACCGAAACGTGTGGATAGTCACCGCCCCACAGGTGCATCTGGCACAATGGGGCACGGCATACCGGCTGAAGAGAATCAACGCAAAGACGGCCGAGTTGGAGGTGGACATAGAGACTGCGGCCCCCTTGATGGACGAAAGGACGGCTTCCGTGACGCTCTACGACAGCGAGGGACAGACGGTCGCCACGACACAGGCATCCATCGGCAGCCAGCCGAAGAAGACGGTGAAGCTGACGGTGAAGAATCCACGGCGATGGTCGCTCGACCACCCCTACCTCTATACGCTGACGACTGTCCTCCATGCGCCCGCGTCCGGCGGTTTTCCCGCCGGAACCGACAGCAACGACACATCGACAGTACGCGTCGGCCTGCGCACGCTCGACTTCTCGCCCGACAAGGGCTTTGCCCTGAACGGTGAGTGGATGAAGGTGAAAGGCGTGTGTGTGCACGACGATGCCGGCATCCTGGGCACGGCTGTCCCGAAGGAGGTGTGGCACCGCCGTCTGTTGGAGCTGAAAGCCATCGGCGTGAACGCCATACGCATGAGCCACAACCCACACGCCCCCGAACTGTACGACCTATGCGACGAGGTGGGGCTTCTGGTCATGGACGAGGCCAGCGACGAGTGGGAGTTCCCCAAGCGCAAATGGATGAAGGGCTGGAACGCCGGAGTCCCTGAGTACCAAGGCACATACACCTATTTCAACGAATGGATTGACCGCGACGTCGCCGACATGGTGCGCCGCGACCGCTGCCATCCCAGCATATTCCTGTGGTCGATAGGCAACGAGGTGGACTATCCCAACGACCCCTATTCCCATCCTGTCTTGGACGGCGAAAGGCAACGGGTAGGCTCGGGAATCGGATCTTTCACCCAGCCCATGTATGGCGGCTACAAGCCCGACCAGCCCAATGCCGAGCGCATCGGTGACATTGCCCGGCGACTGGCCAACATCGTGAAAGAGTGTGACCCCTCGCGCCCCACCACGGGCGCGCTGGCCGGGGTGGTGATGTCAAACGAGACGGCCTATCCCACGGTTGTCGACGTGGTGGGCTACAACTACACCGAGAGCCGCTACGGCGAGGATCACAGGACATATCCGCAGCGCATCATATACGGCTCGGAAAACCGCCACGACCTGCCGGCATGGAAGGCTGTGACCGACAATGACCACATCTTCGGCCAGTTCCTCTGGACGGGCATCGACTATCTTGGCGAGAGCGGCGCCTATCCAGCCCGCGGCTCGTCGGCAGGACTCCTCGACTTGGCCGGGCACCGCAAGCCCCTCGGCTGGTATCGCGCCGCCCTGTGGAGCGAGAAACCAGTATGCTACATCGGCACATACCCAGCCCAGAGGTCTCAGAGGTTCCAGAGGTCCCGTCAGCCCCAGCGGCCCCATCCCTACGCCAACGCCGTGTGGAACTATGAGAAAGGTGAGAAAGTGCGCGTGGTGTGCTATACAAATGCTGAGACGGCCCGTCTGCTGCTCAACGGCAAGGAGACGGGCGGGAAACCACAGCGCGACAACGAGACCGGCATCCTGTATTGGGACATAGACTACGAGCCGGGAACCCTGAGATGCGAAGCCGTCAACGGAGCAACGTATGAAATCGCCACGACCGGCAAGCCATACGCCCTGCGCCTGACCACCGACTCCGTGGCACACGTCTTTGTGGAGGTCGTCGACGAACAGGGACGCGTGGTGCCCACAGCCGACAATGAGGTGACGCTCATGGTGCGCGGGGCACGCCTGTTGGGCATGGAGCACGGTAACATCGCCGATGCCACCATCACCGGACGGCAGCAGCGCAACCGTCTGCGCGTCTTCGGTGGCCGTCTGGTGGCTTATATCTGCCCGGAAGAAGGCATGCCGCAGTTCACCGTGAGAGCCACATCACCATTCCTGCAAGGCCACGAACTGGAATGCAGCAGCAAATAATCACCCCTCAATTATCACCCCTCAATTATCCCCCCCACCCCTCAACTATCACCCCCCCAACTCTCAACTCTTATTTTCGTCCATTGCCCCGGCTGTGAGCCGGCAGCAGGACACCCTCAACTCTCAACTATGATTACTATTGAAGAAGCATTGCAAATAGCGTTGGAAGCACATACCGGCCAGAAAGACCTGGACGGGAACCCCGTCATCCTCCACCCCCTGACAGTCGGCCTCGCAGGCCAAAACCGCGAGGAGATCATTGCCGGTTTCCTGCACGACGTGGTGGAGGATTCGGAACTGACATTCGACGACCTTCTGGCGAGGGGAGTCGACCCCACCATCGTCGATGCCCTTCGGCTGCTGACGCACGACAAGTCGGAAATGAGCTACGAGGATTACGTCCGCAGAGTCTCGCAGTCAGGCAACAGCATTGCCATCCACGTGAAGTACAACGACCTCTGCCACAACCTCCAGCGTGGACGCGCCGGAGGGCACACCAAACAGGTGGCAAAGCACGAGGCCGCTTTGAGAATTCTCAATGGATAATTTCACTATTCACTTTTCACTATTCACTAAATTGAATGGAAGGATATGTTCAGAAAATCTCCGGGGGACGAGTGAAACGGTATGTCCAGTTCCTGGAAATCAGCGAAGACCCTGAGCTGGTGGCACAATACCGCAAGTGGCATTCAGAGGATTTCAATTGGAAGGAGGTGCGCGACGGCATCAGGGCGGTGGGCATACTCGAGATGGAAATCTACATCCTGGGCAGCAAGTTGGTGATGATTGTCGATGCCCCTGCCGACTTCCAGTGGGACGAGGCCATGAAACGCCTCGCCACTCTTCCCAGTCAGGCAGAGTGGGAGGCTTTTGTCTCGAAATTCCAGGGATGTCCCGCCAATGCCCGCAGCGACGAGAAATGGAAGCCCATGGAACGGATGTTCAGGCTGTATTGAGCCAAAGTAGGGATTCTCCATCCTGTTGCGTTTCACCAGTCCCTCCATGGCTCGGCTCAGCTCTTCAAATGATTTCATACATGCTTTCTCTGTTTATTGATAGACTATCTCCTTTCCTATATACTCCACACGCTCCATCAGATTCACGAAGCCGCCCATTTCGAGTTTGCCCTTTACGTATGCCTCATAGTCATTCTGATGATAGTCTGACCATGTGACCGGCGTCCTCACCAAACCGATACTCTCGTAGAATCTCTGCTGGTTGACAGGTGTTTTCGCTATTTTAGCTGTCAACACGATTGGCTCTCCCAAATCCTCAAACATACAACGCAGGCGGTTCCCAAGTGCCTCATTATTCCCAATCTCATCCAAGTCCTTCAACGAATAGACGACGTTAGCATCAAACTCTTCCCACCGATCCTTGCCAGTCAGATGCAGCGACACAGCATAGCACATATAAACCCCATTGGGAGGAAATATCCTGAACCTCGGCATTTCTAATCCCTGCTCCCTACAGAACACCTTCATCCTGTCCTGCAAGTCACTCATCCCAAACACATCCCCGCATGCCATTGGTACGTCGTCAGACATTATCTTTAATCGTCGCATTGTCATAAGATGTCAAAAGCCTTTCCATAAAAGTGCTGGATGATTTTCGAACGCAGAGCCACCTCAATACGCTGAATGGCTGAGAAAAGCAACTGTCTCAACTCATTGTCAAACTCATAGAGGGCAACAGCATTCTCAAAAGTTGATCTAGGCTTGAATTGGTGCGTCTGCCTGTCTGCCTCCATCGGGCGAAGGTAGGCAGCAAAGCGAAAGTAGCTTACTTCGCTCAAGACTTTCTTTGCCTTGTCCTCTTCAGCAACAATCAGGCCAAGCGACCTGAGTTTGGCAATCTGGTCATCAATGCTTAATGGTTGTTTTGTATAGATGTTCATAACGTAAAAAAGAAAAGACCCGCCCTGGTTCGCTGTTCTACGGGAAGCGTGGCGGATTCTGTCGGTGCAAAGGTATACATATTTTCTGAAAGTACCAAGAAAAATGCCGAGAATTTTTATAATTTCACTAATTATTTAATCAACCTATTTACTCAAACAGTTTGAAGAAGAAAAACACGGCGGTGTATGTCGCGGGTATGTCTTTTGCATAGCCAATCGTCCTATTCGAGCGGTCAACCACCGTCCCATCCGATTTCACTCGTCCTATCTGCATATTGCTTCTATCTTTTACTTCCCCGTTACTATTCACTTTCCCAACCATCATGTTTGAGCGGTCTCTGATGGTACCATCCCGCTCTATCTTCCCCACCGTCATATTGTTTCGATTCTTGACGGTACCATCAGAGCCAATCTTCCCAATCATCATGTTCGAGCGGTCACGCACCGTGCCATCAGATTCAATCTTGCCGACAAGCATATTTGAACTATTGTGTAATGATTGGGCACCACCATGAAGTGATGCCCCTATCATTACTATTACAAGTAAAATATTAATCAAAGTTTTGAATCGCATCTTTTATTCTTTATTAATTTCAAAAGAATTAAATAATGGATCACCCATAAATGCCCTATACTCATAATACACATGTGCTTTTTTCAATTGGTATTGCACAAACATGCACGCATCTTTTCCTGTAGCATCATGAAATAAAAGTCCTCCATTGTTAAACTTATGCCAACTCAAATTAATAAACTTTTCTCTTGACAATGTCTGGGAAACACCAGCCTTGTTAAGTATCTCCAAAAGAAGATGCCTAAATTCTTTCTTTTTCATAACTAGAAATCCAATTTTCTACCACCAATAAACTCTTCACTCTTCACAGCACCTCCTTGAGCAGTTTTACTCAAAGATGCACTAACTGCGTTTTCATTAGCCCACTCACGAATCTTCAAAAACTCATCTTTACGCATCTGTCCCATTGGGACAACACGTTTAATCGTTGTCTCGAAATCCTTCATTGACAAGTCTGCATTCTGTTCTCCATCAATACGTCGAGAGAAAGCCTGAATCAATGCGTCAGACACCCATGCTTCCAATTCGGCACCAGCAAGAACAACATCTTTTCCAAACTGGCTTTCACCACTTAGCTCTGCCAGTCTGTTTAAATCAAAGATAAGAATTATTTAGCAAACGACGTTCATGTGAGCCGTTAATTTTTTGCAAAAGTACTCATTTTTCTTCATAATCAGCCATTTCGGCACTATTTATTTCATCATCTATACCGTTTTTGTTCTTTGTCGGCGGCAAAGGTAGTGTATAAAAACGGAAAATGGAAGGAACGGGGCGACCATTTCTTCCATTTCACATAAGTAAATACTTTTTAGTTTAACTTGTTCTCTTTTACGGTGGCAAGAGCCAGGAGTCGATGTTGAACTTTCAAAAGAATGTCACCGTATGAGACTACGCGGTCTTCGCAATCAACGACTACGGCTTTCTGGCCGCCCTTGATGTTCTTTCCTTGAATCCTCGTGAAAATACCAGCATGTGACTTGTAATGTGTGTCACGAGGTTCTACCTCAACAGTTAGGTTGGCATGCTATTCGGCGCATAATATTCAGTAGACCATTGGGTGTGAATTTCAAATGACTTTCACCCTCTTCGATGTTTTCTTTTGAAGAATAATAGGAATAATCCTCATCGCCGACACTGATAGAAGCCGTGTGTCGCTTTGACTGTAATGAGAGTGAGCCATTGGGGGCAGGGGAAATCATCCAGTATTTCCAATCGTCATTGTCGGAAATGAGAAGCACTTTGCGCAGGTTATCAAGTACAGCAAAGGAGATTTTCCTCGCACCGCGACCGTCCCAGTCAGTCTTTAACTGGCTCAGATGGTCAAGCCGGGCAAAGGTTTTTGCAAGGTCAGGCTCTGTCACCTCTATCAATAAACGGCGAGCCACCGACTCCTTCACGGCCGGAGTAATCCTGATACTATGCAAATAGCTCATCACGTCGGTATACGACGTGGTGGAATATGCCACAGCAGGTTCCGCTGCCATCATTGCTCCGTTGTCATCCATATCTGATTAACGCTATTTTTACGATGCAAATGTAATAATAATATTGTAAACTATATCTATATAAGCCGTTAATTATTTGCAAAAGTACTCATTTCTCTTCAATTTCAGCCATTTCGCCCCTGTTTATTTCATCATTTATATCGTTTTTGTTCTTTGTCGGCGGCAAAGGTAGTGTATAAAAACGGAAAATGGAAGGAACGGGGCGACCATTTCTTCCATTTCACATTATTTTGTTTTCTTGCGGTTGTACAACTCAACCTGATGTAGAATCTCGTCCTTGATGGTATTCCACTCAACCTGTTGGAACATATAGGGCATGGGCTGTGGGTCAGCGTCTGCGAAGTAGGACATGCTAAGAAGTGCGGCTGTCGCATCAGTACCCTTAGGAGTTCCAAAGTGTCGGGAAGGACTGTCTGAAGTGATAACATCTGTAGTCTTTTTCGTCCGTATGTGAAATAGTGGTGATAAATGCCAGGCAGACGGGGTCGAGTGTACGCAACTGCTTGCATTCTTCGACAATCTTGTCGAGGCCATAATACTTGTTGATGAGTTGCCAGTCGCTCATCTGCCCATGTTCCAACACACGCTGGATGACATAGCCAGGCGACTCGTCCAAAGACAATGCCGAAAGGTCAGCATCCCAAAACAGGTTACTGGAAAAGTTCAGCCATCGACGTTCATTGTGGGCTGCTTTTTTGCATTTAATAACATTCTTCGTTACCATCTATTAAGAACTTAGTTTTTTGTCGGTGTCAAAGGTGTTGCGTAAAATCATACACGTCACCTCAGATATGCAATTTTTCTCACCAACTTTTTTTGATTTCTCTATACATTCCTACATTTTTCTTATAACACACATATATACAGAATGTTATACGATGTATGGACCATACATTTTATGGTGCCTCTATACATAGACAGTAGACGGGCTTTATCCAAAAACGTTACGGAGGAAAGTAGTAACAATAACCGACCTCTGTATTAGTTTCCTCCGTGGAAACTGTTTGTTTCTCCCGTGGAAACAAATTGTTTCCACGGGAGAAACAATGGGAAACAAACTGGTTATCTGATACTTAGATACGTTATTATGGTCACTAACCTACGTCCTTTCTCAATGAATGTATAGAGCCAACCAATTATGTATGCTCTATACATTGCCTAAATCATTTACATTTAGATTGTTACATTAAAAATGTAGGAATGTATAGTGTTTTTAAAAACTTTTGTCGAGAAAAAATGTCACTCCCATTCTATCGTTGCTGGTGGCTTTGAGGAGATGTCATAGCAGACGCGGTTGACGCCACGCACCTTGTTGATGATCTCGTTGCTGACGCGGGCCATGAAGTCGTAGGGCAGATGGGCCCAGTCGGCGGTCATGGCATCGGTGGAAGTGACGGCACGCAGGGCGACGGGGTGTTCGTATGTGCGCTCATCGCCCATGACGCCAACGCTGCGGACGGTGGAGAGGAGGATGGCACCGGCCTGCCACACCTTATTATATAATGTCTCACCATCGGTATCGACATACTCACGGAGTCCGCGGATGTAGATGTCGTCGGCATCCTGAAGGATGCGCACCTTCTCGGGCGTAATGTCGCCAAGGATGCGTACAGCGAGGCCAGGGCCGGGGAAGGGATGGCGACCGATGAGGTGTTCGGGCATGCCGAGCTGACGGCCCACACGGCGCACCTCGTCCTTGAATAGCCATTTCAGCGGTTCGCATAGTTTCAGATTCATCTCCTTGGGCAGTCCGCCGACGTTGTGGTGGCTCTTGATGACCTTGCCCGTAATGTTCAGCGACTCAATGCGGTCGGGGTATATGGTGCCTTGCCCCAACCATTTGGCATCCTTGATTTTCTTTGCCTCGGCGTTGAACACTTCCACGAAGTCGCGGCCAATGATTTTGCGTTTCTGCTCAGGGTCGGTGACGCTGGCGAGGTCGGCAAAGAACTTTTCCGAGGCATCGACACCGATGACGTTCAGGCCCAGACCCTGATAGTCGTCCATCACCTGCCGGAACTCGTTCTTGCGCAACATGCCGTGGTCGACGAAGATGCACGTAAGGCGGTCGCCGATGGCGCGGTTGAGGAGCACAGCGGCGACGCTCGAGTCCACGCCGCCGGAGAGGCCGAGTATGACACGGTCCTGCCCCAGCTGCTCTTTCAGCTCGGCCACGGTGGTGTCGACAAACGAGGCGGCGCTCCACTCCTGGCGGCTTCCGCAGATGTCGACCACGAAGTTCTTCAGCAGCAGCTTACCCTGAGCGGTATGATAGACCTCGGGGTGGAACTGGACGGCGAATATGGAAGCCCCACCCCCAGCCCCTCCCGCTGGGGGGAGGGGAGTAGTTACATCTTCCACTGATTTCCTGCGGTTGGGGTATATACTCCCCTCCCCCTCGCGGGAGGGGCTGGGGGTGAGGCTAAAAGCTGCATACTTCACGTCCTTGGTGGAGGCGATGCAGCGGAAGCCTTCTGGTATGGCGGTGATGGTGTCGCCGTGGCTCATCCACACCTGCGAGTGCTGCTCAAAGCCTTTAAACAGAGGGTTGGTAGTGTCTACGGTTTCGAGGTTGGCGCGCCCGTACTCGCGGGCTGGCACAGGGCCTGCCCCTACATGTCCGGCCTTCTCCACACGCCCGCCGAGGGTGTGGCTGATGAACTGTGCACCGTAGCAGATGCCGAGCACGGGCACTTTCCCGACAAACTGCGACAGGTCTACTCGGAAGGCCTCAGGGTCATGGACGCTGTAAGGCGAGCCGGAGAGGATGACGCCGATGATGGAGCCGGATTGCAAATCCGCCTCAACAGTGGGAAACTTGTTGTAGGGAAGAATCTCGCAGAACGTATCCAACTCGCGCACGCGGCGGCCGATGAGCTGGGTGGTCTGTGAACCGAAATCAAGAATGATAATCTTCTGCTGCATAATAGATGAAGTATAAAAAATTATGAATTTGCTGCAAAAGTACAAATATTATTTGAGGAAGCCAAAGGAATAATCGTTAAAAGATGTCTAATGTTTGGCGGTTATGTATTTTAGTAGTAACTTTGCATCAAATAACGACGATTACAGGCATGACACGCAAGAAACGCACATTCATCAGCTTCGACTGGGCACTGAAGCATCTGCTCCGTGAAAAGGCCAACCACGACGTGCTGGAGGGCTTTATCAGCGTCATCCTCCGTAAGGGGAGCATCAAGATTCACCGCCTCTTGGAGAGCGAGGGCAACAAGGAGGACGAGAACTCGAAGAGCAACCGAGTGGACTTGCTGGCCGAGGACGAGAACGGCGACCTGTTGCTCATCGAAGTGCAGGGCGAGCCAGAGCAGTCATACTTCCAGAGAATGCTCTTCGGCGCATCGACACTCGTCACGGAGTATATCGACAAAGGGAAGAACTACGAGAACGTGAAACGCGTTTATATTATAAATATTGTGTATTTCGACCTGGGGCAGGGCGAGGATGTTGTGTACGAAGGCAAGACGGAGTTCTACGGCCTGACGAAGGGCGACAAGCTGCGTCTCACACCCTTCCAGCAGCAGAAATTCAAGGCCGAGGAGGTGTCCGACCTGTATCCGCGCTACGTCATCCTGAAAGTGAACGACTTTAACCGCTGGAGCCGCGACTCGCTGGACCAGTGGCTCTATTTCCTTGCCAACACGGAGATACCCGATGACGCAGATGCCCCTGGCCTGAAGGAGGCTCGCGAGAAGCTCGACCTCATGCGAATGAGCCGCGACGAGCGTGTGCTCTACGACCGCTACCTCATGGATCGCGTCATCCTACATAACACTGTCGGTGGCGCACGCGATGAAGGGAAATACGAAGGTTTCAAGGAGGGCATGGAGAAAGGCATGGAGAAGGCTAACTATGAGAACGCCCGCCGCATGAAGGCCGACGGGATGCCCGCTGAGCTGATAGCGAAGTACACGGGTCTCGACATTGAAGAAATCGAGGCACTGAACTGACGAACAAACTATTTTCAACTATACAGAAACTATGGAAGAGAAAACCTTGAATGAGAACGTAGAAAAGAAGTCGGTGAGTTTCATCGAGCAGATGGTTATTGACGACCTGGCAGCAGGAAAGAACGGCGGGCGACTGCAGACGCGCTTCCCACCAGAACCCAACGGCTACCTTCACATCGGCCACGCAAAGGCCATCGCCCTCGACTTCGGACTTGCAAAGAAATACGGTGGCGAGTGCAACCTGCGCTTCGACGACACCAACCCGCAGAAGGAGGACACGGAGTATATAGAGAGCATCGAGCACGACATCAAGTGGCTTGGCTTCGAGTGGGCACACGTCTACTACGCCAGCGACTATTTCCAGCAGCTGTGGGACTTTGCCGTATGGCTCATCAAGCAGGGACGTGCCTACGTCGACGAGCAGAGCGCCGAGGTCATCGCCCAGCAGAAGGGCACCACCACCAGCCCCGGCACGAACAGCCCCTTCCGCGACCGTCCCGTTGAGGAGAGCCTGAAGCTCTTCGAATATATGAACAGCGGCAAGTGCGAGCCAGGCACGCTCACTCTGCGCGCCAAGATCGACATGGCTCACCCGAACATGCTATTCCGCGACCCACTCATCTACCGTGTGCTTAACATGCCTCACGTGAAGACTGGCTCGAAGTGGAACGCCTACCCGATGTACGATTTCGCCCACGGGCAGAGCGACTACCTTGAGGGTGTCACCCACTCATGGTGCACGCTGGAGTTCGTCGAGCACCGGCCTCTGTACGACCTCTTCGTAGGGTGGATGACGGAGTGGATGTTGAGTGTTCAGAGTTCAGAGTTTGGTGACGTTAGTCCTGAGACGAGAAGTAATGTCTCTCAACTCTTAACTCTAAACTCTAAACCCAGACAGACCGAGTTCAACAAGCTGAACCTCAACTACATCCTGCTGTCGAAGCGCAATCTGCGCACACTCGTCAGCGAGGGGGTGGTGAACGGCTGGGACGACCCGCGCATGCCGACCATTTGCGGCTTCCGCCGTCGCGGCTACTCGCCCGAGGGCATCAAGAACTTCATGGAGAAGATTGGCTATACGAAGATTGACGCGCTCAACGACATGGCACTCTTCGAGAGTGCCCTGCGCGACGACCTTAACACCCGTGCCCTGCGTGTCTCGGCAGTCCTCGACCCCGTGAAGGTGGTCATCACCAACTACCCCGAGGGACAGACGGAGATGCTCACAGCCGTGAACAACCCTGAGAACGAGGCCGACGGCACACACGAGGTGGAGTTCAGCCGCGAGCTGTGGATAGAGCGCGACGACTTCATGGAAGTGGCCGAGAAGAAGTTCATGCGTCTGGCTCCTGGCAAGGAAGTGCGCCTGAAGAACGCCTATATTATTAAATGTGACGAGGAGCACCCCTGCGACAAGGACGCCGAGGGCCGCGTCACCACCATCTACTGCACCTACGACCCCGAGACCCGTAGCGGTCTGCCTGGTGCGAATCGTAAGATCAAGGGCAAGACCCTCCACTGGGTCTCCTGCCACAACGCCCGTCAGGCAGAGGTGCGCCTCTACGACCGTCTGTGGAAGGTGGAGAACCCCCGTGACGAACTGAAGCGACTTGAAGAGGAAGAGGGCCTGAAGGGCATCGACGGCATGCGCGCCATGATGAACCCCGACAACCTGCACATCCTCACCAACTGCTACGTCGAGCCTTTCGCCGTAGGTCTGCCCGCCCTCACCTACCTGCAGTTCCAGCGCATCGGCTACTTCAACGTAGATCCCGACTCCACACCGGAACATCCCGTGTTTAACCGCACAGTAGGACTGAAGAGTTAAGCCTACATAATTCAGGTATGTTCTATAAATTGCAAAAAACATGCGCAGCCTTTCCCCTCCCCTTGAAGGGAGGGGAGCGGCTGCGCACCATTTAATTAGATTAATAGAAGTCACCTTCACGGCAATATGGAGACACAACGGAAATCCCTCATAGCGCACCTCTCGATGTTCGGGGCGTGCGCTTTTTGGGGGTTGATGGCACCGTTGGGCAAGGATGCGATGACCCACGGCATCGACGGTCTGACCATGGTATCGTTTCGTGTGCTCGGTGGTTGTCTGCTGTTCTGGCTTACGTCGCTGTTCGTCAAGAAGGAGGAAGTACCGCTACGCGACAAGCTGATGTTCATCGGCGCTGCGGTGTTCGGCCTCGTCACCAACCAGTGCTGCTACACCATCGGCCTGTCCATCACCTCACCCATCAACGCATCGATTGTCACCACATCGATGCCCATTTTTGCCATGATCCTGGCAGCCGTCATCCTCAGGGAACCCATCACGGGGAAAAAGGCGCTGGGCGTGCTGATGGGCTGTAGCGGTGCCCTGATACTCATACTGACATCGGCAGCACACAGCAGCGACAAAGTGGGTGACATACGCGGCGACCTGCTCTGCTTAGCAGCGCAGTTTTCCTTCGCCCTTTACCTGTCGCTTTTCAATCCCCTCATCCGCCGCTATTCCGTGTTCACTATCAACAAGTGGATGTTCTTCTGGGCAACGCTGATGGTCATTCCCTTCACTTCCAACCACGTTTATGAGACGGTCAGCCAGCCTATCGCCACAAAGACTTGGATAGAGGCTGGCTATGTGGTGGTCTTCGGCACCTACGTGGGCTATATCCTTACGATGATAGGCCAAAAGACGCTGCGGCCCACCGTGGTCTCCGTCTATAACTATGTGCAGCCCATCGTCTCCGTCATTGTCTCAGTACTGGCCGGCATCGGAATCCTGAAGCCGTCGCACGCCCTCGCCGTCATACTGGTCTTCACCGGCGTCTGGCTCGTTACTAAGTCGAGGAGCAGACAGGACTCAAAACAATAGAAGTCTGATTTTTCTTGTTCTTTGGAAACGAATTGGCATAATTTTATCCACAAATTATAATAATTGTCGAATATTTCCTGCCGAAAGCTTTGCGCTTTCGGCTTTTTTGTGTAATTTTGCCAACGAATTGCAACGGACACACAAATATTGACTATGGGAAAGTTCATCAACCCGTTTACTGACGAAGGTTTCAAGCGCATCTTCGGGCAGGAGGTGTCGAAACCTGTGCTCATCACTTTCCTCAACTGTCTGCTGGAAGGTGAAAGGAAAATTGTTGACCTGCAATATTTGGACAAGGAGAAAATCGGCCTCTCCGACGGCGACCGCTCCCTCATATACGATGTGCTGTGTAAGACCGACAGCGAAGAATACATCATCGTGGAGATGCAGAACAAGAGCCAGCCTTATTTCAAGAACCGCAGCGTGTATTACTCGGCTCGCGCCATCATTGAACAGGGTGAGTGCGGCAGCGAATGGGAGTACGACATCAAGGCTGTCTATCTCATTGCCTTGCTCAACTTCCGTCTGGACGGCCTTGCAGCCGATTTGCGCACCGACGTTGCACTGATGGACATGAAGCGGCATACGCTCTTCTCCGACAAGGTGCGCATGATATTCCTCCAGCTGCCTTATTTCAAGAAGGAGCTGGATGATTGTGATAATCTTTTTGAACGAATCATTTATGTATTGAAGCACATGGATATACTACAGCGAATGCCGTTCCTGGCACAGGATGCCGTGTTCAAGCGTCTGGCAGAGATTGCCGAAGTGGCCTCTCTGTCAAAAGAAGACCGACGTAAGTATGACGAGAGTCTGAAACATTACCGAGACACCATTGCCGTGATGCACGGCCAGTGGCTTGAAGGCCACGCCTCTGGTCTGGCCGAGGGTATGGAGAAAGGAATGGAGAAAGGAATGGAAAAAGGAATGGAGAAAGGAATGGAGAAAGGTCTGGCTGAAGGTATGGAGAAAGGCATTGAAGAAAACAAGCGCAATAATGCCCGCAAGATGAAAGCCCTTGGAATATCGGCAGATGTGATAGTCCAAGTCACAGGCCTCACCACAGAGCAGATAAACAGCCTGTAGATTCAGGCACTGTGACAACCTACAATAGTATAATATAACCTTTTAACACCGCAATGCGTATGACATAGACATAAAAACGATGTAGGGGCAGGCCCCGTGCCAGCCCGATAAAAAGGATATTGAAGCGTCCGCTTGAATCTTGTTATCCAAATTCGCCAAAACAAAGTAGTCAAGATAAAAGTAGTGATGCTCACGCTGATGGCGTGGGCTATTACTTGAATAAGACTACAAGGCGTTTGGCGATGCCAGGATAACTTAGGCGAAGTAAGTAGTCCACGTTTCCATTTTATCCTTTCGCTATAGGGGCAGACCACGTGCCAGCACGCATATTCTTGAAACGTATTCTTGCGTCCCGATGATAGCAAGCGCGTAGCGAGTCCCATAATTGGCATATTTATATCCACGAATTTTATCAATAACTTAAAAAATATGATGAAGACAAAAGTATTATTATTAGCCGCTCTGCTGTTCCTTCCGTTAGCAGCGAGCGCAGATGTTTGGCAAGACCCGGAAACCAAAGTCAACTATGAGTACACACCAGGACAGAGTGAGGCGAGCGTTTCTGGAAACGATGGTGCTTCTGGTGACATTTCAATTTTATCCTCATTTGTAGTTGACGGAAACTTATATTCCGTCACGTCCATTGGAGAAAAGGCTTTCAGTAGTTACGGTGGCCCGACCTCCGTCACGATTCCCAACAGCGTGACAATCATCGGAAATGGCGCTTTCAGTTTCTGCTACAATCTGACCTCCGTCACGATTGGCAACAGCGTGACGAGCATAGGAGAGTACGCATTCAGTCAATGCTACGGCCTGACCTCCGTCACTATCCCCAATTCTGTCACGTCCATTGGAACCTATGCTTTCCTTGGTTGCGAGGGCCTGACCTCCGTCACGATTCCCAACAGCGTGACGAGCATAGGGGAATATAACCAAGAAATCAAGGGTAAGACGAACGTGGAGATTATTCCCGTAAGTGCCTGACAGACTGCTGATTTTATGTATTCCATGTTTCGATGGGCAGGAATGCATATTGTGAAATATGACC
>CAJOEC010000018.1 GCA_905233425.1 uncultured Prevotella sp. | reverse complement strand
TGGGGCTTCTCGATATCTTCAGCCGAACCAATCTGAACCACAGGACCAAAACGACCAATCTTCACGAATACGGGCTTGCCGCTCTTGGGGTCCTTACCCAACTGACGCTCGCCAGCCTTACGCTCCTGACGGGAATTCATGGTCTTCTCCACCACTGGCTCGAAGTTCTTATAGAAAGATTTCATCATGTCCTTCCACTCTTCCTTACCCTCGGCTATTCTGTCGAAGTCCTGCTCCACCTTAGCGGTGAAGTTATAGTCCATGATGGTGGGGAAATATTTCATCAGGAAGTCATTGACCACGATACCGATATCGGTTGGCAACAGCTTACCCTTGTCTGAGCCAGCCATCTCCTTACGCTGCGACTGCTTGATCTGCTTGCCTTTCAGCGTGTCGATGGTATAGAATCGCTCCTCGCCCTTCTTGTCGCCTTTATGTACGTATTCGCGCTGCTGAATGGTCGAAATGGTAGGTGCATAGGTTGAAGGACGACCAATACCCAACTCTTCGAGCTTATGCACCAGCGAGGCCTCCGTATAACGCTGAGGGCCTTGGCTGAAACGCTCAGTAGCCTGGATTTCACGACGTGTCAGCACCATACCTTTCTTCAGCGGGGGCAGGATGTGGCTCTCCTCGTCCTGCAACTCTTCATCGTCGACAGACTCGCGATAAACCTTGATGAAACCATCAAACTTGACAACCTCGCCTTGGGCAACAAACTGTTCGTTACTACCGCTGATGGCAATGTTGACAGTAGTCTTTTCAATCTGGGCATCAGCCATCTGGCTGGCGATAGTACGCTTCCAAATGAGCTCGTAGAGCTTACGCTCCTGAACTGTTCCCTCTATCTCCGTACGCTCCATATAGGTCGGACGGATAGCTTCGTGAGCCTCCTGAGCACCCTTCGAACTGGTGTGATACTGGCGTACCTTGCTGTATTCCTGGCCATAGAGCTTAACGATCTCTTCCTTGCTGGCATTGATACAGAGTCCTGACAGATTAACGGAGTCAGTACGCATATAGGTAATCTGTCCGTGTTCATACAGATGCTGTGCCACCATCATCGTCTGACTAACGGTGAAGCCCAACTTGCGGGCAGCCTCCTGTTGTAGCGTAGAAGTAGTGAATGGAGGTGCAGGAGTACGCTTCAGGGGCTTCTTGCTGACAGACTCTACGGTGAAGTTTGCATCCACACATTGCTGCAGGAATTTCTCCACCTCCTCATGTGTCTTCATGCGCTGAGCCAGCGTAGCCTTTACCTCAGTCTGCGAACCATCGGGATTGGTAATGGCGAAAATACCATTCACGCTATAGTAGGGCTCGCTATTGAAGTCCTGTATCTCACGCTCACGCTCTACGATCAGTCGTACGGCAACACTCTGCACACGACCTGCAGAGAGAGCGGGCTTCACCTTACGCCACAGAACGGGCGACAACTTGAAACCAACAAGACGGTCCAACACACGACGGGCCTGCTGGGCGTTGACCAGATTCATGTCCAAATGGCGAGGCTCTTCGATAGCCTTCAGGATGGCAGGCTTGGTGATTTCGTGGAAGACGATACGGTTGGTCTTCTCCTCGTCCAGTCCTAAGACCTCACACAAGTGCCACGAGATAGCCTCTCCCTCGCGGTCTTCATCGGATGCGAGCCAGACGTTCGTTGCCTTCTGTGCGTTAGACTTCAGTTCCTTGACCAGCTTTTCCTTCTCTTCAGGAATCTCGTATTCTGGTTCGAGCGTCTTGTCATTGATGCTCATCTCCTTCTTCTTCAAGTCGCGAATATGACCATAGCTCGACATCACCTTGAAATCGCTTCCGAGGAATTTCTCAATGGTCTTAGCCTTCGCTGGAGACTCTACTATCACTAAATTCTTTTGCATAATCTCGTACTATAAAAACTATTTCGGGCTGCAAAAGTAGACAAAAGATTTGGTTACACCTTATTTATATAGTAGATTTTTTGTTTTCTTAACGTTTCGTGTAGAAAACGAATGACAGCATTTCGGATGCTGGTCAGCCCAAAGTCGGCAGGATTAACTTTGTTAATAGGTATCCAAAAGGCCTCTGCAGCGTCGTCAGCAGCCTGAATGGCCAGTCGTCCACCCTTGACACGAACTAGATAGTCCATATCGAGCGTATGGATACCCATTCCGCTATATTGATAGACATTGGGCGACGAGAAGAGATACTGGATGTCCTGTACCTCAAGGCCCGTCTCTTCCTTGATCTCACGACGCATACCTTCTTCCACCGTCTCACCCATGTCGCAGAAGCCACCAGGCAAGTCGTATGTCCCTAGGGCAGGCTCTTTGGCGCGTCGCACCACCAGCATCTCGTCGTTCTCATTGACGATGAAGGCAGCTGTAGCCGAACAGGGGTTGGCATAATACGTGAAGCCACAGTCCTCACACTTCTTGCTCTTGAAGTTGTTGACGACGAAATGGTCACTGCCACATACCGGACAGTACTTGAATTTCTCTAACGGATGTTCCATGTGGGCTTACCAGTTGTCAGTACGGAAGGGGAACAAGGGCAGTCCGCCAGCATTGGCCATATTGCCCAACTGCCAGTTGCGGAAACAGTAGCGGATGGCTACGGGCTGCTTCACCTTTGGACTCTTGATTGTGATGCACTCGTCCCAATAGCCACCACCTGGCTGCCAGAAGTGGTCTGCCTGAGCGGGATAGAACACCTTGTCGGCTCCTGCCACCTCGAAGCCCTGAATATCCATGAACCGGCTGATGGCGCCACACTCGTCGTTCAGGTGAATCATCACCGTATCGTTCTTGATCTGCATATCCTTAAACGAAGGACTCATACAGATGATGGAACTCATGCCGTAAGTCTTATTCAGCGCCAGGAAAGCCAGACGCTCGCCCACCTTCTGCTTCTGGGCAGGGTGAATCTGCGTGCCTTCGTAGGGGTAAACACAGTCGTTGGTACATACCAGCCCGCTGTTGGGGATAATCTTCGAAGCCTTAAACTGCTCTTCCTGCAGCTCAGCGTTCCACGTGCCATTGGGGTCACCACTGATGAAGGGAGCTATCTGTACGAAGTAGAAAGGTATCTCGCCCAGCTTGAACTGGCTGCGCCACTGCTCTACCAGCAGCTTCAGACGCTGTGAGTACTGGTCCTTAGGGTCACCTACGTTCGAGCAGCCCTGATAGAACAGGATGCCCTTCACCGTATAGTTCAGAATCGGGTTGAACGTGCCGTTGCCCCAAAGCATAGCACGATGGTAGTCCCAATTCTTTTTGAAGTTGACGATACCCATCGAATCGGTTGGCTCCTTGGTATATTTCTCCAGATTCTCCTTCGTCAGCCAGCTCTCTACGCGCGTACCTCCTTTATTGGCTTCTATGAGTCCGATGGGGATATTCAGGGCCTGGTGCATGGTCCGGGCAAAGAAATAGCCGGTGGCAGAGAAATCGCCCACCGTACCAGGATTGCACTCCCGCCATTCGCATGGCGCATCGTTCAGAGGCTTGGCAGCCATCACACTGGGAATCTTGACGCTACGCACACCCTGATGGTTGGCAGCATCGATGACAACCTGATTGTAGTCCTTCACGGGACACATCCAGAAGCCCTTCACGGGCATCTCCATGTTCGACTGTCCGGCACAGACCCACACCTCACCAGCTACGACGTTGTTGATGGTCAGAGGCTCACCGTCATCAAAGGTGATCGACAGCGGCTCATAGCTGGCCTTGGGCGTACTGACCTTTACCAGCCACTCGCCGTTTTTGTCGGCTCTGGCACTGACGGTCTCCTGGTTCCATGAGGTGGTCACCTTCACCGTCTTTCCTGGCTTTGCCCATCCCCAGAGGCGGGCTTCCGTCTGCTGTTGTAATACCATGTTGTCGCCAATCAGGTGGGGCAACCTTACCTTTGCCTGTGCGCTGAGTGTGAGTGCCGAGAGGGCCAGAATTGTCAGAATCTTCTTCATTTTTGTCTTTACCTGTTAAGTTTCTGGGCGCAAAGTTACAAAAAAAGCTTGTAAAAACGAAGCGATTTTGGAAGATTAACGCAATTCGGCCTGAAATAAAGGCAAGACGGGGATTTAGAGCCCCTTGATAAGGGGCGGCTATAATGCAGGGATATGCAAATTGGGGAGGAATGGTGAAGGAGTTAGGTTGCCAAATCGTAACCCAAAATCTGGACTTTAGGACAGGTTGGACTTCCTTTATTGACAACGCAAATTGGGGCAAAATGGCGCACTTTTCACCGCCTCTTCACAGCTCGTTTCTTATTCCACAAACTGCTATATTTTGCATAGCGATGGATGCCAAAAAACATAGTAGTTTTGCAGCCAAAATTAAAAGGAGTAAGGAACATGAGAAGTACTTTTAACATTCTGTTCTATGTGAACAAGAGTAAGGAGAAGAATGGTGTGGTGCCTGTGATGGGCAGGATTACGATTAACGGAACTCAGAGCCAGTTCAGTTGCAAGAAGACGATCCCGCTTGACATGTGGGACGTGAAGGGTAATTGCGCCAAAGGCCGTAGCAAGGAGGCATTGCAGATTAACCGCGAACTGGATAATATCAAGGCCCAGATTATCAAGCACTATCAACACCTGTCAGATAGAGAGGCTTTCGTGACGGCAGAGATGGTGCGCAACTCCTATCAGGGTTTCGGCAGCGAGTATGAGACGCTGCTGAGTGCTTTCGATAAGGACATCGCCAACCAGAAGAAACGTGTGGGCAAGGACAGGTCGGCAAGCACTCTTTGGGCTATGGAACGTTCGCGTAAGGATGTGGCAGACTTCATCCAGTCACACTATCGTCGCACGGATATGTCGATGCTGGAACTGACACCTGAGTTTATCAAGGACTTTGCCGCTTATCTCAGCACAGACCGTGGACTGGCCAACGGGTGTTGAGGGCGCATTACAACGGCAAGATTCCCCGTAACCCGTTTGCGCAGTTTCATATCAGCCCAAACTGCAAGGAAAGGGAGTTCTTGACCGAGGAGGAACTGAAGGCTGTCGTAACCCATGAGTTCAAGGACGATAATCTGGCTTTTGTTCGTGACATCTTCGTCTTTGTCTGCTTCACCGCCCTCTCGTTCATCGACGTGAAGAACCTGACGACGGACAACATCGTGGACATCAATGGTGACAAGTGGATCATCAGCAAGCGGCACAAGACCAACATCCCCTTCCAGGTGAAGCTGATGGACGTACCCTTGCAGATTATCGACCGCTACAAACACTTGCAGGAAGACAAACTGGTGTTCGGCAAGATGAACTACTGGTCGATGTGCAAGAAATTAAAAACGGTTATGACAGCCTGCGGCATTGAGAAAACCATCTCCTACCATTGCGGACGACACTCTTTCGCGACGTTAGCTCTTTCAAAAGGAATGCCCATCGAGAGCGTTAGCCGTGTATTGGGACACACGAACATCGTGACCACCCAGATTTACGCCCGCAATCATTCAAGAATATAAAGAGAACATAACTACTAACGGCGCATTAAAACTTCAGAGCAGAAAGACGAATGATTAGGGAAGTCTGTCATCCGTCTTTCTGTGTTATAATCCCACAGCACACGAACCACTAACGGCTCTTTCTTTTTCCCTATCGTTTATATGCAGGATGATAGCAACTTTCCAGGACTCTCTCCAAATCACTTTCACGATAGAGCACCTTACCACCCAATAATATATAAGGTAGCACGCCATCATTACGGTATTCCTGTAGCGTCCGTCTGCTGACTTTCAGAATGCTGGCCACCTCTCTGTCCGTCAAATAACGTTCACCATCAAGCAATGGACGATAATTGCCTATCACCTTCTTGTATAGGGCAAGCACCTCCTTCATGTTCTCCAACGCATTCTTTACGCCAACGTTATGCGGCATTATCAGTTCGTTCATAGGCTGCTCGTTTTGAGGTTATTCATCTTACTCTCCTTATCCCTATCAGCCACAACATGAAGAATACTCTCTACATCCTCAGGCTTGTAATACACCTTACGATAGATTTGCGAAAACGCCAATGTTCCGTTATCCCGTAAGGTCTGTAATGTCCTCGGACTGATGTTCAGTATCTGGCATACGTCTTGGTTGTCGAGCCAGTCGCCCAACTTCTTGTCTGTGCCTCTATCTGCCAATGCTCTCATTTGTGCGACGAAACTGTTGAAGCTCGTCAGCAGTTCCTCGTAGGTACTGCGCTCAATTGATACTACTTCCATGTCTTGTTTTGTTTTTGAAATTTGCGGGCAAAGGTACATCAAGATTACCAGATAGGCTCTTTCTGAAAATTCCCTATTGTGAAATAACAATTCAGGTAAACAAAAGCCTAATGTCTGCCGAGCTTGCTCATCAGAAAGCAGACAAGCATCTTTGTGTGGCACTCCACAGAAAAGTGCGTATTAGGCTACACCCTTCAACGGGAACCGTTTGCGGTATGGCAGGCAAGAGGGATTAACAGGCAACCGCTATTGTGGCAAATGTTCATAAAAAACTCTAAAAAAGGTACTATCTTCTTTGCGAAATGAAAAGTTTTCACTATCTTTACACCCAAATAATAAATTTGAATGATATGCAAGACGTAAATCGCCTAAAAATTGTACTCGTAGAACAGAAGAAAACCAGCAAATGGTTATCAGAAGCATTGGGGGTAAATCCATCCACCGTTTCCAAAAAATCTCGAAACTATTAGATGTTAGTGTAGAGGAACTATTTAATAAGAAGTTCATGGAGTCTGTCTCAAAATAACAACTATACCAGTAGATAATAATGAAATAGAAATTAACAGAATCAGAATTATATGAGCAACAAAGAACCTGGCTATGTTTACATACTGACTAATCCCAGCTTTCGCGAGGACTGGGTGAAGATCGGCAAGAGTTCACGTCCTGTGGATGTGAGAAGCAAGGAACTGGATAACACTGCCGTTCCTTTGCCCTTCGAGATTTTTGCCACGTTTTTTGATGTTATAAGGTCTAAGATAAGCCAAAACAATATTGTTTAAGATAGTTTATAGAGACTTTCGTCCAAAATCTCAGAAAAATTATATAATTTTGCAAACAAGTTTAGAAAATAATGGCAAATACAAAAGAAAAAACAAGAGTATTCACACATGAACAAGTGGATCATCTGCTTTCTGCTGTAATCGGTCAGACACTGGAGGCGGTGGATAAGGCTGGTTTGTTCAGACTCCATGCTGGGCGCGATAAGGTCAAAGGTATTGCTGGCGACATCATTGAGATTTCCGTCCTTGGATGTAATAAAGATAGCTTGCAAGAGCCAGATATTCTTGTTGATGGTGAACTCACGGAGATTAAAACAACAGGCATGGTGAAACCAAAGAAAAGCGATTCACCATATATGTTCGAATGTAAAGAACCTGTCAGTGTTACCGCTGTGTCAATAGACAAAATTGTCCATGAACAATTTGAGACCTCAAACTTCTGGCACAAACTGGTGCATCTACTGTGGGTTTATTATTGGTATAACTCTACTGAAACAGTTAAGTTGGAGGGTTATAAGCAATTTCCCATTTTAGGTTTTCAATTCTATCAGTTTAGTGATGAAAATAAACTTCTTTTGAGGCAGGATTGGTTATTAGTTCGTGATTTTTTAATAGTCATTCAGCGAGACTACCGAACAGAAAGTGAGCGTGCTGCACAATACCCTAGGCTTTCTCACGAATTGCGTGGACAACTGATGCTAATAGATACAGCTCCCAAGTACCCCAACCCGCCACGATTCCGTTTGAAGAGGGCGTTTGCGACACAAATAGCAAACCAGTATTTTACAGGTAAGAAATATGACCGACTTCCACAAAAGATTACCAAATATGCGGATATTGATGCCAAGTGTCAGCAGATGACAGTTCAATTCCAAGGGAAAACATTTAATGAGATAGCAGACATATTAGGTATTAAATTCAATCGTGATGTTAAGAACTTTGCAGAGCAAGTTGTTACTCATATGTTTGGAAGTAAAGCAAAGAAACTAAATGACATTGAAGATTTTGCTAAGATAGGTGTTATTGCAAAAAGTGTTCCGTTACGAGCAACAGGGTCTGGCAAGGAGGACATGAAACTCTTCTTACCTGATTTGGTTGCATGGACTAAGGAAGAGTCGTTTGAGGACTCAGCTATTTATGATTATTTTGCTGGTCATCATTTCCTTTTCATTATATATCAACATTCTGCAAGTGGTGTTGTCTTCAAAGGGTTCAAGAGGATATTCTTTAGCGAAGATTTCATTCAGCATAGTGTTCGTAAGGTTTGGGAGCAAGTTCGTAGTCTTATAATCAACCATACTTTGCGACTTGTCAAAGAATACGACGAGAATGGAGAGCCAATAATGAATGTGACAGGTTCATATCGTGAAGCACCTAATTTTCCAAAAGCATCCGAGAACGATGTCTTTGTTCGTGGCGGAGCTTCAACTTCAGAAGACAAATATAAGACTTTAGTTATCAACGGTCTGAAAATGATGCCGCAATCAATATGGTTAAACAGACATGTGGTTTTAAAACTTATAAACGAGAACAATGCTTAAGCAAAAAAAACATATTCGTGTTGTAGAACTATTTGCTGGTGTGGGAGGTTTCCGCATCGGACTAGAAGGTGCATCAGATGCTTACGAGACTATATGGAATAATCAGTGGGAACCATCAACCCAGCACCAAGATGCATCTATGGTATATAAGGCTCGTTTTGGAACAAAAGGACATTCAAATAAAGACATCAATCTCGTACCCACATCTGAGATACCTGACCATGATCTGTTGGTTGGGGGATTCCCATGCCAAGACTATTCTGTTGCCGCAACGCTAAGCCGTTCTGGGGGTATTGAGGGGAAGAAGGGTGTACTTTGGTGGCAGATATATCGCATTCTTCAGGAGAAAGGCGATAAGCGACCTCAGTATATTTTCTTTGAGAATGTTGATCGTCTACTTAATTCTCCAGCTATTCAGCGAGGTCGCGACTTTGCTATTATCCTTGCATCGTTGGCAGATTTGGGATATGTCGTAGAGTGGCGTATCATCAATGCTGCTGATTATGGTATGCCACAGCGTAGGCGCAGAACTTACATCGTGGGCTACATGAAGAATTCTGTTGTGGCTCAGAAGGTAGAGCAAATGGCAGACTGGGTAGAGTTCGATGGAGTTATGGCAAAGGCTTTTGAGTTCAGGCCAAAGGCAGGAACTATTTCTGAGTTTGATATCGAAGGTTCAATTAAGGAAGTTTCCGACGGCTTTAACAAAGGAAAGAAAGAAAGCCCTTTTGGAAATTCTGGTATGATGATGGACCGCCACGTATATTCTGTTGATGCTGATCCTGTATATGATGGCCCCCGTCAGACATTGGGAGGTAATCTTGTTGATGAAAGCTTTGTGCCAGAAGAATTCTTTATCTCTGAAGAAGAACTGCCTAAATGGGAATACGAGAAAGGAGCCAAGAAGATAGAACGAGTTTCCAAGGAGGGATTCAAATATATATTCTCTGAAGGTGGAATGGCTTTTCCTGATTATCTTGACCAACCTTCACGTACTATTATTACAGGAGAAGGGGGCACAGCACCTTCACGTTTTAAACATGTAGTGAAAACGAAATCAGGGCGATATCGTCGTTTGCTACCTATCGAGTTGGAACGTATGAATATGTTCCCTGACAACCATACTTTACACCCAGAAGTATCTGATGGCAGACGTGCATTCCTGATGGGTAATGCTCTGGTGTGTGGCATAATTGAACAGATAGGTAAGAGCCTGTATCAGTTCATGTACGACGAGGCACCTGTTTCCTCACGTCCCATTTTTATAAACCGTGATGCCAAGCCGATGCTTGATTTGGGGTTATTTGCTGACGAAGAAAAGCCTTTGGTTATAAATCGTCCCAAGAAACAGTATAAACTCGAGCCAACAAAGCATCTGTTGATTGGTTTGGTGAAGAAAGACAACGAGGAATACTTCTTGAAAGAAGAACCTACAAAGATTTACTACACTGGTAAGACAAAGACGTTCCCTTCTACTGTCGCTATCAACAAACTTTACTATTTCATGCCTTACATTAAGGAGAATGGAGTACGTGATTTGTACCTGATTCGTGTGGCTCGCATCGGTAGTAAAACAGAGATTTACCCAGAGTCTAACGATGAAGAGCCGCGCTTGGTATTTGAGTTGGAATACTTGGAGAGTCTGCCTGAATATGAAATGCTGTCGTTGGCAAGGTATTGGTATAAAGACACTTTGCTAGGGAGGTTATTTAAAGGATCAATAGAGACAGGAATCATGTGTAAATAAAATACTCATCGTAAGGAATATATCTGGGTATCAATAGATGCCCCAATTGTGACCCTAAGATTTGGTTTCTTATATAATTATTATTGTATGATACGAATATTACAAATATCGGATATTCATTGGAAGGAAAAATTGAAAGGTAATGATGCCTATAAAGACATCCGTGATGGTATGATTAACGACTTGCAATGTTATTGTGAGGAGAAGAATGTTTCGTTCAATCATGTCTTTATTTGTGGCGATATCGCTTTCAGTGGCGAAAAAAAGCAATATAAAAAGGCTGAGGAATTCATAATAGAATTGTGTCAGACTATAGGCTGTAAGGAAAGTGAAGTATATGTTATCCCTGGTAATCATGATAAGTATAGAGGTGCACATCCGCAACTACTAAGGAATGCCATTAACAAGTCATTGGCAGAAGGAAATGTGGGAGATGATTTGCTGGAAGACTGGATACAGAACGACTTCGACACATTGGGAATCATGTATCGACCCTTCAGGGATTATGTGGTATTTTCAGAGAAATATGACTGTGTAGAGCCATTGATGATGAGATGTACTGATGACAATGCATCAGAACCATATCTGGAAGATAAACACGCCATGTTCTGGTGGAGTGATATCTGTGATGATTTGAATGGTTATACTATACGTCTGTTTGGGATGAATTCTGCTTTCAATTGTGATGGGAATGACTGGGATGCTGATGAATCTCCCAAAAAACATAAGATTTTCCTTCCACAGCTAGCCTCTCATGGAGCCGTTAATAAAGAAAGAATGATAAACATCATGATGGTTCATCATCCAACGAATTATCTTGAAAATGGAAAAGCCATTCAGGAGTATTTAGACAAACATTACCAGATTCAATTCTTTGGACATGTACATCAGGCAAAATCGAATTGTGAAAATGGTTGTGTTCATGTCTTTTCTGGTGCCCTACAACCAGACGGCCCAGTTCGGATGACGGGACCATATCGACCAGTTTTCAATATGATTGAGATTGATGTAGAGAAAAAGGATGCAACAAAAGACTTGCTAAAAGTAAATCTTCAGGTACATGTATGGGATGGCAAGAACTTTCAGAATGATGCGGAAGAGTCAAAACCATACGAAATAGAATTAAAACACAATAGATGGAAAGGAGGATTAGGTTTTATGCAGACCACAACATTGCCAGAAGGTGTTACCAAACGTGACATCAGGCGAAAAATGATAGAAAAGCCATCAGCCAAGAGTATTATCAACAAGTTGAAACCAGGATTCTATGATGAAAATATTCCACCTTATTATAATATTACCAGATTTATGGATGAGATAAACAAGGAGAATAAGTGGGTTGAATTATGGAAAGAAATAAAATAGAACTGATATGGAAATGAATCTTAAGGACATGCTGACTGACAATCTGGTCGTGCCATTCGAGGATGAAATTCTAAACAGGCTTGAGCAGATTTGCCAGAAATACTCGGATGAACTTGATGCATCAGAGATGGCGTCACGGTATATAAACTCCGTTCTGATGAACGAGTCCGACCTTGATTTAAAAGAGACGATAGAGGGAAAATACCAGGCCGAATATAAAACATCGATTCATCTACCCAAGTGCGTCATGAGACCCTTGACGGTGTATATAGTACATCGCATGATAACCAACGAAGGAGACATCTGGCCGTATCTCGCCATCAGGAACTGCTTGGCACTATGTGTTGGAGAGTTTGAACGAGTGCCTTATCCAGAATTCTTTATTTACGTTGTTGACTATACCGACGCATTATTGAAATCCAAGAGTAAGATAGAAACGGTGGACGATAAAAGCTTCATGAAAGGACTCTTCCATGATAAATATACCACCCTTGACCTTTCCAAAAAGGAAAGTCAAGACATGATGAAGAATATAGTCCGGGACGCTTGGTACTATCGGATTCAGAACCAATTGCTAGACCTTCCAGAAGCGGATAATTTATATGCACGGATTTACAAGATGCTGAAAGATTTAGTTGATTCCATGCCATGGGAACTGCATAACGAGCAAAGCCTCTCTCAGATACGGCAGATTACAAAACAAGCAAAGCCTAACAAAATAACCATACGACAAATAGTCGAAAAAGTATCATCCGTCGTTGATGAATATGCATGCCTTGATGACTCCTCGGTGTTGCTGAGGGTAATGTCGAACAGCCAAGATAATCTAAGGTCATCAGGCTTTATGGACAAACAACTATCGGCAAAAGAGTTTGCCCTTTACCTTTATTATGAACTTTTATTAGAGAAGCATTATGAGTGAAAATAGGATAGTCGGAGAGATAATTGATTCTTCAACAGCCAAGCCAGATAACTCAGGCAAGTCTATAGCTGACTATAAGGAAGAAAAGTCGTCGGAAAGACATTATTATGGCGATGCCCTGAACGACGACAATGTAAATGATGTCATAGATGATGTTGTGCCTCATGTCGTAGTAATTGTTGGTTTCCCAAAATACGGAAAGTCAACCTTTGTGGCATCGCTCTACCATGCCGTGCTTACCATCGGGAAAATAGGGAAGTTCCGTTTTGTTGATTCTGATACTATTACAGGATTTGAACGTAGATCACAAATCAGGAAACTTGAACATGAGACCAAAAAACGTATAGACCGTACGCCAGTATATGCAGATTATTTCCTAAGTCTTTTGTTTGAGAATGAAGAAAACGGTCAGCTCATAAAGATTGTACTATCTGACCGTTCTGGCGAGAAATACAGGGAGTATGCCAAGTTCGAGAAAGTGATTGAAGAGGACAAATCCCTTCGATATGCAAAACATATACTCTTTTTCCTAGATGCCAAGAAAATAGCCTCTGACGGTTTTTTTGACGTACAGACAGACTTACGCCCCCTTATGATTCGAATGAACAAATATGGTGCATTTGGCGATGACAAACGCATAGATGTAGTATTTAACAAGATAGACCAAGCGAAAGATAATCCTGACTATGCGACCAATAAATCTGAAATTCTCTCGTTAATCAAAAACGTGACACCTGTCAACAAAGAATTTGAGTTGTGTTCACTTAAAGTGACAGATAATGATAAATTGAATCAGTTCTTTGTTTATTTGCTGGATTGTTGTGCAGAACCCAAACATAACAGCGAGGAAGATGCAGCGCATATCGACTGGGTAAATACAGAATTATCAAATATCTGATTATGGAAAAATTGAATTGTCTGATAGCAGGATTGCCCGATTCGGGAAAGTCAACATATCTTGGAGCCTTATGGTATGTAACCCAGAATGCTTCAGGGAAGATAGAATTAGCATTGAGGGCCTCCAATGAAAATATTCCAGAGAATACCTCCTTGTTGGAAGGTTTGAGCAGGAAATGGCATAATGTGGAAGATATGGACCGTACCTCTAATGACGCACCAGAGAATATCAGCTTCCTGATGTGCCCTAAAGGTAGCGATGATGAAATATCTATTGAAGTCCCAGATTTCAGAGGAGAGTCCATTCGGCAAATCATCACAGAGAATCAACCCTCAGAATTTGATGACTGGTGTTTAAAGGCCAATCATCTTCTGTTCCTTATCAGTGATGTCAGAGCAGGAATATATGCCGATGATTTTGAAGATGATGAAGAAGCAACAGATGCTGCAGAGACATCAATAGAGGAAAACCAAACGGATGAATTACCTCCTATTCTGGAACTTGACCCGAAGAACATTACACCTGCTGCGCAGAATATATTGATACTTCGATATCTATTTGAGAACTATAGGTTCAAGAAAATAGTAATCTGCCTAACAGCATGGGACAGAATCATTAAAGAAAATGGCGGGAAAGCGAAGGATCCTGAAGAATATCTTAAGGAGAAATCCCCAGCACTTTATCATTTTATCTCCTATCATTTCGATGATGTCAAGTACTTTGGATTGAGCGGACAGGGAGAAGAATACGAGTACGAAAAAACAGGAGACGGAGACAATGAGAAAAAGCGCGTCACAGAAAAGTGTAAGAAACGACTTCAGAAACTGACACGAGACTGTCAGCGTGCATTTGTCTATGACGGTATCTCTAAGAGCTATGATATTACACTCCCAATAGCAGGATTCTTGAAAGAAGGATGAGAGTAGAACAATTATTGCATGGCTATCAGGACGGGCATGGGTTGCTTGCAGGTTCCTTGATGCTAAATTCTGCACAGGATGCAGCCTGTATGTCTGCTATGAGCGATTGGTCGGGTTATCGCGATCCTCATAATCAGGATCACAGCTATATTACGACTTATCCGTTGCCAGACAGCAACTATTATGTTGTGGCCAAGTCGTGGTATGCCTATGAGATGGAGCGCCCCGGTTGTGTGTGGACACACTCCCTACTTCTAAATCTCTCAGACTTAGATAACCGGTTTGACTTCAGGATGCTGATACCATATTTCCATCGACCCGAGAAAGATGCGTATGGTGCGTATAATAAACCGATAGAGATAGACACGACAGAAACATTTAGTGGTCATTGGGAAGGCCAACATCTTGAAGAAGTCAGCCTGATGTTTATTTTGTCTTCGCTTGCAAATAATGCCAAACCATTCGACTTTAAAGTAGAGCTGAATACATTATGGTATCAGCAGATTTGTCTGAGTTTGCTACAATATCTTACTCCTGCCATGCTCTCTCATGTTTCTTTGAGCAGTGGCGGAGCATCATTGAGGAAACTTGACAAGAAGTACCTGTCGATGCAGTTCGTGACGGACAATAATTCCATGTCGCTTCTTTTACCTCCATGGAAAGACAAACTTCAGCGCGATGAGTTCAACGAAGGTATGATATTCTTTGCAAAAGCCTTTAATGAAGACAGGCATGACGTAGCAGTGCTTGTCAGAATATTCGGCAAAGATGTCGGTGATGACATTGTAAGGTATTTCGCCTTAGGACGACTGCTTGATGCACTTTACCAAGGGGCGAGCCGAAATGAGCAGACGGGTGATTATTCAGAGGTCATTAAGTTGCTGGTATCTGCATTCCCTAAGCCAAATGAAGGAGATTTGCTCAAGCAGAATTTCCTGGCCAAGAGAATAGTTGCCCTATATTGCAAAGAAGATGAATTATTGTATGAACTTTCTACCATAGAAGGGACGCCCACAGCGTTTATAGGGCAGCATATCAATTTACCGGCACGGCTTCGCGAACTTATTGAAGAAGACAGAAGTTCCTACATAAGACTAATCATACGACTTACTACTGTTGAGGATTTGAATGAGACTGGAAAATATATAGTAAGTGATTGCTTTAGCGTATTAAGTAGTGAAGAATTGTCTTCATTTGATGAAAGTGTATGGAACAAGTTACAAGGATTTGTATTGCTGAATCTGGAATATCTACTCTCTACGAAATGGTTAGGATTAAACGGAAAGCAGTTTCGAGATGTCTTTTTCTGTTTAAGGTTTGCTGGATATGAGAAATATGAGCATTGGTCAGAATTGCTAAGCCGCATCTTAGATCTGAATATTGAAGTGCCTGACTATTTTTCTGATGAATTATTCAGCCGCGTCCCGGATGCATATCAACAGATATACAGAAGGATGAATAATGCAGAGGGTGGAGCCGTGTTGTCAAAACTATATGAGCGGGCAATTAGGAATGTCACAGAACTTTTGAAATGGCTTGGTGATAATCAGACCGTAAGTTCCTGTATGGCAGACTATATAGTTAACGATATAGATCCCAATGACAGGAGAATCTATTTGTCGGACCAAGAACTATGGAGTTGGCTGGTCGTAAATGATAACGGCAAAAAGAGTATTGATTATTATCTATTTGAGTTTGAACTGGCGATGAAGTGGCAGGACAAGTATGCTTTACCATTCCTGACAAATTCCTTTTATCATATACATGAGGCTCTGAAGGGAAGTAATTCTGAATATCGGATATGGCAGCGCGTATCAAGATATGGAGGAAGTGTCGGGATTATGGATTACTGGGACCGTTGCAAAAAACTGCGTAAGGGGGTCGTTCAGCATCTTAAGCAGATAGGCGTGAATAAGCCGGTTCTTATGAGTTTTACGCCAGATGTGGAATTGAATGTGGAATTGATGAAGATATATGAAAAAGTCTGAGGACTGAAGGATGAGGTCAAAAGAAGTAGGAAGATGAACTCTGAAGGAAGAAAAAGGTGCGACGCAGAGATGTGTGATGAATCCATTTTTTCCGATGAATGTGACGTACCAACAGGAAATGAATGTGAAAGCGGAATTGGACAGCAGCATCGTATTGCCAAAAATGACTTTCGACTTGCCGAGACCGTTCCTCATGGAAATCCTGCAGCGAGTGGATGACACACCACAGCACAAAGCTGTGCGTGAAGCCTTTACGAACTCGATTATCCACTGTGACCTGATGATGGATGCTGGTATTCTGAGGATAGAGAAGCATGATGACCGTCTATGCTTCCGTAATCCAGGCTTGCTGAAGTTGCCCGTTGAGACCATCTATCGAGGCGGTAACTCAAAGGCTCGTAATCCAAAGATTCAAAGATTATCGCAGCGTGGAAAGAAACGAATTGGGGTGAGCCTCAGCTGATGAATAAATTGGATGTTGACGAGGTGGAACTTGTACTGCCTGTGCCATCGGTTAAGTCAAGCACGACCGAGTTGTCTAATGAGTTATCCATAGAGTTGCCTAAAGGGTTGTCTATAAGGTTATCTAAAGAGTTGTCTAAAGGGTTATCTGAAACTGCTGCTAACATATATAAGATGATATATGCAGATAATTATATCACAAGAGGTGAGATTGCAAATAGAATCGGAATATCTGTGACAGCAGTCCAAAAGCATATCAATAAACTTAAATCATTGAGATTCATCGACCGTGATGGATCTACAGGTCACGGTAATTGGATAGTAATAGAGTGAGATAATCGACATGTCATTACGGTAGAGGGACGTAGCCTAATACGCACTTTTCTGGCAGGTGCCACAATAGATGCCGCAATCTGCTTGGTGAGCGAAGAGCAAGCTCAGAAGAAAAAGAGGAGAATAGATTTGGCTTTTTCGAAAGAAATGATTACCTTTGCACCCGATGATGAACCATAGTACGGCTGGTGGCTCAGCATCGGGTGTTCATTGAATGCATTTCATAGCAGAATGTGGAATTGAGTACGGTTGCCAAATCGTAACCACATTTTCTCTCAATCCCCCAGACTGCCTTTATACAAAGAAAAGCTGAGAATACTTACAAAGTTACGAAAATAAACTGACCGTAGCAAGAAGAAAAATCAATTTTTTGTTCCTTTTTTTGGTAGTTAGCACAATTCTTTGTAATTTTGCACCCGAAAATGGCAATCGGACGGCAGACGGTCGCCCGACGCAAGGGAACGCGGTGAGAGTCCGCGACTGTACCTGCAGCTGTAATCCCCCGTGATGAAAGGGCCTGCTTGTATAACGCCACTGAACACCCCACCCCCAGCCCCTCCCCTTAAAGGGGCGGGGAGAAAGGAGGGGACTTCGGGAAGGTAAAGCAGACTGGGGAAAGTCAGAAGACCTGCCATTATAATACAATAGTACGCACGCACAGGGATATGCGGAGCGGAAAAGATTTTTAAAAGTGAGTGAAAAGTGAAGAATTTGCTGACGCTTTTCTTTGTGCTGACATTATTGTGTCTTAGTCCTGCGTTGATGGCCCAGACTGATGGCGTGTGGCGTCAGGACAGCTTGCAGGAGGTGGTGGTGACCGGCACCGGCACACAGCATCTGCTGAAGGACGCTCCCGTGCAGACGGAGGTCATCACCTCGCGGATGCTGAAGAACTACGGGGGGCGCTCGATAGAGGACATTCTCGCGGGGCTGACATCGTCGTTTGCCTTCAGCGAGGACGACATGGGCAGTCAGATGCAGCTCAACGGCCTCGGCAACGACTATATCCTCGTGCTCATCGACGGCAAGCGCATCCACGGCGACGTGGGCGGGCAGAACGACCTCTCACTCATCGACCCGCAGAACATTGAGAAGATCGAGATTGTGAAGGGAGCGGCCTCGGCTCTCTATGGCAGCGATGCCATCGCCGGCGTCATCAATATCATCACGAAGAAGCACAACGAGGGGTTCCTTTTCGAGAACAGCACCCGTGGTGGCTCGTATGGCGACCTGCGCCAGCACAACGGCCTCGGACTGGCCATAGGGCGGGTGAAGAGCTACACCAACTTCCACCTGCAGCACAGCGACGGATGGCAGAACACCGCCACCGAGGACCCGCACCAGACGGAGAAGCTGATAACCGACTCAAGGAACATGACCGTGAACCGCCACACCAACTGGCAGGTGTCGGAGCGACTGACCTACGAGCCGCTGAAGAACCTGGAGCTCTACGCCGAAGGCAGCACCTACTGGAAGCGCATCTACCGTCCGAGCGGCAAGTACGCGGCTGTTGACGTGAAGACCTACGACATGGAGTACCGTAACCAGAGCCTCGCCGCTGGGGGCCGGTGGACTTTTGGAGGAAAGAGAAGAGAGAAGAGAGGAGAGAGGAGAGAGGAGAGAGGAGATAGAAATGCCATCACCCTCGACGTGAACTGGGACCGTCACGCGTACTATTATTATTATACGGCCATCACGCTCACCGACGGCTACGACCCCAAGGGCAATTTCACGCCATACTATCCCTACTTCCCCGACGACGAGGAGCTGCAGAGCGACCAGCGCCGCACCATGGCCCACCTGAAGGGCGTGTTCTCCTTGCCCGGCGACAACCGCCTGAGTGGCGGCCTCGAGTGGCGTCATGACTACCTGAAAGCCCCGATGCGCGTGGACGGCGGCAAGGCCACCGACCACACCGAGGCCCTCTACCTGCAGGACGAGTGGCGCTGTCCGATACACGGCGGTATTGCCGCCATCTATCTGACCCCCGGCCTGCGCCTGAACCACAACGGCCAGTTCGGCTACCGCCTCACGCCGAAGGTATCGGCCATGCTCGCCCTCGGCAGCGACTTCCGTCTGCGCGCCACGTGGAGCCAGGGCTTCAAGACCCCCACGCCGAAGGAACAGCAGTACCGCTATGTCAAGTATATGAACGCCACCTACCTCTACCTTGGCAACGAGTCCCTGAAGCCCCAGACCTCGAACTACTATGCCCTAAGCGGTGAGTGGAACTGGAAGGGGCTGAACGTCACCGTCACCGGCTACCTGAACAAGCTTGACAACATGATAGCCCTCGTCACCATCCCCAACACCCAGGCTCCGGCGGAGTATATCGTAAAATACGATCCGAGGAAGACCCGGCAGTATCAGAACATGGAGACGGCAGAGACAAAGGGCATCGACGTGAGCCTGCGCTACCGCCTCGGCCGCGAGTGGATGTTCGGCGGCAGCTACAGCTATTTGGACACCGACGCGAAGAAATACGACACCACTCACGACCGACTGGTGGATGTCATCATCGATGGCACCGCCCACCACAAGGGCAGCTGGTTCGCAACGTGGACAAAGACCCTCCCCCATCCCCTCCCTGCAAGGGAGGGGAGTAGAATGTTCCAGCCTTCCAGTTGGGGAGTGGGACTTTACGGTCGCTGTTCCAGCAAAAGGTACTACCAGATTAACGGCGATGGCAAGGGCTACCAGATATGGCGTTTGACTGCCCACTATGACTTTAAGGTAACTACTCCCCTCCCTCGCAGGGAGGGGCAGGGGGAGGGTCTGCTGTTCGGCGTCGAGGCCGGCGTGGACAACATCTTCAATTACTGCGACCGCACCTACCACGGTCTGCACCTCGGAACCACCACGCCGGGCCGCACCGTCTACGGTACCCTTACCGTGCGCTTGTCGAAAGGAAAGAAACTTAAGTTTTCCAATACTAACATTTCTAATTCAAAACAAAACAACAATGAAGAAGATTAAGTACTTTGTGTTGGCATTCGCTGCCACCTTCTTCGCTGCCGGCTTCACCGCCTGTGGCGACGACGACGAGAAGATTGTCGAGAAAATCGTTACCAAGACCGACACCGTCACCATCGTCAAGACCGACTCGTTTATCGACCAGACCAACTGGGCTCGCTACCAGGCCATTGTCACCGCCGACGTGAAGGCCCAGAAAAAGCACGACAAGGCCATACTCCTCGTCGCCTTCGGCTCCACATGGGAGCAGGCCTTCAACGCCTTCGACGCCACCATCGATGCCTACAAGGTGACTTTCCCCAAGTATGACGTGTTCCTGAGCTATTCGTCGGCCATCTGCATCAACCGTGCCGCAGCCGGCGAGAACGGCGTGACGCGCCACTACTACGCTCCTCCCTTCTGGCTCAACGCCTTTGCTGCCGACGGCGTGAAGTACAACGAGATCGTCGTCCAGTCGCTGCAGGTCATCCCCGGCGAGGAGTACACTCGCGTCATCAATTACATCAAGGACTTCGCCAACAACGCTAACGGCGACCTCGACGATGAGTATCTGGCCAACGTGTCAATCAAGCTCGGCGTGCCCCTGCTGCAGGATGCCGAGGCCGACGTGACCACTGTGGCCAGTATCCTCGATGCCAGCTACGGCGACAAGGCTGCCCAGGGCGTCGTCGCATTCATTGGTCATGGCAATCCCGACAGCTACGACACCTACAAGGCCAACGTGCGCTACACTCAGTTGGAAGAGGCCCTGCAGAAGATTAACAAGAACTACTTCGTGGGCACCGTCGACATGATGGACAACTTCAAGACCGACGTCTATGAGCGTATGCAGGCTGCTGGTATCAAGAGCGGCAAGGTGTTCCTCCACCCGCTGATGGCCATCGACGGCGACCACGGCCACAACGACATGGGCGGTGACGACGATGACAACTGGGACGGCACCAAGTTCACTCCCAACGAGGAGGGCGAGGTTGAGGACACCTCATGGAAGATGTACTTCCACCATCTGGGCTACACTTGCAACGACGAGACTGTCATTCACAAGGGTCTGCTCGAGCTTGACAATATCCGTGGCGTGTGGATGAGCCATACGCAAGATGCCATCGACGGCGAGCCTCTCGACTACTACCACTCGAAGAACCCTGAGGAATAAGACTTTATGTGTATTATTATGTAAGTATATGTGGGAAGGTTTTGTCGTGATGACAAGGCCTCCCTTTTTCCTTTTGACGCATGAACTACATTAAGATTTCACTTATGCTGCTTATGGCGGCGTCGGCCCTGCATACGGGAGCGCAGATTCACAAGATGGAGCGCAAGGACTCCGTGGCCCATTCCTACAACCTCAACCCTGTCGTGGTGACTGGCTCCGGCCATCACCAGCGTCTGAAGTCCACGGCCACGCCCGTCCATGTGCTGTCGGCGCAGGAAATGAAGGAGCAGGGCATCACCACTTTCGACGGTGCCCTGACGCGCATGATGCCGCAGGTGTCGATGGCACCCAACTCGATGGGTTCGCAGCTGCGGCTCAACGGTCTGGGCAACAAGTACATCCTTATTCTGGTGAACGGCCAGAAACTATCGGGCGACATCTCGAACAACGTTGATCTGTCGCGCATAAACATGGCCCGTGTGAAGCGCATCGAGGTGCTCGACGGAGCCGCTTCGTCGCTCTACGGCAGCGATGCCATCGCCGGTGTCATCAACATCATCACCGACCAGCCGGCCGCGTCCGGCGGTTTCCCCGTCGGAGTCGCCTCCGACACCCGCCTCTCCGGCCACGGCGTGTTCACTGAGAACGCCACACTCGACATCTACAAGAACGGCTTCGGCAGCTACACATCGTTCAGCCACGACCAGGCCGACAGCTACCGCAACAACGACCTGGAGTACGTGAAAGGCTCCGACACGGAGACGCAGCTTTCGATTGCCCCCCTCTTCACCGGCTACCGCGCAAACGTAGTAGGCCAGAAGTTCACCTACAGTCCCGACGAGCACCTCGCCCTCAACGCCGGGCTTGACTACAGCTACAAAATCACCGACCGTCCCAATACCGCCACCGTTCCCGACGGTTCTCCGTCGGGTGCCGTCGCCCCGACTGGCGGCACCGACTATGAGATGCGCTATAAAGGCCTCCGCTGGAATGTCGGCGGTATCTACAAGTTCACCCAGCGCAACAGCCTTCAGGCCGACTTCACCGTCGACCGTTTCCGCTACGGCAAGGAGTACGACGTGGAGACGAAGACCAATGCCATCGGCGACTATGTGCAGTCGAAGAAACAGCGCACCATGGAGGGCAGCCTGAAAGCCATACTCGACCTCTTCGGCACCACCACTCCCGCCGCTTCTCTGGCGGGCACAACCATCGTCGGCGCCGACTGGCGCAAGGACTACCTCACCGCCACCTCCGGAAACATCGACCAGAACGTCTACACCCTCGCCGCCTACGCCCAGCACGAGCAACTGTTCCGCGTGGGTCGTGGCTCAGTAACAGCGACCCTCGGCGCCCGCTACAACTACCATCAGACTTTCGGCTCGCACCTCACTCCGAAGGCTACCCTCATGTACAGTATCGGCCCCGTGAACGTCCGTGCCACCTATTCCGCTGGCTTCCGTGCCCCTGGCCTTGATGAGCTTTATTACCACTATTTCAGCGTGAACCGTGGCAAGGCGCAGATCAGCTTTGGCAACAAGGACCTGAATCCCGAAAAGAGCAACTATTTCTCGCTGAATGCCGAGTACCGCACGCGTGACGTGGCGTTCAGCGTCACGGGTTTCATGAACCGCATCAACGACATGGTGGTGAAGCAGAACGTCAGCATCGACGATGACACCCGCCGTATGCTTATGTCTGAGTTCCCCGAGATGACGCAGGACCAGGCCGACAAGATGGTGTCCTACGCCCTCTACCAGAACAGCGACAAGGGCGACGTGAAGGGTTTCCAGGTGAACGCCTCGGCCAATATCTTCCCTGGCTTTAACCTCTCGGCCAACTACGCCTACACCTACGCCCGCTCCTTGGCCGTCCTTTCCACATCGGTCGCGTCCGACGGTTCCCCCGTCGGAACTGCCGACTGGCAACCCATTGACCGAAGCATCCGCCATGCCGCCACCGTAGCCGCAAACTGGCACCACTCATGGGGAAGACTCTACGCCATAAATGTGAACATCAACGGACGGCTGCAGTCGAAGACCTACTATGCCAGCCCCTACGAGGACGCCCCTGGCTTCGGCATCTGGAACATCCTGACCACCCACTCCTTCAACGTGGCGAAGTGGGCCTTGTTGGAACCCAGCCTCGGTGTTGATAACATCTTCGACCGTGTGGACCGCCGCATCGACTCCTCCACACGCAAGTACGCCCTTTACAGCCCCGGGCGGATGCTCGTGGCCGGACTTAAAGTAAGATTCAAATAATGTTTTCTTACAGTTTCGCCTCCGCCGACATCGGTGGGGGCGATGCTTATATCCGGTATTTCGCGCAGAAGTCGTTCCCTAACTGAACCCCTTCCTCGTAGAGCCTTTCTAACCGCTCGGTATCTCTGCATATACGGTCAACATCCATTGGCCGTTGCGGGCGTATCACGATAATGTCGCCCCAGTTCTCCATTCGCTCCACCATCTCCAACTGGCGGTTGTATTCTCTTGTTCGGTGGCTCAGGACTACACGCAGACGGGGGTATTCTTTGTAGACGAAGGGCGGCATTTTGAAGTCGCGCTCGTCGGATCGGTAGCCACGGTTGCGTGTGAGCACCACGACGTTCAGCGGGTGTCCCGTCTCAATGGCCCTCTGCACAGGAATGGAGTCGACGATTCCGCCGTCGAGCATCGGTGTGCCGTCGACGGTAGTCACCTTTGCCACAAAAGGCAGTGAGCTGCTGGCCTTGACAATCGATGTGATGCGGCGGCGGTCGGTCTTCTCGGTGAGATATTCCGCACGGCCTGTCAGACAGTTGGTGGTCACCATCTCGAATGTGGCGGGGTTGCTGGCGTATGTCTCGTAGTCGAAAGGCACAATCTCGTCGGGGAAACGCTCATAGAGAATGTTCGGGTCGAAGATGCTGCCTTGCATGATGAGGCTCTTCAGGGATATGTAGCCATACTTTCGCAGCATGTCGATGTTGGAGTAGCGTGCACGTCGCGGCTGCCGGCTGATATAGGACAGGCCGTTGCATGCTCCCGCCGACACGGCAACGACATAGTTGAAATATAGTTCGTGCTTCATCAGCGCGTCGAGCACGCCGCAGGTGAACACCCCGCGCATACCGCCGCCCTCAAGCACCAGTCCTGTGTCAATGCCAAGTCGTTCTGCCATTCTCTCCAAAAATCAATAAAAAGAGCCTTCTGCCTTAATTGTGCGGCAAAGGTACTTATTTTCTGGCTCTCCATCAACAATCATTGCCCATAATAAATGTTAAACGGGCGGACATTTGTTTTTTTCCTGCATCCGTTCCACTTTTTACCCTGTATGCTTTGCCGTTTCGGGAAAAAGTCGTAATTTTGCAGCGAGAATGCAAAAAACGTGGAGTCATGATAGTAGCAAACCCTATTTACGACATCGTGTTCAAATACCTCATGGAGGATGAGCGTATTGCCCGTACCATTTTGTCGGCTCTGCTTCGCATGGAGGTAATCCATGTTGAACAACGCCGTAATGAATATGTGAAAGGCGAGATGAAAGGTCTGAAACTGAATCGGATAGACTTCGGCGCCACCGTGCGCGATGAGCACGGCGAGGAAAAGCTGATGCTGGTAGAGATGCAGAAGACATGGGTGGAGACGGAGACGCTTTGTTTCCGCCAATATCTGGCCGCGCAATATAACAATGAGGAGAATATGGCCGTTGGAAAGCACAAGGAGTATTCCATTCCCATGGTCACCGTCTATCTGCTTGGCCATCTGGTGGGCGACATCGAGGAACCTGTGCTCTATGTGAACCATCAGGCCTTCGACTATAAGGACCGCCCGGTTACTAAAGGTCTGCCAGACCCATTCGTGGACAGCCTGACACACAGTAGCATCATTGTGCAGATCCCTCGCCTCAAGGGGCTTATCAACGACCGCCTTTTCCGCGTGCTGAGCATCTTTGACCAGTCGCGCATTGAGCGGAAGAACAAGCAACTGCTCGACATCGACGAGAATATTTATGATGGCGACGAGGAGATGCGCCCCATCCTCAGGCGTTTGTTGACTGCTGCCTCCGATTCTGAGGTGCGCTATAACATGAACATTGAGGATGAGATAACCTCGGTGTTGGAAAAGCATGACACGGAAATCATGGTAATGAAAGAAAAGTTGGAGCAGAAGGATGCCCAGCTTGAGCAGAAGGACGCCCAGCTTGAGAAGAAGGACGCCCAGCTCAACGACGTGCTCCGTCGGTCGATAAGAGCGTTGCGGCAACAAGGGGTGTCGGCAGCAGACATTGCCGCTATGCTGGGCATTGATTGCACAACGGTTGAGAAGATTGAAAAATGATAATATGGCAAAAGGATTATTCCCTGTAGAGAAGTTTGCGCAGTTGCGCACACCATTCTATTACTACGACATGGACTTGTTGCGGCAGACGCTCGAGACCATCAACTGTGAGGCTAAGAAGCATGAAGGCTTTGTTGTCCATTATGCCGTTAAGGCCAACGCCAACCCGAAGGTGCTGCGCGCCATACGCCAGGCTGGGCTGGGGGCCGACTGCGTCAGCGGTGGCGAGATTGAGGCCTGCGTGCGTGCCGGGTTCCCAAACTCGAAGATTGTCTACGCCGGTGTTGGCAAGAGCGACTGGGAGATAAACCTTGGCCTCGACCACGACATTTTCTGCTTCAACGTGGAGAGCATCCCCGAATTGGAGGTCATCAACGAACTTGCCGCCGCAAGGGGAAAGACTGCTCGTGTGGCTTTCCGCCTCAACCCTAATGTCGGGGCACACACCCACGCCAACATCACCACCGGCCTGGCCGAGAACAAGTTCGGCATCGCCATGCGTGACATGGTTCCTGTCATTGAGCGGGCACAGCAGATGGAAAATGTCCGTGTCGTGGGACTCCATTTCCACATAGGCTCGCAGATTCTCGACATGGGCGACTTCCAGGCCCTTTGCAATCGTGTGAACGAACTACAGGACGAGCTTGAACGCCACCGTCTCACTGTGGAGCACATCAATGTGGGCGGAGGCTTAGGCATCGACTACCAGCATCCCAACCGCGTGCCGCTTCCTGATTTCAAGGCTTATTTCGACACCTACGCCCGGCGGCTGAAACTGCGTCCCGGCCAGACGCTCCATTTCGAGCTGGGTCGTGCCGTCGTTGCACAGATGGGTACGCTCATCACCCGCACATTATATATTAAGGAGGGGGCTGTGAAGAAGTTCGCCATTGTCGATGCCGGTTTCACCGACCTCATCCGCCCCGCTCTCTACCAGGCTTACCACAAGATTGAGAACATTTCGAGCGACGAACCGATGGACACCTACGATGTCGTGGGACCTATCTGCGAGTCGACCGATGTCTTTGCCAAGCAGATAGATTTGAACGGCTGTCACCGTGGCGACCTGCTGGCCATCCGCTCAGCCGGAGCCTACGGCGAAATCATGGCCTCGCAGTACAACTGCCGCCAGTTGCCAAAGGGCTTCGTCAGCGACGAAATATAGAGGAAGCTCCACCGACAATTTCCCCAAATGAGGATACTGAATTTGTAATTATAAACCTAAAACAAAAAATGCGTATGAAAAAGTTATTATTTTCTTTGTTGCTTGCCATGGCAGGCATCATCGTGGCTCATGCCGACGAACTGAAAGTGGCGGGAATAAGCGTAGACCTGACCAGTTCGGGCGCAGTCACAGGATCAGGCATCAGCGGCAGTGTCTTTTACGATGCCGGCGAGAAGAGGCTTACGCTCACCAATGCCACAATCACCACTCAGGGCATTGGCATCAGTGCCAACGTGTCGCCGGGCAGTTTGGCCTTCCGCGTCTATTTGATTGGTAAGAACACCATCAACTCTGAGCGTGTTTCGGTGCGTGCCGACCGTAACATCCTTTTCTGCGGAAACGGCGAGCTGGAGCTTAATGGTCCGGGCAATCTTATTAACCAGTGCAAGATGACGGTCTATGCCTGCAGGCTGACTGTCAACTCCACTGGCAACGACGCCTTCCACTCCATGCCCACTGGTAATGCCGACCTGGAACTGGCCTACCACGGTGCCCTGAAAGCCAGTTGCAAGGAACACGTACTTGCCAACTTCAACGCCATCACCTACACCACCGGCACGCTGCTCAGCGGTGACCCTTCGGAGCCGGAAATGGTGATAGGCGATGACTACAAGCTGGAAATTGCCGGTGTGAAGGTGACACCGTTCAACCGCGACGCCGTCACCGGCCAGGGCATAACGGGCACCGTAAGCGTGAGCCTCGTAAACCAGAACGCCGGTGGCTATTCGGGCTTGAAAGTTAATCTCAAGGACGCAAGAATAAACAGTGGCACATACGGTATATACTTTAAAGATGAAACCCGCGACATCACTCTTGCGCTTACGGGCGACAATGCCATCAGCGCATACAGCAGCCGCGGTCTTACCGGCCATACGGGTTGGAATTGCGGCGCATTTAACATAGAGGGCATCGACCAGGGGAGCCTTACCATTACAGCGGCTACGGGCATAACACACATGGGCGACCTCAACGTCAAGAACTGCCGCATAGACATCAAAGGTTCCTCGAACGGCATACACCTCTGGGATTACGGAACGCTGACGGTCGACAATGCCACCATCCACGCGAGCGCCAGCAGCAGCGAGGGAGCTGCCGTCGCCAATATCTTGGGGGTAAAATACCTGAACGGCTGTACCGAGACAGAGCCACTAAAGGCATCCTACAACAGTTCCCTGAAAGGCATAGCAGACTCGAATAGCGAAGGTGCCACACTGCTCAAGGATGTGACCATAGAGCCTACCTACGGTGTCGTCGTCTGCGGACAGATACTGAAGAAGTCGATGGGCAGCAGTACGTTCAACGTCACCGGAAACGGCATCACCGGCACGGTGACCTACTCGCCCGCAGAGAACGTCCTCACCCTGGCCGACGGGGCCGAGCTGGGCTTCTGTGGCGGGAAGAATTGGCCTGCCACTATCGAGGTGCTCGACTGTAGTGCCGGTATTGACGATGAAAACAGCTTTTTCACCATAAAAAGCATGGGCACAGAGCACAACAAGATTTGTGACCGCAGTGGCAGCTCCGGCTACGCCATTTTCAGCTACAACGATGTCAGGATAAGCGGCTCGGCACCGCTCGACATCGAAGCGGGCTATGGAGTGAAGACGCTCAACGGACACGGGATGCTTATCGACCTTATGGCCGACTTCACCGACGAGGCAAAATTTAATAATGCCTTCTATTCAAACTCCATCAATCTTCCACTATCGTTTGCTCCAGATAGAAGCGCCTCATACACCTATCGCTTCAAGAGCTGGAGCCATAACACCTTCAACTTCCTGTCATCGCTGAACATGGGCAGCTTCTCCATCCTGTCGCCGAAAGGGGCCACCTACGACAGCAAAAAGCAGAATGTCGTCGTCGACGGCTCACCAGTGGGGCCAGGACAGTGGGTCGTATTCGGAAACCCGCAATACGCCAATGGCTACGGGCTTCGTATCGCCGACAACGACCCGTTCCTGAAAAACCAGAAGAGATACCCATACGTGATGGGCGGCACAAACACATGGTGCTTGCAGTTCTATAACACTTGGTACACGGAGCTGCACGATGTCTGCCACATACACTCGCAAAAGGAAAATGCAGTGGTCAACTACTACACGCATCTACTGCCTTGGAATGGTGAGGTCGATCTCGACGAGGTCATCTCACTGCATGGCAACGAAAACAACGAGCGGGACGTGCCCATCGACTGGAAGGAAAAGGGCTACCGATGGAAGTTCGAACTCGAGAACTATGACATACACGACTATCAGCCCGAAATGGAGAGCTACCCCGACAACAGTCTCTTCGCCTGGCTCGACGGCAACGTCCTGAAAGCTTGCTATGCAGTGAATGGGGAGCAGCAACGTGACAAACAGTACCGCAACAGCATAGGGCGAGAACCCTTGGTGAAAGTGACGCTACTCGACAAGGACGGCAGCGTGCTCGAAGAAGGGTACATAAAGTTCAGGATAGGCACCAAACAGAGTGATATGGACATCAAGATGAATATGGCCGATGCCAATGCTACGCGTACCGCCGACGGAACAGAATACAAGTTCAGCTTAAGGATGATAGATGAAAGAATCATCAGAGAATTGCCAGGCGAACCCGTTTCCAAGGCTGAGATCGAGAACAACTATTGTTTTGACGTGGATATGTTCGCTCCTGACGAGGAGTTCGAACAGAGTTTTGGGCGGTACGATTCTCCTGATATAACGTCCATCCAGCCCTTTGTCAAGTATCGGGGCCAGTGGGTGTGGCCAACCATACAGTCCACCCTCACCGATCTTAAGGACACAAGCCGTTTAGGCTCCTTCAAGTGGCGGCACGACAATATAGACGAGCTTACCCTCTACTGGACCATCACCGATAGTGAGGCCGAGAAACTGAAATACGAAAGAGTGGCCGTCAGGCTGTATGACCCATGGTTCTCTTACTACTACGATTTCTATCTCGTGTTCTCGGCAAAGGAGGCTCCGAAGGGAGACACCAACTTTGACGGAGTGGTCGACGTGGCCGACATTGCCACCATCGTGGATGCCATGGCACGAGGTCTCTACAACGACAGCGACTACGACGTGAACGGCGACGGTGTGGTTGACGTGGCCGACATTGCCGCAGTGACAAACATCATGGCCGGCCATGGCGGATGACATGAGCCTTTCGGCGAGGATTGTTGTCGGCTATCGCCGGTTTGCAATCCCCGCCGCAACGGTATAGGCCGTTGTCCATGCAGCCTGGAAATTGAATCCGCCGGTGATGCCGTCGATGTCGAGCACCTCGCCTGCGAAGAAAAGATGGGGAACGCTGCGGCTCTCTAACGTGGCTGGATTGACGCTGGCGAGCGCGATGCCGCCACAGGTGACGAACTCGTCCTTGAACGGGGCGCGGCCTTCCATCTGGCAGGTGTAGTTCGTCAGTGTGTTGACCAATCGGTTGGCATCTTTCCTGCCCAGTTCGCCCCAGCGTAGTGTCATAGTGGGCAGTGCCTCTTCCATAAGAAATGCCCAAAGCCGTTGCGACATACCGAATGGATTGATTGTCGTCAGCATTTTCTGAGGCTGGCGTGCCGACGCGTCTTTAAGCAGCGTCAGCACGTCGGCCTCGCTCATTGACAGCCAGTTGATGCCTAACGGTGCACGGTAGCCGCAGTCGGCCAGATGACGTGCGCCATAGCTGGAGAGCCGCAGGATGGCCGGGCCGCTCAGTCCCCAGTGGGTAATGAGCAGCGGGCCATCGGCTCGGAATTTCGTACCGGGAAGATAGACGGTGGTGTATTCCGTCACCAGTCCTTGCAGTGTCTGTAGGGATGCGACGTGTCGCGTCTGTCGTTGGCACGCTTCGGTGCGGGCTGGCACGGGGCCTACAGTGACTGAAAAGAGCGACGGGACTGGCGTGATAATCTCATGGCCGGTGGCTTGCAGGCATTGCAGAAGCGTTGAGCCAGAAGCATCCCCTGCTGTGTGGGGGAATCCGCCCGTGGTTACGACCACGAAATCGTAGTCTGCAAGTATGTCGAGGGAGTCAATCCCGTGGCCTGTGACAATCTTCACTCCATAGCGGCGGGCAAGCGAGAGGAAACAGTCGATGACGGCTTGCGAATCCTGTGAACGCGGAAATACACACTCGTCGTCTTGCACTACCAACGGCACACCGTGGCGCTCGAACCACTCGTAGGCATCGCGGTAGTCGAACACATGAAATAGTCGCTTTAGCAGCCGGTGCCCTCGTGGGTAGACCTGCGACAGGTCACTGACTCCTTGAAACGTGTTCGTGCAGTTGCACCGTCCGCCACCGCTCACCTTTACCTTGTGCAGCACCCGCTGCCCACGCTCGAAGATGGTCACCTCCATCTCCGGCATCATCTCCTTCAGGTTGACGGCCAGGAAGAATCCCGCCGCACCTCCGCCTATCACTGCTGTCCTCGTCATGTTCGTCCTTTTTATGCTAATCATGTGCAAAGTTAATCATTTTTCCGTTCCCGCCGCATTTTCCCACCACTTTTCTTTGTCGGTTCGCATAATATTCGTAACTTTGCCCCATGAAAGTACTTGGCTCAACAACGATTCTGCTGATTGTTCTGCTGCTTTCCGCGTGCTCCACCACCAAGTACGTGCCCGAAGGCGAGTATCTTCTTTCGTCGGTGAAAATTGAGAACACGGAGAAGGGCAGCAACGTGAACACGGCACAAATGCGCAACTATGTGCGCCAGAAGCCCAACGCCCGCTGGTTCTCGCTCTACAAGTTGCCGCTTGCCACCTACTCGCTTTCCGGTGCCGACACCGCCCGATGGATAAACCGCACGCTGAGGGCCATGGGCGAGGCACCCGTGTTCTTCGACAGCCTCGCCGCACTACAGACCTGTGCCGACCTGGAGCAGCAGCTTCGCAACGAGGGATTCCTGAAAGGAAGGGCCGACATGACCGTGAAGAGCCATGGGAAGAAGAAAAAGAGCGTCACCTACCATCTCCATCCCGGTACGCCCTACATGATTGGCCGTTTGCGCTATGACATTGCCGACACGGCCATTGCCACGATGCTCGCCGCCGACAGCACACGCCGTCTGCTGCGCGAGGGGATGCAGTTCAACGTGGCACAGCTCGACGCCGAGCGCAAGCGCATCACCACACTCCTTGCCGACAGCGGCTACTACCGTTTCCACAAGGAGTACATCACGTTCCACGCCGACACCATTTCCGCGCAACGCCAGGAAAGGTTGCCGACGGGCGCGACTGAGGGAATGGCACTGCCCACCATCGACCTCACCCTCCGCCTCGACGCCACCCGGGCCACCGCTTCCGACGTTTCTCCGTCGGGTGTCCCCCACCGACGCTACACCATCCGCAGCATCAACTACTCCAGCGGCAACCCCAACGACCCGCGAATACATCTGCGCAGCCACGTCCTCACCGAGTGCACCCACCTGACCGAGGGCCGCCACTACAGCGCCCGCGCCCTGCAAGACACCTACAATCATTTCGGCCGGCTACAGGCCGTGAAATATACTAACATCGGGATGCTGCCTGTCGGTGACACCGACTCACTCGACTGCCACATACAGCTGCAGACCAACAAGCCCTCGACCATTTCTTTCCAACCCGAGGGCACCAACACTTCAGGCGACCTTGGCGCGGCGGCATCGCTCACCTACCAGAACCGCAACCTCTTCCGCGGCAGCGAGGTGCTTTCCGTCGAACTGCGCGGGGCCTACGAGGCGATAAAAGGCCTTGAGGGCTATTCCAACCAAGACTTCCTCGAATACAGCTTCGGCGCGAAGCTGCAATTTCCCCGCTTCCTCATGCCCTTTGTGGGACACGACCTGCGCCGCTCGGCCAATGCCACCAGCGAGGTGTCGCTGCTCTACGACCTCCAGGATCGTCCCGAGTTCCACCGCCGCCTTCTCTCTGCCGCGTGGCGCTACCGCTGGCAGTCGGCAAGCAGCCCGTCGGGTCCCCTTGCCGCCGCCCCCCACCATCGCTACCAGCTCGACATGCTCGACCTCAACTATGTCTTCATGCCATGGATTTCCGACACCTTCCGCCGTGAATATCTCGACGACGACAACAGCCGCAACGCCATCCTGCGCTACAACTACGAGGACCTTTTCATCACCAAGATAGGCTTCGGCTACACCTACCTGAATGCCAGTACCGCCCTGAAGACCAACATCGAGACTTCGGGAAACGTGCTGATGCTCGCCTCGAAGACCTTTGGCGCCGAGAAGGACGACAATGGCCACTACCGCGTGTTCAACATCGCCTTCGCGCAGTATGCCAAGGCCGACCTCGACCTAAGCCACACACTACGCTTCGACCGCGACAACCAGCTGGTGCTTCATCTCGGCTTCGGAATAGCCTACCCATACGGCAACTCCACCGTCCTGCCTTTCGAGAAACGCTATTTCTCGGGCGGGGCAAATAGTGTGCGCGGATGGACGGTGCGCTCACTCGGGCCGGGAAAATACAAGGAGCGCGACGGGCGCATAAACTTCATCAACCAGACGGGCGACATGAAGCTCGACCTCAACGCCGAGCTGCGCTCCTATCTGTTCTGGAAATTCAATGGAGCCGTATTCATCGATGCCGGCAACGTGTGGACGCTGCGCGAATATCCCGAACAGCCCGGCGGGCAGTTCCGTTTCGCCGATTTCATCGACCAGATTGCCGCCAGCTACGGCCTGGGTCTGAGGCTCAATTTCGACTATTTCATCCTGCGTTTCGACATGGGCATGAAGGCTGTCAACCCCGCCTACGAGACAGAGCAGGAGGAGCACTTCCCAATAGTCCACCCACGCTTCAGCCGCGATTTCGCCTTCCACTTCGCAGTGGGCATGCCGTTCTGAAAGAAACCGCCTCAAGCCCAGACCAACCGGGGGTCAATCACCTCCACATGGTTCACGCCCGCAAAGTCGCCCACGTTGAATGTCAGCACCGCTATCGGTCCGAGGCTCACATCCTCCATCATCAGGCGGATAATCATGTCCACTAGGCTGTATGCCTTCCAGTCGCCAGTTGTCGCGAACAGGATGTCCTTTGCCCGCTCCTTATAGGCCGTGTCGTCCACCAAATACGTCCTGCGCGGATTCGTCAGGAACGACCGCAGCCCGTCCATCTGCCCGTAACGGTTCTTCGCGAACCGCGTGTTCACCGTCTCGTAGAGCGTCGGGAAGGGGATGATGATGTCGCTCACCCGCAGTATGTCGAGAATTCTCTCTGCATACCGATGGTTCGCGTCCGTCCTGTCATAGCAGGCGTACCAGATGCCAGTGTCAACGATGAGCCTCTTCATTCGTCGTCCTCTTCGGTCGCCACGCTGCCGTAGCCCGTCCAGGGGGCAGCCTGCCGCTTGCCATAGATGTAAGTACCCACGGTTTTTTCCTCGTCGCCTTTCTGGCGTATCACGTACAGGATGTTGCCTGGCTTGAGGGCAATCTTCTGCTCCAGTTCTTCCTTCAGAAGCGTGTCGGGGTTGCCGCCCGGCTGATACTCGTAGGTGAAGTAGGCCACGTTGTTGCCGCAGGGCACAGCCTTACGGTCGTCGAGCCACTGGTAAAGGTGGGCGTAGTCACCTCCCACGCCCAAGTCATACGAAAGCCAATATCTTTTCTTCATAGTCTGAATGTAATATACATGCTTGTTCTAAAATTCGACCACAAAAGTAGTCATTTTCCCGCATATTCCCGCGCCCACATTGAGGAAAGTGTACTTCCCACTGCATTTTTATGTTTTTTTGTACAAAATGCTACGCTATCTGCCCGAAAGTTCGTAACTTTGCACCTGAATTGTAGGGGTGCGGTGTGTCGCGCCCGCAACTAACAACAAGACAGCGATGCTAAGATTCATATCATACGGCAGTGGAAGCAGCGGCAACTGCTACGAGTTGTGCACCGACGACGAAGCCCTGATCATCGATGCGGGCGTCGGTGTGCGCTCGCTGAAGAAGTTTGCCCGCGACTATGGTGTGGGCCTCGCAAACGTCAGGCACATGCTTGTCACCCACGACCACGCCGACCACATAAAATGCGTGGGAAGCATGAGCCACGACATGCACCTGCCTGTCTATGCCACAAGGACTGTACACAACGGCATAGACCGCAACTACTGCGTGACGCGCAAGGTGGACGCCGACATGCGCCGTTATATCACTCCCGGCGAGACCATCACCATGGGATGCTTCACCGTGACCCCCTTCAGCGTGCCCCACGACAGCAGCGACAACGTGGGGTACATGATTGAGACTCAGGGCGTGGCGTTCTGCATCATCACCGACGCGGGAGAGGTGACCGAAGCCATGACCCAGTATATCACCCGCGCAAACTACCTTGTCATTGAGGCCAACCACGACGTGGAGATGCTGCTCAACGGCCCATACCCGCCACATCTGAAGAACCGCATACAGAGCGGGACCGGCCACCTGAACAACAAGGCTTGCGCCGAGGCTATAGCCAACCATGCCAGCGAGAAGCTTCGCCACGTGTGGCTCTGCCACCTCTCGCAGGAGAACAACCACCCGGAGCTGGCACGCAAGACCGTGGAGAGCATTCTTCGCAGTTATGGCATCATCGTCGGCAAGGACTTGCAGCTCGACGTGCTGAAGCGCACCATGCCCACAGGCCCCTTCGACCTCGTGCCCGGCGTTTAATCTGCGCATTGGGGGGCTGGGACAACTGGGGCTTATGGGACTTATAGGGCTTATGGGGCTTATAGGACTTATGGGGCTTATAGGACTTATGGGACTTATGGGACTTATGGGACTTATGGGACTTATAGGACTTATGGGACTTATGGGATTTCTGGGGCTTCTGGGACTTCTGGGGTGCTGATAATACTGAGTGGTGTTGAATTAGGTTCACAGCGCCCGCCGTGAACAATCACGGCGCCCGCCACGGATATTCACGGCGGCCGCCGTGAATGTTTTTTGCGCCCGCCGTGAAACGCGAAGGTACGGGCATTCTCCCACGGAGACACGGTGTTTCTCCCGCGAAGGCACGGCCAATCTCCCACGGAGGCACGGTGTTTCTCCCTCGGAGGCACGTGGCGTTGTGAAAATATCGGCGGCGAAATTTGGCGGAGTGGATTATTTTTCTTACCTTTGCAGCCATCAAGGTAGGAGGTGCGGCATTCCTGCCGCACGACTGCCGCCAGGAATGGCGGCGCTCCTACTGCAAAGCCGACAAATAAAAGTTATCAGAAAAATGATTATCCCCAGAGAAATGCAAATGACGCTGAAAGCGTCACCGCTCGATAGCCGCAGCGTCCGTAGGACCTGCGGACGGCGGGAGGCAATGGAAAGCACTCTGAAAGAGTGCCCCATCTGCGCGGATGGGCGACTCTTTCAGAGTCGATGTTACCCATACGCCTATTATCCGGGGGTGCTCGCTACGCTCGTACCCTCGGCTATTGAGAGGAGACGCTTTCAGCGTCTTAGTCACCTGGTTGCGGATAATCATTTTAGTAAAAATACCATAAGCCATTTAGTAAACGTACCACCACAATGACTGAACAACTATATTTCACCCCCGAGGAGCGCAAGCTGATAAGCACGCTCTATGCCGAATTGAAAGAGAAGATAGCATCGACGCTGGAACCCGGTGACGAAGAGAAACTGCGGCATCACCTGCTGCATTCGTTGGAGTGCGGCCAGACGCAGCGCGACCTTTTTGGCCTGAACCCAATAGTGAGTAGCCTGCAGACAGCCATTCTTGTCGTCGACGAGATTGGCCTGCGCCGCGACGCCGTGCTCGCCATCATGCTCCACCCCTGTGTCGAGGCTGGGGCCATCACCATCGACGAGGTGGGCGCGTCCTACGGTCTGGCCGTAGGAAGAATACTCCACGGTCTGCAGCGCATTCAGGAACTCTACAAGAAGAACCCCGTGATAGAGAGCGAGAACTTCCGCAACCTCCTGCTCTCATTCGCCGAGGACATGCGCGTCATTCTCATCATGATTGCCGACCGCGTGAACCTCATGCGCCAGATTCGCGATGTCATGGCCGAAGAAGCCAGACGGCGTGTCAGCGAGGAGGCCGCCTACCTCTATGCCCCGCTGGCCCACAAGCTGGGACTCTACAAGCTGAAGAGCGAGTTGGAGGACCTCTCGCTGAAATATCTCGAGCACGACGCCTACTACCACATCAAGGACAAGTTGAACGCCACGAAGGCCGCACGCGACGCATACATCGACCGTTTCATCGGCCCCGTTGAGCAGAAGCTGAAGGAGGCCGGCTTCACGTTCCATATCAAGGGGCGCACGAAGTCGATACACAGCATCTGGCAGAAAATGAAGAAGCAGAAGTGCCAGTTCGAGGGTGTCTACGACCTCTTCGCCATACGCATCATCATCGACTGCCCCGTTGAGAAGGAGAAGCAGCAGTGCTGGCAGACCTTCGCCATCATCACCGACATGTACACCTCGAACCCGAAGCGTATGCGCGACTGGCTCACCGTGCCCAAGAGCAATGGCTACGAGAGCCTCCACATCACCGTGCTCGGCCCGGAGCAGAAATGGGTGGAGGTGCAGATACGCACCGAGCGCATGGACGAGGTGGCCGAGCGGGGTGTCGCCGCCCACTGGCGCTATAAGGGCGTGAAGGCCGAGGGCGGTGGCATGGACGAATGGCTCAACGGAATACGCCAGATGCTCGAGGATTCGTTGAAAGTCGAGAACATGGAGTCGAAAGACGCCAGTCCTTCCGACGGGGACGCGAAGTCGCTCAACTCCCAACTCTCAACCCTCAACACAATGGACATGTTCCGCATGGACCTCTACGACGACGAGGTCTATGTCTTCACACCACGCGGCGACCTGCTGAAATTCCCCAAGGGCGCAACGGTGCTCGACATGGCCTACCACATTCACACGAAGGTGGGGGCGCAATGCACAGGGGCACGCATCAACAACAGGATTGTGACTTTCCGCCAGGAGCTGCACTCGGGCGATCAGGTGGAAATACTCACTTCCAGCACGCAGCACCCCAAGCAGGAGTGGCTCAACATTGTCAAGACCAGCCGCGCAAAGGCGAAGATACGCCTCTCGCTGAAGGAGACACAGCAGAAAGAGGCATTGCTGATGAAGGAGATGCTGGAGCGCAAGTTCCGCAACCGCCACATAGAGCAGGACGAGGGGCTGATGATGCGCACCATAAAGAAGCTGGGCTACAAGGAGAACAGCGACTTCTTCCGCGACCTGGCCAACGACACCCTCGACGCGCAGACCGTCATCGACAAGTATGTGGAGCTGCAACAGGGCGAGAACAACCCCGACGCGACGGTACGCTCGGCAGAGGAGTTCACGCTCGACAACTCAAAGCTCTCGACCCTCAACACCCAACTCAACGACGATGTCCTCGTCATTGGCCAGGACCTCAAAGGCCTGGACTTCAGCCTGGCCCACTGCTGCAACCCCATCTACGGCGACCCCGTCTTCGGCTTCGTCACCACGGGCGGAGGCATAAAGATTCACCGCCAGGACTGCCCCAACGCCCCCGAGATGCGCCGCCGCTTCGGCTACCGCATCGTGAAGGCGCGGTGGAGCGGGAAAGGCTCGTCGCAATACTCCATAACGCTCCGCGTCATCGGCAACGACGACCTCGGAATAGTGAACAACCTCACCAGTATTATCTCGAAAGACGAGAAGCTCGTGCTCCGAAGCATCAACATCGACTCCAACGACGGTCTCTTCCGCGGAACCCTGACAATAATGATCAACGACAACACCCGCCTCGAAACCCTGATGAAAAAGCTCCGCACAGTGAAAGGGGTGAAGCAGGTGGAGCGGATATAGGCCCCATAAGTCCTATAAGTCCTATAAGACCTATAAGTCTCATAAGTCCTATAAGTCCTATAAGTCCCATAAGTCCCATAAAAGTCCAAAACCCCAAAACTATGAACACCCGAACATTCCTCGCCGCCACAATGCTCACCGCCATGACAGCATCGGCACAAACCACCGGACGCACCCCATCGTCGAGTATCTACCTCTCCCCCCTGCCCAAGGCCGACGTCACCCTCTTCTACTCCATCGACGGCGAAGGCATTCGCCGTGAACCCACATGGGGCCTCGATCTGGCCTGGATAAACGACCAGAACCTGCGCAAGGGAGTCAGACACATGGGCAAGGACAACGTGGGCATAGGCCGCTCGGCCTTCCGCGCCACCGAGGCCCTGGTCAACGACACCGACCTGGGCACCGACCAGATTCAGAAACTGCGCGAGCGCAGCAACCTCTTCAGCACCGTCTGCGGGACGACGCTGCCACTCGTATTAACAGCCGACCAGGAAGCCGCAAACTCCAATGCGCAAAAAGCCGGCACATACTATGTCAACAACAAGAGCTGTAACACCACACACTGGGCCGCAATGATCAACGCCCACGTGGCGTGGATGCAGAAGAACACCAAGCACCCCGTGGTGGGAGTGTCGCCCTACAACGAACCCGACTACTGGACTAAGGAGGAAGGTGCCACAGTGGCGAAGCAGGTGGAGGTGGCGAAGAAACTGCGCGACAACTACAGCGAGACCATGAAGGACGTGGCAATGGTGGGAGGCAACACGCTGAACAACGACAAGGCCATGGAATGGTACCACACGGGCAAGGATGTCTATGACTGGGGCAACACCCACCAGCTGGCAGGCTCGTTCGACACCTTCGCCGCCTTCTACGAGCAGCTGAAGGCCGACGGCAAGACCGGCTATGCCGACGAGATGCACAACGTGGGCGAGGCAATGGTGGGGTTGCAGTATGGCATGACCGTGGGCATCTGGTGGGGATTCGACAGCCGCGCACGCGGAGAGTTCTGCGACATCAGCCGCCACGGTGAGCAGATAGCCTACGGCGAGCACCGCAATAACTGGACGGCGGCCAGCATCTACCGCCACGACGACGGCCGGGTGAAGGCATTCATCGGCAGTAGCGAAAGACAGGCTAAGACCACGGCGTACCAGTTCGTGTCGCCCGACCGCGATGTCTACTACGACGGCCATGGCCCTCTGCGCGCCTTCCGCATGGAGATCCCTGGCGGCACAGGCTACCAGACAGGGCAGACAAACGCCGAGCGCGTGATCGACATCACGTGGGGCGAGGACGTGCCACGCACAGCTATCGAAGAAGGGGTCTACCGCATAGTCAACAGGGCGACGGGGACTTACCTCAACGGCACAGCCACGAGCATCGCTATGCAGAAGAGCGCGCCCAAGTCGAAGAACCAGCAGTGGAACGTCAAACCCATCGACTCGCGCATAGGAGGCGACTTCAGCTTCTACGACATTGAGAACGTGGGCAACCTGCATCTGCACATCAACGTGAAGAACTTCTCAACGATAGACGGAGCGGAGGTACTGGCATACTCGGCCAACACCACCCCCGACAGCAACGAGCAGTGGTACTTGGAGTATGCCGGCGAAGGATTCTACTACATCCGCTGCCGCGAGACATCGCTCTATCTCACAACGAAATCGTCGGCAGGAAGCAATGGAGTGGGAGTGCTGACCAACGAACTGAAGGACGATCCCGACATTCGACTCAGGCAGATGTGGCGTCTGCTGCCAGCCGGTGTGGTCTATGATGCCGAGGCTCCCGCCCAGCCCACAGGACTGACGGCAACGCCGCAGTCGGCATCGGTAAGGCTGACATGGAACGCCAACACCGACAAAGACATCAAGGGATACACCATCCTCAGGGCTGACAAAGCTTCAGAAGAGTGGAACACCATAGCTCGTGGCGTGGCCGACACCTGCTTCGTGGACAACAACTGCCGTCCCGGACATACATATATATATAAGGTGATGGCCCTCGACGAATCACTCAACCTCTCGGAGGCAAGCGAGGCCGTTGAGGCATCAACGAAAACTATTCCGGCACTTGTAGCACGGTGGACGATGGACAACACCCTCAACGACACCACCGAGAACTACTTTGACGCTACCGTCTGGGGCGACACCGTCTACGCCGCAGGAAACGTTGACCTCAACACCGAAGGGACAAGTCACAATGCTCTAAGCCTCAACAAAGAGCGCTATGCCCAGCTGCCTTACGAAGTGGCCGGCTACGACGAGATGACATTCTGCGCATGGGTGAACTGGCGTAGCGCAACGGCATGGCAGAGAATCTTCGACTTTGGCAATGGCACAGAGCAGTACATGTTCCTCACACCAAGCAACGGAAGCAACATGCGCTTCGCAATAAAGAACGGCGGCGACGAGCAGATTGTGGACTGCACGGCCAAACTGCCTACGGCCAAGTGGAGGCACGTGGCTGTAACCATTGCTACAGGCAAGACCACAATCTATATCGACGGCGAGGAGGCCGGCAGCAGCACGGCCGTGACCATCAAGCCCAGCGACATACGCCCCTCAATGAACTATATAGGCCGGAGCCAGTTTGATGCCGACCCCTTCTTCGTCGGAGTCATCCAGGACATGAGGATATATAACCATGCCCTCACTGCCGACGAGGTGAAAGAAGCCATGAAATGGGAGGTGGCATCGACTGTGACGAAAGGCGACGTGAACGGCGACGGCGTGGTCGACGTGGCCGACATTGCAAGCATCATCAGCGTCATGGCCGGAAGCATCGTGCCCGGCACGTCTGTGTCGGATGCCGCCGACGTGAACGGCGACGGAGTGGTCGACGTGGCCGACATAGCATCTGTAATTACCATCATGGCAGGACTGTAATATGGATTACGAACTCAACCCCAGCCAGCGCGAGGCTGTGGAATATTGCGACGGCGCCGCCCTCGTCATTGCGGGCGCTGGCTCGGGAAAGACCCGCGTACTGACATACAAGATTGCCTACCTCCTACAGGAGAAAGGACTCGCACCATGGAACATCCTCGCCCTGACCTTCACCAACAAGGCGGCACGCGAGATGAAGGAGCGCATTGCTCAGTTGGTGGGGCAGGAGAGGGCACGTTACCTGCAGATGGGAACGTTCCACAGCATCTTCGCCCGCATACTGCGCACGGAGGCTCAGCACATTGGCTACGACTCAAACTTCACCATCTACGACCAGTCCGACGCTCGGTCGCTCGTGAAGAGCATCATCAAGGAGATGAAGCTCGACGACAAGGTCTACAAGCCGGCGAGTGTCAGCGACCAGATCTCGATGGCCAAGAACCACCTTGTCTTGCCCGACCAGTTCGTAAACTGCTCGCTATTCGACAAGCACCATCCCAAGGTGCATGAGGTCTATCTGCAGTATGCTGCCCGCTGTAGGCAGGCCAACGCCATGGATTTCGACGACCTACTGGTGCAGACATTCCTGCTCTTCAAGCGCAACGAGGACATAAGGCGGAAGTACGTGGAGAAGTTCATGTATGTCCTCGTCGACGAGTATCAGGACACTAACTTCGCCCAGCAGGAGATCGTCTACCAGCTCACCCGCGAGCGCCAGCGCATCTGTGTCGTCGGCGATGACGCGCAGAGCATATACAGCTTCCGGGGCGCGAAAATCGACAACATACTGAACTTCAGCAAGGCATATCCCGGTGCCCGCCTCTTCAAGCTGGAGCAGAACTACCGCTCGACTCAGCGAATAGTGGAGGCCGCCAACAGCCTGATACACAAGAACGAGAGGCAGATACCGAAGAATGTGTTCAGTCGTAACGAGGAGGGCGAACCTGTGACGCTCAAGACCGCCGCTACCGACAGGGAGGAGGCCATGATTGTCTGCCGCGACATAAAGCGCATTCTCAAAAAGGAGAACGGACAGTACAGCGACTTCGCCATTCTTTACCGCACAAACGCACAGAGCCGCTCCTTCGAGGAGCAGATGCGAAAGGACGACATCCCCTATCGCATCTACGGCGGACTGAGCTTCTACCAGCGCAAGGAGATAAAGGATGCAATTGCCTATTTCCGTCTCGTGGCAAACCCCAACGACGAGGAGGCCCTGAAACGCATCATCAACTACCCGACACGCGGCATCGGCGACACCACTGTCGGCAAAATCGTCGCAGCCGCCGCCCAGAACAACACCTCCGTCTGGGACATCATCACCCGCCTCACCCCAGCCGCCATCGTTCCCGCCGCTTCTTCGTCTCCTGCTCCCGCTTCTTCGTCTGGTACCGCCGCTTCTCCATCTGGTTTTACGTCAGGTTCCCTCTCTCCTCTCTCCTCTCTCCTCTCTCCTCTAACCCTCCCCTCCCTCTCCCCCGCCACGGTGAACAAGCTCTCCGCTTTCCGCTCCATGGTTGAGGGCTGGATGGCCCGTGCCGCCACCGATGATGCCTATGCCCTTGGCCACGACATCATCCAGGAGAGCGGCATGGCCAAAGACCTATACAGCAGCCGCGCCCCCGAAGACCTCTCGCGCCAGGAGAACATTGAGGAGTTCCTCAGCGGCATCCACGACTTCGTGGAGGGTCGCCGTGAGGAAGACCGCAACGGGGAAGTCCTTCTCACCGACTTCCTCCAGGAGGTTGCACTCCTCACCGACCTCGACAGCGACGACGACAAGGACCAGCCGAAGGTGACGCTGATGACCATACACGCAGCAAAGGGCCTGGAGTTCCCCACTGTCTTTGTCGTTGGTCTCGAAGAGAACATCTTCCCGTCGCAGATGTGTTCCGCCACCATGAGCGAACTCGAGGAGGAGCGACGTCTGTTCTATGTAGCCATCACCCGTGCCGAGCGCCACTGCATCCTCACCTGTGCCGAGTGCCGTTTCCGTTATGGCCGCATGGAGTACGACAGCCCCTCGCGCTTCATCCGCGACATCGACCCGAAACTGCTGCGCGTAGAATCCTCTGCCTCATCCTACGACGAGGATTTCGGCACCTCCAACCTCCCATGGATGCAGAATCGGCACCCCGTGGCCACCCAGTTCCGTGCCGACCCCAAGCCCCGTTCCGTGCCACCGCGCCGTGAAGAGCCTCCAGTAGACCCCTTCTCCTCCAGCTTCAAGCGCCTCCTAAACCCCACTCCCGCTCCGTCCCGGAAGCCTCAAGTCGCTGTCGGTGGTTCCCCGGTCGTTTCCGGCGGTTCTTCGGTCGCTCCCGGCGGTTCTTCGCATGGTCTCTCCCCCTCCACCGTCATCGAGCACCAGCGTTTCGGCATCGGCACCGTCATCAGCGTCGAGGGCGAGGGCGAGAACGCCAAGGCCACCGTTCAGTTCCGCAACGTCGGAACCAAACAGCTTCTTCTGAAGTTCGCCAAATATACTATAATCTCAGGTTAAACGGGGTTGTACCCGAAATTGTCTAACTCCTTCTTCGACGACCGCCAGTCGCGGTCTACTTTGACGAAGATTTCGAGGTAGATGTGCTTGTCGAAGAACTTCTCCAGCGTCTTACGCGCCTCGGTTGACACTTTCTTCAGTGCCACGCCCTGGTGTCCGATGATGATTCCCTTCTGCGATTCGCGCTCGACGTATATGACGGCATTGATGGCAATCTTCTTCTCGTCCTCCTTGAAGCGCTCCACGACCACCTCCACCGAGTAGGGTATCTCCTTGTCGTAGTAGAGGAGTATCTTCTCACGGATAATCTCCGAAACGAAGAAGCGTGCGGGCTTGTCCGTCAACTGCTCTTTGTCGAAGAACGCCGGGCTTTCGGGCAGCAGTTCCTTGATACGCTTCAGCAGCATGTCCGTGCCGAACTTGTTTTTCGCCGATATGGGCAGAATCTCGGCGTTGGGCAGTAGCGCGTGCCAGCGGTCGACGATTGCGGAGAGGAGGTCGGTGGGAGACCCAGCAGACCCACCCCCGGCCCCTCCCTGTGAGGGAGGGGAGTAGTTACCACTACCCTTGCTTTTCTCAGCGGTCTTGTGGGTTTCTTCTAACTGGTCAATCTTGTTGATGAGCAGTATGACGGGAATCTCCATCTTCTGCACCTTCTCAAGGAAGTCGATGTTCTTCTCGGGGTTCTCCACCACATCGGTTACGTAGAGCAGGATGTCGGCGTCGGTGAGGGCCGACTCTGAGAAGGCGAGCATCGACTCCTGCAGCTTGTAGTTGGGTTTGAGCACCCCCGGCGTGTCGCTGAACACTATCTGCATGTCGGGCGTGTTCACGATGCCCATGATGCGGTGGCGCGTGGTCTGTGCCTTGAACGTGGCAATCGATATGCGCTCGCCCACAAGCTGGTTCATCAGCGTCGACTTACCAACGTTGGGGTTGCCCACGATATTCACGAATCCGGCCTTGTGGCCAGACACCTTGTTGTCTTGTCGTGTCATAGCAGCTGTGGAAGGAATGATGAGAAGATGAGCACGATGATGCCGCAGACGAGCACGGCGATGGTCTTCGTCGAGCAGCCTTTCCACTCTTTAAGTATGATGCCCCAGACGTTTGAGAACACCACGTTCAGTGCCATGAGTATGCAGAACGACAGGGTGTCCATCGTTCCTCCGGCTTCGAAGAACGAGCGTCCTAACGACAGTCCGAAGAACTGCGAGTACCACAGCGCGCCGGCCAGTAGGCAGAACAGCACGTTATTGCCCCATACCGATGTCTTGGCGTAGTCGCCCCATGTCTTGTTCTTCTGGTTCTGGTAGAAACAGTAGACGGCGTTGGTCACGAAACCGCCGAAGGTGACGAGCAGTGTGGCGGGCAGGGTGCGGAACATCGGGTCGGTGGCGTCGCCAAAGTTGATATCAGTGCCAAAGGTGAGACCCACGTTAAAGCATCCGCTCATGAATCCGGCCAGTAGCGCGATGGCCAGGCCCTTGGGGAAGTTGAAGTCCTTGACGGCGGCTTTCTTCTCCTCCTCGCTGAGCGATGCGGCCTTCATCGACCCGGCCACGCCGATGATGGCTATGCCGATGAGCGTCACCACCACGCCCATGATGACGGCAAACGTCAGCGATTGCAGGGCGTTGAGTTCGGGGAAGAAAATGTTGAGCAGCACAGGCCCCATGATGGTGCCCAGTCCGGCGCAGGTGCCCAGGGCTATCGACTGGCCGAGAGCCACGCCGAGGTAGCGCATCGACAGGCCAAACGTCAGGCCGCCCACGCCCCACAGCACACCGAAGAAGATGGTCATCCAAAGGTTGAACGACGGAGTCTGGGCGAACAGCCCGAACAGCGACTCGCCGGCGGGAACGGCGAGCAGGGCACCCAGAAAGGGAAGCAGCAGCCACGCGAAGACGCCCTGCACAATCCAGTACGACTCCCACGACCAGTCCTTGATTTTGTTGATGGGCACGTAGCAGCTCGACTGGCAGAACGCGCCGATGGCAATGATTAAAAGTCCGATAACGATTTCCATAATGTAAGGGTAAATAATTGTTTCACGCCACAAAGTTAAGTATAATCCCCGACATGGCAAAACGTTTTTTGGAAGATTAACACGGCAAACAAAACAATGCCGCCCTATGTCAACTTTGATACCTATTGGGTGACAATTATTTGTCGTTATAGTGTCCCTCCAGCTCAACGACGAGGACGGTGACAACGTCATCGTAGATGTCGTAGATGATGCGGTCGTGGGCAGTGATGTGACGGGAATAGGTGACGTTTTGGCCTCCAACAAGAGGCTCTGGATGGCCTATGCCAGTGCGGGGATGGTCTACCAATTCATGATAGATCTTGTTGTATTTCTTATAGAGTTGAGGATTTGACTTCTTCCATTTCTTCAGAACCTTTCCCACGTTAGGGGCTTCCTCAATGCTGTATGTCATAGGCTCTCGAAGTATTTGTCAATATCCTCATGCGTTTTTAGAGATATGCACCTTCCCTCTCGGAATGCCTTTCTGGCAGCTTCAATTTTTGCCTGAAGTTCAGGGGTGATGACATTGTCGTCGTATAGTGGGGTCAGCTTTACGCGACCGACCCTTGAAGTGAGAAACACATCCTCCCCACTAAAGGCCATCCCGATATATTTCGACTGGTTGGCACGGAAATCTCTTGCTGTAACTATTGTCATGATTATCCAAGTTTTGTGTTTAGCGAGCAAAGGTAAGGATAATTTTTCAAATAAAAGAAAAAAAGAAAACTTTTCTGCTGTTCTTACCTGTTTTTTGGCGTTTTCGTTTGTTTTCCCTTACAATTAATGTTTTTGGAAACGAATTACCGTAATATCCATAATTTGCCCATAATCTATATAATTAAGGAAATTACGGATAAATTACGAAAATTACGGTAATTCGTTTCAGACCTCATTTGTTCTTTATTTGGTGTCAGCTCCTTATAGAAAAGCAATGGTTGGAACCTGGCCAAAGGCGGCTGGGGACGTTGAGGAGAAAGGCTGGGGATGTCGGGGAGAGAGGCCGTGCCTCCGCGTTTCACGGCGGACGGCGGAAACATTCACGGCGGTCGCCGTGAATGTCCGCGGCGGCCGCCAAAATTATTCGTGGCGGCCGCCAAAAATAACTGCGGCGTGCGCCATGAACCGATTTTCTGACTATGTATGTGTCTGTAGAGGAAGATGCGAGCCGATTTTGAACCGAATGCGCTTTATGACAGGACGGGCGTGTAGCTGTCGGGCACGTGTGTGCTTTTGATGGCCCATTCGCGGGGGTAGAGGTTGTTCGCACGTGTGCCGATGTTTTTGACGTATCCCAAGGGGTGACCCTCGAAGGCGACGATGACGAGGCCCTTCGGGGTGGATGCGGGGAGGACGATGGCCTCGCGGCGCAGGTAGGCGATGGCGGTGGGGTAGGGGAGGTCGACGACGGGCACGGCGGCTGCGCCAACCTGATTGACGCTGGAGAAGAGGATGTTAAGGGCTGTGGCTTTTCTGCCCTTGCCGTGGGGCTTGGCGTTATGGGGGGCGGTGGGCTTCCTTAGGACGGCCATGAAGAGACCCTCGCTGCGCGTAATGCCGGGGACGAAACGGCAGATGGGGACGTCGAAACCCTGAAGCAGAGAGCCGGTGATGCCCCATTCTGCATTTGTGGGCACTTCGAGACAGTCGGCTCCAAACTGCCCCATGATCCACCGCACGTTCTCCTCGTTCTCATGGGTGTTGTAGGTACATGTGCTGTAGATGAGTATTCCTCCCGGACGGAGGCATGGCCAGATGTCGCCGACAATCTGCCGTTGCAGCTGTTGGCAGCGCTCCACGTTCTTCGTACTCCACTCGGCGATGGTGGCAGGGTCTTTGCGGAACATGCCTTCGCCGGAGCAAGGGACGTCGCAGAGGATGATGTCGAAGGGGGACATGGCGGCGGCGATGTCGGCAGGGTAGTTGTTGGTGACTATGCAGTTCGGGTGCCCCCATTTCTGGATGTTCTCACTTAGTATTTGGGCGCGCTGCCTGACTGGCTCGTTGCTCACCAACAGGCTGTCGGGGGGCAGAACGGAGCGGAGGGCGGTGGACTTGCCGCCGGGCGCGGCGCAGAGGTCGAGAACGGTCAGTGGGTGCTTCCGGCTGGTGTCTCCCCCGGTGAGCAGTGGCAGGCATAAGGAGCTGACGACATGGGTGATGAACATCGACGCCGCCTCCTGCACGTAGTAGCAGCCGGCATGGAGGAGGGGGTCGAAGGTGAAGTTGGGCCTGTGGTCGAGGTACAGCCCGTCGGGACACCAGGGGACGGGCGCGGCGGGGACGGTGGCGGCAGGGAACTTGGCCCTGTTGAGCCTTATGCTCACGGGCGGCTCTTCGTCGAGGGCGGCAATGAACCGGGCGAAACGCGACGGCCCCATGATGGCCTCGGTGTGTTGCAGGAAAGCGGTGTCGAGTTGTTGTTTCATATTCTTGCCCTCGGCTGTTGCCTCAGGAACGGTGGCTTTTGCCCTCGGCTGACGCCTCGGGAACGGTGGTTTGGGTCGTGGCTAAAACAAATTGGCCAATCAACTGATTGGCCAATCTATTCTCTGAGGGTGCCCGGACGGACTCGAACCGTCGACATTCAGAACCACAATCTGACGCTCTAACCAACTGAACTACGGGCACCATATTGGTTTGCGGGTGCAAAGGTAGGCAAAAACTTCCGAACCGCCAAACATTTGTGCCGTTTTTTTGCAAAAAACTTGATTTCAGGCTCTTTTTCTTGTATCGGATGTGAAAAACTACCACAGATTACACAGATTAAACGGATTATGTTGGATTGTGCGCAGCCAGAATCTGTGGAATCTGCGAAATCTGTGGTAAAACAATTACATGTTCATGCAAAGAACATGTAGGCAATGGCTATGGCTGCAATGATGCCCGCCAGGTCGGCCAGCAGTCCGCAGGCCACGGCGTGGCGGGTGTAGCGTATGCCTACGCTGCCGAAATAGACGGCGAGGATGTAGAACGTGGTGTCGGTCGACCCCTGGAAGATACACGACAGCCGCCCCACGAATGAGTCGGCGCCGTAGGTCTGCATCGCGTCGACCATCATGCCCCGTGCACCGCTGCCGCTGAGGGGCTTCATTATGGCCGTTGGCAGTGCCTCGACGAACTGTGTGTCCATGCCTGTTGAAGCCACCGCGAGGCGTATGCCGTCGATGAGATAGTCCATGGCCCCTGAGGCGCGGAACACGCCGATGCCCACGAGTATGGCCACGAGGTAGGGGATGATTCGCACGGCGGTCTGGAAGCCGTCCTTCGCTCCCTCGATGAAGGCGTCGTAGACATTGACGCGCTTGAACATGCCCGCCACGATGAACATCACGATGATGGTCATCAGCAGTATGTTGGCCGCAGTGGTGCTCACCATGTTCATCGTCTCGCTGTCGAGTCGGCTGAACCCCCAGATGACTGCCGACACCAGCACGCAGGCCCCGCCGAGGGTGCCTAAGATGACGCGGTTGAAGAGGTTGATGCGCTGGTAGAGCGACGTGACGAGCACGCCGGCGAGCGTCGAGAAGAACGTGGCAAGGAGTATGGGGATGAACACGTCGGTGGGCTGTGCCGCCCCCTGCTGTGCCCGGTAGACCAGTATGCTGACGGGGATGAGCGTCAGTCCGCTGGTGTTGAGCACCAGGAACATTATCATCGGGTTCGTCGCCGTCTCCTTCAGTCGTCCCATCTCGCTGTCGCTGATCGCCCCCGAGTCTTTCCTGGCTTTCAGCTCATCGTTCTTTATCTCGTCAAGCTGCTCCATGGCTTTCAGGCCCAGCGGCGTGGCGGCATTGTCGAGGCCGAGCATGTTGGCCGCTATGTTCATGAAGATGCTGCCCGTGACTGGATGCCCCTTGGGAATGTCGGGAAAGAGCTTCGCAAACAGCGGCGAGAGCAGCCTCGCCAGCGCGTTCACCATGCCGCCCTTCTCGCCAATCTTCATCACGCCGAGCCACAGCGACAGCACACCCGTAAGGCCCAGCGAAATCTCAAACGCGGTCTTCGACGACGAGAACGTGGAGTCCATCATCGCGGGAAACACGTCGAAGTCGCCGAAAAACAACAGGCGTACCAGCGCGACAACGAAGGCCACGATGAAAAACGCCATCCAGATGTAGTTAAGTACCATAATTCATACAAATTAGTTGGCTGCTACTTCCCGAAGGCTTTTTTGAGGTCTTCGAGCTTTATTAGGGTGAGGTCGTCGGTGGAGGTGTCTTTCGAGGAGGAGAGGCGGTTGGCCTGGCACTGGATGGACTTCTCGAAGATGTTGCGGATGAAGCGGGCGTTGCCGAAATTGCGGTCCTTGTTCTCGACGGCATACTCGAGCTGGCGCTTCAGGTAGGAGGCACCCTCGCTGCTGATGTTGTACTGGTTCTTGCGGAGGTACATGAGGAAGATGTCGTAGAGTTCGGCGGGCGAGTAGTCGGGGAAATTGATGTAGCGGTTGAAGCGCGACTGCAGTCCGGGGTTGGTGTTGATGAAGTCCTTCATCTCGTCGGTGTATCCGGCGACGATGACGACGAGTCGGTCGCGGTCGTCCTCCATTCGCTTGAGCAGTGTGGCCACGGCCTCGTCGCCGTAGTCCTGCGAGCCTCCTTGTGTCAGGGCGTAGGCCTCGTCGATGAAGAGAACGCCGTTGAGTGCCGAGTCGCACATCTGGTTCACACGTGGTGCCGTCTGTCCGACGTACTGTCCGATGAGGCCTGAGCGGTCGGTCTCTACGAGATGACCCTTCTTCAGTATGCCGAGGTCTTTGTAGATGCGTGCGACGATGCGTGCCACGGTGGTCTTTCCCGTGCCGGGCGAGCCTGTGAATACGAGGTGGTAGGAGAGCTTGGGGTTCTTCAGCCCTTTCTCCTCGCGCTGCTTCTGCACCTTCACGTAGTTGGCCAGCGAGCGCACCTCTTCCTTCACCGACTCGAGGCCGATGAGTTCGTCGAGTTCTTCGTAGGGGTCGCGCTCTAACGGCTCCTTCACCTTCACTTCGTTGCTGTCACCTGAGGGTTCCTCGTCATCGACACCCTCCGACTTGATGTCGAACTTGTAGCCGGTATTTCCGCCGTCCTGCTCGTCGACCTGTTCCGGCGACTTGTCGTCCTCTGTCAATTCGATTAAGACGGTCAGACCGCCCAATACTACGAAAATTACTGCCACTGCCACGATGATGGTAGTGACCTGTTTGCCAGTGAAAAAGTTTCCCATGTCTTATAAGTTTATTAGTTGTTGTTTGTTGATTGTGTCTCGAAACGGATTGAAGCTGATCTTGAAAACGATATCTCGTATGCGACCAATGGCAAAAGGTAGAGTGCGAGGTCTACGGGGTCGAAGGTTCCGGGCAGGATGTGTATGGCCTGCAGAAGTTCCGACGCTGCGCCAAGCAGGGGGATGAATGCCACTGCGGCGTATTGTCGCGGCGGTGGCAGTGGGCGCGAGAGGGTTGCCGTGATGAGTACGTAGCTTGCTGCCCACAGTCCTGCGGGGAGGTTGTAGACGATGAACTCGGCGAGCGGGGACTGCATATCGCCTGCGGCAGCCGCCGTCTGGCGCCACTGGCCGATGACGGGAGACAACCCCATGGCATCGGCAACGTGGAAAAGCAGAAGTTGTTGGGGGCGGAACAGCACGTAGAGCATACCGCCGACGAACAGCAGCAAGAGGCCAAGGGATATGAGAGTTGAGGGTTGAGGGTTGAGGGCGTTCTTCAACCGGCTCACAGCCGGGTCAATGGACGAAAAAAGGGCTGAGGGTTGAGGGTTGAGGGTTGAGGGTTGAGAGTTGAGTGTTGAGTATTGCATGCTTTCATTGTTATTCGTTCATGTCGTATTTCCTTCGGCGGAAGAGCACGGCGGCTATGACCGGCGCTCCGACGAGTGCGGTGACGCTGTTTACGGGCAATGCGCCCTCGAAGCCCGGCATACGGGCTATGAGTATGCACAAAAGTGCGAGGACGGCTCCGCAGAGTGCTGTGGCGGGCATGAGTGCGCGGTGGTCGCTGGTGCGGAATAGTGCGCGGGCAAGATGTGGCACCGCCAGACCTATGAACATCACCGGGCCGCAGTAGGCCGTGACGATGGCCACGAGCACTCCCGACGAGACTATCACCATCATGCGTGCGCGGCGGGTGTTCAGCCCCAGGTTCTCAGCGTATCGGTCGCCCAGAAGCAGAATGTTCATGGGCTTTACAAGGAGGAACGACAGGGGCAGCAGCACGCACATGAGCACTATGAAGAGCACCATCTCGTCGCCGCTGACACGCGAGAACGACCCCAGCCCCCACACTACAAACGACTTCACGTCCTCCTCGGGCGAGAGGAATTTCAGCACGCCGATGACGGCGTTGGCCAGATAGCCTATCATCACCCCGATGATGAGCAGCGTGACGTTGCCCCTCACCTTCTGCGACACCCACAGCACGAACATCAGCACGGCGAGGGCCCCCACTATTGCCGCCACGCTCATGGCTGCATCGCCTAAATAGCCCATTCGGCTCAGTGCCACGCCGCCGATGCGCCCTGACAGCAGCACCACGAAGGCCACGCCGAGGGCCGAGCCGTTGCTTATGCCCAGCACGGAAGGGCCGGCAAGGGGGTTTCGGAACACAGTCTGCATCTGCAGACCGCTGACGGCCAGGCCTGCACCGGCGAAGATTGCCGTAAGTGCCTGGGGCAGCCGCGACTGAAGAACGATGTTTGTCCATATCTCCGACTCCGAGCCAGAACCGACAAGGATGGCGCACACCTCTAATAGGGGAATCTTCACTGTACCGAGGAGCAGATTCACCACGAGGAGCACAACGATGGCTGCGAGGAGGACTATGAACTTGGAGACTCTCATGCTTTTTTTCTAAACAACGAATTACACGAATTTAACGAATTCGTTGATTCATTTTAATAGCCGGTAGTATTTCGGTTCGTAGTCGGGCTCGACGAGTTCGGGGTGGAAGATTGCGACAAAGTCCTTCAGCAGCACGTCGGGTTCCACTGGCGTTATCTCGTAGTAGGGCTGTTGCTTCATGTTGCAGTAGATGACCTTCTTCTCGCGGAAAGCCTTGAAGAGAGCGTTCCGGGGTTCGCTGGCCTTCAGCGCGTCATACGAGAACTCGCCAGGGAAACTGTTCAGTATGCGCCAGTAGTCGGCATTGGCCGCCAGGGCGTACATCTTCTCGAACTCCATGTTCTCGCCGGCCGTCTCGTCGTCGTTTATGACGTAGTCGGCCCCGGCGTCGCGGAAAATCTGTGCCAGATAGTTCCTGCCGCCCACGGCGTGCCACGTGCCGTAGTGCATCTCGCCGCTTGTCACGGTGGGGCGTTTGTTGTTGAGGGTTGAGGGTTGAGGGTTGAGAGACTTTTCTCCTGCTTCGGGAGAGTTGCTCAGCACTAAACTGTCAACTCTCGACTTCAGCTCATTGTAGCGGCTCTCAATGCCTTCGAACACCTCGTTGGCCTCCCGCTCCTTCCCGATGAACATCGCCACGAGCTTTATCCATTCGGCCTGTCCTAACGGGTCGAGTTCCTTGTATCCCAAGTGGGGCACGAGGGTTATCCCCGTCTCGGTGATGGCATCGTAGCCGCCACGCTTGAATGGCGAGATGAATATCACGTCGGGGTTGGCGGCGAATATCAGCTCGGTGTCGAACTCCCCCTCCATGCCAATCTTCACTATCCGCCCGTCGGCCACGCGGCTGAGGATGTCCTCGTTGAACAGGTTCTTCGTGCCCGTGATGCCGTGTACCACGTCGAGGGCGTCGAGGACGGTGAAGTTCGACAGTTGCAGGGCTGTCATGCAGATGGTGCTCCTGATGGGCACTCGCACCCCTTTGTATCCTTCGGGTGCCTGTGCGTCGTCGGTTGGCAGGAGGGCGAAATGGTCGCTGCCGCCGATGTCTACCAGCCGTATGTCTGCCGAGTCGCGCACCGAGAATTCCGTGGCATACTTGACAGTTATCTCTTCCTTTCCTGCTGTTGCGGGGTCGTCCCCCCGTGTCATCCCCGATTCCTTGGCATTCTTTCCTGTACAGCCGCCCAGAACCACAAGCATGACTGCCAGGCCGATGGTGCTTAAAACATTCTTCATAGATTAAGGAACTAAATTCGTTAAATTCGTTTTAATTCGTTGTTCATAAATCAGTTCCTAAGATTTAGAGGTGGAGTGTGTGCCCCATGCGGTCGTGCTTGGTCTGAAGGTAGCGTAGGTTGTATTCGTTGGGCGTCACCTCGATGGGCACGTTCTCGACAATCTCCAGTCCGTATGCCTCGAGGCCCACCCGCTTCACGGGGTTGTTCGTCAGCAGGCGCATCTTCTGTATGCCGAGCTGCCTCAGTATCTGTGCTCCGCATCCGTAGTCGCGCTCGTCGGGCTTGAATCCTAAGTGGGTGTTAGCGTCGACGGTGTCGTAGCCCTCCTCCTGTAGCTTGTATGCGGCGATCTTGTTCATCAGTCCTATGCCGCGCCCTTCCTGCATCATGTAGACCAGCGCCCCTCTTCCCTCGCGCTCGATCATCTGCATGGCCTTGTGCAGCTGTTCGCCGCAGTCGCATCGCTTCGAGCCGAGGATGTCGCCCGTGGCACAGCTGGAATGGACGCGCACGAGCACCGGCTCGTCGCCCCAGTCAGCCGCCGTTCCCTCAGCATCTCCTGCGGGCCTTCCCCATTTCACCAGCGCGAAGTGCTCCAGCCCGTTGCTCTTCTGGCGGAAGGGTATGAGGCGGAAATGCCCCCACTCCGTCGGCAGGTCGACCTCCTGTCCCCGTTCCACGAGGCTTTCCTTCTGCAGCCGGTAGGCAATCATGTCCTTTATCGAGATGACCTTCATGTCCCACTTCTGTCCGAATTCCAGCAGTTGCGGCAGCCGTGCCATTGTCCCGTCGTCGTTCATAATCTCCATCAATGCCCCGGCGGGGTACAGTCCTGCCATCTTGCAGAGGTCGATGGCGGCCTCGGTGTGGCCCGAGCGTCTCAGCACGCCGTTGTCCTGTGCATAGAGAGGGTTCACGTGGCCCGGCCGTCCGAAAGTCTGCGGAGTCGCCGTGGGGTCGGCCAGTGCGCGTATGGTGGCGGCGCGGTCGCGGGCTGAGACACCTGTGGAGCACCCTTCCAGTTTGTCGATGGTGACGGTGAATGGGGTTCCCAGCACCGAGGTGTTGTCCTGCACCTGGTGGGGCAGGTCGAGTTCCTGGCATCGGCTGATGGTGATGGGTGCGCAGAGCACTCCGCGTGCATGGATGAGCATGAAGTTCACCATTTCGGGTGTTATCTTTTCGGCGGCGCAAATCAGGTCGCCCTCGTTTTCGCGGTCCTCGTCGTCCACAACAATCACAAACTTTCCGTTGCGGATGTCGGCTATGGCCTCAGGGATGGTGTTTAGTTTCATAACATTGCTTATTTTGGGCAAAGGTAGTGCTTTTCTTTGAAACTGTGACAATGATAGTCCTTTATTTTTCCTTTTTTAAGAAAAACTTGTTCCCGATTTTACCAATTGGAAAAAAAAGCGTAACTTTGCAGCGTCCATAAAAAAACAAAGATTATCATGAAAGAAACAATGAAAAGAACTATGCTGACGGCAGTAGTGCTGCTGTTGGCACTTTTGGGCGGAACAGCCAAGGTCATCGACGGAGACGTCACCATCAGCCAGGTGGAGAACTATCACATCACGATCAATGGCATGCAGGTTAATTCTTCAAACTGTGGCGACATCAACGTCTACGGCAAGACAGCCGGACGCGTGACTTATGACGAGGACACCCATACGCTGGTGTTTGACGACGTGGAGACTGAAACTCCGGGAGCCGCCGACTGGTTTGACATCGTCGACGGCAGCGGCCAAGGTGTGCTCACCGTCCGCTTTGTGGGCAGTAACCACATAAGAGCCTCGGTTTCCATAGAGGAGGCTGAGGGCGCCTACGGCCCGTTAGAGCTGATCATTGTTGAGGGAGACCATCCCGGAGCAGACTACTCGCTGAAATGCGGCACGTTCACGGCGAACAGGCATCTGCGCATAAAGGACTGCCAGATTGACGCCTCGCGCCTTTGCTCCTACGACAACAAGCCCATAAACCTCGAGATCATTCACTCGCACATTATGCTCAGCGGCACAGCAGGCAAACCCACGCTGGGCGGCTTCGGCAGCTTCAAGCTTACGGACTGCTACGTGGCGACCCCCGAAGACTGGTGGTACGGTCAGAACTACAAGATTGATCGCTGCCTTAACGACGGCACCGGCAGTTGCTTCATGGCGGTAGAGATAGTGCCCGAAGGAATGGCGAAGGGCGACGTGAACAGCGACGGCACGGTCGATGTGGCCGACATAGCCACCATCGTCAACGTCATGGCCGGGAGTGCCAGCGAAACGCTGAAGGCATCGGCCGATGTCAATGGCGACGGCTCTGTCGATGTGGCCGACATTGCGACCATCATCAACGTCATGGCCGGGAAGTAGACTGTCGTGCGAGCTGGACTTCCTGCATGACGCGCAGGAAGTTCCCTCCCCAAATCTTTTGTATTTCCTCTTCGCTGTAGCGGCGCAGAAGCAGCTGACGGGTGAAGAGGGTCAGTTCGCTGGCGTCGGCAAGGCCCTTCACGCCGCCGTCGCCGTCGAAGTCGGTGCCCAAGCCCACATGGTCTATGCCCATGATGCCGATGGCATGGTCGAGGTGGGCCATGGCGTCGAGGATGGTGGCCTCGGAGGCCTGTGATTTGAGGAATCCGGGGTAGAGGGTTATCTGGCAGACGCCGCCTTTGGCCGCGAGGGCGCGCATCTGGTCGTCGGTGAGGTTTCGCGGGTGGTCGCAGAGGGCGCGGGCGGAGGAGTGGCTGCAGACGATGGGAAGGCGGCTGATGTCGAGTGCGTCGTAGAAACTCTTTTCGTGGGCATGGCTGAGGTCGACCATGATGCCGAGGTCGTTCATGCGGCGGATGACGTCGGCACCGAATGGGCTGACACCGCCCCATGCGTGTTTTGCAGTCGGGGATGCTTCTATGAGTTTGGCGGAGTCGCAGATGGTGTTGTCGCCGTTGTGGCAGAGCGTCATGTACACAATGCCTCGGCGGGCGAAATGGTCGAGGTTGTCGAGGTTGTCCTCTATTGCCAGCCCGTTCTCTATGCCGAGCATGATGCTCTTGCGGCCAGCCCGTTTGTTGGCCCAGAGGTCGGCGGGGGTGCGGGCCAGGGCGAGGTGGGTGCTGTTGGCGGCGGCTATCTGCTTTATGCGGTCGAAGATGTTGTCAGCGTAGGACTTGGGGGTTATGGGACTTATAGGTCTTATAGGACTTATGGGACTTATAGGACTTATGGGACTTATAGGACTTATAGGACTTATAGGACTTATAGGACTTATAGGTCTTATAGGACTTATGGGACTGATAGAGAAATTCTGGGGCAGATAGGCGACCATGATTGTTGCGTCGAGGCGACCCTCGTGCATCTTGTGCAGGTCTACGAGCAGGCGGTCGTCGCGGGTGGCGAAGTCGATACCCTGCGGGAAGAGCATGGGCGTGTCGCAATGGGTGTCGAGGGTGAGTATGCGGCTGTGGGTGGCCTTTGTCTGCTGGTAGAGGCGAGCCTCGTCAACGAGCCAGCGGAACAGGGGCAGACCTTCGTCGGCCATGCACTCGGGATGCCATTGCACTCCCAATATGGGTTTGTACTCGATGCTCTCCACGGCCTCGATGACGCCGTCGGGGGCTGTGGCTGTGACTTTCAGGTGTGGGCCGGGGGCGCTGACGGCCTGGTGGTGGAAGGAGTTTACGAAGAGGCGGTCGCTTCCGTAGATGGTGCTGAGCATCGAGGCTTCAGCGACGGCCACAGTGTGGGTGGGGGTGGAGCGGTCGGCATCCTGGGAGTGCTTGAGGGGATTATGGGACTCATAGGACTTATGGGTCTCATAGGACTTATGGGTCTCATAGGACTTATAGGTCTCATAGGACTTATGGGTCTCATAGGACTCATGGGACTTATAGGACTTATAGGACCCATAGGACTCATAGTTGCCGAGGTCCTGGCAGACCTTTCCACCAAGTGCTACGGCGAGGGTCTGTATGCCGCGGCAGATGCCGAGAATGGGAATCTGGCGGTTGCAGGCCAGTCGTGTGAGGAGCAGCTCGGCCATGTCGCGCTCGGCGTTGATGCCTCCGAGGCGTGGCTCAGGCTCCTCGCCCATGAACAGCGGGTTGATGTCGGCGCCGCCGCTGAGCAGCACCGCGTCGACACTTTCGAGAGCCGAGAGTATGACGGCCTCGTCGGCCAGTGGGGGAATGACGAGCGGCGAGCCGCCGGCCCTTACTATCTGTTTGTAGTAACCCTCGGCGAGTTTGCATGTCTGCTCGCCATAGTTCCCGCTGATAGCGACGACTGGCCGCCTGTCGGCAGCGGGGAAGTGCTGGTGAAGGGCGGCCAGTCGGGCGTTGAAATCGAATTTGTTCATTGTTCCTCGTCTTCTTCAAAACGAACGGCGATGTCGCGCTTGATGCTCTGCTCGAGCGAGATGAGCGTCTCGGTGGACACCACTCCTGGAATCTCCTGCAGCTGTCCGTTGAGCAGTTGCATGAGCTGTTCGTTGTCGCGTGCGTAGAGTTTGGCCATCATGGTGTAGGGGCCGGTGGTGAAGTGGCACTCCACCACTTCTGGTATGTGCTCGAGCCTCTTCACCACCTCCTTGTACATTGAGCCGCGCTCCAGCGTTATGCCCACGTATGTGCATGTGCTGTAGCCCAGCGACTTGGGGTTCACGTTGAATCCGCTGCCAATGATGACACCGTTCTCGATGAGTCGCTGCACGCGCTGGTGCACAGCAGCACGCGACACGTTGCATTCCTCGGCGACGTCCTTGAAGGGTATGCGGGCGTTCTTCGAGAGGATGCTAAGTATTTTCTTGTCCAGTCTGTCGATTTTTTCCATCAGTATTATTTCTTCTCTTCGTCTTTCTTCTCAATCTCAACCAGTTCGACGTCGAAGATCAGCGTTGAGTAAGGAGGGATCTGCCCAGTCTGGCGCTCTCCGTAGGCCAGATGCTGGGGTATGAAGAGCTGCCACTTCGAGCCTACGGGCATCATGGTGAGCGCCTCTGTCCATCCTCTTATCACTTGGTCGGCGCGGAAGCTGGCCGGCTCTGTGCCGTGTTTCGACGATGCGTCGAATACTGTTCCGTCGATGAGTCGTCCCTCATAGTGTACTTTCACCTTGTCGGTGCGCTTGGGCACTTCGCCCTCGCCCATGGTGATAACCTTGTACTGCAGTCCGCTGGCTGTGGTCAGCACGCCCTCTTTCTTGGCGTTCTCCTCGAGGAACTCGCGCCCGGCCTTTGTCAGTTTCTCTGTCTTGACGTTCTTGTTGTACTGCTTCTTGTCCTTGAAGAGTGCGTCGGCGGCCTTGAAGTCCATCACCGTGGTGTCGCCAAGCACGGCGTCGGCGAATCCGCGGAAGAATGTCTCGTCGATGATGGTGTCGGGAGTGTCGGTGAAGTCGCGCTTCACGCTGGGCAGCATTCCGTTGACCAGCTGCGATGCTATCTGCTCACCGGCCAGGCGTGCCTTCTCCTTCGGGTCGTTCTTTGCCACCTCTAAACGGCTGAGAGCCTGGCGCAGTCCTACGACGAAATCGGCCATCAGGGCTGTGTCCACGTCCTGCTGCAGCAGATAGGGAATGAGTCCGTTTGTCAGGGCCTCGCCGGCGGCGTAGCTCACAGAGTCGCATCCGTTGGCAAGCACCACGGGTGCGAGCACCTCGACAGGAGCCTGCTCCTTGTCCTTCTTTTTCTTCTTTGCAGCCTCTAAAGTGCTGAAAGAGGCACTCACCACCATAGCGGTGAGTGCCAGTATGAATGCTTTCTTCATAGTCGGGCCTTACTGTTGTCTCTTACTTGATTTCCACGAGTTCCACTTTGAACACAAGCGTTGAGAACGGGGGGATGTTGCCAGCCTCGCGTGAGCCGTAGGCCTTGTCCTGCGGGATGTAGAGTTCCCACTCCGAGCCGACGGGCATGAGCTTCAGAGCTTCCTTCCAGCCTTCGATGAGGCCGTTCAAGGTGAATGTTGCGGGCTGTCCGCGCTCGATGCTGCTGTCGAAGACTGTTCCGTCGATGAGCTTGCCCTCATAGTTCACAACCACTGTTGAGGTGTCGGCGGGCATGGCTCCGGTTCCTTCCTTCAGGATCTTGTACTGCACACCGCTGGGCAGGGTGACGACACCCTCTTTCTTTCCGTTCTCGGCGAGGTAGTCCTCGTTCTTCTTCTTGTTATCGCCATATTTCTCCAGCATGTAGCCGGCCTTGATTCTCTCAGCAATGGCATTGGCGGTGGAGTCGGCCTCCTGGATGGTCATCTTCATGTCTTTCTTGGTCACGGCGTTCACGAAGCCGGCGAGGAGGTTGTTCAGCGAGATGGTCTTGGTGCTGTCGTCGGTGAAGATGGCGTTGTTGATGCTGCGTACCATCTGTCCCTGCATCTGCTGGCCGATCTCTATACCTGCCAGACGTGCAGTCATCTTCTTGTCGTCGCCGGCGTTCACGCCTTCGATGACACCCTGGATGAACTCAGCGATGTAGGTGGTGTCCACACCCTTTGCCTGGGCGAGATACTCTTTCAGGTTCTGTGTCTGGGCCTCACCGATGGCATAGCTCAGAGTGTCGATTTCGTTTTTCAGACTTGCCTTGGGGGCGTTGCCGCTGCACGAAGCGAGTGTAGCGGCTGCGATGGCCATAGAGGCCAGGAATGTGATTTTTTTCATTGTTTTTTTTGTTTCTAATTTATTGTTTTGTTGTTTTTTGTAATGGGACTTATAGGACTTATAGGACTTATGGGACTTATAGGACTTATGGGACTTATAGGACTTATAGGACTTATAGGACTTATAGGACTTATGGGACTTATAGGACTTATAGGACTTATGGGACTTATAGGACTTATAGGACTTATAGGACTTATGGGGGGCTTAAACCACCTCGATCAGCTCCACGTCGAAGATTAGTGTTGCGAAGGGCGGGATCATCTGCCCTGCGCCACCCTCGCCGTAGGCCAGCTTGTAGGGTATGAAGAAGCGGTATTTCGCTCCCTCCTGCATGAGCTGCAGACCCTCGGTCCATCCGGCTATGACCTGCTGCAGACCGAACACGGCTGGCTCGCCGCGCTGAACGCTGCTGTCGAAGACGGTGCCGTCGATGAGGAATCCCTCGTAGTGGCATTTCACCGAGTCGCGGGCCGTGGGCTTCTTGCCGTTGCCCTCGCGCAGCACCTGGTACTGCAGTCCGCTGGGGAGCGTCACCACGTCGGCCTTCTTGCCATTCTCGGCCAGGTATTTCTCGCCGGCCTCCTTGTGTACCTTGCCCTGTGCCATGCGCTCTTTGTTCAGCTTCTCCTCCTGCTGGGCGAAATACTGCTGAACAATCTGCTGGGCCTCGCGGTGCGACATCTTCAGCTCGCTGCCGTCGAGAACGTCGCGGATTGACTGGGCGAAATCGTTCACGTTGAGGTCTTTGGCGCCCATCTGTGCCAGCTGCTGACCAATGCCCAAACCAAGGGCGTAGCTAAGTTTATCCATGTTCTCTCTATTAAAATAATGTAATACCATTTTTTAAAATGCGTGCAAAATTACCAATTAATTCTGAAACAAGAACGTATTTCAAGAAAATTAACGTTGTTTGCCGCAAATAACCCTCTTTACATCAAGTGAGTATTGTTTTTGTTTCTCTGTCGTTGTGCCGTAGGCATGGCAGCCATCCTCTCCGACGTCTGCCGAAATCGTCTCCGGGAGGCCAAAAAGTCCGCCCGGCGCGGACTCGGAGTTCGCGCCGGGCGAACTGACAGTCCGCGCCGGGAGAACTCGGAGTTCGCACGGCGCGAACTTTTTGACGTGTCGGAGACCATCCGAAGCCGTCCCCGGAATGGCATAAAGTCCGCTGTGGCTCAAATTTCTGCGCAATTATTTTGCCGTTTCAGATAATTGTTGTATATTTGCACACAAAAGAAGTAAACAATTACCAAAACCAAAAAACAAACTGCTATGAAGAAATCATTTATCCTATTATTCGCCGCCCTGATGGCTACTGCCGCAGGCGCAAGAATAGACGACGTGGAAATCAACGAGACGAACTTCCCCGACGACATCTTTCGTTACTTCCTGCTTATGCAGGACTACGGCCATGACGGCATACTCACACGTCACGAGATTTCCTATATTGACAGGTTGGATGTGAAGAACTTGGGTATCTCTAACCTCCAAGGCATAGAGTACTTCACCTGGCTTTACTACCTGGACTGCTCTTACAACAATCTTACCACCATCGATGTGTCGAAGAATGACGAGCTGGAGACATTGGTATGCAACAATAACAAGCTCACCACCCTCGATTTATCGAACACGAGGCTGGAATTTTTAATGTGTTCAAACAACCAGATAAGGGGCGCCAAGATGGATGCCCTCATAGCCAGTCTGCCGAAGAACAACACTTCCCAAGAGCGCATATTCTTTGTGTATGATAATAGTTCTTCCGAGGGCAACGTCATCACCACTACGCAGGTGATGGCTGCCAAGGCGCGAGGCTGGACACCCTATTGCTATGACGACGGCTGGACACCATACGAGGGCAGAGTGGGCCTGGACATCAACTACGAGAACTTCCCCGACGGCAAATTCCGTGAGTTCCTGTATGCACAGGACTATGGCAAGGACGGAAAGCTCACAGATGAAGAGATCGACGGGATTTCCAGTTTGGATGTGAAGAACCTGGGTATCTCTAACCTCAAAGGCCTGGAGTACTTCACCCATCTTGCCTACTTGGACTGCTCTGGCAACAATCTTACCACCCTCGATGTGTCGGAGAACGTCCATCTGCAACAACTGTTCTGCTACAATAACAAGCTCACCGTCCTTGATGTGTCGGAGAACGTCTATCTGCAACAACTGTTCTGCTACAATAACGAGCTAACCGCCCTCGATGTGTCGAACAACACGGAACTGTGGCTGTTAAGCTGTACGGACAACAAGATTTCCGCCCTTGACGTCTCGAATAACAAGAAGCTGCAACGCTTGCTCTGCTACGGTAACAAAATCACCGCTCTTGACGTGTCGAAGAACACATCACTTATTATGTTGAACTGTGGCAAGAACCAGATAAAGGACGCCAAGATGGATGCCCTCATCGCCAGTCTGCCGAAGAACAACACTTCCCAAGAGCGCAAATTCTATGTGTATGAGAATAGTCAGGGCGAGGGCAACGTCATCACCAAAGCGCAGGTGGAGTCGGCCAAGGCACGAGGCTGGACACCCTATTGGGACGACGGCGGCGGCAAATGGACCCCCTACGATGGCATCGACCCGTTCCCGAAGGGCGACGTGAACCACGACGGCACGGTCGACGTGGCCGACATAGCAACGGTCATCGACGTGATGGCAGGAAAATCGCCCGAGTACAAGAGCAATGCCGACGTGAACGGCGACAAAAGCATCGACGTGGCCGACATCGCCAGCATCATCGACATCATGGCGGGGAAGTAGGGCCAGCCTCGTGTCAGCCCGTCAAATCGCAAATCCGTAAATCGTAAATCATTTCATGGCAAAGAGAAAATACCCGGTAGGAATACAGAGCTTTGGGTCCATACGAATGGATGGTTATGTGTATGTCGATAAGACACCACTTATATATAAGATGATAACCGAGGGAAAACCCTATTTCCTCAGTCGTCCGCGACGCTTCGGAAAGTCGCTCCTGGTCAGTACGCTGGCCGCAGTTTTCGAGGGTCGCCGTGAGCTGTTTGAGGAGATGACCCTCAAGGACGGCACAGTGCAGCCACGACTCTTTATTGCCACCACCGACTGGGAGTGGGAACGATACCCCGTGCTGCGCTTCGACTTCAGCGCGGGTGACCTGTCAACCATCAAGCAGCTCGACAGCCTTATCGACGACATCCTCGCAGAGTATGAAGAGCAGTATGGCATAAAGCCCCGGAAGAGAGCTGACTTCAACCTGCGGATGAAGAAGATTATCCACACCGCCGAGAAGCAGACCGGCAAGAGGGTGGTGGTGCTTGTCGACGAGTACGACAACTTCATACTCCACAGCCTGGGCGACTCGGAGAAAACAACGACCGCCCGCCAGCGATTCCAGGACCTTTTCGGCCCGCTGAAGAGCGAGGACAGCCACCTCCAGTTCGTCTTCATCACCGGCATCTCGAAATTCTCGCAGATGGGCATCTTCAGCAAGCTCAACAAC
>CAJOEC010000017.1:7330-59668 GCA_905233425.1 uncultured Prevotella sp. | reverse complement strand
TTCAGGGCTTTCGTCTTGTGCCGACTTACCGGGGGTTTCACCCCCGTCTGTAGTCTTGTCGCCCCTTCAGGGCTTTTCAACCGTACAGGTCGAATAATTGCCGAACCGCGCAAACGATTCGGCAATTATTTCTTTGTCTTGCACGAAAGAATGTAACTTACAGGCTGTTGACGGCATCAATGGTAAGTCCGGTGTATTTGGCTATCAGTTCTGCCGGCATCCCGTCGGCCATCATACGGCGGGCGTTCTCTCGCTTGTTTTCTTCAATACCTTTCTCCACGCCCTTCTCCATGCCCTCAGTCAAGCCAGAGGCATGTCCCTCCATCCACTGGCCTTCCATCACCGCAACGGTATCGCGGAACTTACGTAGGTTCTCGTCGTAAATCTCCCGCTCTTTCTTTGTTAGCGAGGCCACGTCGGCCACGCTTGCCAGTTTCTGGAACACAGCATCTTGTGCCAGCCACGGCATTCTCTTCAACACATCCATATTTTTCAGTACAAAAATTAGTTTATCAAACAACGTCTCACATTCATCCACCGATTTCGTGAAGCACGGCATCTGAAGGAACACCAGCCGCATCTTATCGCTGAAAAGCTCTTTGCGGCGCAGGTTCATCAGCCCCACGTCTGTGCGGAACTCATTGCCCAGACTGCTCATCTTGAAGTTCATCAGGGCCACAATATACACAGCCTTCACGTCGCTATAATGCCACTCTTTGCCTGGCTCACCTTGGGTGGAAATGGAGCGGGCCAGATAGTAAACGCAGCGGTTTTTAAAATACGACTGGCTCTTATACTGCATCTCCACAATTATGTGCTCGCCACCGTCCACCTCACAATAGACATCATAGATAAGCGACTTGTCATCTGCCGACTCCCCGGGTTGTTCCTTGTCGAGCAATTTCAGGTCGGTTATAGTCCGCTCTCCATCTAACAGACAGTTGAGGAACTTAACAAGTATCGGCTTTGAAACCTCCTGTCCGAAGATGCGCTTGAAGCCGATGTCAGTAAATGGATTAATAAACTTTGCCATGTTCTAATGCAAATAGAAATATGTGTGAACCCGCACTGCACGGGTGCAAAATTACAAATAAAAGCCGAACCGCGCAAGCGATTCGGCAATTATTTTTCAAGACTTCATCAAATTGGCGTTTTACGGATTTGTCAGCCAGTAGGAGTAAACGTGCATTCATGGGAGGAAGGCCGTGCATTCGTGGGAGGAAGGCCGTACCATCGTGGGAGGGAGGCCGCTCCCTCGCGGTTCACGGCGGCCGCCAAAAACATTCACGGCGGCCGCAACGAAAAACCGTGGCGGCCGCCAAAATTATCCGCAGCGGCCGCCACGAACCGATTTTTACTCATTGTGGTATTCTACTCGTTCACATCACTGAATTTTGCAATCTGCGTTTTGCAATCCCGCCGTCAATTAGCTTATAATGCACTTTTTACGGGAAACAACACATTTTTAATTATTATTAAGAGAGCTTTTGCTTTGTAGAATAAGAGTTTTTTGTAACTTTGCACACGAAAATCGAATTTATTAGTTTATAACCCTTAAAATTAAACAAAAGTAATGACAAAAGTTGCAATTAACGGCTTTGGCCGTATCGGTCGCCTCGCATTCCGTCAGATGTTCGAGGCCGAAGGTTATGAAGTAGTGGCTATCAACGACCTGACCAGCCCGAAGATGCTGGCCCACCTGCTGAAGTACGACACCGCCCAGGGTGGTTTCGCCGGCAAGTTTGGTGAGGGCAAGCACACTGTCGACTTCAAGGATGCAGTCGTTGGCGAGGATGGCAAGACCGTCGTCACTCCCGGTAGCATCACCGTCGATGGCAAGGAGATCACCATCTATGCAAAGCCCAACGCTGCCGAGCTGCCTTGGGGCGAGCTGGGTGTCGACGTTGTGCTCGAGTGCACTGGCTTCTACACCTCGAAGGCCAAGAGTGAGGCTCACATCCAGGCTGGCGCAAAGAAGGTTGTCATCTCGGCTCCCGCCGGCAACGACCTGCCCACCATCGTGTTCAACACCAACCACAAGACTCTGACTCCCGCCGATACTATCATCAGCGCAGCTTCTTGCACCACCAACTGTCTGGCTCCTATGGCCGACGCCCTGAACAAGTATGCTCCCATCGTGAGCGGTATCATGAGCACCATCCACGCCTACACTGGCGACCAGATGATCCTCGACGGCCCACAGCGCAAGGGTGACCTCCGCCGCAGCCGCGCAGGTGCTTGCAACATCGTTCCCAACTCGACAGGTGCTGCCAAGGCTATCGGCCTCGTCATCCCCGAGCTGAACGGCAAGCTCATCGGTAGCGCACAGCGCGTTCCCACTCCCACCGGCTCAACCACCATCCTCGTGGCCGTCGTGAAGGGTAAGGACATCACCAAGGAAGGCATCAACGCAGCCATGAAGGCCGCCGGCAACGAGAGCTTCGGCTACACCGAGGACCAGATTGTCAGCAGCGACATCATTGGCATGAAGTTCGGTTCGCTCTTCGACGCTACCCAGACCATGGTCAGCAAGATCGACGACGACACCTATCAGGTGCAGGTGGTCAGCTGGTACGACAACGAGAACAGCTACACCTCGCAGATGGTTCGCACCATCAAGTACCTCTCTGAACTGAAGTAAAATGCATTTGTTTTTTCATAAATTTGAATTTTAGTGAAAGAGGCGTCCGAGTGCGTGAGCATTTGGACGCTTTTTTTGTATAAAAACCACTCATTGTTTGGCAGTTCACAGTTTTTTGTGTAATTTTGCACCAATTATGGGAAAAACCGGTCTGACATTAGTCTTTTCTGTGGCACTGCTGGCGGCATGTGCAGCCTGTGCGGTGCTCTTCAGCCTTTACCGTCAGGAAGTCGGGCGCAATGAGGCACTTGCGGCCCAGCTGACTGAGATGACCGAGAAGGAGAGTCGCGCTGCCGTGATGCAGAGCATAAACGCGCAGATGGAGGAAATTGCCACGCAGGAGCGGAAGGTGAGCGACCGCCAGCGCGAGGAGGCCATACAGCAGCGCAAGGTGGCCGAGGAGGAACGGCAGAACGCCCTCGAACAGCGCCGGCAGGCTGAGGAGCAGCGCCAGAACGCTTTGTCGGCGGAGAAAAAAGCCGTGGAGGCTTCAAACGTGGCACAGCACCAGCGTGTCATTGCGGAAGACCAGCGCGAAAAGGCCGAGCTGGCAAAGCATGTGGCCGACACGCTGACTTACCTTGCCATGGGTCGAAACCTGGGACAGTTGGCCGTGACGCAGAAGAACGCCGGCAACGACCAACTGGCCAACCTGCTGGCCTACGCTGCATACATGTACACAAAACGATACAACGGCGACATCTACAACCCCGCCGTCTATCAGGCCCTCTCGCTGACAAGTGCCAGCAGCAGGAAATGGAATGTTGGTTTCGGGGCGGTCATGAAGATGTGGGCCATTTCCCAAGGCGACGAGACATTCATAACTGTCAGCACATACGGCGAGATTGTCAGGCACACAAAGGCCGCCGACGGCAATCTGCACTCCGACCTGATATTCCAGGACAACACCTACGATTTCCGTGACATGGTGATAGACAAGCACGATGTCATCTATGCCCTGAGCCATACAGGCCATATCGTTTTTGGCCAACAGGGAAACTTCAACATGGCCAAGCTGGATAACGCTGTCCATCCTTTCAGGCTGTTCGAGAAAAACGAAGGCGAACTCCTCATCGTGGCAGAGCATTGCATGCTCCTTCTCGACGCCGCAACGATGAAGGTGAAGAAGCGGCTGCCGCTCAACTTCAAGACCACCGTAGCCGGCGAGGACGACAAGCAGTTGCTGCTCTTCGACACACGGGGACAGGCATATACCGTGGACACGCAGCTGAACAGCCTGAAACAACGGGAACTGCCCTTCAAGCCCCAGCCCATAATGTCGTACACCTACGACCAACAATACGGCTACGAGGCATACGGCACAATGGACGGCCCCATACTCGTGGTCGACAAGAAAGGGAACGTGAACCGTCTGGTGGGGCACAGAAGCAGGGTGCCGAGGGTGAAGTTCGACGGCGAGAGACTCTACTCGACGAGCTATGACGGAACGGTGAAATTCTGGCCCTTCACCCAGCAGAAAGTCGAGGCCATGACCATCATCGACACCAAGCAGTGGGTGGTGTGCTTCACCTTCGACAAGACAATGAAATACATCTGGACCGGCGACCCGAAAGGTAACATTGCAGAGACGCTTATCGACGCCCACCTCATGGCCGACAGGGTGCACAGCAAACTGAAACGGGAGTTCACACGCGAGGAATGGGACTACTACATAGGCCGCAACATTCCATACGAGAAGCTCAAGTGAGCATTCTCGGACGAAAGTTCAAGGGATGGGCATAAAGAAAAAAGACACGGTGGTGGTGCTGTCAGCGTCGGCGGCGTTTCTGGTGTTCCAGTCGTTGGTCGTGGGACTGATACCGGCGCAGGTGCTCATGGTCTCGCTTTTCCTGTTGTTGTTCTTCGCCCACGAGCAGTCGCGGCGCTTGGCCGTGGCATTGCTGCCTTTCGTGGTCTTCGAGGTGTGCTACGACTGGATGCGCCTCTGCCCCAACTATATGGTGAACGACATCGACGTGCGAGGTCTCTACGACGCTGAGACCGCCATTTTCGGCATCGCCACTGCCGACGGCTCACGCCAGACCATCTGCGAGTATTTCTACACCCACCACTCAGCAGCTGCCGACCTTGTCTCCGGCCTGGCCTATCTCTGCTGGGTACCTGGCCCGATGGCACTGGGGCTGTGGCTCTATTTCACTGGCCACCGCCGCGAGTATCTCCATTTCGCCATGGCCTTCCTCGTAGTCAACTGGGTAGGCTTCGCCATCTACTACATCCATCCTGCCGCTCCGCCGTGGTATGTCATCAGCCATGGTTTCGAGGCTGTAGTGGGTACTCCCGGCAGTGCCGCCGGACTGGAGCGTTTCGACAGTCTTGTGGGCGTGCCGGTGTTCAGCAGCATCTACGTGAACAACTCAAACATCTTCGCCGCTGTGCCGTCGCTTCATTCGGCATATATGCTCGTGGCCACAATCTACGCCGTGCGCTGCCGTTTCCACGACAGGCACGGGATGAGTGTCGGCCAGGGGATTCCGGGCAGGAACGGGATTCTGCCCCTACCGTGGTGGGTGGTCGCAGTATGTGTCGTTATAACCTTGGGAATATGGTTCGCGGCAGTCTACACCTGCCACCATTATATAATAGATGTGTTGTTGGGAATTGCCACAGCCTTTGCCGGCGTGTGGCTTTTCGAGTGTGTGCTGATGCGCTGGAAGCCCCTGCACCGCTTCATGAAAGGCTATGAGCGGTATGTTGGAGCATAATAGGCCATATAAGACTTATAAGACCTATAAGACCTATAAGACTTATAAGACCTATAAGACTTATAAGACCTATAAGACCTATAAGACCTATAAGACTTATAAGACCCATAATAGGAAAAACTACTGTATAGGGATTTCGAACCAGAAGCAGGAACCTTCGCCCAGTTTCGAATCGACACCGATCTCGCCTCCAAGGCTCTGCGCCAAAGTGCGGCAGACGCTCAACCCGAGACCGGCACCGGGAATGAACTCGTCGACCTTGAAGAAACGCTCAAACACCCGCTCATGGTTCTCCTCGGCTATGCCCTTGCCCGTGTCGCGCACCCATATTCTCACGCGGTTGCCCTGTGGAGCGTCGTAACCGATGGTGATGCTGCCCTGGGTCGTGAATTTCGTGGCGTTTGACAGCAAGTGCTTCAATATCTCCTGCAGACGGTTATGGTCGGTAGTGACGCTTAGCATTTCGCTGGCAAACGAGGTGGTGAGGTTCACTCCCTGCGCCACATCTTTAAAATATCGTGCCGACATGTCGCTCAGTATGGTGTTGAGGTCGAAGGTAGACATCACCAGCTCGTCCTGACCTGCCTCCACCTTCGCAATGTTCACCACGTCGTCGATGATTCTCAGCAGCTTCTGCGTGTTCTCGTGCACCAGGTCGAGGAGTTGCTTGCGCTCTGTGTCGTCGGTGACATCGGGCAGTATGCTTGTGAATCCCACTATGGCATTCAGCGGCGTGCGTATCTCGTGGCTCATGTTGGCTATAAATGCCGTCTTCAGTCGGTCGCTCTCCTCAGCGCGGTTGCGTGCCAGCACAAGAGCGTCCTCCATGGCCTTGCGCTCGTCAATTCGCATCGATGTGCCCACAAGCAGCGTCGGTTTGCCGTCGACATCGCGCTCGGCAACTGTGGCGTAGCTCTCTTCCCAGAAGAACGGCTTTGCAGAATATGGAGTGAGCACACGGTAAATCTCATGGTATTCACTCTTGCGACCCTGGCAGATGTCGTCCATCGACTTTAGCAGACGCTCGCGGTCGTGAGGTTCCAGAACGGTGGCACCCTCGATGAGGTTGGGAATATTGGCCGTGGGGGTCCAGTCGCGCACTTTGTCGCGGAAATCCTGCTCAAAGGTCAACGACATGGTCTTGGTGTCGATGTGCCACACGCAAAGACGCATGGCGCGCAACACAAATTCGTATTCCACGTTGTGCTTCTGTATCTTAGCCAACTCGGTAAGCTCGCCTTTGAGCTGCTTGCCCTGGTGGTGCTGGAAGAATATCAGCCACGCCAGTACGACGAGAGCCAACAGCGATACTATCCATAAGACATAGTCCAGAAAAAGTATCTGAAGGTTTATGTTGAGCATTAATTCTGTCATTGGGTGCAAAAGTACAAAATAAATTCCAAACACAAAAAAGTTTTCAGCATTTTATTTTGCTGTTTCGCAAACTTAATGTAATTTTGCACCTTGAAACACATTTTATTTCAATGGAACAACAATTTGAACTCATCGCCAAGACCTTTATGGGTCTGGAACCCGTCTTGGCGAAGGAACTGGCCCGCATAGGGGCTGCCGACATCAAGGAGGGCAGGCGCATGGTGTCGTTCAAAGGTGACAAGGAGCTGATGTACCGCGCCAATTTCCAGCTCCACACCGCAATTAAAATCCTCAAACCCATACATCATTTCAAGGCCCGCAGCGCCGACGATGTCTACGAGGAAATCAAGAAGATTGACTGGACGCAGTATCTCGACAACGACCGCACCTTTGCCGTCGATGCCGTGGTGTTCAGCGAGGAGTTCCGCCACTCGAAGTTCGTCAGCTACAAGGTGAAGGATGCCATCGTCGACCAGCTGCGCGAGAAGACCGGCAAGCGGCCGAACATCTCGGTGAGCAACCCCGACCTGAGGCTACACATCCACATTGCCGAAGACGACGCCACGCTTTGCCTCGACAGTAGCGGCGAGAGCCTCCACCGCCGGGGCTACCGGCAGGACAGCGTCGAGGCGCCGCTCAACGAGGTGCTGGCAGCAGGAATGATTCTCATGACGGGATGGCAGGGCGACACCGACTTCATCGACCCGATGTGCGGAAGCGGCACTCTGCTCATCGAGGCCGCGCTCATTGCCCGTAACATGGCGCCGGGACTATTCCGCAAGGAATATGCTTTCGAGAAATGGCCCGACTTCGATGCTGAGCTATTCGACAATATCTACAACGACGACTCGCAGGAGCGGGAGTTCAGCCACCACATCTACGGCTACGATGTCGACGTGAAAGCCGTGAACACCGCACGCCTGAATGTCAAGGCGGCAGGCCTCAGTTCCGACATCACCATCGCCGAGCAGGACTTCAAGGACTTCCTGCAGCCGAAGGAGAAAGCCATCATCGTGACCAACCCGCCATACGGCGAGCGCATCACCACGTCAAACCTGATGGAGACGTACCGCATGATAGGCGAGAGGCTGAAGCACCAGTTCCAGGGCAACGACGCGTGGATTCTGTCCTACCGCGAGGAATGTTTCGAGCAGATAGGACTAAAGCCCAGCATCAAGATTCCGCTCTACAACGGCTCGTTGGAGTGCGAGTTCCGCAAGTACCAGATGTTCGACGGCAAGCTGAAGGAGTTCCGCAGCGAGGGCGGCGTCGTAAAGACCGACGAGGAGAAACGCCAGATGGCCGAGAAGCACCGCTTCCGCAAGGAACGAGAGTTCAAGCAGCGGCTGACCGAGCAGATAGAGAACGAGGATGCCGACATACGCTCATTCACTTTCCACCGGCATGAGCTGGGGACAGATTTCAAAGAGAAGAGAATACCCAGAGAGGAGAGAGGAGAGAGGAGAGAGGAGAGAGGTCACCACGACCGCTTCGACGGTAAAGACGACCGTTTTGACCGAAAGGGTGACCGTTTCGACAGAAAAGGCGATCGTTTCGACCGAAAGGGCGACGGTTTCGACCGAAAAGGCAGTCGCTTCGACAGGAAGAGCGACCGCTTCGACAAGCGTGGCGGGAAACCACAGTACAACAGCTCAGAAAACCGTGGCGGGCATGAGCGTTTCGACCGCAGCGGAAGAGGACGAAAGAAATAATGAACTTTTTATGGAAGAAATTGGGCAATTATGAGATTAACTTCGCTTTTCCTTTTATTTAATTTCTTCATACTCCCCATGTCTGCCCAGCAGAAAAAACTTTTCACCCTCGAAGACCTGAACTTCGGCGGCACCAACTACCACAACCTGCGTCCCAAGACCATGCAACTCACATGGTGGGGCGACCAGTTGGTGCACACCGACGTGGAGGAGTGCCACCTCGTAGACCTAAAAACGGGTAAGGAGCGTCTGCTCTTCACCCTCGACGACGTGAACAAGTGGGCCGAGAGCGACGACTTCCACTATGTGCGCCATCTGCAGAACGCCACCTTCCCCTACCCCGACCAGCCCATCGTGGCATTGGGCAACAAGCGGGCCTACATCCTGCTCGACTTCAAGAAGAAGCAGGTGGTCTGGCAGGACAGTCTTTCAGGCCAGGAGGCCAACGACTGGAGCACCCAAAGCCGCGCCACAGCCTACGTCGAGGATAGCCAGCTGTGGGTGGTCGATGCCGACAGCCGCAAGCACCAGCTCACCACCGACGGCTCACGCGACATCGTGTACGGACAAAGCGTACACCGCGAGGAGTGGGGCATAGAGAAAGGCACCTTTTGGAGTCCCGACGGCCAGCGTCTTGCTTTCTACCGCATGGACCAGTCGATGGTCACCGACTATCCCCAGGTCGACATCCCGCCCTTCGTAGGGGCAGGCCCCGTGCCAGCCCGTTCAGGCTCCGAGCCAGCCCTCACCCCCATCGCCGAGCTGTCACCCGACAAATACCCCATGGCCGGCACCAACACCCACGTAGTCACCATCGGCGTCTACGACCTCCGCACCGACAAGACCATCTACCTCCAGACTCCCCCAGTTGAGTACGCTGCGGCATTGCCGCAGTCTGCAGGGCAGCCCGAAGCCCCCTGGCACCCGGCCTTCTTCACCAACATCGCCTGGAGTCCCGACTCGAAGCACATCTTCGTCCAGGAGCTGAACCGCGACCAGAACGACTGCCGCCTCATGAGCTACGACGCACAGACGGGCAAGTTCGAGTACCAGCTCTGCCGCGAGACAAGCCCTAAGTACGTCGAGCCGATGCACCCCATACAGTTCCTGCCCTGGGACAACAGCCTCTTCATCCTGCAGAGCCAGCGCGACGGCTACAACCACCTATATATATATAATGTAAAGGGCGAGCTGGTGAAGCAGCTCACTAACGGCCCATGGGTGGTGCTCGATGTGCTGGGCTTCAACGAGAAGCAGAAGAGCATCATCATCGCCTCGAACGAGAAGCACCCCCTGCAGCGCAATATCTACGCCGTCGACGGCTTGACGGGCCGCCGCACACCGCTCGACAATGGCGAGGGTGTCCATCGTGCCCTGCTCTCCGCCTCAGGCAAATACTTCTACGACAAGTGGCAGACGCCCACCACCCCCAATGCCATCGACGTCGCTACCACCGTTCCCACCGCATCTCCGGCGGGCACCCGCAACCTCCTCACCGCCCCCGACCCATGGGCCGACTACGAGCAACCCGGCTTCATAAGCGGCACCATCAAAGCCGCCGACGGTAAGACCGACCTCTACTACCGCATGGTCGTTCCCCGTGAACTCTACGACCGACTCCCTTTGGACAGTAAAGGTAACCACTCCCCTCTCCTTGCGAGAGGGGCTGGGGGTGAGGCTAAATACCCCACCATCGTCTACGTCTACGGCGGCCCACACGCCCACAACGTCGAAGCCTCGTGGCATTGGCAAAGCCGCTCATGGGAGACATACATGGCGCAGAAAGGTTACATTGTCTTCATCCTCGACAACCGTGGCTCGGAGAACCGTGGCCGCGATTTCGAGCAGACAACCTTCCGCCAGCTCGGACAGGTGGAGATGCAGGACCAGATGGAGGGTGTTAAGTTCCTGAAAAGCCTCCCCTACGTCGATGCCGACCGTCTCGGCGTCCACGGCTGGAGCTACGGCGGCTTCATGACCATCTCGCTGATGACCAACTATCCCGACATCTTCAAGGTGGGAGTCGCCGGAGGCCCCGTCATCGACTGGCAGTGGTACGAGGTGATGTACGGCGAGCGTTACATGGACACGCCGCAGCAGAACCCCGAGGGCTACGCCAAGACCAGCCTCATCAACCAGGCGAAGAACCTGAAGGGCCGTCTGCAGATCATCATCGGATATAACGACCCGACGTGCGTGCCACAGCACACCCTCTCGTTCCTGAAGGCATGCAACGACGCCGGCACGCAACCCGACCTCTACGTCTACCCCGGCGAAGGCCACAACATGCGCGGCCATGCCAGCGTCCATCTGCATGAGCGCATCACCCGCTATTTCGAGGACTTCCTGAAGTGAACACTTTCTACGACAGATTTCACGTATCTCACGAACCACACAAATGAAGAACATCTGCATCGTCGTGGGCGCAAGGCCCAATTTCGTCAAAGTCGCCCCGCTAATCCGTGCCATCGTGGGCGCATCAACCAGCGACTGCCAACCGTCAGCGGGCGACACCGCCGGGAGTTGCAATCCTCCTGCCGCCTACAGTCTTGTATATGCTGGCAAGGACAACGACCCCACACTTGAGGGATCCCTCTTCGCCGACCTCCAGATGCCTCGCCCCAACACCTACCTCGGCGTGGACAGCAGCAGTCTGAACGAGATAACCAGTCAGGTTATGGCTCGCTTCGACGCCTATCTCGACAGCAAACCCGCCGACGTGGTCATCGTCGTCGACGACCTCGCATCGACCATGGCAGCCGCCATCGTGGCAAAGAAACGCGGGCTGACCCTGGCACACCTCGTTGCCGGAACGCGCTCCTTCGACATGAAGATGCCTAAGGAGGTGAACCGACTCGTCATCGACGCCCTCTCCGACCTCCTCTTCACCGCCGGGACAAAGAGCAGCAGCGTGGCCACCCGCGAACAGGCCGAAGGGTCGAACACATATATGGTGGGCAACATCCTCATGGACACCCTACGCTTCTGCCGTCCGCGACTCCGCAAGCCCGCCATCAACATCGTAGGGACAGCACCCGATGCCAGCCAAGCCCCCGCCGAAATTGAGGAGAAGAAATATATTGTCCTGACCATCAACCGCCGTGCCCTGCTCGCCGACCGCGACAAGCTCAGCCAGCTCCTGACGGCCATAACTGAGGCTGCAGGCGACATCCCCGTCATCGCCCCACTGCGCGGAGAAGCCCGCAAAGTGGTGGAAGGCCTCGCCACCGTCCCCGGCACTCAACCCTCAACGCTCAACTCTCAACACTCAACTCTTAACTCTCAACACTCAACTCTTAACTCTCAACCCTCAACCCTCAACTCTCAACCCTCAACTCACAACTCTCAACCCTTAACGCTCATCTCTCCCCTACCCTACCTCGAGTTCGGCTGGCTCACCGCCCATGCCCTCGGCATCATCACCGACAGTGGCAATGTGGCCGAGGAGGCGACCTTCAACGGTGTGCCCTGCATCACGCTAAACAGCTACACCGAGCACCAGGAGACCGTCACCATCGGCACCAACGTCCTTGTGGGCGAGGACCCGCAACGCCTGGCCGAGGTCGTCAGCCTTATGGTAAAAGGTGAATGGAAGGCCGGTGCCCTGCCCGACCGCTGGGACGGACGCACATCAGAACGGATAGTCAAGATTCTGTTCGAACTTTGACTATACAGCGGACGCGACACGTCGCGTCCCTTATACAGCGGACGCGACATGTCGCGTCCCTACAGTGGGGCTACACCTGTGGGGAGAAAATAAGGGCCTTCCACCCGCAGTGGAAGGCTCCTTCAATAGCTTTCAATAGAGTATATAGGGAGTGGCGGTGAGCTACTCGTCCTATTTGTCCCAGTTGTCCTACTCGTCCAAGACGTCCAGCTTGTTCAAGCCGTCCTACTCGTCCCAGTCGTCCCAATCGTCGTTTCTGCTTCCGCGAGACAGGGCTTTGTCAGAGGAGACCTTCTCGCCGTAGACGTTCACGATTTGTGTTGAGCCACCTTCAAGCATAAAAGGCTTTGGCTGGATGTCTATTACCAGTGTGGCTGGCGTTTGATATACTTTCTTGTTCATGGTTGTTGTGTTTTTGTTTCGTTATTCAATCGCAATATTCAACTTTGTTTGAGCTGGCTCACGCTTTGAAGTGTGAGCCAGCTCTCACTACGTTCACTTAATCACAACCTTCTTGCCGTTGTGGATGTAGAGACCACTGCGTGTGGGCTTGGCGGAGAGACGGTGTCCGCTGAGGTCGTACCACATATCGGTGGCAATCTCACGGATGCCAGTTTCGGGAGATTCAATGTCTTGCGTCTGGTCGTTGTCATTGAAGACGAGCTTGATGCCGCGAGAGCCGTTGATGTTATCAGGCAACCAGTCTTTGTGCAGTCTCAGGTAGGCCTTGTTGGCGGTGATGGTGCCTCCTTCTCCCGACAACGGATAGAAACCTATACCATTGGTGCCATTAGCAAGGATGAAGTTGACACAATCTACATCTTCGTCATTATCACTATCATAACTCTTTGGTTCTGCCTTTACCCACGTGTCCTTCGTAACTGCTCTGAGCAGGTTGTTCTTGACATCGTCCTCCGTAAAGCGGGTGGGCACACGATAGGTGCCTTCGTCGCCCTTCAGCAGCAGGCCGGTAAAGCCGGGCGCGTGGGTGATGGAGGTGAAGGTGAGTTCCGAGGCATCGCTATCGTACTTGGAAATGGCCACGTAAGCTTTCAGAGGTGATGTCTGTCCGTCTTGGGCTTCCTGCTGTGTGAAGTCGAGCGGGTATTGCAGGCCGTAAGTCCTCATGCCAGCTGTACCCACGGTGATATCTACGTATGGCGGCACTATCTGGTCTTTGTGCTCCACCCAATTCTCTGCCACGATAGCGCTGTTGTAGAGGTCGTTATTAACCCATATTAAGCCATCGTCGCGCGTCGGGAATGCATTGCTATTTGTGAGGGGAGGTACGCCTGTGGTATGAGCGAAGACAATGTTCTTGACGTACTTGGAGTCGAAGGCGTGGTCGCCAATGCTCTGTACCGAGGCGGGCACGTTGATAGTCTTCAGGTTCTTGTAGCGGTCTTCACCGTAGTCGTCGTGGTATTCACCAGAAGAGAAGGCTTCGTCAGCGATACTGGTTACACCCTCACAGATGTTAATAGAAGTAATACTATTGAAATGCTGGATTTGATCATAGCCACCATATCCGTCATCCACATACTCCCAGAACCAGGGATAGCCTCTGTATTTATAATTATAGTTGCCTTCATCAGGCTCAGCTTCTATCATGGCAGCCTCCGTCAATCCCTCCTTGGGCTTGATGGTGAGCACGCCCTGTGTGATGTCCCAGGCCAGGTCACCCCAAGTGCCTTCATAATCTTCTCCATAGATGTTGAAGTAGAGCGTATGTTCGCCTTCGGTGAAGTTGCGGTTCCTCGACCTCAGGGTCAGTGCGGCACTTCCCACATGGTCGTTGTCGGAATAGTCGAGTTCAAAGTCATCATCGCCAAACTTAACATTATAGCCGTATGTCTCCCAATACAATGAGCCGTAGTGGTAGACATCGAGCGGTTCGCCGTTGAAGTAGAACGGACTCTCGTAGTAATTCCAGTCGTCGTCCATCCATCCGTATTGGAAATCGATGTAGCGATCTCCGGCATACATGTGCTTGTCGGGCAGTGTGCCGTAGGTGATGCTCTCAAACGGTGCCTGCTTGATGACGAGGTTGCAGAGGTCGATGGTTCCTTTGTGGAATCGTGTTCCCACAATCTTCAGTCTGTAGGTTCCGGCGTTCTTCAGGTTGTGGATGTCGGTACCGTCTCTGTCTTCGTCATCGCCAACCCTGAATGCACGCAGCGAATAGTGCTCCGTGTCGTCGAGTTCAAAACCACCGTCGAGGACGACAGGTATCACGCGGTCGCTGACATAGTTGCCATCGTAGGTTGTCTCGTATGTTCCGCCAAGCACTTCCGGCTCACCCGTCTCGTCATTGGCAGCCTTGTAGATCGTGCACGGCTCGCCTTCGACAGTCAGCGACACCTCCATGCCCTCAATGCTCGTGGCTGGGATGGGCAGCAGCTCGCCGTGCTGGCCATACACATAGAAATTGTAATTGTCCTTCCATTCCTGCAAGCCGTCTTCTGGCAGATAGATGAACTTCTCGTTTCCGATGGCTATCCCTGTACTGTTGGGGTTTGAGCTTGTGCCATGGAAGGTTGGCATGTTTTTGCTGAAGAAATAGACATCTTCCAAACGATCCATATACCTGAAGCAGCCGCTGGGAATGGATTCTATTTGCTCGTCGAAATAGATGGTCTTCACGATGTGTGCCACCTTGTCCCACGTGGTAAAGCCTTCGTAGTGATTTGGGAAATAATGGAAATCGGAGTATTGTGGAGTGGAATATCCGCCTGGCTCCTTGGTATGGAAGAATATCTCGCCCTTTTCGGGAATGATGTCACATTCTTCATCGCTCTTGTTCATGACATCTGCCAAGACGTTTGCCGCCTCGTCCAAAAGGGTGAGCGAGCTGTGTGTGGCGTCAATATACACCATTTCAGCCGACGAGAGGCCATACCATGGTGTTCTGCCATCGTATCCCCAGCCCTTTGCGGCGTTTGCCCTGAAGGCTACGAACTGGTCGTCGCCTATGGGTTGGTCGGCCTGTTCCCAGTAATTATATTCTTCATTGTATGTGGCCTTCTTTGGCGTATAGGTCAGTTCAAATTGTGTGTGTTCGGGGAAGTATAGCGTATCGCGTGCTGCCACGGGTTCTGCCGATGCGGTGTAGGAGACGCGATCCTTGTCGTCGATGGTGAATGCCGTCATTCCCTTCGTTGCCTTATCCACGAAGAAGTCGTTGCAGGCATCCTTGCCTGTGGTTTCGCCGATGGGTGTTGGCTTTCCCTCCTGCGGTGTGATGGTCACCTTGTAGCTGTTGGAATAGACAATGCCGAGGTCATCTTCGTAGTAGGTGTTGTAATGGTCGTATTCGTCAATAGCGTAGAAGTCGAGCGCATAGTTGCCGTTGTCCACGATGACGCTTGTCTTGCCGTTTGCCGGCTTTGTGCTGACACCTTCGGCCTGGAGCACCACAAACGGATTCTTCTCGGTGAACTCGTTGTATGTGCAGCTGAGATTATCTGTGTCGTCGAACACCACTGTGAAGGGTTGCTTGATGACAGCTGTGACGTTGACCTTTGCCGGTGTGACACCCTCGCTGCTGATTCGTATAGAATCGTTCATGGTGGCCGTCACAGTCACGACATCGACAGGATATGAGAAGGCCTTGTAGTAGTTTGTGTAGCTGCTGTTTGCTGCAATGAAAGAATTCAGCATGGTCTTGGGCACATGTATTTTGCACGAGGTGCTTGCACCTGTCAGCAGGTAGGAGCCTATAGTTGGTGCTGCATAGCAACGTGGGATGACAATGTTCTTTAAGTTTGCGCATTTTGCGAAGGCGTACTGGCCTATTTTGTTGATGCTGTCGGGCAGTGTGATGTCCTTCAGTTTCGTCATGGAGTGGAATACGCATTTGCCGATTTCTTTGAGTGTGGAGGGCAGGATGACGTTCTTCGCGCCTGTGAAAGAGAAACAGTATGCACCAAGATTGGTGATACCTTCACCCACGACTATGGTCTCAATGTCGTTTCTCCATGTTTTCCAAGGTTGCATGTCGGCATTGTTGTTCAATGAGCGCATGATGCCAGTTCCTTCAAAAGTCAGGGTCTTGTTCAGCGCGTCGTAGATGTAAGTTATCTTTTTCTCATTTTCACCCTGTCCATAATAGCCTGAGCGGTTGCTTCTGTCGGGCGTGATGACTACGGTGTTTGTCAGTGTCGAAACGAACTCCTCGCCTTCTTCCTGTTCGTCGGGTGTCAAGGTGAACTGCCATGTGCTGTCTTCCTTGAGGGTCAGGACGTTGCCGTATCCGTCGTGGAATCTGTCGAGGAACTGTATGTCTGTTTCTGCGTCTTCGTATTTTATGTTGAGAGTCACTGGCACGTTGGGCAGACAATATGTGCTGTCGGCAACCACTCGCTTGCCAGTCTGCACTATGTTCGTCAGAGTCACCTTGTCGGCAGACGTCAGGATGAACATCTCATTGGCATTGGCTTCAGGGGAGCTGCCCATGACGACGGTGAGGTCGCCATCGAGACGGCGGTAACAGTTGTTGGTGTAGGAAGCGGTTGAGGCTCCGGTTAATAGTCCGAACTGTGTGTGTTCCTCGTCCTGCCCCTTTATGGTGGCATCGACGACGAAGTTGCCCGTGATTTTGCTTGCGGCGGTGTTGGCATTGCCGGCTATGGCACCCACTTTGTTCTTGCCCTCGAAGTTGGGTCGCAGCAGGTTGAGGTTCTTCACCTCTCCATTCAGGTTTCCGAAGAGTCCAATGCCCTGTTCGCTCTCGCTGTCGGCGTAGTGTAGGCCGATGATGGTGTGGTTGTTGCCGTCGAAGACGCCGTCGAAGTGCTTGCCCTCTCCATAGCCGATAGGTGTGAAGCCCTCCACGTCGGTCATGTCGATGTCTTTAACCAACTTGAAGTACGTGCCCGAATACGTCTCGTTGTCGGTGTTCACCTTTGTCCCTATGGCTAAGAAGTCCTCGGCCGATGCAATTTCAAAGGGCTTACCGCTAGTACCGTCAGCAGCCCAGATGCTGCTGTAGTTGGAGTTCACGTGCAGCTTACGGTCGTTTTCGGCATCAGGCGTCACTCTGAAGAAATTTTCACCTATATTCTCGATAGTGCCGCCTGTGACGGAGAACACCACATCGCGCGAGGCGGTTTGTCTGATTGATGGCACCACCCTTACGATGAAGTCCTGTAGTCTGGTGGGGGCGAGTATCGATGCGTCCTTCCTGATGGTGAGGCTTACGCTTTGAGGTGTCAGGGTCTCGATGTTTTTGCCTTTGTCCAGCCTGAGTGCTTCCTCGGCATCTTCCACGTCTTCCGACTCTGTCCCATTGCCCACTGCCTTCGATTCGCATTGGGCGTCGAAATAGTAGTTCTTGGTGAGAGCTATACTTTGGTCTATCAGATGTTCATCGTTGCGGACGACAGAGCCGAAGAGTATTCCGCAGTTCTGTCCTCCCTGTGCTATCACTTTAGGTCTCTCCACCACACATCCCGTAATGGTGCCGTCATTGACATTGGCCACGAGTGCGCCCACAAAGTTGGCACCGGTGAGGTTGGGGTTATACATGTTCAGGTTCATCAGCTTTCCGCCTTGACCCAACTTACGTATCAAGCCCACGTTGTTCACGGTGCCCTGGTTGACGGTCATGTTGCTGATGGTCTTGTTGTTTCCGTCGAAGGTTCCCTTGAATCCGCCGAAATTGGCATCGTAGGGTTTGGCGAAAGCCTTGATGTTGACACCTTTCAGGTCGATGTCGTTCATCAGCTTGACATACTGGTTCTCGAAGGTTTCGCCTTTCGTCATCTTGTTGAGGAAGAGCTGGAGGTCGGAAGCTTTTGAGATGGTGAAGGGGTCATTGACATTGCCGCTACCCGACCATTCGACATCGGTGAAGAGAGTCACTATGGCTTCGTCGTTTTCGTCGATGCCCCATCCGGTGCTGCCATTGTTCAGCGCATTCACGAGCTGGCTGGTGGTCAGATGTGCGCCCTCTGTGTCGGCTGCCAACGTCCCCTGTTTCTCTCCGCTGTCGAAGCGCACGCTGAACTTCACTGTCGACCCGAGCCTTGCCATCGGCAGCTACGACGCCACCGTCTACTTGAGAGGCTCACAGGGCATCGCCACTCCGCTCAGCGTCGCGCTGACCGTCGAGGGTGACCGTCCCGACTGGGTGGCTGTAACCGGCCCCAACACGATGACCATCATCGGACAGCTGAAGATCGACGACGTGCTGAGCACCGACGCCAACGACATGGTGGCCGCATTCCGTGGCACAGAGTGCGTGGGCGTGGCACAGCCGGAGTACTATAGTGAGGACGAATCCTACTTCGTGCTGCTCAACATCTATGGCGACACTCAGGCCGACCTCGTCTACAAGGCATACGACGCCAGCACAGGACAGATCTATCCGTCAGTCCAGATCACTGACATCGACGAGACCCTCAAGCCCGACGTGTTCACTGCCGACAAGGCTATTGGTACATTCGGCAATCCCGCCATCTTCACGCCGAGCAACGAGATTGAACAGGATCTCTCGTCCGACCAAATCGGATGGAAGTGGTTCTCGCTCTATGCACAGCCTAAGGTCAATACGCTTACTGATGTGTTCAAGGATGCTGGCGTGGCTGTGACCAACATCAGCAATCCTTACAACTCCAGCTCGAACAGTGACATTGGCTGGTTCCCCGACTTCGAACTCGGCTATGGCACCATGTACAAGCTGAAGGTTGCAGAGCCTTACACCGAGACAGTTGTCGGCGAGCCTGTCGATTACGCCAACACAACCATCACCATCAACGCAGGCTGGTCGTGGATAGGCTATCCTCTCCAGGCTTCCAACTCACTGCAGGCCGCCTTTGGCAATGCCAACCCGAAGGATGGTGACATAGTGAAGGGGCAGTCGAGCTTCGCCATGTATTCAGAAGGTGATTGGGATGGCACACTGCAGGCCATGACACCCGGTGAGGGTTACCAGTACCAGTCGATGGATACTCAAGGAAAGACCTTCACTTACCCGGCTCCCGCCAACAGCGGAAGGAACGTTCCCGTTCACAGGGCACGCAAGGCATCTGTGGCTTCTGAGACCTCTGGCACCTCTCTGTTATTCAAGGACAACATGACCATGATTGCAGTGGTGATGAATGGCGATGAGGTGGTTGAGAATGCACAGGTGAGCGTCTACGACGGCGCCGAGCTGCGTGCTATCTCCACCGAGGCTGTGAAGAACGGTCGTCACTTCCTCACCATCGGCGGCACCGCCGGTGAGGCCGACGCTCTGACCTTCGTCATCAGTTCGGAGGATGGTGACTTCGTCGCCACCGAGACGGTGACCTTCAAGGCCGACGCCCACTACGGCACCATGGCCGAGCCATTCGTGCTCCAGCTCTCCGAGGCTACGGGCATCGACATGGCACAGGGTGGCATCAACATCAAGAGCATCAATCTTTACGACGGCAGCGGACGCATGGTGCGTAGCACCGAGCATCCCAGCCGCCTCTACACGAAGAACGACCTGAAGAACCTCCCCGCCGGTGTCTACTACCAGCAGGTGACCTTCGCCAACGGCCAGACCATCGTGCAGAAGATCATGCGATAGACGTTAAGGTAGGGGCAGTCCCCATCAGACTACCCACTGCTCATATTTTCAATGAGGGCGCATCCTAAACAGGGGTGCGCCCTTTTTGCCCGACCACAGATTACACGGATTTTTTTGCCCGACCACAGATTACACGGATTTTTTTGCCCGACCACAGATTACACAGATTACACGGATTTTTGCCACCTGTAGGGTTGTCTGCTGTTGTATGACCGCAAAGCGGGGCAGGGGAACGGGGCGAAGAGTTCGCAAAAAAGGGCGAGGAGTTCGCAAAAAAGGTGCCTGGGAGGACTTTGAGTTCGCGCCGGGCGAACTGTCAGTCCGCGCCGGGCGAACTCGGAGTTCGCCCGGCGCGAACTTTTTCAGGCTCCCAAGCGAACTTTTTGGGCGGTCAGACCAAAATCATTGGCTCTGCCGGGGAGCGAAACATTTCCCCTGCTGGAGGGTGAGAAAAACCTAAAAGATTGTCAAAAGAGAGGCTGTTTAAAATAAAATGTGTACTTTTGCACCCAATATGCGAGTTTGTATCATCGGAAGCGGCCTCGGAGGGCTTACGTGCGGTGTCATCCTGGCCAAGAACGGATATGAGGTGACTGTGCTGGAGCAGGGGGTGCAGGCGGGCGGCTGCCTGCAATGCTTCACGCGCCACGGTGCACGCTTCGAGACAGGCATGCACTTTATCGGTAGTGCCGCCGAGGGGCAGGTCATGCACCAGATCATGGACTACCTCGAAATGAGGAGAGATTTCGAGAGGAGAGACTTCGAGAGGAGAGAGGAGAGAGGAGAGAGGAGAGAGGATACTGCTGCGAGAGAGGAGGGAGGAGAGAGGAGAGAGGATACTGCTGGCGTTGTACGTCTGTCGCAGTTAGACACTGGGGGCTACGATGTCATTGGCATTGGCGGGCAGCAGTACCGCTTTGCCAACGGGCGCGAGGCCTTCATCGGGCAGATGGCAGAGTGGTTCCCTAAGCAGAGGGACAACCTCGAACGCTATTTCGACACCGTGGAGAGCGTGGCCCACGCCTCGTCGCTACTGTCCATGAAGCAGGTCGACAGCGGGATGCAACAGTTTGAGGCCTTGCCCACAAATGCGTCGATGCACACCGACTACATGTTGCGCAGCACGAACAGCGTCATCGAGGAAATCATTACCGACCCCCTGCTGGCCAAGGTCCTCGTGGGCACACTGCCCCTCTACGCCGCCGTGCGCGACAAGACACCCTTCGCCACCCATGCTTTCGTGATGGACTTCTTCAACCATAGCGCCTTCCGCATCGTCGGCGGCAGCGACGCCATTGCCCGCTCGCTGGTGAGCACCATAGAGCGTTACGGCGGACAGGTGCTGACGCGCCACAGGGTGGTGAAGATCGTATGCGACGACAGCCATGCCACTGGCGTGGAGACGGCCACGGGAGAGTTTTTCGCCGCCGACTATGTGATAAGCGACACCCACCCCATGCGCACGCTTGAGATGACCGACTCGCGGCTCATACGCCCCGCATTCCGCCAGCGCATTAACGCCATACCGCAGACAGTAGGCGTGTTCTCCGTCTATTTGGAGTTCGAGGAGAACGCCATGCCCTACATGAACCACAACTACTACGGCTACAACACCGACACGCCCTGGGGATGCGAGCAGTACGACGAGGAGTCGTGGCCGAAGGGATTCCTCTATATGCACTTCTGTGGAGAGGAGAGATTGAAGAGGAAAGAGGAGAGAGGAGAGAGGAAAGAGGAGAGAGGATACTACTGGGGGAGAGGAGGCTATGCCCATACGGGTGTCATACTCTCGTATATGCAGTGGAGCGACGTGGCGCAATGGGCTGACACTAAGGTCGGGCGTCGCGGCCAGGACTACAAGGACTTCAAGGAGCGGAAGGCCCAGCGCCTGATAGCCTCATTAGAGAGGCACTTCCCCGGCGTCAGCAGTAAGATAAAGCGTTACTACACCTCCACTCCGCTGACATACCGCGACTATACGGGCACGGAGCATGGCGGCATGTACGGCTGTGCCAAGGACATCGCCATGGGGGCCGCCTGTCGTGTGCCCCACCGCACGAAGATTCCCAACCTGCTGCAGACGGGTCAGAACATCAACTCCCACGGTATGCAGGGCGTCATCGTCGGCACCATCGTCACGTGCAGCGAACTGCTGACAGCCGAGAAAATCTACAGGCAGATAATGGAGACATGAGTAAAGTGACAATAATAGGCGCGGGCCTCGGCGGGCTGTTCTGCGGGGCTATCCTGGCCAAGGAGGGCTTCGAGGTGACGGTGATTGAGAAGAACGCCACCATCGGCGGAGGACTGCAGTCGTTCCGCCGCTTCGGCGAGACCTTCGACACGGGAATGCACGTCGTCGGGGGGATGCGCCCCGGCGGCAACATCTGGCGCATCTGCCGCTATTTAGGCATCGAGGGCAGGGCACGACTGATGGATGTCGACGACGACTGCACCGACAGCCTCTATTTCGCCGAAGACCGGCGGTTCTACACCATCGCACAGGGGCGCGAGGGCTTCGTGGAGTCGCTGGCAAGGACTTTTCCTAACGAGCGCAAGGGGCTGGAACGCTATGTCGATGCCGTGCTGCGCATAGCCGACCACACCGACCTCTTCAATCTGCGGCCCTCCACGGGCAGGCTGTCGCTGTTCTCAGGATCGTCGGACTTCCTCATGCCCGCCACCGACTTTATAGCACAGTTCACCACCGACCGCCGCCTGCGTGCCGTGCTGGCATACATGAACCCCCTCTACGGCGGACGGCCAGGGCAGACACCGGCATACGTCCATGCCATAATCAGCACGCTGTACATACACGGGGCCAGCCGCTTCGTGGGCGGAAGCTGCCACTTCGCCGACCTACTGGCAGAGGTGATCACCGAAAACGGCGGTACTGTCGTCACGGGTGACGGGGTGGAGTGGATTGAGATAAGTAACCGTCACATCGAATTTGTCCGCACCGCGAAAGGCTGTGTCTACACCTCCGACCACTACATCTCCGACATCCACCCCTGCACACTTCTGCGTCTGATGGACGAACGGGCCTTCCCCAAGGCCTTCCGCGACAGGATGGACAGCATACCCAACGCCCACTCCGCCTTCTCGCTGTTCATTAAGCTGAAGCCCGGCACCTTCCCATACATCAACCATTCGGAGTACTACATGACGCGCTACGACGACGTGTGGAACTTCTCGCGCACCGACCGCCCCTGGCCTTTGGGCTACCTCTTCATGACCCCGCCGGAGGAAAGGAACCTCCACGGCGAAGGAGAGGCCCTTGTCGCCTCCACCAGACACGCTGAATGTTCTGCCACCAAGGCCCTTGTCACCGCCCCGATGCCCTTCGAGATGGCCGCCCACTGGGCCGGCACCACCACCCCCGGCCACCGAGGCCACGACTACGAGGCCTGGAAAGCGGAGAAGGCCGAGGCCCTGCTGCGCCAGATAGAGGAAGTGCACCCTGGTTTCAACCAGTGCGTAGAGGCCGTAAACACAGCCTCGCCGCTCACTATCCGCGACTACTATGGCGCGAAGGAAGGCACCATCTGCGGATTCAGTAAGGACTGCCGCAACATTGCCCTCTCGCAGTTGCCCGTGGTGACAAAGATCGACAACCTGCTGCTCACCGGCCAGAACAACAACCTCCACGGTTTCTGCGGTGTGCCCCTCACGGCCATCACCACTTGCGAGGCGTTGCTTGGCACGAACTATGTACTCAACAGGATATTATAAAGTTTGAAATATGTTTTTTAACAACGAATTTCACGAATTTCACGAATTTCACGAATTATGATTATCCGCAAAGGAGTTCAACTGACGCTGAAAGCGTCGCCGCTCAATAACCACAGCGTCCGTAGGACCTGCGGACAGCTGGAGGCAATGGAAAGCACTCTGAAAGAGTGCCCCATCTGCGCGGATGGGCGACTCTTTCAGAGTCGATATTACCCATACGCCTACTATCCGGGGGTGCTCGCTATGCTCGTACACTCGGCTATTGAGAGGAGACGCCTTCAGCGTCTTATAATAGCACTTCTTCTACTCATAGCCGTCGCGCTTGCCGCACCCGCGCAGGTGAATATCTGGGCGGGGACAGGCTGTGGTAAGAACGTGGAGCTGACACCATACCTCGTGGAGAAAGGGAATACCGCCGTTGTGGTATGCCCCGGCGGCAGCTATTTCTGGCACGACATGGAGACGGAGGGGCACTGTGTCGCCCGCTGGCTGCAACAGAACGGCATCGCCGCCTTCGTGCTGCACTACCGCACGGCCTACGTCCCCGCCTTCGTGACCCATTACCGTCTGCTGTTCCGTGGCAACCGCTACCCCGACCCGCAGGACGACCTGCTGCAGGCCCTGCGCCATGTGAGGCAGAACGCCGGCAGCTATGGCATCGACCCCGACCGCGTTGGCGCGATGGGCTTCTCAGCCGGAGGCCATCTCGTCATGTCGGCAGCCGAGCTGTTCCCCCGTGAGGAACGTCCCGCGTTCATCGTCCCTGTCTATCCCGTCGTCACCATGACCGAGGAATGCACCCACCGCCGCTCGCGCCGCGGACTGCTCGGCGACTCGCGCACGGGCAACGACAGCCTACGTGACCTCCTCTCGTTGGAACGCCATGTGCCCGACGACTGCCCGCCGGTGTTCCTCGTGAACTGCAAGGACGACCCTGTCGTGGACTACCGCAACTCGGTGCTCCTCGACTCGGCCCTCACAGCCCGGGGCGTCAACCACAAATATATACAATATGCCACTGGAGGCCACGGCTTCGGAGCCAGCGACACGAAAGGCACCGCCGAGTGCCGCCAATGGCGCAAGGCTTTCCTCGACTGGCTGGCCCATGAGGCCTATGAGTCCTATAAGACCTATAAGTCCTATGAGACCTATAAGTCCTATGAGACCTATAAGTCCTATGAGCCCCAAAATCCCCCCAAAAAACCATGAAGAAAAACCCTGACTTCGACGACATCCGCCCCTACTACGACGAGGAGTTCCCCGCTGCCATGCAGCGCATAGCCTCGAGCGACGTGTTCCCACTGCTGGCTTCATACGTCTATCCCGACATGACCATCGAGGCCGTGAGGCAGCACGTGTGCTCCTTCCGCACCATCCGCGAGTTCCAGCACGACACCATGGCCGAGGTGAACAGGCAGATAATCGCCCGCAGCATCACCGAGTTCACCTGTGAAGGCTTGGAGCGCTTGGACCCCAAACGGCAGTACCTCTACGTATCGAACCACCGCGACATCATGCTCGATGCCTGTCTGCTGCAGTATTTCCTTGTGATAAACGGTTTCGAGACCACCGAGATAACCTTCGGCGCCAACCTGATGACACACCCCGTGGTCGTCGACGTGGGCAAGTCGAACAAGATGTTCCGCGTGGAGCGTCCCGGCAGCGACCTGCGACAGTTCTACCGCTCATCGCTCCACCTCTCGGAGTATATGCGCTGGTGCATCAAGGAGAAGGGCGAGTCGGTGTGGATAGCACAGCGCAACGGCCGCACCAAGGACGGACGCGACGCCACCGACCAGGGCATCATAAAGATGTTCTGCATGAGCGAGCCGAAGGACAAGATTAAGGCTCTGGCCGAGCTGAACATCGTGCCCGTGGCCGTGAGCTACGAGTGGGAGTCGTGCGACGTGCTGAAAGCCCTCGAATTGTACCAGTCGCAGTACGCCCGCTACGTGAAGAAGCCCGGCGAGGACCTCAACAGCATCCTCACGGGCATCATGCAGCATAAGGGAAGGGTGGTCTTCCACCTATGCGAACCCATCAGGACCGACGAGCTGGAGGCTTTCGAGAACATGACGAACAGCGAATATCACAAGGCTGTGGCAGGACTGATAGACAGACGCATCAAGTCGGCATACCGGCTCTTCCCAAACAACTACATCGCCCACGACATGCTCTACGGCAACACTAAGTACCGCGACAAGTACACCAACGAACAGTATGAAGCCTTCGAGAAGCGCCTGGCAAAGCTCGACAGGTATGAGGAGAACTGCGACATGGAGCGTCTGCGCGAAATCTTCATCGGCATTTATGCGAATCCTGTTACTATTAAATAATGTTTAACAAATAATTGTGAAATTGTTTGGTAGGTTTAAATAAAATACCTATCTTTGCACCGCAAAACTTCAGGAGTACACACCCCCCTCCTTTCGGCGACTGACTATCGCCACCGTCTTCTCCGCAAGGAAAGAACGCGCCCCTTGCCCCGCAGCCTGGGGCGTTTTAGTTGCACCTTAGTCAAGTGCGACAAGCCTACCGCTGGGCAACAGCGGCTTGCTAATGCAGAAAGGATGTGTTGTGTATGAATGAAGTTTTGCAAGAAAAAGGCAAGAAGCGCATCTTCTGCCGTTACATCATTAAAAATGGGAAAATCCATTATCCCAAAAAGGCAAAGTTCTTTACATTCTTGGTGAGCGCCAGATAATCTGCTTTTGCCGATTTCAGGGGAGGTGCGGGCTTCCCCTCTTTTTGAAATATTATTGTCATTTTTTACACTTATGTTGGTGATGGTGACACGGTTATATGACTACCTGAGGGCGCGGCGGGGCTTGTGCTTCGCGGCTTTGGTTCTTTTGACGGCGGCATTGGCTCTGCTGCTCTCGCGCCAGAAGTACAAGGAAGACATCTCTGACTTCCTGCCGCTCGACAGCAAATATGGCCATGCGCTAAAAGCCTATCAGGAGAATGCCGGGGCCAGCCGAATCATCGCCATCGTTTCCTACGCCGAACCCCAAGCCACCGACCCCGATGCCTCTCCGGCTGACCAAGCCAACGTTCCCGCCGCCACTCCGGAGGGTCTCACCGAGGCCGTCGACGCCTTAGCCGCCATCGTTTCCGGGCGCGACACCACTGGCATCGCCTCGACGATGATAACCCAAATTGACATTGGACAGATGGAACAGACTGTGCAGTTCATCTACGCCAACATGCCCTATTTCCTCACCGACCGTGACTACGCCCGCATGGACAGCCTACTGGCCGATGACGGGCGGGCAGACACCGGGTATATCGCTGCCCAGATAGCCGCCGACAAACAGATGCTCATGCTCCCCATGGCAGGGATGATGGCCCAGAACGTGCAGCACGATCCCCTGAACCTCTTCACACCCCTGCTGTCTTCGCTCCAGCAGCGTCAGGCCTCAGTCAGCTACGAGAACTACGACGGCTACATCTTCACCCCCGACATGAACCGTGCCATCGTCATCATGCAGTCGCCATACGGGGCCAGCGAGACAAACGACAACGCACGTCTGCTGCGGTTCCTCAACGACTGTGCCGCACAGGCCACCGCACAGTGCCCCGGCGTGGACATCAGGCTCACCGGCGGCCCCGTCATCGCTGTGGGCAACGCCGAGCAGATAAAGAGCGACAGCCTGCTGGCTGTGTCGCTTGCCCTGCTGCTCATCGTCGGTCTGCTCTTTGCCGTCTTCCGTAGTGCGCGTAACCTGTTGCTCATCGTCGTCTCCATCGCCTGGGGATGGCTCTTCGCCATGGGCATCCTCACGCTGAAGAACGACAGCCTCTCGGTAATCGTCATCGGCATATCGTCGGTCATCGTGGGCATAGCCGTGAACTACCCCTTGCACCTAATCGCCCATCTGCGCCATACGCCTGATGTGCGCCAGGCATTGCGCGAGGTCGTCCCCCCGCTGCTCGTGGGAAACATCACCACCGTGGGAGCCTTCATGGCTTTAGTGCCCCTGCGGTCGGTGGCCCTGCGCGACCTCGGCCTCTTCAGTTCGCTGCTCCTTGTGGGCACCATCCTCTTCGTGCTCATATTCCTGCCACAAATGGTGAAGAGCACTATCACTCCCTGTAGTCCCAGCAGTCCTATTAGTCCCAGTAGTCCCATTGGCCCCATCACCCCCACCCCCTCACTCGGAGTCGGGGCTGTCATTGCCGTACTTACCATTGTCCTCGCCTATTTCAGCCTCGACACCACTTTCGACTCGAACATCAGCAACATCAACTACATGACCCCCGAACAGCGGCAGGACATGGAGTATCTCGCCAGTATGGGATCCCGGGGCGAGGCGGCAGACGACAGCACTATCCGTCAGTTCCTCTGTTCGCAGCAGGAGCAGCAGCACCGTCTGCAGATGTGGAACGACTTCACTAACCGCCATGGCCAAACGCTGGAAGACGGCATACGCCGTGCTGCCGCTGCCGAGGGCTTCGCCGACGGCACCTTCGACGACTTCTTCCTCCTGCTCCGCACACGTTTCGAGCCACAGCCGCTGGAGCATTTCGCGCCTCTCATAAGTACAGTCTTTGCGCAAGACCAGATTGTCGTTGTGGACGGTGAGGAGATTATCGACGTGAAGGACATTAACTCTATGATAGTCACACGTCTCTCCGACGACTTCAACTACATCGGTTGGGCCTGTTCCGCCATAGTGTTCCTCTTCCTGTGGTTCTCGTTGGGCAGTCTTGAGCTGGCCCTGCTCTCCTTCCTTCCCATGGCCGTCAGCTGGGTGTGGATTCTGGGGCTGATGTCGCTCTTCGGCATTCACTTCAACGTAGTGAACATCATCCTCGCCACCTTTATCTTCGGCCAGGGCGACGACTACACCATCTTCATGACTGAGGGCTGCCAGTACGAATATGCCTACCGCCGTCCGCTGCTGGCAAGCTACAAACAGAGCATCGTCATCTCCGCCCTCATCATGTTCATCGGCATCGGCGTGCTCATATTCGCCCGCCACCCTGCCCTGCGCTCGCTGGCCCAGGTCACCATTGTCGGCATGTCGTCGGTAGTGCTCATGGCATGGCTCTTGCCGCCGCTCATCTTCCACTGGCTCGTTTCCGACGGCAGTGGCTACCGCCGTCGTCCGCTCTCCTTCGCCCTCCTCCTCCGCCGTCTCCGTGGTGAGAAGCCCGGCTCGCCCGCCTACCTCCGCCACCTCGTCCTCGACCGCTACCGCTACAAGGGCCTCGCCATCACCAACACCGTAGCCCGCAACCTCCGCCGCTTCCCCTCGCTCCCAGCCCCCGTTCCCGCCGCTTCCCCTGAGGGCACCGTTGCCGTATCCCCCGCTTCTTCTGAGGGCACCGTCGCTGTCATCAACAGCGGCTACGGGGAGATCCCCCTCCTACTCGCCCTCCAGCAACCCGCCGCCACCATCATCGCCATCGACTCCGACTCGGAAAAGCTCCTCGTCGCCCGCCACAGTGCTGAGGGGCTCGTCCCAAACATCACCTTCTTTGAGAAGCAAGGCCCAGAACAGATAGCCCAGTTAGAGTCCTCCCACCCCGGTCTCCACCTCCTTCACCTCCCATAAGTCCCATAAGTCCTATAGGCCCCATAAGTCCTATAAGTCCCATAGGTCTCATAAGTCCTATAAGTCCCATAGGTCTCATAAGTCCTATAAGTCTCATAAGTCCTATAAGTCTCATAAGCCCCATAAAAAACTATGAAAGAAAAAATCAGACACCTCCTCGAAGACGCCCTCCCCTTGGTCGACTTCGACTCCGACTTCCTCTTCAGCGAGCTCGACTCACTTGGCATCACCACCATCCTCATGCTCCTCTCCGACGAGTTCGGCATACAGCTCGATGCCTCCGATGCCACACCCCGCAACCTACGTTCCCTCGACAGCATCACCGCCATGGTAGAGCAGAAACTATGAACACCCTCGAAGACTACATCGCCCACCACGCCGTCCACCAGCCCGACAAGCTGGCCATTGTCTGTGGCAGCGACCGCTGTACCTACGCCGACCTCAATGCCCGCATAGAGGCCCGCGCCGGGCAGATTCCCACCCCACCTTCGGCACCCTTCCCCGTCCCCCTCCGTGCCACTCCCACCATCGACTTCCTCGTCACATATTTCGCCCTCCACCGCCTCGGCCTCGTCGCCGCCCCGTTGGAACGCGACATGCCCGACGACACCTTCCGCCAGGTCTCTGACTTCATGGCCGCCAACACCTGCCCCACGGGCACTGCCGACGTGCTCTACACCACGGGCACCACGGGCCGCTCCAAAGGTGTTATGATAAGCCACCGCACCATCCTCGCCGATGCCGAGAACCTCATTGCCGGCCAAGGCTTCTCGCCAGACCTGACTTTCGTCGTCAACGGCCCCCTGAACCACATCGGCAGCCTGTCGAAGGTCTACCCCGTCATGCTCCTCGGTGCCACCCTAATCATCGTCGACGGCTTGAAAGACCTCGATGCCTTCTTCTCCGCCTTCACCAGCCCAGTATCCCCAAAAGTCCCAGAGGCCACAGAGGCCACAGTTGCCCCAGAAGCCCCAGTGCCCCACAAATTCGCCACCTTCCTCGTTCCCGCCAGCATCCGCATACTCCTCCAGCTTGCCCCCGACCGCTTAGCCGCCCTCGCCGACCGCATCGACTTCATAGAGACCGGCGCAGCCGCCATGGCCCAAGCCGACATGGAAGCTCTCTGCCGTCTCCTTCCTCACAGCCGCCTCTACAACACATACGCCTCCACCGAGACCGGCATCATCTGCACCCATAACTTCAACGCCGCCACCGTTCCCGACGCCTCCCCGGCTGCCCCCACCCCCGGCTGCCTTGGCCGTCCGATGCCCCACTCCCGCGTCTTCATCACCCCCGACGGCCTAATCGCCTGCGTTGGCGACACCCTGATGACCGGCTACTTAGGCGACCCCGACCGCACGGCCACCGTGCTCCGCGACGGCGTACTCTACACCGCCGATGCCGGAACCATCGACGAGGAAGGCCGTCTGCACCTGCAAGGCCGTAAGGACGATGTCATCAACGTAGGAGGCTTCAAGGTGGCACCCACCGAAGTGGAGGACGCCGCCATGGCCTTCGAGACCGTCAGCGACTGCATCTGCATCGCCGTCGACCACAAGATTACGGGCAAGGCTCTGAAGCTGCTCGTCGCACTAAAACCCAGCGCCACTCTCAACAAGCGTGCCCTGGCCCTGCACCTGAAGAGCCGCTTAGAGGCGTACAAGGTTCCCATGCTCTACGAACAGGTGGACTCCATCCACCGCACCTTCAACGGCAAACTCGACAGAAAACATTACTCCACACTTTAAGACGAATAAAACGACCACAGATTACACAGATTACACGGATTACTTTGCATGACCACAGATTTCACAGATTACACGGATTGTTTTGCACGACCACAGATTTCACGGATTACACGGATTTTTGACCAATTACAGCGGCTAAAGCCGCGATTATTTAGGATTGTGCGCAGCCAAAATCTGTGAAATCTGCGAAATCTGTGGTAAAACAATTATATGAGTAAATAGTCCCACTAACACTATGTTCCACCGCCTGTCCTTTCTCCTCCTCGTGCTGTTCTGCTTCACGTCTGCCCTCGCCCAGATTACCGGCCAGGTTCTTGACGACGACACAGAACGGCCGGTGCCTATGGCGACGCTCCAGTACAAGGGCACGACCGATGGCACCAAGGCCAACGCGGAAGGACGCTTCACGCTGCCAAGGCACAGCAAGACAAGGCTTGTGGTAAGCTCGGTGGGGTATGTGACGAAGGAGGTGACCATACGCCACAACACAGTAGGCAACATCACCGTAAGGCTGAAGCCCGACACACACTCGCTGAATGAAGTCACGGTGACATCGCGCCGCAAGTCGCGCTACCGTCGTAAGGACAATCCTGCCGTGGAACTGATGCGCAAGGTCATCGCAGCAAAGAAACGCACCGACCTGCGGCAGAAAGACTTCTGCCGATACTCCAACTACCAGAAGATGATGGCCGGGTTCAACGATTTGAAGCCTAAGGACTTCGAGAGTGGTGTCTTTCACAAGCCCTGGATAACCGATCACATAGAGGTGTGTCCCTATAACAACAAGCTCATACTGCCTGTCTCGCTCGAAGAGACCGTCACCGACCGCTACATGCGCCGCGACCCTCACCTCGACGAAAGCATACAGAGGGCGCACCGCGTGAGCGGGGTGACGAAGTTCTTCCAGTCGGGCGACATCGTGAATCAGGTGGCGAAGGAGTATTTCACCGACGTGGACATCTACGAGGACAACATTCGTCTGCTGCGCCATCCTTTTACCAGTCCTATAGGCCGCGACGCCATACTCTTCTACCACTTTTATATCACCGATACCACCTACGTCGACGGCGACCGCTGCTACATCCTCGACTTCACCCCCGCCACGATGCAGGACTTCGGCTTCCGCGGCCAGCTCTTCGTCATGGCCGACTCTTCCTACTTGGTGAAGCGATGCACCATGCAGTTGCCCAACGTCACAGGCGTGAACTGGGTTGAGGCTCTCTACTGCACGCAAGAGTTCGGCCGCCTCGACACCGGCGACTGGGTGCTGCTCAAGGACGACATGGTAGCCGAGTTGGCCGTCACCGACTTCACCGCAAAGCTCATAGTAGTCCGCAACACCGTGCGCTCACATTTTGGGTTTGAGGAGACCCTCCCCCAGCATTCCCAGCAGACCCACCCCCAGCCCCTCCCTGCAGGGAGGGGAGTATATACTTCTGAGGCAGAAGGTGACTACTCCCCTCCCTACAGGGAGGGGCTGGGGGGAGGGTCTGCTGGGGCTTCTGGGTCTTCCGACTTCTGGGACTCCTACCGTCAGGCTCCCCTCTCCAAATCCGAAGCCTCACTCGACCTCTTGGTGGAGCGGATAGAGCAGATGCGGGGCTTCAGGTATGTACTCACCGCCATAAAGGCTCTCTTCGAGAACTATATCGAGACAGCACCGCACGACAGACCCAGCAAGGTGGACATCGGCCCCGTGCTCAGTACCATCTCCTCGAACTTCTACGACGGACTGCGCATGCGCCTCGGCGGACAGACCACAGCAAACCTCCACCCCCACATCTTCCTCAGCGGCTACTATGCCCACGCCATGAAGTCGAAGGAGAACTACTACGACGCCACGCTCACATACGTCTTCGGCCACCCCAAATACCTGCCACACGAGTTCCCGGCACGCACCGTCAGCTTTAAGTCGCACCGCGACGTGGCCCTGCCCAGCGACAAATATCTCGACAGCGACAAGGACAACATCTTCTCCGCGTTCAAGATCAGCGAGATAGACAAGATGCTCCTCTACAACAGACAGTCGCTGCAGTTCGAGTACGAGCAGAAGCCCGGCATCCGCCTCACCACCGAACTGAAGACCGAAAAGATAAAACCCATCGGCAACATCTCCTTCAGAACATTGTCCGATGGTAACATCTCCCCTCCCCTCGCAGGGGAGGGGCTGGGGGTGGGGTCGTCCCTCCGCTACACCGAAGCCACCCTCGCCCTTCGCTTCTCCCCCGGCGAGACCGTCCTACAGACTAAGCAGCGCCGCCGCACCATGCACTACGACACCCCCGTCATCCGCCTACAGCACACCATTGGCATAAAAGGCCTCCTCGGCGGCCAGTACAACTATAACTATACCGAGTTGGAGATGTGGAAACGTTTCTGGATGCCCATGAGCTTCGGCTACATAAAGGCACGGGGGCGCTTGGGCGCACAGTGGAACCAAGTGCCATTCCCGCTGCTTATTATGCCCGAGGCCAACATGTCATACTTCATAAAGTCGAACAGCTTCGACCTGATAAACAACATGGAGTTCCTCAACGACCGTTTCCTCTCGCTGCAAGCGGAGTGGGACATGAACGGCAAGATTTTCAACCACATTCCGCTGCTCAAGAAGCTGAAGTGGCGCGAGCACTTTGCCGTGCACTGCCTCTGGGGTTCGCTCACCGACAAGAACAACCCCTTCCTGCCCGAGAATGTCGGCTCGTCGCTGCTGATGCCTTTCCCCGAAGGATGCCACGTCATGGACCACAAACGTCCCTACTGGGAGGTGTGCGCCGGCATCCATAACATTTTCAAGTTGCTGAAGATAGAATACATCCGCCGAATGAGCTACCTCGAACTGCCTACAGCTCAGAAGCAGGTCATAAAGGCGGCCGTCGAGTTCAAGTTCTGACTCCAGGTGTGTAAGAGGGTCATGAATAGCATCGCTGTAATAGCGGTGCTATAGTTTTGGGAACCAGCCCATCGATGCTCTCCCCACATTGCACCCTTCTGCGCACTTCGGTGCTGCTGACGGGGAGCAGGGCGGCGGAGACGAAGAGGGGGGTGCCAGAACTGGTCGGCTGCGCAGACAATGCTGCATACGTGTCAGAAACAGATGTCTTGGAAGAGACGGCGGCTCGTGGATAAACAAGGATGCGGTGCTCACGAATGATGTCCTGCGAACGGAACCACCGGGGGAAAATCTCCCAGTTGTCGCCACCGATGATGAGGTCGAAGATGAACCCCGGAAAGTCGGCTTTCAGATGCTCCAGCGTGTTCCACGTGTAGCTGGGGCGTGGCAGGGCCAGCTCGTAGTCGCTGGCGTGAAGATGATTTTCGCCGTGCAATGCTATTGAGGCGATGGAGTAGCGCAGACGGTCGTTGAGCAGGTCGCTGCGCCCCTGCTTCAGAGGGTTCTGCGGCGACACCATGAGCCACACTTCGTCAAGGCCCGCCAGCGTCAGCATCTGCCTCGCCAATGAGATGTGACCGTTGTGGATGGGATTGAAAGAGCCTCCTAAGATTCCTATCCTTCTCATACTTTATCTGCTGCCTGTCCCAAGTTACCCGGCGCTTAACCCATGGTTACCCGGCGCTTAACTCATAGTTACCCGGCGCTAATCCAATAGGAAAGAACTGACAATGCGTAGTGTCTCGGCCTTGGCCTCGTCGATGTTGTCGTTCACCACAACATGGTCGAACTGTGGAGCAAAGGTCAGCTCGTATTCGGCCTTTGCCAGCCGGTTCTCTATTGCTTCGGGCGTGTCGGTGCCACGGAGCTGTAGGCGGCGGCGCAGTTCCTCGACAGAAGGCGGCTGGATGAAGATGCTCATGGCCCTTTGGCCGTAGAAGTGCTTGATGTTTATGCCTCCCTTGACATCGACGTCGAACACAACGTTCTGCCCAGCTTCCAACTGGCGCTCCACCTGGCTCTTCAGCGTGCCGTAGAAACGGTCTTGGTAGACCTCCTCGTATTCAAGGAACTCGTCGTCGGCTATCCGCTGGCGGAACTCTTCGGGCGTGAGGAAGAAATACTCAACGCCGTGACGCTCTGTGCCGCGAGGTGCTCGCGATGTGGCAGAGATGGAGAAATAGAGACGCAGTTCGGGATGCTCCTGCATGAGCCACTGCACTATGGTTGACTTGCCGCTGCCGCTGGGGGCGCTGAAAATGATTAGTTTGTTCATTTTATGGGAGTTATTGGGAGTTAGCGGGAGTTATTGGGAGTTTTGGGAGTTTGCCTGCTGGAGTGTTTCGGGCTTCCCTACGTCAAGCACCTGCAGGTCGTCCTTGATGCAGCCGACGATACGGGCGCGGTGGCAGATGCTGAGATAGAAATCGATGATGGGGAAACGCTCGGGGAAACGATCCATGAGCGAGAACAGACGTGGCGAGAAGGAGTGGATGCCGCTGAAGGCAAAAGCGTGGAGACCCTCAGGGAAAGCGCTGGGAGCGATGGCGGAGTTGCGAAGCCAGGGGAATGGTGATTTCACCTCGCCGGTTTCAATGTTCGTCCATCCCATAAGCCTCATTCCGCTGTCGAAGAGCAGATAGCGTTTCGTCTTGCGGCGGCTGACGAGGAGCACAGCGTCTTCGTCGGCCTGGTGCTGGTCCGAGAACCACTCGTAGTCTACGTTTGAGAGTATGTCGACGTTGTGGAGCAGTATGTTCTTCTCGTGGTCGAAAAGCGGGGCCGCCTTCTTCAGTCCGCCTCCCGTGTCGAGGAGCATGTCTCGCTCGTCGCTGACACGTATGTCGATGCCGAAGTTCTGGTTGCTGCGCAGGAAACTCTCTATCTGGTCGGCAAAGTGGTGGACGTTCACCACCATGCGCTCATATCCCGCAGCCTGTAGCTGCTCAACGACGTGAGCCAGCAGTGGCTTGCCGCCGACCTCGACAAGAGCCTTCGGACATGTGTCAGTGAGCGGCTTGAGGCGGGTGCCAAGTCCGGCAGCGAAAATCATTGCCTGTTTCATTGGTTTACATTATCTGTGATATCTCCTTCAGGTCGTCGACCTCTTTCAGCTTGTCCATGATCTCCTTCACTTCGATACGGTCGTGTACGCGCAGGTCGATGGTTCCCTCGAAGATTCCGTCCTTGGTGGAGAAAGCCAGTCCGCGTATGTCCACCGACAACTGGTCGGAGATGATGCGTGTCACTTCGTTGACGAGTCCGCGGCGGTCTATGCCTCCGAGGCGTATCGTGGCATCGAAGAAGAGTTGCTTGTGCATGTCCCATTTGACATCAAGGAGGCGGTTGCCGTAGTTGGCCTTCAGCTTGTTTGCCACTGGACACTTGCGGTTGTGTATCTCTATGCGGTTCTGGTTGTCGATGTATCCCAGCGCATCGTCGCCCGGAATAGGGTGGCAGCAGGCGGGGAATATGTACTGCGCGATGTTGTCCTCGTTGATGAAGATGGGCTTCTTGCGGTTGAATTTCTCGGGAACGATGAACAGCTCCGGCTGTTTCTCCTCCTGCTGTTTCTTCGCCTTGACGAATGGCACGAACTTGCGCCATCCTCCTCCGTTGCCACCGTTGTCGCCCTTCTTGTTCTTGCCCTTCAGCTCGTCCTCGTCCTTGTCACCGAGCGTGATTTTCTTCTCGCCAATGGCCAGTAGCATTTCGTCGCGGTTGGGCATCTCGTGGAGTGTCTGCAGCTGGTCGATGACCTCGGATGTCGCTTCGAATCCCTTGCTCTTGAGCCACTCTGTGAGAATGGTCTCGCCCTGCTTCTGCACCTCGCGCTGTCCGCGTCGCAGTATGGCCTGCACCTTTGCCTTAGCCTTTGCCGTGTGTACGAATGTTATCCACACCGGATGCACATGCTGCGACTTCGACGTGAGGACTTCCACCTGGTCGCCGCTGTTCAGCTGATGGCTTAGCGGCACCAGTTTGTGGTTCACCTTCGCGCCTATGCAGTGGCTTCCGAGGAATGTATGTATTGAGAATGCGAAGTCGAGGACGGTGCATCCTGCGGGCATGGTCTTGATTTCGCCCTTAGGTGTGAACACGAATATCTCGCTTGCGAAGAGGTTCAGCTTTATGGCGTCGAGGAAGTCCATGGCGTCGGGCTGCGGGTCGTCGAGGATCTCCTTTATGGTGCGAAGCCACTGGTTCAGTTCGCCCTCGTCCTCTTGCAGTTCCTCCCCTTCCTTGTATTTCCAGTGTGCGGCCAGTCCCTGCTCGGCAATCTCGTTCATGCGGTCGCTGCGTATCTGCACCTCTATCCAGAATCCCTGCTTCGACATGAGTGTGACGTGAAGTGCCTGGTAGCCGTTGGCCTTGGGGTGGTTCACCCAGTCGCGTATGCGGTCGGGATGGCTGCTGTATATCTTCGTCAGGGCGACGTAGATGTCGAAGCACTCGTTGATCTCTTCCTCGCGCTGTCGTGGTGTGAAGATGATGCGGGCGGCCAGGATGTCGTAGATCTCGTCGAAGGTGACGTGCTTATTCTGCATCTTGCTCCAGATGGAGTAAGGGGTCTTCACGCGCTGCTTGATCTCGTACTTGACACCCATCTTCTTTAGTGCCTCCTCGATAGGTTGTGTGAACTGGTCGAACGACTGCTGCCGCGAAATCTTCGTTTCTTCAAGCCTACGCACTATTGCCTCAAACTCCTCGGGGTGCTCGAAGCGGAAGCTGAGGTTCTCTAACTCCGACTTTATGCGGTAGAGACCCAGACGGTGGGCCAGTGGCGCATAGAGGTAGAGTGTCTCGCCGGCAATCTTGTACCGTTTGTTGGCTGGCTGGCTCTCCAGTGTGCGCATGTTGTGCAGACGGTCGGCCATCTTTATCAGTATCACGCGGATGTCCTCGCTCATGGTGAGGAGCAGCTTCTTGAAATTCTCGGCCTGTGCCGATGCCTGTGCGCCGAAGATGCCGCCGGAGAGTTTCGTCAGTCCGTCGACTATCTGTGCAATCTTCGGGCCGAACATGTTCTCTATGTCCTCCACGGTGTACTCCGTGTCCTCCACGACATCGTGGAGCAGTGCGGAGCAGATGCTCGTCGAGCCGAGCCCGATCTCCTCGCACACTATCTGTGCCACGGCTATGGGGTGCATGATGTAGGGCTCTCCCGACAGTCTCCTGACACCTTTGTGCGCCTGTTTGGCAAAGTTGAAAGCTTTTGTGATTATTTCCACCTTCTTGCGGTGGCATGAGTTCATGTATGTGTCTGTCAGCCGCTGGAAGGCTTCGGTTATCATTTGTTCGTCGGCGGCCTCGCGTCGCATCATCTCGTCGTCATCCATTGTTGTTCCTCCTTTTCTCTTTTTGTTTTTTTGTCTTGATTCCCAAATATCTTATTGTCTCGTCATATTGTTGTCCTGATGTCCTGATGTATTCACTTCACTCTGATTTTCTTTCCTGCCTTGATGTTGCTTCCTTTTATTCCGTTCAGTTTTCTCAGCTTGTCCACTGTCGTGCCGTTTCTCTTTGCGATGGCAGAGAGTGTGTCGCCCTTCTTCACCGTCACCGAGACGCTTCCTCCTCCGCTGCTCCTGGCTGCCTTGCCAGCCTTTGCCCCACGTGTGCGGCGGGATTTGCGGCCCTTCTTGCCCGTCGTCTGGTATGTCTCTTCCTCAACCTGCACCTCCATGCGCTTTGTGAATGCCCCATCGGTGGAGGCGAAGATCGAATCCTGGAGGTCGATGAAGCGCGTGGTGTCGGCCACTGGCAGGCGTAGTGCCGATGGCTTCGTCGCTCCGGGCACAATGTCTTTGCGGTACTGCGGGTTGAGCGAGCGCACCATGTCGATGCTCAGCCCCATGACCGAGCAAATCTGGCTGAATGTGACGTTCTGCGAGATCATCACCGTATCGGTCTTCACCGGCAGCTGTGTCTGCATGGGGCAGATGTTGTGGTCGCAGTAGTAGGTCATCACGTAGTTGGCGGCGATGAATGCCGGCACGTAGCCTCGCGTCTCGCGTGGCAGATATGGGCTTATCTTCCAGTAGTCCTTTTCGCCTCCAGCACGGTGTATGGCTTTGTTTATGTTCTCCGGTCCGCAGTTGTAGCCGGCGATGGCCAGGTTCCAGTCGCCGAAGAGGTTGAAGAGGTCGCGCAGGAGGCGTGCGGCGGCCCAGCTGCTCTTCACCGGGTCGCGGCGCTCGTCGACAAGCGAGTTGATCTCCAGGTTGTAGGTCTTCGCTGCCGACGGCATGAACTGCCACAGGCCGGCGGCACCGGCGTGCGACACTGCCGAGGGGTTGAGTGCCGACTCGATGATTGGCAGGTATTTCAGCTCCAAGGGAAGCTGGTAGGCCTCGAGGGCCTCCTCGAAGAAGGGCATGTAGAAATTGCAGGCGCCGAGGAGATAGCTCACCTGTCGGCGCGACTTCTCCGTGTAGCGGTCAATACAGCGCTGCACCACCTCGTTCCATGGCATCTCGATGACCGTGGGCATGCGGTAGAGACGCTCCATGTACTGCTCCTTGGTGAACGTGGGGTTCACGTCGCTCGTCTGGCAGTCGGTACCCGTGGTGAGGTATGTGCGCGTCATGTAGAGCGTCATCAGCGAGTCCAAGTAGTCGCCCATAGCCTCGGGAAACATCAGCTCTTCCGATTCCTCTGTGCCCTCTTCGTCGTCATTGGTGTCCTCGTCGTCGTTGGTGTCCTCGTCGTCGGCCTCTGCCTCTGTGTCGTCAGCGTCCTCGGCGGTGCTGACGGTCCCAACTTCTTGGGTCGTTGGGTTCTCTGTCTGGCCCGCCGCTGGCGTCAGCATAAGGAAAAAGGCCAGCAGAAATGCTGACATACGCCAATGCCAATTCTCACAAGTCATAAACATGTATTCCTTCTTCTCCATAATAATTCCCTTCTCTATACCATTATTCTCTATTCTATATCATTTATGTTGTCCTGTACCCAGCATGCTGTCCTGTACACCGCGCAAGTTGCGCGGTCTGCCTCTTGCCTCCCGGTCGTGGTCGGCGTTTCTCCCGCCGGCATCAGAAACTGATGCTGCAGTTCACCCCCAATGCCGTTGCATACAAGGGGTTTCGGTTCTCTCCGCTGCCCATCACAGCCGGTGTGACCTTCAGGCTCAGGTCTTTGGATATGTCGAACTGCGACAACTCTGCGTCCACGTAGGCATCGATGACCGACAGGGCGTAGATGCCTATCATGACAAAGAAGCTAAGGTCGCGCCAACGGCGGTACTTGTCCTTTCGTTTCTTGAAGATGTCCTTGTATCGGTCTTCGTTAGACGAGTTTATCTGCCTTCCCAAGTGCAGGAACTTGTTGTAGCTTGCAGTCTCGGGGTCGTTGTCCGTAAGGTCGATGTATGCCTGGGAGTAGTCCTTGTACATGGTGTTGTTCCAGCTCATGGCGTAGATACAGCCCAGGAACCCTCCGTAGACGATGGGCAGCTTCCAGTATTTGCGGTTGTAAATCTGTCCGCCGCCGGGAATGACGAGCGCCAGCCACAGTGCCCGTTTCGGGTCGGGCGCCCATTTGCTCCAGTCGCGGCGCTCCCTCACTGGTGCCACCTGTTCAGCCATGAGGCTCACGCCTTGGTCCATCATGTCGATGGCTATGCCCTCGGCATCTTCTATTTTGTCGGGCTGCAGTGTTGGTATCAAGTCGTCATCAAGCTCCAGACTGTCGGGCAGCAGGTCAGGAATCTGGTAGGGTGTCACCGCCGGTATCGTGTCGGGCGGTGTGGCTACCGCAACTCCTATGCTGTCGGCCAGAACCCCCTGGGCAAATGCAGGGATATGCATTAACTGAAAGGTGATAACCATCGTTATCACCATCAGTCTTTCGAGCCTCACAGTCCCTTTGCTTACACTGTTCATCTGCTTATTAAATGGTTTGAAGTGCAAAGTTACGTATTTTTCGACAAACCATTGCATATTATTTCAAATTGTTGTAAGCATTTAAGACTTTTTTCAATTAATAAGATAATGAAGTGACTATTCAGTCCTTGTAGGGACGCGACGTGTCGCGTCCGAGATGTAGACGCGGCACGTCGCGTCCGAGATGTAGACGCGACACGTCGCGTCCCTACTATGAAATGCCGGAATCAATAATGGCAATAAGATGAATGCTTCCTATTGGCAGAGCATGAACGACCTGTAGTAGCGCCATCCTTCCCACAGACGGCTGTTGGGATCGTGGCTGTAGGCCACCATCATCACCCTTCCGATGATGTATTCCTCGGAAATGAAGCCCAAGAGGCGCGAGTCGGTGTCGTTGCCCTCGCTGATGGCCTCCATCCAGTAGTAGTCGGCGTCGGCGCAGTCCTTCAGTCCGGGAACGACAATGGTCTCGCCGTCAACCTCGAGGGTGTCGCCCGGCAGTCCCTTGCACTTGCAGATGACGATATTTCCGTCTGACGGGTCCTCGAAAGCCACAATGTCGCCCTTGGCAACAGGCTGCCGCCACAGTCGCCCGTAGCTGAAGAAGTCGCTGGCACCACCGCCAACGCGCAGACCGTAGCTCCAGCGGTTCACCAGCACTCGGTCGCCGGCGATGAACGTGGGCTTCAGACCGTCACCGCCGATGGTGTAGATGGTCATACCCACGGCCCTGAAGAGGAGCATCAGGGCAAGGGCCACAGCCAGGGATATGAGGAAACGTAGTGTTTTTCGCATTTTCGTTCTGTTTGTTGCGACTCAGTCGCAACATACTGGGCAGTAGCGGGCCGGTCAGCCGTGGCCTGCCCCTACTTGATGTTGTCGACGAAGCGGAAGAGACGGCTCCAGCGTATTCCGCCGCTGAAGAGACCGCGGTCGGGGTCGCTGCTCCACCAGATGAAGATGGGTTTGCCCACGATGTGGTCCTCGGGCACGAAGCCCCAGTAGCGCGAGTCGGCCGAGTTGTGGCGGTTGTCGCCCATCATCCAGTAGTAGTCCATCTTGAAGGTGTAGCTGTCGGTCTGCTCACCGTTGATGTATATCTTCCCATCGCGTATTTCGAGGTCATTCTTCTCGTATGCCTTGATGGGCCGCTGGTAGACGGCGATGTTGTCGAGTGTCAACTTTATGGTCTCGCCCTTCTTAGGAATCCAGATGGGGCCGTAGTTGTCGCGTGTCCAGTGAGTGTTGCCGCTTTGCGGGTAGATGTCTATCGACGGCTCGCTGACCGTGGGCCTGATGCTCTCCACGAGGTCCTTGCGCGCGGCGAGGGCTTTCATCGTGGCTTCGGTCATGGGCATGATGGCTATCGTGTTGCGCATCTGGTCGGTAAGCGTTATCTGGCCGTTGCTCTTGAAGTAGCCCCTGTCGGCATCGCTCAGGCCCAGGTCTTCGCACGTTATTCCATGCTCGCTCATGAAGTCGTCCTTCATAACGGCACCGTCATGGAAGCGCACCTCGTAAGAGTACTGCACGTTGTCGGGTTCTTTGTTGGGCTTGCCGTCGAGATATACGATGTGATCCTTTATCTGGAGCGTCTGTCCGGGCAGTCCCACACAGCGCTTCACGTAGTTCTCGCGGCGGTCGGTAGGACGCCAGTCCACCTGCCCTAATGGCAAGGCTCCCGGAGCGGGGCTGAAGCCTGGGTTGCGCTTTATGAACGACGAACCGAGGGCGTAGATCTCCTCCAACCGCTCCAGCTGCTGGGCCTTGGGCAGCGAGTCGATGGGCTGTGCATCGGGGTGGAGCTGCTGGAAGATGCCCTGGCCGTACTCATAGCAGAACTGGTAGTAGTATGTCTGGTATGGCGGTTCGGTGATGATGGTGTCGCCTGCAGGGTAGTTGAACACCACGATGTCGTTAAGCTCGACATTGCCCAGGCCCTTCACGCGGCGGTAGTCCCAGTGGGGCCACTCAATATACGACTTCAGGTTGCCGAAAGGCAGCGTGTGCTGCGTCAGGGGAACGGTCAGAGGGGTTTCGGGTATGCGCGGGCCGTAGCTCACCTTGCTGACAAAGAGGTAGTCGCCGGTGAGGAGGCTCTTCTCTAACGACGAGCTGGGTATGACGTAGTTCTGGAAGAAGAACTGGTTTATGAAGTAGACGGCCACCAGGGCGAATACGATGGCATCGACCCACGACATGACGAACTTCACCGGGCCTTCGGCGTCTTTCCACCACTGCCAATTGATTTTCTTTGTTATATAGGCGTCAAAGATGAAGGGCACCACGATGAGGCCTAACCATGACTTCACCCAATATAGAAACAGCAGATACAGGACCAGCACAACGATGAACTTCAGCCACTGTAGCTTCGGATTTCTTTTTTCTTTCTTAGTCTTCATTGCTTTATTTGTTTTTCACATTAGTTTGACGCAACGCAGCATAGAATAGTTGCGGATAAGGAGTTGATTTAAACTCCATTATGAACTATGTTAAAATTTGAACATGTCCGAAATGGTCAGCAGTCCGCTATGCTCCTTGGTGTACTCGGCGGCCAGCACAGCACCAAGTGCGAAGCCACGGCGTGAGTGTGCGTCGTGGGTGATGGTGATGCAATCTTCCGGCGAGTCATACTTAATAGTATGTATGCCAGGCACTTCGCCCTCGCGATATGACAGTATGCGCAGAGAAGCCCCACCCCCAACCCCTCCCTCGGAGGGGAGGGGAGTAGTTACATTCTGCCTCTGACCATCACTTGTGCCCTGCTCTTGAGAGTATATACTCCCCTCCCCCCTGCGGGAGGGGTCGGGGGAGAGGCTTTCCCAATCGGTCTTGCGGTCGAGTCGCTCCACAATTTCCTCGGCCAGGGTGATGGCCGTGCCGCTCGGATGGTCAAGTTTGTGCACATGATGTGTCTCCTCCATCTCCACGTCGTACTGTGGGAACTGGTTCATTATCGTTGCAAGATAACGGTTCACGGCAGAGAAGATGGCCACGCCGATACTGAAGTTCGAGGCCCAGAACAGAGTCTTTCCGTTCTCACAGGCAGCCTTCACGTCGTCGCCGTGCTCTTTCATCCATCCAGTAGAGCCGCTGACCACTTTGACGCCCTTACCCCATGCCTTGAGGTAGTTGCCGTAGGCGGCCTGCGGGGCGGTAAATTCGATGGCGACGTCGGCCGATGCGAAGGCGTCGCTGTCGAAGTCCTCCTGGTTGTCGATGTCGATGATGCTCACTATCTCGTGACCTCGGCTGAGGGCAATCTCCTCAATCATCTTGCCCATCTTGCCATAACCTATAAGTGCTATCTTCATAGTTCCCGTATGGTGTTGATTTAATGGTTATTGTCTATTGGCCAAATGCGGCGGCCTCGGCGGCGGCAATTATCTCCTCACGCGACTTCTCCACGGGGTTATGGGTGATGTCTGAAAGGTCGAACTCGTCGTCGGTTGTGGAGGCTTCGGGTGAGTGGGGCTGCTGAACCTCCTGAGGCTGCTGGGTCCTCTGGGACTTCTGGGACCTCTGGGGCTTGTTGACCTCATTTTGGTCATTCTTCTCTGTGCCCTCTATGCTTGGCGGCACGGCGGTGGGTTCCTCCTCCATCTTCGTGCGGTTGCTCTTGGCCTGGAATATAGCGTCGATGAACTGCGGCTCGCGGCGCAGACGAAGAAGTGTCTCTTTCGACGAAATCTGCTGTGCCTCTTTTTTTGAGAATCCCTGGCCCTTTCCGCCTTCCACACCCTCTATGAGCACCACGAAGCCGAACACCGGCGACCCTTTCTCGTCGGTCTTCTGCTCCATCATCTGGTACTCCAGCTTCACGCGGTTCTTCTGAGTCCATTCCAACAGCTTCGACTTGAAGTTCACCTCTTTATAGGCCACCTTGTCGATGTTCACCATCTGTGCCAGGATGCGTTTCTTCATGAAGCGCATCACTGCATCGTAGCCCTGGTCGAGGTATATGGCTCCGACAAGTGCCTCGAAGGCGTTGCCGGCCATGTAGCTGTTGTGCGAGCGTTGCTGTCCGCTGCTCTGTATCAGGTCTGTGAGTCCCATCTCCTTAGCCAGCTTGCCCAACGAGTCGCGGCTCACGAGTTTCGACCGCGTGTTGGTGAGGAATCCCTCGGGCTTTTTCTCGAAATGCTCGAAGACGATGTGCCCGACGGTAGCGTCGAGCAGCGCATCGCCAAGGAATTCGAGCCGTTCGTTGTGCAGTGGCCGTCCCTTGTCGTTGCGCTGCCCTGAGCTTTTGTGTGTCAGTGCCAGCTTGTAGTAGCTTATGTCGTTTGGAAAGAACCCAATGACCTGCCTGAGTTGCATCCGCAATTCCTTGTCATCGCGGAAAGGCAGACGCAGTCGCTCTATAAGATTTCTTAGATCCATAGTCCTATAAGACCCTCCCCCTTACCCCTCCCTACAGGGAGGGGAGTAGTTACTTTTACCCTTTAAGTTCCCAGTGGTAGAGGTATATACTCCCCTCCCTACAGGGAGGGGCAAGGGGGTGGGTCTGCTATTAGTATTTCTTGAACACCACGCAGGCATTGTGCCCTCCGAATCCGAAGGTGTTGCTCAGGGCGGCACGCACGGTGCGCTTCTGTGCCTTGTTGAACGTGAAGTTCAGGTTGTAGTCTATCTCCGGGTCGTCGTCGCCCTCCTCGTGGTTGATGGTCGGCGGCACGATGTCGTTCTTCACAGCGAGGAGCGTTATCATGGCCTCGATGGCACCGGCAGCGCCGAGCAGATGGCCTGTCATCGACTTCGTGCTGCTGATGTTCAGCTTGAAGGCGGCCTCGCCAAATACATCCTTGATGGCCTTGGCCTCGGAGATGTCGCCCACGTGTGTCGATGTCCCGTGTACATTAATATAGTCAATGTCCTCAGGCTTCAATTCAGCGTCCTCGAGGGCGTTCTGCATCACGAGCTTTGCCCCAAGTCCTTCGGGGTGTGAGGCGGTGATGTGGTAGGCGTCGCCGCTCATGCCAGCACCAACCATCTCGGCGTAGATCTTCGCTCCGCGAGCCTTGGCGTGCTCCAGCTCCTCAAGGATGAGGCACCCGGCACCCTCGGCCATGACGAAGCCGTCGCGGCTGGCACTGAAGGGGCGGCTGGCCTTCTCAGGCTCGTCGTTGCGGGTGGAGAGGGCCTTCATGGCGTTGAAACCGCCCACGCCACAGGCGCAGATGGCACTCTCGGCACCACCGGCAAGAATGGCGTTGGCCTTGCCCAAGCGGATGAGGTTGAAGGCGTCGGCCAGTGCGTTCGACGACGAGGCACATGCCGAGGCGGTGATATAGTTGGGACCGTGGAATCCGTACATGATGGAGATGTGCCCGGCGGCGATGTCGGCAATCATCTTAGGGATGAAGAAGGGGCTGAACTTTGGCCCTTCGGCCTCGTGCACACCGTAGTATTTCACTTCCTCCTCGAAGGTGTTGATGCCTCCGATGCCTACGCCGTAGACCACTCCTATGCGGTTCTTGTCTACTTTCTCGAGGTCCATGCCGCTGTCTTCCACGGCCTGTTTGGCGGCAATGAGGGCCAGCTGCGTGTAGCGGTCCATCTTGCGTGCCTCCTTGCGGTCGAGGTAGTCGGCAACATTGAGGTCCTTGACCTCGCATGCGAACTTTGTCTTGAAGTTTGTAACGTCGAAACTCTGTATTGGTGCTGCGCCGCTCACTCCTGCCACAATGTTCTTCCACATCGCTTCAGGGGAGTTGCCAACGGGGGTCACAGCGCCAAGGCCGGTCACGACGACTCTTTTTAGTTCCATAGGTGGTTAATTAATAATTAGTAATAAGTAATGAGTAATTATGATTACCAATGAAAGCAGGCTGAATGCCCACCAAGTAATCATAATTACTCATTACTAATTACTAATTTCTCATTAAAAGTTTATTTCTGGTTCTCTTCAATATAAGCAATGGCATCGGCCACGCAGCTTATCTTCTCGGCCTTGTCGTCTGGAATGTTCACTCCAAACTCCTTCTCAAACTCCATAATAAGTTCAACAGTATCAAGAGAGTCGGCCCCCAGATCGTTGGTGAAGCTTGCCTCGGGCTTAACTTCAGCTTCTTCTACTCCTAATTTGTCTACGATAATGGCCTTTACTTTGCTTTCAATTTCTGACATGATTTTTCTTTTTAAAGTGTTAATAATTTTGTTCTAAACTCGGTGATTTTTGAAATCGGGTGCAAAGTAACACATTTTCTTTGAGTTACGCAAGTTTTTTTTGAAAAAACTGTCGTTTGTGTGCACACACAGCATGGTAATGTGCACATTTTTTACGTTTTTTTCCATTTTCTGACATAATTATACTAACTTTGCAGCCTATTTTTAAGGACAAACAAACTGTTAACTCTGATGAAGGATTTGCTCAACCGGCAAATATTGGCTCTCGCACTACCCAGCATAGTGTCGAACATCACGGTGCCGCTGCTCGGACTCTGCGACGTGACCATCATGGGACACATCGGAGGGGCGGCAAGCATTGGGGCCATTGCCGTCGGTTCGATGATATTCAACGTCGTCTACTGGCTCTTCGGATTCCTGCGCATGGGAACAAGCGGACTGACAGCCCAGGCATACGGAAGGGAGGCGGCTGACTCAACTCTGAGCATACTGCGCAGCAGCCTTCTAACGGCGCTGGCGCTGGGCACGGCCATCGTGGTGCTGCAGGTTCCGCTGCAATGGCTCTCGTTCTGGCTAATGCAGGTATCGGGCGACGTGGAGGCTCTTTGTGTACATTATTATTATACGTGCGTGTGGGGGGCGCCGGCCATGCTGGGCCTCTACAGTCTCACGGGATGGTGCATCGGAATGCAGAACACACGAATACCCATGGCCATAGCTATTTGCCAGAACGTGCTGAACATCGCCCTGTCGCTCCTCCTCGTCATCGTCTTCCGCATGGGCATCGAGGGCGTGGCCATAGGAACGCTCACCAGCCAGTGGGCGGCATTCACGGCGGCGCTGCTCATCGTCAGGGGTAAGTGGCAAGGTTTCCGTCTCCGCTCTCTTTTGGTGGTCGTGCGGCTCAGCCTCATAAGTCCCATAAGACCTATAAGTCCTATAAGACCTATAAGTCCTATAAGACCTATAAGTCCCATAAGACCTATAAGTCCTATAAGTCCCATAAGTCCTATAAGTCCCATTAGTCCCATAATCCCCATCCTCAAGACCTACTCCGACATTTTCCTCCGCACCCTCTGCCTTGTGGCCGTGAACCTCTATTTCACCTCGGCCGGGGCGGCTCAGGGGGCACTGGTGCTGGCCGCTAACACGCTGCTCATGCAGTTCTTCATGTTTTTCAGCTATGTCATGGACGGCTTTGCCTTTGCCGGCGAGGCTCTGGCGGGCAAGAACTACGGAGCCGGCGACGCGCCGGGGTTGCGGTGTGTCGTAGGGCGTCTGTTCGTGTGGGGGGTGGCTGTGGCCACGCTGTTCACCGTTGCCTACTGGCTTTGCGGCCCGTGGCTGCTGTCGCTGCTCACAACCGATGCGGAGGTGGTCGGTGCCGCCATCGTCTATCTGCCGTGGGCATGGCTCATACCTGCTGCGGGCATGGCGGCATTCGTGTGGGACGGGGTTTTCATAGGCATCACCGCCACAAGGCAGATGCTGTGGACGTGCCTTGCCGCCTCGGTGCTCTTCTTCGCCCTCTGGTTCCTGTTGTCTCCGTCGGTAGGCAACCACGCGCTATGGATAGCCCTGCTGGCCTATCTGGCCATGCGCGGACTGCTTCAGACATGTGCGTGGAAGTCTCTAACTAAGAGACTCTGATTAAATCTTGTTTTACCACAGATTTCGCAGATTTCACAGATTTTGGCTGCGCACAATCCCACAAATCGCGGCTTTAGCCGCTGTAACAGGTCAAAAATCCGTGTAATCCGTGAAATCTGTGGTCGAGAAAAATAATCTGTGAATTGATTATCCGCAAAGAAGTGCAACTGACGCTGAAAGCGTCACCGCTCAATAGCCTGTTACTTAATTAACCTTACAATTAATTATGGAAACGAATTACCGTAATATCCATAATTTGCCCATAATTTTTATAATTAAGGAAATGATTATCCGCAATCAGGTGATTAATAATTGCCATGTAATTGACCATTAATTTCTCATTAATTTTTGTGCGCAGCAATTAATGTACAATTAATGTTCAATTACATGGCAATTATATGTTAATGGAAGGTCAATTGCACTTCTTTGCGGATAATCATATTTAGGAAATTACGGTTAAATTACGATAATTACGGAAATTCGTTTCAGACATCATTTGTAAACTTTATTTAGTGTCAGTTCCTTATCTGTGAAATCTGTGGTCGGGCAAAAATCCATGTAATCCGTGAAATCTGTGGTCGCTGTAATAGGCCAAAATCCGTGTAATCCGTGAAATCTGTGGTTGAAAATTATGTGAAATCTGTGGTCGTTTGTGTCATTCTAAGAGTTGCGGATCAGCGTGCGGGCATACTCGATGATAGTGTCTTTGCCACGGGCAAAGTCCTCGTCGGTCATGTCCACGTGGTGGTCGGGTTCTATGCCGAACTCGCAGGAGTTGCATCGTGCATCGTACATAGGCACCGCCGAGAAACGCACGCTCCAACCGTTGGGCAGCGAACTGTTGAACGGCATACCCGCTCCGCCGCCCGTGCGGTCGCCGACGATGGTGACACGCGGCAGTTCCTTCATGTACATCACAAACTCGTTGGCGGCGCTGAATACATGCCTGTTGGTGAGCACCACTACGGGCTTCTGCCACCTGATGCCAGCCGCCGGATCCAAGTAGCGCTCCTCCATGTCTGAGAAGTCGCTGTGTCCGGGGCCGGTCTTGTGTTGGTAGTGGCCCACGAGTGTCGTCTCGTTGCAGAAGCGCGCCGCCAGCTTCTCGGCATTGGTGAGCAGTCCGCCGCCGTTGCTGCGAATGTCGATTATCAGCCCCGAGCAGGGCATAAGGTGCATCATCACCTCGTCGAGGTTGCCTTCGCCAATGCCGTTGGTGAAATCGTCGTAGCGTATGTAGCCGGTGTTGTCGTCGAGCACGCGGTAGTCGATGCCGGCGGCTATGCGGTAGTCGGTGCCGAGGTAGCGGCGAATAAGTGAGTCGCTGTAGTTGGTGGGGAAGTCCTCGTGCCACGACCAGTAGCGGGCGTAGTCGTGGGCCGCAGAGAGGTTCACGTGGCCGTCGCGCAGTTCAGAGAGCATGTCGGCGAGCACCTCGAATAGCTGCGCCTTGCTCATGGCATCGTCGACACGCTGCCGGTACTTGGCGCGCACCTCGTCCCAGTCCAGGCCGTAGGCCTCATGCTTGTAGTCGAGGAAACAGTAGTGCTCGTCGATGATACGCCAAAGGGCATCGAGGTTCCCCTCGGGAGTGTCGGGGAACTCGTCCTCGTCGACACACGACGTCAGTACGCCTGTGGAAAGGAAGAGGAGCAGGATGCCTATTAATCTCATTTCAACTGAATGACCAGCACACGGTTGTTCGAACTCCAGAATTTCTCGGCGTTGGTGATGGTCAGCGTGCTGGAGTTGTCGCTGTGGGTGAGCGAATACGATGTCTCGGGCACCTCGCCAAGTATCTTAGCCGCCTTCGACGGTATGCTGATGGTCTTCAGCGTGCGTATGTCGCCCTTCTTCAACTTGCTCTTGTCCATGCCCGAGAAGTTCACCTTCTTTTTCTTGAACAGGCCTCCCTGCTTGACAATGGCCCCGGCGGCAAGCAGCTCGTCCTTGGTGCCCATGATGTAGTACACCTCGTGCAGCTGGGTGTCCTGCTGGCTGATGTTCTGTTTCTGCTCGGCGATGGTCTGCTGCTGCTGGGCGTTCACCGTGCGCACGCTGTTCACGGTGTCGGTGAGAGTGGCCACCTGAGTGCCAAGTTTGTTGATGTCTATCTCCTTGTAGGCCAGCACCGTGCGGAGGCTGTCAAGCTCATGGGTGCGCTCCTCAAGCGACTTCGTGATCATGTTCACCACTCCGCGCAGCTTGTTCACGGTGGCGGTGCTGCCCTCCAAGGCCTTGCCTAAGGAGTCAAGGCGCGAGTGCTGGCCCTTTATCAGGTCGGAGAGGGCCTCAAGGCGGGCACGCATGTTCTTCTTCGTGATGCGGACACCACGCTCGTCGACGCCGGAGAGCACCACGCGCTCCTGCGAGGCGATGGTGTCCATGGTCTTGGTGATCTCCTCCATCGTTTCAGCCAGGCCGTCGATGACATCCTGCTGCTGCAGGCTTACCTGGGTGAGCGAGTCGTTCTGCTGCAGCAGAGCCTCAATGATTTTACCGTCGTTGCAACACGACAGCCCTATGCACGACATTAGCAGAATGCCAAGGGCGATTCTTGTTTGTTTCATAGTCTGTGATATTTTTAGGTTATTGTCTGAATTGTTGTCTTGATCGTTGTCCGAATAATGCCGCAAAAGTACATATTTTTTTCCAACCAGCATGATTTTTTCACATAGTTTCACAGATTTGACGCATTTCGTGTAATTCGTGTAATTCGTTGTAAAGAAAAAACGACAAAAGCGGCAATTGCCGCTTTTGTCATATCTTGGAATTCTTTATGTCTAATATCTCAGCACACGTCCCGGCTTCAGCGTCACGTTCTTCTTTATGTGGTTCAGCTTGCACAGGGCATCAACGGTCGTGCCATGCTTGCGGGCGATGGAGAACAGCGTCTCGCCCTTCTTTATCTTGTGGTTGCGGCTCTGCACACGCTCCTTATTACTGCTCTTGGCGCTCGACTTGCTGTTGTTGCCGGCAAAGAGACCGTCGCCACCGCGGTAGATGCCGCCGGTGCCGCGAAGACGTGTGGCCTGCGACGACTCACGGTTGTAGGTGGAGCGGCGGAAAATCCAGTAGTCGCCCACAACGTCCTGGTTTTTGAAGTCGAACATCAGCGCCGGGTTCAGGGCCACACCACAGAGACGAGTCTCGAAATGCAGATGCGAGCCGGTGCTGCGTCCGGTGTTGCCGCCGAGACCTATGGGCGTGCCGGCCTTCACCTCCTGGCCCTCGCGAACCAACTGCTTCGACATGTGGCCGTAGGTCGTCTCCAGACCGTTATAGTGGCGTATGACGACATACTTGCCGTAGCCCCTGGCCTCGTAGCGCACCACACGGATTATGCCGTCGAAAGCGGCGCGGATGGTGTCGCCAATATACACCTTTATGTCAAGACCCTTGTGCTGACGGCCCCAGCGGGCGCCGAAGTTCGACGTCACCTGACGGTGGTCGGTGGGCATGCAGAAGCCACGAAGGTTGACACGGAAAGTGTCGGGGAGAGCGGTGGGCACATAGACTGCCTCACTTTCGTTCCAGCTCTCGTAAAGGTCGGCGGCGGCCGACGATTCCCATACCTCGTTCTTAATCAACTGCTGCATCATCAGCGTGTCCACCGTGCTCATCTTGCGGTCTATGGGAGCCTGGTTGGCTAAGAGGTCCTGGCCCATGGCGGGCACGGCTAACATAGAGCAAAAGGCTGCGATGGCTACATTCTTAAGTGTCTTTAATATCATAAAATTGGTCGTTTGGTTCGGTTAAAATATCGTTTCTTCTCGCTTTTCGGACTCAGCGCTAACAGGTAATTACAAGTCAATTAAGAGTCACGCTGGTCGAAAGTCCGTGCAAAGGTAGGTATTTTTTTCCACCCCCAAAAACTCTTTTGCATTCTTTTGCAGACTTTTTTGATTATTTCATTTTCTATAACGTTAGTGGCCAATTATAATTTTGTCCACGAATGAATAATAATTATTACAACTTTCGCAAGTATGAAAACAAAGCGCAGCAGCGGCCTGAAAGGCCAACAAGCAGTCAGCCCAGGGCAACGCCCTGGGTATGGTGACAGGGTTAT
>CAJOEC010000017.1:0-7262 GCA_905233425.1 uncultured Prevotella sp. | reverse complement strand
CAACCATGCCTACCCAGGGCGCTGCCCTGGGCTGACAGCTCATTGCCCTTTCAGGGCGTAGCCTGCGGAACTTGAGAAACTTGAATAATTATAAATATTCGTGGAACAAATTATTCATATTATTCACATTCGTTTCCATAAAATGGCATTTTCTCTATAATGCGTTTAATCTATGGCAGGCCCCGTGCCAGCCCGATGCCCCACAAGGGGCAATGTCCGCCTCTGCCCGCGCCTCTCTCAAAATCGTCCCCGACACGCCAAAAAGTTCGCGCCGTGCGGACTTCCAGTTCGCCCCGTCCGAACTCCCAGTTCGCGCCGTGCGGACTCCGAGTTCGCCCGGCGCGAACTTTTTGGGCTCTCCGACCCCTTTTCTGCGAACTCCGCGCATTATAAATATTCGTGGTCTAAATTATTCATATTATGATTACCCGCAATCAGGTGACGAACCTAAATTATTCAAGGTAATTACGCACTTTTTTGTTTTAAACATATAATTGACATGTAATTAAACATTAATTGAACATTAATTGACCATTAATCATTAATTGTACATTAATTATTGCACATAAAATTAATGAGAAATTAATGTTCAATTATATGGCAATTATATGTTAATGAAAGAGATTGGCATAGTTGGGTATTATACATGAAGTTTAAGCTAAGACGCTTTCAGCATCAGTTGCACTTCTTTGCGGATAATCATAATCATATTATTCACATTCGTTTCCATAAAGAGGCACTTTCATTATAACGCGTTTAATCTGTTAATAAATACACAATATTAATTAAATTTCGAACCAATTTGTTAATAATTCCAATTCATTCCCCCAAAAAGTTGCGGGTCTCAGCAAAAAGCATTACCTTTGCAGCGGATTTGTACAAATACATATAATGATAGTCACAGGAAGAGACTTCAAGGCAAACCCGTCAAGATACATCGGGCTTGCCCATAATGGCGAGGACGTGATACTCAAATCGCGTGCCGGGAGCGTCAGGCTTATTCCCGTTGACACCTCAGAAACCACAGGACAAGAATCAAACAGAGTGTACATTGAGGATGGAGAGGTGAAAATGGAGTTGCAGAGCGACACCATGAGCATTGACGAGGCAAAAAGACTTACAATGAAAATGATAGATTTAGAATACGCTTTGCCATGAAATACGAAGTCAAAAGCGTATGCATAAGAAATATCAGTTCGTTTTATCATCATGCCACGCACAGAACATGCACGAATGAAAATAACACAATTAAACAGATATGACAACACTTCAACTTAACGCAGAGATCTACCGCGCCATGGGAGTCATCGCCGATGACGAGGGACTGCTCAGTCAGGCCCTTAAATATTTGAAGAAGCTTGCCGCAAAGAAGCAGGACAAGACGCTTATGACTAAAGAAGAGTTTTATGCAAAATTGAATCGCGCAGAAAAAGATTTAGCTGAAGGGAAAGGCAAGACATTTACAAATTTGGACGACATGCACGCTTGGCTTAACGCTCTTTAAACCATGTATAAGATTACTTATTCACCAGATGCAGAGTCTGACCTTGCCAAACTGAAGAGGGAAGAACCTGCCCGTTTCAAAAAGGCTGTAAAGCTGCTTGAAGAGATTGCTCTTCACCCAAAGACAGGAACAGGCCATCCAGAACCTCTGAAAGGGCAACCAGAGAACCGATGGAGCAGACAGATAACAAAAAAGCACAGGCTGGTGTACCGCATTTTCGACGCAGAAATCCATGTGGAAATACTTACTGCCTACGGACACTACAACGACAAATAAGCAATAATAGCGACAATTATAATTCACTATTTTTTATAACTTAATCTTTTAAAAACGTTGCGTCTCGCACTTTGTGCGTAAAGTGCCTTGCGCATGGCGAAATGCTAAAGAAACTGAAAAGTTTTGGCGGTCTCATAAATTCGGAGTATTTTTGCAATCGAAGAATATAGATAGAGATATGATAGTAACAGGCAGAGACTTCAGGGCAAACCAGTCGAGGTACATTGGGTTTGCCCATCAGGGCGAGGACGTGATACTCAAATCGCGTGCCGGGAGCGTCAGGCTTATTCCCGTTGACACCTCAGAAACCACAGGACAAGAATTAAACAGGGTTTATATTGAGGATGGAGAAGTGAAAGTAGATATCAAAACTGATGTCATGGAACTGGAAGAACTGAGAGATTTGCTTCACAAAATGGTTGATTTGGAATATTCTCTGCCATGAAATATAAGGTGAAGAAACGATGTTCAACAAACATTGTGAAATTCTATTTGAATGTATCGCGGAAATATAAGCATACGTATTCAAATAGCTTGATGCACAAAAATATTAATGATGCCATTGACGCGATGTTTCAAATAGAGGAAACGCTACATCGCCGAATACCAACAATAACCAGGTGGCAAAAGCAGGGATGGCACATGGCAAACACAGAAAAATGGTATTACGCTTACACCATCGACGGTGACACAATAATAATACAGGACGCATGCCATGCGCAGAACATGCACGAATGAAGATGACAATAACAATTCACTATTTTTAATAACTTAATCTTTTAAAAACGTTTTAAAAACTTATGAGAAAACTAAAACTATTAATGGCGGCGTGCGCACTGCTTGTTAGTGCAGGAGTGCAGGCCCAGTCATGGACAGCTCCTACGATTACAGGTGAAGACCCAGAATCGGGAACTAAGTACAAAGTGTACAACGTAGGTTCAGGCAAGTACCTGGCTATGGGAAAATCTTGGTTCAGTTGGAATACAACAGCAGTTCTAGCAGACAATGGAATTGATTTCACTCTTACCCAAGATGGTGACAACTGGAAATTCATCAGAACAGGGACACAAGGTGTATTTACTTCAGGAAACAACATTGCAGGTGATGCTATGCATGTAGATAATACTGCACAAGCTTATGGTATTACTAAAATGCCAAACGGCTACTATCACATTCACGATGCAGGTGGTGACGCATCTTCTACCTGTTGGGGCTACGGTATTCCCAGTAGCCAAACACTTGCTGGTGTTGTGGCACATGCTGATGCCAGTTCCGCCGGTTGGGACTGTGAATGGGCATTCTTAACAGATGCCAGTTTCACTCTTTTTAATGCCCGCGTTAATCTCTACAATCTGTTGTTAACGGCATATAGTGAAGGTGTCGATACTGATGATGCTAGCGATGTCTATAACAATGCCAGCGCAACAGTGGAACAACTTACTACAGCATACAACGATCTGAATCAGGTCCGTTACGCACATGCGCTGGCTACTGCGTCTGACAGCAACCCCAAGGATATTACTGAATGGGTGCTGACCAATCCTGACTTCTCTACTGGCAATATTAATGGTTGGGAAACTAACTACGTAAGTGGTACACAGGCAACAAATATTGGTTATCAGAATAATAGAGACTACACCAATGGCAGTGTAATTCTTCATCAATTCATTGAGGCATGGCGTACTGGTAATGCTGCTATTGGCGATGGCTATCTCCGTCAGACTGTGCAGAATCTGCCCGAAGGTAAATATCTTTTGGATTGTGATGCTATAGCTGTTAACCAGGGTAATGCCAGTGCAACGACTACGGGTGCCCTGCTGTTCATCACGGCCGATGGATCTGATTATACTGCCAGCCTTTCAACGGGTAATGGTGTTCCCGAACATTTCTCTACACAGTTCCTGTTCACGGGTGAAGGTGATGTCATTTTCGGTCTGAAGACAGTCAGCACCACAGCCAACTGGATTGCTGCCGACAATTTCAAGGTGACGTTCTATGGCATCGACCTCTCTGCATACGCAACACAGCTGGCAGCTGAGGTGACAACTTTCGAGGGATATGAGAACAGTATCGTTGCTTCAGTATATTCCCATCTGAACACACAGGTGACTGCACTGAGCACGGCTACCTATAACTCATCCAAGGCATACGCAACTGCCATCGCCAACATGCAGGCCATCAACACTTATGCTGCCACTTTAGTAACTGCAAAGGCTCTTGAGACTGCAAAGATGAACGCTACCGTTCTTCAGGCTTTACAAAACGAAGAGGCTAAGGGGGCTTCTGTAGATGCTTCGGATGTCGATGCTCTGACAACTGCCACAGCTGACTTGAATACGGCTATCACAAATGCAAACACCTCCATCGCCAACTATGCTGAGGCAAAGGACATTCTCGATGCTGCCAACATATACGATTCAGCTGGTCAGGCCAACTATGCTGCCAACGAGACCATCGCTGCTATTCAGACTGCATACGATGATGGTTCGTTGACAGCTGTTACCAACGAACAAAAAGCTGCTGCAAAGGTTGCCCTTGCTACTGCATGCAAGGCACAAACCCAGCCTGCTGATAATTGCGACATGACGGCCTTCATCGTCAATCCCAACTTCGATTCAAATGCTGACGGATGGACAACCGAACTGAGAGGTGAAGGCTATATGGCTTCTCCATATAACAGTAGTAATCACAACATTGAATTCTGGGAGACTAACACACATGATGCAAATTCACAGACACGCTTCTTCGACTATTATCAGACTATAACAAGTCTTCCTAATGGTGCCTACACTATTACTGCAAGTATGCTGAACTCAACTAACGGCGAAGGAAATGGTGAAAATGAGACTCCTGCTGAGTGGAATGGCGGTGGCAATGCTGGCCTCTATGCAAAGACAGCAACAGATGAAAAGCAAAAACTCATCACTAATGATAGCCAGGACATGGCAGTCTACACCACAGATGAGATATTTGTTATTGATGGCGAACTGCGCATTGGCGTGAAGAATGTCAACCCGTTAACTGGTCGCTGGTTCGCTGCTGACAACTTCAAACTGACATATGCCCGCCAGCTGACAGCCGAGGAAGAGGAAACCATTGCAAAGGCAAACGCCGTAGAGGCTTACAATGAGGCTCTTGCCGCTGCCCAGGCCATTGAAGATGGTTCTATTCCTTCAACTGCATATTCAAACTTGCAGTCTGTTATTACTAATAACACGTTGAACGACGGTACATCAAGCGAGTATAATGCAGCCGCCACCGCTCTCAGCGAGGCTGCAGCCGCTGCACAGCCCCTTGTGGCTCCCTACACTGCATGGAAAACCCTGAAAGCTCAAGCCGACGTTCTTGTAGCTGTTTCTACAAACGACACAGACGAGAATGCCACATTGGCTTCTGCCATTAGCACACAGAATACTTCCGTCGAGGCTGCCACTGCTGCTGGCACTATTACCACTGCTACCAGCACTCTGAAGACCGCTATGGTGACCTACGCCACTACGGCTCAACCCACTAATGACGAGTGCTTCGACTTGACATTCATGATAGTGAACCCGCATTTCACCGAAGGCACTGCAGATAATCCTACAGGATGGACAGTTTCTTACCCTGCAGCACCTGAAGGCCAATGGGGTGGAAATAAGGAGTTGAGAGCTTCTACTCACAATTTCGAGGCTTACCACAAGCAGTTTACATTGAGCCAGACTATCGCTGATCTTAAGAAAGGAACCTACAAGGTGACTCTTCAGGGCTTTGCCCGTCACGACGACGCAAATGTGACCGATAAGACCAGCCTCTTCTGCGGTAGCGGAAGCCAGACAATTAAGGACATCAATGCTGAGTATAGCACGACATCGTACTATAATGACACAAAGACTGCTCTTGGCGATACCAACTACGACTCACCAGCTACGTTGGGCGAAACTACCATTTATCGTCCCAATGGCATGACGGGAGCTTACTACTGGTTCCAGGAAGAGAATCCTAATAACGAAAACAAGCCTTTCTACACCAGTGAGGTGCCGACACTTATGACTGACGACGGCGATTTGACAATCGGCTTCAAGTGTGAGACTTGGAGTGACTGGGTAATCTGGGACAACTTCCACCTCTACTACTATGGCTCTGCTATCGCAGTGACCATCGACGAGAATGAAGTAAGTTCTATCTATGATGCGGACATTGAGAATGCCAACATCACACTGAACCGCACATTCTCAGCTGGCAAGTGGAACACCATTTCGCTGCCCTTCGATCTGACCGACTCTGAGACAAAAGCTGCCTTCGGTAGCGATGCAGAGGTGGCTACGTACTCCGAGACTGCTACAGGCACTAACTCAGATGTTGAATTCAATACCGCTGCCGATGCCGCCATCACGGCTAACACGCCCGTGCTGCTGAAGACCTCTACTGAAGAGGCAACCTTCACCTTCAACGGTAAGACCATCAAGGCCGGTGAGGCCAAGGTTGCTGGCGAGAACTTCGAGTTCGTGGGCACCTACGCCGCCTCTACCACCATCGCCGAAGGCGACTACTTCATCGGCAACAACCAGCTGTGGAAGAGCACTGGCACAACCACCATCAAGGGCACACGCGCCTATCTGAAGGCCAAGAGCAATGAGGCTCGTATCGCCAAGCTCGTCATCGACGGTGTTGAGGCTACAGGCATCGAAGGAGTCGAGGTTGCCGAAAAGATGAACGGCAAGGTCTATAACCTGAACGGCCAGCTCGTCGAGAAGGCCAAGAAGGGTCTCTACATCGTGAACGGCAAGAAGGTCGTGGTGAAATAAGCTATCGGTAAATATGAAACGAATTGCCATAACTTGCTATTATAATAATTATGGTCAATTATGGTAATTCGTTTCAAAAAAGAACAAAATAACATTCAATTATTTATTAAACGAACAATTATGAAGAAAACAGTATATATGGCTCCTGCCACTTTCATAACCCAAATTGATATGCAGCCCTTGATGCAGGAGTATTCTATTAAAAGTGTCGGTGGTACTGCTGGCATCACAATGGGTGACCCATCTTCCGACACTCCCACCGCTGCCGACAGCCGCCGCGGCTCCATTTGGGACGACGAGGACTAATCCAAACTTATGGCGCAGGGGCATCGTCACAATGCCGCCTGCGCCCTGACTGCGTTTCCCCGCCCCAAAGTTTGGCGGTACGGCTGAAAGAAATCTATATGAAGTATTTGGAAAGAAATTGGAATAATAAGAATAATTTTGCCTACGGCACTCGTCGCGCAAGCCAATTATTCTAATTATTCCAATTTCTTCCATAAAAATGTAAATCCCGAATTTAACCATGCTGGAATTTAACCATGTACCAAAAAAGATCTTTAACCAGCGAATATGGTTATAAACGGGAATTTCGGATTAATGATTATCCGCAATCAGGTGATTAACCTGAATTATTCATGGTAATTACGCTTTTTTGTTTTTAACATATAATTGCCATGTAATTGACCATTAAT
>CAJOEC010000016.1:54925-72462 GCA_905233425.1 uncultured Prevotella sp. | reverse complement strand
AGGGGTGGGGTCAGTATATAATTAGCAGACAAGTAGTTACAGACCCCACCCCCAGCCCCTCCCCTTGAGGGGAGGGGAGCGGCTGCGCACCATTTAATTTGATTAATAGAAATCACCTATAAACAATAATATTATTATGTCAAAGAAACATTTCTTCTGTATGCTCGCCCTGATGAGCTTCATGGCTGTAAGTTCAACGGCGAGACCAGTAAGATTCACGGTCGGCATCGACGACACGACCGGCACCATGCCCGATTATTCCAAGATTCCCCCTGCACCCGTGGTTGACCTCAACGACAATGTGCTCACCTTCCTGCCAGGACACGACGACTACACGGTGAGCATCGTTGACGAAGAGGGCAGCGAGGTCTATTCCGTCTTTGTGCCTACCAGCGTCACCACCGTCACCCTGCCTTTCATGCTGGGTGGCAACTACATGCTGCAACTGCTCACCGACGATTTCTACTATTTTTACGCCACCTTCAGTGACCTCGTGGAACTTGACGGCCTCTACTACAGGCTGCTGAATAAGGCGAAAACTGCGCAGGTGGAAATGATGGTTGACGAAACCAGTCTGAGCGACATTGTCATTCCCGAATCATTAAACTACTTTGGCAACAAGTACAGCGTCACCTCTATCGCCCCTAACGCCTTCAAAGAATCCCTATGCCTGACCTCTGTCACCATCCCTGCAAGTATCGAGCGCATAGAGCATGGGGCTTTCTACAATTGTATCAGTCTGAAGGCCGTCTTTATCTCCAATCTGGCAAAGTGGTGCAACATAGAGTTCAAGAACTCTTCCGACAATCCTTTGTCCTACGCCCATCACCTGTATCTTGACGGAGTTGAGGTCACTAACCTCGTGATTCCCGACGGTGTGGAGAAAATCTCTGAATGGGCTTTCTATGGATGCGATGGCCTTGCGTCTGTCGATACTGGCCGCGAAACGAAAACTATAGGCAGTGGCGCTTTCCGCAATTGCACTGTTCTGAAAGACGTTACTATAGGCAGCAGCGTCAAGACCATTGAAGGCAGTGCTTTCGAAGGATGTTGCAACCTTGATTCTGTTTCTTTCGGCAATTCTGTTACTACCATTAGTGGAGGGGCTTTCTCTGGATGCAAGCTGGAATCTGTCATCTTACCAAACAGCGTCACAACCTTAGGTTCTAACGTGTTCAAAGATTGTACAGAGCTGAAATGGGTTACTCTGGGAACAGGTCTTAAAGAATTATCATTATATGCCTTTTATGGCTGTAAGAATCTTATTGGCTTGAATATTTCCGACTTGGCTGTTTGGTTCGACATTGATATCACCAATCATGAGTATTCTTATGAAAAGCCTGTCTCTTATTACCGATTGTTCCTCAATGGTAAAGAGTTGAAAGACCTGGTCATCCCTGATGGAGTTACTACCATCAATCCATACCTCTTCTATTGCTGCAACAGCTTGGTCTCTGTCACCATACCGAGCGGTGTCACCAAAATCGGAGACTGGGCCTTTGCGTTCTGCAAGAACATTCTGTCCGTTGCTATGGCTAACTCGGTCAATACCTTAGGGACTGGTGCTTTTTATGATTGCGAGGGTCTGACATCGCTGACCGTCTCTGACGGTGTGACCGACATCAGCCTTAAGGCCTTCCAATTTTGCACTAACTTGAGGAATGTCATCTTGCCCAGTAAACTGGAAATCATTGGAGACGATGCTTTCCAGAAATGTGGTAGTCTCCAGTCCATTACGATTCCTAACAGTACCACAGCCATCGGCTCGGGTTCTTTTTACAAATGTTCCCGCCTTACTACAGTGACCGTCGGTAGTGGGGTCAAAAGCATCTCCTACTATGCTTTCGCCTCATGCCCCGAACTGGCAAACATTTATTGCTTTGCTGCAGAAGCGCCAGAGTCACATGTAGAGACGTTCCAAGACTCCTATAGCGAATACTGCAACCTTTACGTCCCGGCTGCTTCGGTAGAGGCGTATAAGGCAAGAATCCCGTGGAACAGCTTCAAGATTGCACCCTTGACCGATGAGGATATCATCAATCCGGAATCAAGGAAATGTGCCACGCCGACCATCTCCTTCGTGGACGGGGAACTGTCGTTCAGCTGCGAGACCGACGGCGTGGAGTTTGTCGCCGAGATTACTGCTGATGAGGCGCGGAAATACTACAGCGACAAGGTGAAGCTCGACGGAAAGTACATCGTCAAAGTGTATGCTGTAAAGAGAGACTTCGAGGACAGCGACGTGACAACTGCCGTCATATACCCCGGTCAGAATCCTTCCGTCAAAACCATATACGATGTCAACCGCGACGGCACTGTGGACGTGGCCGACATATCGGCCATCATAACAGCTATGGCGCAGTAAACGTCAGCCCCTTCTGTTTTTGCAATATTTTTACTTCCGATAACGTTATACTAATACCTAATTATAATAATGCGTATGATAAAGAAACATTTGTTTTGCTTGCTGGCCATGATGACCTTCATGCCCGACTACTCGATGAATTACGATTCCTCTTATGGCGCACCTCCATCAGTAGATGGCATCTACTACCGTTTTGATGATACCGCAAAGACGGCTATGGTGACATACTATTCGTGGTACGGCGAGATTGTCGAAGAGAAGCGTTATAAGGGTACGGTCAACATTCCTGCCACCGTGTCATACAATGGTGTCACATACGATGTAACGCAAATAGGAAAGTCGGCATTCAGCAGCTGTGCGGAATTGACCTCCGTCACCATTCCATTAAGTGTGACGAATATTGGGGACTATGCTTTCTCTGGTTGCAGTGGCCTGACCTCATTCACGCTTCCCTCCAGTGTGACGAGCATTGGAAATTATGTATTCGCAGGTTGCACCGGCCTGACCTCCTTCACGATTCCTTCCAGCGTGACGACGATAGGGGAAAGTGCCTTCGCTCACTGTAGTGGCCTGACCTCTGTCACGATACCTTCCAGCGTGACGAGCATAGGAGGATTTGCCTTCGAGGGATGTAGCTCTCTGACCTCTGTCACGATACCTTCCAGCGTGACGAGCATAGAGGAATACACTTTCTCGAAGTGTAGTGGCCTGGTCTCCGTTACGATTCCCTCCAGCGTGACAAACATTGGCGGCTATGCTTTCTGGGATTGCATCGGACTGACCTCCATTACGATTCCTTCCAGCGTGACAAACTTAGGAAGCAGTGCGTTTATGGGTTGCACGGGTCTGACGTCAGTCACGATTCCTGCCAGTGTGACAAGCATAGGAAATTCTATATTCTATGGATGCGTCGGCCTGACCTCCATTGAGGTCGAAGAAGGGAATAAGGTTTACGACTCCCGCGAACATTGCAATGCCATCATCGAGACTGAAACAGACGAGCTGATATTCGGCTTGAGTAATTCTTTCATCCCGGACGGAGTGAAGAGCATAAGGGGCAATGCCTACGCTTTAGTAGGCGGTACCTTCACTGGAAGCACCTGCCTGACCGACATCAATATTCCTGCCAGCGTAACGCACATCGGGGGCTATGCTTTCTATAATTGCAGCGATCTGAACTCCGTTACCATCGGTGGCAGCGCAGTAACCATCGAAGTGGATGCGTTTAGGGGATGCACCGCCTTGAGAACTGTCAGGTCGTATATCAAGGAGCCAAACGCAATCAGCAAATTCGAGGAAGACACCTACCGTCAGGGTACGCTCTATGTGCCTTTCGGCACCAAGGAGCTTTACTCCCGCTTCGATGGCTGGCGCGAGTTCCTCCACATAGAGGAGATGGAAGAGGGGGCTTCGCCCAATGCCAACGGAGCGTGTGCCATGCCAACCATTGCCTTCGAGGGCAATACCTTCAAGTTCCAGTGCAAGACTCCGGGGGCGAGGTTCACCAGCTCCCTGACGATGGAAGAAGAGACCTTCGAGGGCGACGAAGTGACGATGGGCAGTGGCGAGGTGACCTATATCCTCACTGTCTATGCCAACGCCCCCGGTTACGACCAATCCGCCCCCGCCACCTATAGGTTTACCATCAACAAAAGCGACGTGAACCAGGACGGCACCGTAGACGTGGCCGATATTTCTGCCATCATAAAAGTAATGTCGGAGATGTGATATGACAAAAAAACGTTTATTTTGCATGCTCGCCTTGTTATCTTTATTGGTTGTAAACATAATGGCGAAGCGAATCAGCCTGACTCTCGGCTACGATGACACAACAGGCACTATGCCTGACTATTCAAAGGCTCCCCCAGTACCCGTTGTAGACATTGAAGGCAATGTCCTCACGTTTATTTATGGGCATGATGACTACGTACTATTTATATTAGACGAGGACGGCAACGCGGTCTACTCCGTATCAGTGCCCTCTTCCGTCACTACCGTCATCCTGCCATTCATGTTGGGCGGTAACTATGAGTTGCGCCTGCAAACGGACAGTGGTTTCTATTTCTATGCCACTTTTCCAGACCCCATAGAGATAGACGGAGTCTGTTATAAGCTGATTTCCAAGGCTAAAAGGGCGGAAGTGACAAAGAAGCCAGGCGGCTACACCGGCAGTGTCACCATACCTGCCTCCGTCACCTTCAACGGTGCTGAGTACAGCGTGACGTGCATACAAGAGCACGCTTTCGAGTACAGCAGGGAGATGACATCCGTCACCATTGGCAACAACGTGGAAAGCATAGGAAGCTACGCATTCAGTGAATGCTGGAAACTCGCATCCGTCACTATTTCAAACGGCGTGACAAGCATCGGAGATTGGGCTTTCAAGGAATGCGGTAACCTGGCCACCATTACCATTCCAAACAGCGTGACTACCCTCGGAGAACTTGTTTTCTGGTCGTGTAGGTCCCTGAAATCCGTTACATTACCTAACAACTTGACCAGCATACCCCGTGGTTTGTTCTCAGGTTGCAGCAGCCTCGCCAACGTCACCATTCCCAATACCGTGACCAGCATTGGATGGGGGACATTCGCCAGTTGCTTTAGCCTTGCCGCCATCACCATTCCCAATAGTGTGACAAGTATAGGAACCAGTGCATTCGATAACTGTACCGGTCTGACTTCCATTGTAATTCCCAATAGCGTGACAAGCCTCGGAGGGCAGGCATTTAACGGTTGCACCAACCTGGTCTCAGTTACCATCCCCAACAACTTGACCACGATTAAAAGCGGCACCTTCCAGGGGTGCAGCAGTCTTGCCTCTGTTGACATACCTAATAGTGTGACTACCATAGAAGGTTTGACATTCAATGGTTGCACCTCTCTGACATCCATCACCATTCCTAACAGCGTAACGAGCATAGGTGGTTCTGCCTTCGCTGGCTGTAAGGCATTGACTTCGTTCACCCTTCCCGTCAGTGTGTCAACTATAGAGTATGGCCTGTTTAGTGGTTGCAGCTCCCTGTCGTCTGTAACCATTCCCAATAGCGTGACAAGCATTGGAAAAGAAGCGTTTAAGGGCTGCACAAGCCTGACCTCCCTCGTTATTCCACACAGTGTGACAAGTTTAGGAAGTTTCGCTTTCGATGGTTGTACCCGGCTGACTTCCATCACCCTTGGCAATGGCTTAAAAAACATAGAAGGTGGTGCTTTCCATAATTGCAGCGGTCTGCTGTCCATCGCCATTCCCGCTAATGTTACGAGCATAAACGAAGAAGCCTTCCATGGTTGCAGGAGTCTCACCTCTGTCTGGATTCCCAATAACGTCACAGCTATTGGAGGACAGGCCTTCAGGGACTGCGTGCGTCTGAATACCCTAACACTCAGCAGCAACACTAAATATATTGGGCTACAGGCCTTTGCGGGTTGCAAAGAACTGACGAATGTCTATTGCTGGGCAGAAGAACCTCCTACAAAAGATGTATTCGGCAACCTTTGCACTAACGCTTTTGAGGATTCCTATACAGAGTACGCCATCCTCCACGTGCCGTCAGCATCGGTAGAGGCATATAGGGCCGTGGAGCCGTGGAAGAGCTTCGGGAGCATCGTGACGCTTACCGGCGAGGAGCTGCCGCCAGCACCTGAACCGGAAAAATGCGCCACACCGACAATAGAGTTCGTCAACGGAGAGCTGACCTTCAGCTGCGATACGTGGGACGTGGAATATGTGTCGGAAGTAACGGCGACAGAGGCCGGGAAGTACTATACCGACAAGGTGAATCTCGACGGCAAGTATATCGTCACCGTCTATGCCATGAAGGAAGGCTATGAAAACAGCGACGTGGCGACAGCCATCATCTATCCCGGCCAGAGCCCTTCCGTCAAAAACGTTTACGATGTCAACCACGACGGGACTGTTGACGTGGCCGACATATCGGCCATCATAACAGCTATGGCACAGACGAGTGGACATTAATACTATGGCATCGCGCTGGCACGGGGGCGGACGCGACACGTCGCGTCCCTACAGGGTGGTGGAAATTTTTAGGTTAATTCTTTTTCCGTATTTCCCTTGCGTGTTATAATAAGTTGGTACAAATAGGTGATTATCGTATGTTTCCGCAGAACGGCCTGAAAGGCCAGCAAGCAGTCAGCCCAGGGCAGCGCCCTGGGTATGATGACAGGGTTATCGTCGCCCTGAAAGGGCAAAAGCTTTGGACGGAGGCGACGCCTCCTACTCATTCTTTTGCCCTTTCAGGGCGGGGGCTGCGTACTCATTCCTACCCAGGGCGTTGCCCTGGGCTGACTGCTCATTGCCCCTTCGGGGCGTGGTCGAGCACACAAAATTGTACCAAGTTAATTTTTTATCATCACTAATACATTATAATATAATTTGCTATGAATACTATTCTTTTAAGGCGTTTTGCCATCGCATTCCTTTCCCTGCTCACCTCAACCATGTTGTGGGCAGAAGACGGTGACATCTTTACCGTAAAAAACAGCTGAAGGTGTGGAAATGACCTTCAAGGTAATAAGTGAAGCGGACAAGACCTGTCAAGTGGGAGACGGTCTCTATCAAAACCCTTCAATCGACATCAGCATAGGAGGTGAGGTCTCCATTCCCGACCCGGCCAACGGGTACTCTGTGGTCCGTATTGGCGACTATGCTTTCTACGGATGTGAATACGTGACCACTGTCGCCATTCCCGAGAGAGTTACGACTATTGGCTATGCTTCCTTCAGTGGCAGTGGTGTAGGCTTTGCCAAATTCACCCTCCCCGAAAGTCTTACGAGTATCGATGACTACGCTTTCTGTTGCTGTCGCAATCTTACGCGGGTCATCATTCCTGATGGTGTCGTCAGAATTGGCATTAATGCTTTCTCTTCCAGCCCTCTTTCCGACTTTGACATTCCAAAGAGCGTAACCAATATCGCCTCAGGAGCTTTCACCGAAACCCACTGGTCCAATAGTAGACCTTTATATGAACTCCTCTATAAGGACCAATGGCTTTTAGGATATAGGGATTTCTTTGATTTTCCACAAAACGGACACCTTGAAATAGATCCATGGACGAAGGGGGTGACAGGTTTTGCATACTGTTCATATATTGTCAGCGTAACTTGTCCGCCAACCCTGAAGTATATCGGTGAAAAAGCTTTCAGCGATACCGATATTAGGGAGATAAACCTCCCGGAGGGGCTGCTCAGCATTGGAAAAAATGCTTTCATGGGTTGCTATTACCTTAGAAGTATCACCATCCCTTCCACCGTTACGAACATTGAAGGCGCTTTCTTAGGATGTGGAGCCTCCAGTTACACTTCTATGATTCGCAAGCCGTTTGAAATAGGCGAGAAAACCTTTAGGGTTAGCGACGACGGGTCCATCAACGCCACTCTCTACGTTCCCAAAGGCACGAAGAAGAGATACGAGGCCACGCCCATCTGGAACAAGTTCAAGACCATTGAGGAATTTGACGATGGTTATGACGGCATCGACGACGTTGGCGATTCTGCAACGGGCATTGAACAAGCCGCCTACGATCTGCAGGGCCGCCGCGTCTCCGTGTCCTCTGTACGTCCGAAGGGCGTGTACATACAGGGCGGAAAGAAATACGTGAAGTGACCGCAAGGCTTTTTCTTTTACATATAATTATCATGTAATTGAACATTAATGTCTCATTAATTATGGTATGTTCTATAAATTGCAAAAACTACGCGCAGCCTTTCCCCTCCCTTGTAGGGGAGGGGTGGGGGTCAGTATATAATTAGTAGACAAGAAGTTACAGACCCCAACCCCTCCCCGTAAGGGCAGGGTTCAAGAGGGGAGGGGCTGCGCACCACTTGTCAGATTAATAGAAGCCACCTTATATGTGCGCAGCAATTAATGTATAATTAATGTTCAATTACATGGCAATTATATGTTAAGAACAAAACAAGACTGCGTGGAAATTAAAATGGAAGACAACAATAACTGGTAATCAAAGACAGCCAGTCTGGACATTTCAGTCTGACATGACACACGCAAAAAGCCCCGCTTCACAGCGGGGCTTTCCAATGAAATTAATCAACCGCAAAAAGCCCCGCTTCACAGCGGGGCTTTCCAATGAAATTAATCAACCATAAACCTTAACCATTAAAAATCTTGTTTTTTCACGCTGCAAAGTTACTACATCTTTTTGAAACAGAGGTTCAATAACGGTTAATTGAGGTTGAAAATGCGTTAATTAACGCATTTTCAACCTAAAATAACGCATTTTCGACCTTTTCTGTGCTTTTTTCTTCAATTTTCTTTCTTTATTGCGAAAAAAAGAGTAATTTTGCTCACGAATTTTAAACCTCAGCGTAAAATCTTTCATGTTTCGGCGAAAATAATCAGCCATTATGAGCACATTATACATTATTATAATAATAGTAGCGGCCTTTTTTGTGGTTTTGCTTCTGCTGCGCCAATTGTACCGTCGCAGCCAGCGCATACGCAACCGTCTGCAGATGGCCAGTGTGTTCACAAACATCTCCCACGAGCTGCTCACCCCCTTGACGGTGATCTCCGCTTCAGTCGAGCGTCTGCGCGAGCAGGAGCCACGCTTCGCCTCTGACTATGCCCTGATGGAGCTCAACGTTGAGCGCATGACTCGCCTGCTACAACAAATCTTGGAGACGAGCAAGTCGCAGGCCGGCGAGTTGAAGCTGCTCGTGTCACAGGGCGATGTCATGGAGTACATCCGTCAGACGGCCCTGTGCATAGAGCCTCTGATGCACAAGACAGGACTGCTTTTCACCATTAATTGCTCGCCGACATCGATGATGGGTTGGATAGACACCGACAAGGTGGACAAGATAATCTACAATCTCCTCTCGAATGCCGCCAAGTTCACCCGCCCGCCCGGCAAGGTGACACTCGACGTGCGCACCAGCAAGAACTACGACCAGGTAATCATCCAGGTCTCGGACACAGGCATCGGCATATCCCCCGAACAGCGGCGGCGGCTGTTCCAGCGTTTCCACGACGGCGACTACCGCCGCATGCAAAGCCATGGCAACGGCCTGGGTCTGGCCCTCACCCGCGACCTCGTCTATCTGCATGGGGGAAGCATAGAATGCGAGAGCGAGGAGGGCAAGGGCACAACGTTCACCGTCACGCTGCCGATAAGGAAAGAGCAGTTCGCCTCTGCACAGATAGACAGCAGCCACACAATAGACCTCAGCGAACCCCGGACGGCCATCATCGACCTGCCCGCTCTGTCCTCGAAAGCCAACGGGCAGACACAGGAGAATGCCATGACGGGACAGGCGCCGGCAGTGGTGAGGACACCTGCCGAGGACGCTTACCACATACTTATCGTGGAAGACAACGAGGAACTGCTCATGCTCATGCAGACAATGATGAGCAGCAAATACCACATAGCCACGGCCACCAACGGGCGCGAGGCCATCGACGTGGTCCGTGCCAACGAGCCAGACCTCATCGTTGCCGACGTGATGATGCCTGTGATGGACGGCAATGAGCTGACACGCGAACTGAAATCGTCGGAGCAGTGGAACCATCTGCCCATTATCCTGCTGACGGCGCGCACCAGCGATGAAGACCGCAAGGAGTCGATGATGCTCGGAGCCGACGACTACATAAACAAGCCCTTCCGACTGGGCGACCTGGAACTTCGTATAAACAACCTGGTGGAGAACCGCCGCCGCATACTGCGCGAGAGGCTGACGGCAGCGCAAAACGGGAACGAAAATGGAAAACGCCCGCCGTCGGCCGACGAGCTGTTCCTAATGAAAGCCAATGAATGTGTGATGAAGCACCTTGACGATCCCGACTTCGACCGCGACTCCTTTGCCGCCGACATGGGGGCATCGGCCTCGACGCTCTACAACCGTCTTCGCGCCCTGACAGGGATGAACGTCTCCGTCTACATACGCGACATACGCATGAAAGAGGCACGCCGGCTGGCGGAGACACAGCCCGACCTGAGAGTGTCGGACCTGGCTTACCGCGTGGGGTTCCGCGACCCGAAATATTTTGCCACCTGCTTCAAGAAAGCCTACGGCGTGCAGCCCAGCGACATCCTACGCCAGTCTGCGGGCGAGGACGACCGCCCTACTAAGTCCGTTTCAGAGCCATGATGGTTATGTCGTCGCTCTGCTCTGCCTCACCGGCATGAGCCCTTACGCCAGCAAGCAGACCATCGATGATTTCGCGGCAGTTTTTGCCTGCAAGCGTCTTCAACGTGTCGGCGGTGCGCTGCTCTCCGTATTCCTCGAAAGAGGTGTTCACGGCCTCGGTCACTCCGTCGGTGTATAGCACGAGGGTGTCGCCCTTGTCTATCTGAGTCTCTCCACCTTCGTAGTTTATCCCGTCGAGGGCCCCCACAATGCAGTTCGGGGCCACATTCATCATCTCCACCTTTCCGTTGGCATGGACTATGAACGGGGCGTTGTGGCCTCCGTTGCAGTATTTCAGATGTCCGGTAGTGGTGTCGTATATGCCGTAGAACACGGTGACGAACATATTGTTCACCGACTCCATGCACAGCAGGTTGTTTGATTTCTTCAAACACTCTTCCGGTGTCACGCCCTGCATTCCCACGGCCCGTATAAGCGTGCGGCTCACGGCCATGAAGATAGCTGCCGGTATGCCCTTTCCGCTGACGTCGGCTATGACTATGCCTATGTGCTCGGGGTCAATGCGGAAGAAGTCGTAGAAGTCGCCGCCCACGTCCTTCGCCGGAGTCATCAGCGCGGCCAGGTCCATCCTGTCGCTTATCTCCGGGAACGGCGGGAACACCCGTGGCAGTATGGCCTGCTGAATCTCGCTGGCAACGGCCAGGTCGCCCTTCAGCGACTCAAGCTGCGAGTGCTCCTTCTGCGACTGCTTGATATACTCTATCTGCTTTACAGCCTTCTCTATCGTTATGCTCAGGTCGTCGAGGTCTATTGGCTTAGTGGCGAAATCGAATGCCCCGTTGTTCATGGCCTGCCTGATGTTGCCCATGTCGCCGTAGGCCGACACCATGATGACTCGTAGCGCGGGGTTGCGCATCTCGTTGATGCGGGCAAGCAGCGTCAGGCCGTCCATCTCGGGCATGTTGATGTCCGAAAGTACTATCTCAATGTCGGGATGCTTGAGCATCATCGTAAGGGCCTCAAGGCCATTGTGTGCAAACACAAACTCATATTCGCCCTTGCGAATCTTGCGGCGGAAATACTGGGTGAGCAGCAACTCGAGATCCATCTCGTCGTCTACGCTCAGAATTTTTACTGGCATGGTCTCTCTTTAAATATTCTTTAACAATTAGAATCGCTTAACGTTGCAAAGGTAGCAATTTTCCCGCAATCTGCAAAGATATAGGCAGAAAATGATGTAAAAACAACATTTTTTTGCAAGAGCACACACCTGTTGGAGGATGCGGTGGGAAAAAAATGGAAGATTTTCTTGCACCATTGGGAGAAAATACTTAACTTTGCAGTCGCAAATCAGATTCAAACCATAGTATTAACAACATAAACTAAGCGAAAATGAAGAAATCATTGATGATTGGCGCAATGGCAGTGGCAATGCTGCTGGGCGCACAGAGTGTTCAGGCACAGAGCGTGGTCGACGGACAGACCGCCAAGGAACTCGAACTGAAGGCCAAGGTGCTGAAGAAGGCTGACAAGGCCAAGGCTGCCGTGGCTAAAGCTGAGAAGAAAGTCGAGTCGACAAAGAAAGCCATCGACAAAGCCAACAAGAACTACGAGAAAGCCGTGAAGAGCCTTGAGAAGGCCCGCAAGGAGGCTGAAGAGGCCGAGCTGGAAGTGCAGCGCATACAGAATCCAGTGACCGGTGAATGAATTGTAGGGACTGACCCCGTGTCAGCCCGCAGAATGTTGGCGCAGACCCCGTGTCAGCCCGCAAAAAAACTGAAATGAGGCAGGATTGAATAGATTCCTGCTTCTTTTTTTGCGATATTTAGACTTTTTATAGATAATGTTCGCTTGTGTCTGCGGAAAAAGTCGTAACTTTGCCCACGGTTTATGAAGACGAACGAAAAGCGCGACAGTTTGCGCCAGGCAGCTGAACGCATTCTGGACAATTACTTAGAGATGAACAATCATCGCAAGACGCCCGAGCGTTATGCGATATTGAAGGCTGTCTACTGCATTGAAGGCCACTTCACACTCGAAGAGCTGGGGGTGAAGCTGGCAGAGGAGTATAAGTTCCCCGTATCACGAGCAACCCTCTACAACACGCTGAACCTCTTTATGGAATTGCGCTTGGTCATTCGTCATCGCTTCATGGGCACAACGAAATATGAGGTTTATGGCGACAGCCACTGCCACCAGATATGCACCGTGTGCGGGAAAGTGACCGAGGTGAAGTCGCCGGATATTACCGAGGCCATCGACAAGATGCACCTCAAGCGCTTCCGCAAGGACGGGTACTCGCTCTACGTCTATGGCATCTGCTCAACGTGCCAGGCAGCAATAACAAGACAGAAGAATAAATCTGTACCCCCTAAGTTAGGAGGCAAAGGGGCTGATCATAAGTAACAACAAACAATTATTTATATGAATATGAAAAATATGGGAAAGGTAGACGTCCTGCTCGGCTTGCAGTGGGGCGACGAAGGTAAAGGAAAAGTGGTCGACGTGCTGACCCCACGCTACGACGTGGTGGCACGCTTTCAGGGTGGCCCCAATGCCGGGCATACGCTGGAGTTCGGCGGCGAGAAATACGTGTTGCGTAGCATTCCCTCGGGAATCTTCCAGGGCGGCAAGGTGAACATTATCGGCAACGGCGTGGTGCTCGCCCCCGACCTGTTCATGGACGAGGCCAAGGCACTGGAGCAGAGCGGGCATCCTCTGCGCGAGCGTCTGCATATCTCGAAGAAGGCTCACCTCATCATGCCCACACACCGCTTGCTCGATGCCGCCTACGAGGCGCAGAAAGGCAAGAACAAGGTTGGAACCACGGGCAAGGGCATAGGCCCGACGTACACCGACAAGGTGTCGCGCACCGGTCTGCGAGTGGGCGACATACTGGAGAACTTCCCCGAGAAATACGCCGCTGCGAAGGCCCGTCACGAGGCAATACTGAAGAGTTTAGACTTTAAAGTTGACAGCTCAGAGTTCGCCGAGGTGGAGAAAAAATGGCTGGAGGGCGTTGAGTACCTTCGCCAGTTCCCCATCGTGGACAGCGAGCACGAGATCAACGGTCTGTTGCGCGAGGGCAAGAGCATACTCTGTGAGGGCGCCCAAGGCACGATGCTTGACGTGGACTTCGGCTCGTACCCCTTCGTCACTTCGTCGAACACCATCTGCGCCGGGGCATGCACGGGCCTTGGCATCGGGCCGAACAAGATTGGCGAGGTCTATGGAATCATGAAGGCCTACTGCACCCGCGTGGGCGCCGGTCCGTTCCCCACAGAGCTGTTCGACGAGACGGGCAAGAAGATTCGTGACCTCGGCCATGAGTACGGCGCCGTCACCGGACGTGAGCGCCGCTGCGGATGGATTGACCTCGTGGCCCTGCGCTACTCGATAATGGTCAACGGCGTGACACAGCTCATCATGATGAAGAGCGACGTGCTCGACGGCTTCGAGACCATCAAGGCATGCACCGCCTACCGCGTCAATGGCCAGCTCACACGCAACTTCCCCTACGACATCGAGCACGGCATCGAACCCGTCTACGAGGAGCTGCCCGGCTGGCAGACCGACATGACGCGCTTCACCTCCGAGGACCAGTTCCCCCAGCAGTTCCGCGACTACATCGCCTTCTTGGAGAAAGAGCTTGAGACACCCATCACCATCATCAGCATCGGCCCAGACCGGGAACAGACAATCATTCGTTAGAGCCCACCCAAGCCCTCCCAAAGGGAGGGATGTTGAGTTACATAAAAAAGATGAGTAGGAAAGGGTGGGAAACTGCTGATGCACTTGCTTATGTCCCTGTAGAGAACAATGCTGTAAAAAAATCGCAGGGTAATGACGCCTGCAGAACAGATTGTCTGGGAACAACTTCGCGGTAGCAAACTTGGTATGCATTTCCGTCGTCAGCATGTTATTGGGATGTACATTGTTGACTTCGTCTCGCTCAAAAATCATCTCGTTATTGAAATTGATGGAGCATACCACATGGCTCCAAACCAACAGATTGAGGATGCTGCACGAACAGAATACTTGCAACGCAAAGGATTCAGAGTGATTCGCTTTACAAACGACCAAGTCCTTACGGATATAGAAACAGTAATGTCAAAGATTATAAAATCATTATTAACAGTTTATTTTTTGTAACCCACATCCCTCCCTCAGGGAGGGCTTGGGTGGGCTTTATAATATGAAACCATCAATAGTAAAAGGAACCCGCGACTTCGGCCCACAGGAGATGGCCCGTCGCAACTACATCTTCAACACCATACGGCAGGTGTACGAGCTGTATGGCTTCCAACAGATTGAGACACCTGCACAGGAGACGCTTCAGACGCTCATGGGTAAGTATGGCGAGGAGGGCGACAAACTGCTCTTCAAGATTCTGAACAGCGGCGACTACCTCTCGAAGGTCACCGACGAACAGTTAACCTGCCGCAATACCCTGCGCTTGGCATCGTGCATCTGCGAGAAAGGCCTGCGCTACGACCTCACCGTGCCTTTCGCCCGCTACGTGGTGATGCACCGCGAGGAGCTGCAGCTGCCCTTCAAGCGCTACCAGGTGCAGCCCGTGTGGCGTGCCGACCGCCCGCAGAAAGGCCGCTACCGCGAGTTCTACCAGTTCGACGGCGATGTCGTGGGCAGCGACTCATTGCTCAACGAGGTGGAGCTGATGCAGATTGTCGATACCGTCTTTACACGCTTTGGCGTGCGCGTGGAGATAAAGATCAACAACCGCAAGATTCTTACCGGCATCGCCGAGGTCATTGGTGCCGCCGACAAGATTGTCGACATCACCGTGGCCATCGACAAGCTCGACAAGATAGGCATCGACGCCGTGAACGACGAGCTGCGCAGCGACGGTCTCACCGATGAGCAGATAGCCCGTCTGCAGCCCATCATCCTTCTTCAGGGCACCAACGAGGAGAAACTCGACACCATCGCCGAGGTGCTGAAAGACAGCCCCACCGGCCTGAAGGGCGTCGAAGAGACCCGCTTCATCCTTTCTACCCTCTGTCCGGAACACAGCGGCAATGCCGCAGTTTACGGAACGGCCTTGAACAACGAGCTACAGCTTGACCTCACCCTGGCCCGTGGCTTGAGTTACTACACCGGCGCCATCTTCGAGGTGAAAGCCCTCGACACCCCCATGGGCAGCATCTCCGGCGGCGGGCGCTACGACAACCTCACCGGCATCTTCGGTATGCCCGGCATATCGGGAGTTGGCATCAGCTTCGGTGTCGACCGCATCTACGACGTGCTCAACGCCCTCGACCTCTATCCTAAGGACGCTCTGCAGACCACGCAGGTGCTCTTCATCAACTTCGGCGAGCGCGAGACGGCCTACTGCCTGCCCATCATCGCCAAGGTACGCGGCGCCGGCATACGTGCCGAGTACTACCCCGACCAGGCGAAGATGAAGAAGCAGATGGCCTATGCCAACGCCAAACAGATTCCCTTCGTAGTCCTCGCTGGTGAAAGCGAGATGGCCGAAGGAAAGGTGACCCTGAAAAACATGGCCACCGGCGAGCAACGACTACTCACAGCAGATGAGATAATCGAAAGTATTGCTAGTTCGTGGTAATTGCCTAACTTTGCACACAGAACGGCATAATCATTGTACAATGGAAGAAAAGAAAGGAAAATACCTGAACCCGAAGGCCGACCTGACCTTCAAGAAAGTGTTCGGCGAGCATGAGGACTTAGTGATGAGTCTGCTCAACGCCCTGCTGCCTCTTGACGAGGGGAAGCGGATAGAGCAGGTAAAGTTCCTCACGTCGGAATTGGTGCCCGAGAATCCGGGCAAGAAGAACAGCATTGTTGACGTGCGTTGTATGGAAACCGGCGGCCGTCACTTCATCGTGGAGATGCAGATGAACTGGAACAACGAGTTCCAGCAGCGGGTCATACTCAATGCGTCCAAGGCCGTTGTGAAGCAACTCGGCACGAGCGAGGACTACTCGTTGCTTCAGCCTGTCTATGCCCTGAACCTCATAAACGATGTCGGCTTCGATGCCGGACCCGATGAATTCTACCACGATTATGCCATCGTGAATGTGGAGCATAGCGACCGCATCATCGATGGCTTGCGCTTCATCTTTATTGAACTGCCGAAGTTCAAGCCGCAGACGATTAAAGAGAAGAAAATGATGGTGCTGTGGCTGCGCTTCCTCACCGAGATAGACCGCAACACCGAGGAGGTCCCTCCCGAACTTTTAGAGAATCCCGATACGGCCAAGGCTCTTCAGATACTGGAGAAGTCTGCCTACAACGAACAGGAGCTAAGGGCATACGAGTACTACTGGGATGCTGTGTACAATGAGCGCGGAGCCATACGTCACGGATACAAACAAGGCCATGCACAGGGCATGGCAGAAGGTCTTGTACAGGGCATGGCAGAAGGTCATGCACGTGGCATGGCAGAAGGTCATGCTGATGGAGTAGAAGAAAACAAACGGGAGAATGCCCTCCGCATGAAGGCCGACGGAATGCCAGCAGAACTGATAGCAAAATATACTGGGCTCGACATGGATACCATCAACAGTTTATAACAGAGATATATAAGGTATGTTCTATAAATTGCAAAAACTACGCGCAGCCTTTCCCATTGGCAGCGATAAATATACTGACCCCACCCCTAACCCCTCCCCTACAAGGGAGGGGAAAGGCTGCGCACCAATTATTTGATTAATAGAAATCACCATAATATAATGTGTAACCCACTAATAAAAACATTTACTATGACATAGCGACGAATGAGGATTCCCACAAAGGGAATAGCAGAGTTTACGAATACAGACGGCTGGTATTTTATGGCGTAAACCGTCAAAATCTCATAAAAAAAAACAGAGATTTTGACGGTTTCTGACATAAATTTGCTACCTTTGCACACAAAACGCAAACATCAATAGGCATGCTGATAGGAAGAAAAGAGGAGCAGAAAAAGCTCGACCTGTACGGTTGAAAGTCTATGCAAGGAAAGCTCCGAAGGAGCGATAGACTACAGACGGGGGTGAAACCCCCGGTAATAGGAATTGAAATGTAA
>CAJOEC010000016.1:0-54898 GCA_905233425.1 uncultured Prevotella sp. | reverse complement strand
GCCCTTTCAGGGCTTTCGTCTTGTGCCGACTTACCGGGGGTTTCACCCCCGTCTGTAGTCTTGTCGCCCCTTCAGGGCTTTTCAACCGTACAGGTCGCATCTTTTTGATTGTCGAGCAACACCTCGCGAAGTATATTTCTAGTTACTGACATAGGAAAAACACTGTTTTGTTAAGTGGAATCTTACAAATCGGCGCAAAGATATAAAATTCTACTTAACAAAACAAGGAAACGGGCAGTTTTTTTATTTTTTTTGTCACGCTGAGAAGCCGTCCGCCAGTTTGCCGTCAGTTTGGGAGCAAGCTGCCCGACATCACCCCCCTGGGACGTCAAATAGTTCGCCCGGCGCGAACTCGGAGTCCGCACGGCGCGAACTGACAGTTCGCACGGCGCGAACTCAAAGGGCCGACGGGGGCGGTTTTCGGACGTTTCCGGGACACAATCAAAAAAAACGGGCGGATTGCTTGGCAGTCCGCCCGATATTTCGTAACTTTGCACCGAAAGAACGAAAATCATGACAGTCAGACTGCTTTCCATATTGACGATTTGCCTTGCGCTCGTTGCCGGACGACAGACGGCAGCGGCACAGGGCATTCCATATTTCCACAATTTCACAGCCAACGAATACAGGGCACACAACCAGAACTTCGACATCATGGCCGATGACGACGGAACGGTCTACGTGGCCAATTTCGAGGGGCTGCTCTATTTCGACAACGCGCAATGGCGCACCATCCACACTCCGGGGATAACACGCATCACGACGCTGTTCCGCGACTCGAAGGGGACCATCTGGACTGGGGGCTACAATTACATGGGCTTTTTGGAGACCGACGGCAATGGCATCCTGCAGCTGCATGACATCGACAGCCGGAAACAGGTGAGGGGCGAGGTGGAACGTATATGGGAGGACGGCGGGAAACTGTACATGGCCATGAGCGACCTTCAGGTCTATGTCATCAGCGACAACATCCTGACGCCAGTCCAGAATGTGGAACTGCAAGACGACACCGACAAGACGATAACCGGAGCCTACGTGAACCAGACGGTGGATCTGGAAGACGGCTACAAAGCCATTGCCACAAACGGCGAGGGCGTGATCATTGTCGACAAGAATGGCATAGAGCTGTGCCGCATCACCGAGGACAACAACCTGTGCTCAAGCAACGTGAACCGCCTGAGCTACAACCATCACGGACTGCTTTGGGGCGCTACCGACAACGGCATATTCGCCATAGCCATTCCTACGGCCTACACACGTTACACTCCCTCAGAGGGACTGCGTGGCGAGGTGCTGTCAATAGCCATGCTGGGGCAGACCGTCTATGCCGGGACACTGAGCGGACTGTACAGCCTCAAGGGGAACCGGTTCCATCCGGTGAAGGACATCACGCTGGCCAGCTGGCAGTTGGCACGGCATGATGACACCCTTATCGCCGCCACCTCCGACGGCATATACGCCATAGACAAAGAGCAGAACGTGAGACTCATAACAACGGCAAACGCCCTCTCGCTGCTCGTCGACGACAGCGGGTTCTACAGCGGTGAGATGGACGGCGTGTACCGCAATGGCTTCGACGGCAACCGCAAGAAAGTGTGGGATGTAGAGAAAGTCGTCAAGATGGTGCGCGACAACGAGGGAGTCATCTGGCTTCAGAACATCTATGGGAAGATATGGAACACCACAGCTGCAGGGGCTGGTCTCAGCGTCTGTTCGCAGGTGGGAGATGACCAGATAAGCACGCTCGTGTACTACAAAGGCAGGGTGACACCAGTGTCAGCCGACGAGACAGGACAGGAAGCGACGCCCGGAGGCATTGCCCGCCTCAATGCCTTCCCGCTGTTCTCATACGCCGACGACAACGGGCTGCTATGGCTCACCGACAACAAGGGTCGCAAACCCTTCGCCTTGCGCGACTCAACCATCGAGACGGCAATGTCGCTGTATGTCTACCCACTTATGGACTACTCCATACGTACCATGACGCGACGCGACGGACAACTGTGGATGGGTGGCGACAAAGGCATAAACATAGTGTGCACCGAGTGTTCCGACCCTATTTTCAATGTCGAGCCACGCCTGAGGATACGCTCGGCGAGCCTCTTCGGCGATAGTTTACTGTGGGGAGGCTACGGCGACATGCCTGCCAAGCTGCCCACATTGGCAAGCAACCAAAACCACATTGTCTTCACTTATTCCATAGACTTCCCGTCGCTGCTGCTGAACACACAATACCGCACACGCCTGAACGGTGGTAACTGGAGCACATGGGAGACACTTACGTTCGAGGAATACAGCAACCTGACCCACGGAGACTACACGTTTGACGTGCAGGCACGCGACGCCTACGGGCGGATTACCGACATCGTGAGCATGAGCTTCACCATCAGTCCGCCGTTCTATCTGCTCTGGTACATGCAGGTGCTTTATGCCCTGCTCGTTGTCCTGGCCATCTACGCATTGGTGAAATTCAGGCTGCACCAGTTGGAGAAGGACAAGCGCCGGCTCGAAGCAGTTGTGCAAGAGCGGACCGCCGACCTCGTCAAGGCCCAGCACGAGCTGGTGAGACAGGAGAAAATGGCAACAGTGGGAAAGCTCACGCAAGGACTCATAGACCGCATACTCAACCCACTGAACTATATCAACAACTTCGCAAAGCTCTCGGAAAACCTCGTGGGCGACATCAAGGCAAACATCGAGGACGAGAAGGAGAACATCAGCCCCGACAACTACGACGACACCATGGAGGTGCTCGACATGCTGAAGGGGAACTTGGAGAAGGTTGGAGTGCACGGGGCAAACACGTCGCGCACGCTGAAAGCCATGGAAGAGATGCTCAAAGACCGCACAGGCGGACATACAATGATAAGTCTGCCATTGCTGCTGAGACAAGACGAGAAGCTGCTGCTGAAATACTATGAGAAGGAGATTACCGAGCACAACATCTCGATACGTTTCGACATTCCCGATGAGGAGCTGCAGATAAACGCCAATCCCGACCAGCTGAGCAAGACCGTCATGAGCCTGATGCGCAACGCCATTTACGCCGTAGTGAAGAAGGACATGCGACAGTCGGCCACGGCGGGGGCAGACCCCAGTACCAAATACCGTCCGGAGGTGGTACTTGCATTGACAACCGACGGGAACAAGGTGCAAATCAAGATAAGTGACAACGGCACGGGAATAGACGGCACAATCATAGACCGCATCTTCGACCCGTTCTTCACCACCAAGACCACCGGCGAGGCTTCGGGCGTAGGCCTGTACCTCAGCCGCGAGATAGCACAAAACCACGGAGGAGACATCACCGTGAAGTCAGAGAAGGGACTTTTCACCGAGTTCACCATCACACTCTCATTAACCTCATAAGTCAGCGCGTTTGGGGGTTGGACATAGTCCTAAGTAAAAGTAAAAAATAAGTTGGTACAAATAGGTTATCGTATGTTTCCGCAGAACGGCCTGAAAGGCCAGCAAGCTGTCAGCCCAGGGCAGCGCCCTGGGTACGATGACAGGATTATCGACGCCCTGAAAGGGCAAAAGCTTTGGACGGAGGCGACGCCTCCTACTTGCCTACCCAGGGCGCTGCCCTGGGCTGACTGCTCATTGCCCCCATTCCCGAGCGAAGCTCGCCTACCCGTAGCCTTTCGGGGCGTGGTCGAGCACACAAAATCGTACCAAGTTATTTTTTTATAATCACTAAACTAATAAATAGAATAAATATATGGAAGAGAACAATGTCACTAATGTTGGTAGTGCAAGCTCCCAGTCGTCTAACTTAGGGGGCTCGGTCGAAACCCTCCAACAGCGCCTGCACAAGCAGGAGAAGCTGGCCTCACTGGGTCTGCTCAGCGCCGGCATAGCCCATGAAATACAGAACCCGCTAAACTTCGTCATCAACTTCAGCAAGATGTCGACGAAACTGCTCTCCGACCTCACCGAGATAGTCGATGACAACGAAGACGCCATCAACGACGATGACCGTGAAGAACTCGACGACATAGTTGCCGACCTCAAGGACAACATGGCCAAGATTGTGGAGCACGGCGAAAGGGCCATTAGCATCATCCAAGGCATATTGCTCGTCTCACGCGGCAAGGACAACGAGTTCCTGCCCACCGACGTGGCCCACCTTGTGAAGGAATACGTGTGGCTGTCGTACCATGCCATGCGTGCCAACTACAAGGGCTTCAACATCAGCATCGGCGAGGAATATCAGGACGGCATACCAAAGGTGATGGTCATCCCCCAGGATCTCAGCCGCGCCGTGCTCAACCTGATGAACAACGCCTGCTATGCCGTGTGGAAGAAATCGCAGTCAGCGTCGGACTACCAGCCGCGCATCGACGTGAAAGTGGCGATGACCGCCCCTTCCCAGCAGGGCGGAGAGCCAGGGATCATCACCGTCACCATCTCGGACAATGGCGAGGGCATGTCGCCCGACGTCCAGCAGCGGCTCTACGACAATTTCTTCACCACCAAGCCTGTGGGCGAGGGCACAGGCCTCGGCATGGGCATCACCCGCGACATCATTGAGGAAAAGCACGGCGGCCATCTATCATTCACCACCGAACAAGGCCAGGGCACCAGCTTCACCTTCACCATCCCAATGAAGAAAGCATGAAGAAACTTCTATTCATTTTACTGGCGCTTGCCGCTACCGCCACAGTCGCAATGGCCCAGGAGGAAACCGACGACCAGCTGCGGGTCATATACGAGCAGGCTGAGCACGACTATGAGATAGGACGCATAGAAGAGGCGCAGCACCAGCTGAACAGTCACTTGAAGTCTTTCTCCGGAAATCTGCGCCAGAGCGCATACCGTCTACTCACGCTTTGCTCGTTAGGACTTGACAACGAGGCCGAGGCCGAGGAATACGCCCGCAAGCTGCTACAGGAGAACCCCTACTACAGCACTACCCTCGACGACCCCCAGCGGTTCATCGACATGGTGGAGAGCATCAGCGGGCGCGGCGAGAGCACCATCACCACGGCTTCGAGCCACGAGGAACGGCTCAGCGAGGTGCCCGTGCCCACGACGCTCATCACCGAGCAGATGATACGCGACAGCGGGGCACGAAACCTGCAGGAGGTGCTGGCCACCTACGTGCCGGGAATGAACATCGTGGACTGCAACGACGACATAAACATAGCCATGCGCGGCATCTTCAGCAACGGACAGGAGAAAATCCTGATCATGCTCAACGGCCACCGCCTGAACAGCTACTGCACGAATATCGCCGCCCCAGACTTCAGCATCTCACTTGAGAAGCTAAAGCAGATAGAGGTGCTGCGTGGCCCGGCATCGTCGCTCTACGGCGGCGTGGCCTTGACAGCCGTGGTGAACCTCATCACGAAAAAAGGCGCTGAAGCGGACGGGGTGAAGATGCGTGCTGGATATGGCAACTACGGACAACTGAAGGGCAACCTGCTCTTCGGCAAGCGATACTACGACCTCGACATATTGTTGTGGGGAAGCATCTACAGGGCTACCGGCGAGGAGTGCGAAGTGCCTTTAACCGATGAACAGCTTATTCCATCTGACCGTACGGTCACCGTCGGAGGCATAGGCCGCAAGCCGTCCTTCGACGTTGGGCTGACGCTGAAGTGGAAAGACATACAGTTCATGTACGACACGCAGTTCTCACAAGTGCACTCGCCCTACACCATCTCCACCTTTGCCGTACCCTACGACTACTACCGCTACCGCACATTCAACGGGCTGCACCCGGGCTATGCGACAAACTCGCACCATGCCAACCTGAAATACGGGCGACAGATAGGGAAAGTGTCCATTGACGGCTCGCTGAGCTATGAAAATGCCGACATGACCCACTACCAGACCATCTGCGACGACACGTTGGCATGGTTTGGCGAAATCGTAGGTCTCGGTGAAGAGCTGTCGGCGCTGTTCAGAAACCACAGAGGCACATCGCGTTACATCAACGGACAGGAGCAGAGCTACGGAGCACAAGTGAAAGGCGACTACAACTACATCGCCAACGGCGACCACAGCGGCTACCTCACCTTCGGAGCTGAGTATTCACACTTCCAGCTCAACGACGTGAACTACAACATAGTCTACGATTTCACCAAAACCACACCCGCGAATCCTCTTCTCGCCGAGGTGGGCAAGGGCAGCGAGAACAACTACAACGCTTTCCTTCAGTTGAAGCACCGTTGGAACTCGTTCATCTTCAACGCCGGCCTGCGCTATGACCATAAGGTGCGCTTCGACTACTCACGTGTCAACGAGTTGTCGCCACGACTTGCGCTCATCTATGTCAGGCCCAAGTGGAACGTCAAGCTGAGCTACTCGAAGTCGTTTGTCGACGCGCCCTACCTCTACCAGAAAATCAACCAGTTCGTGCCCATCCTGAAAGGCAAAACGAAGGACAGCGAAGAGTCATTCGATCACCTGCAACCGGAGACACTGAACTCATACCAGTTCACTTTTGCCGGCACTCAGTGGCTGAAGGGGCTGGATTTCGAGTTGAACTTCTTCCACAACAGGGCGCAGGAGCTGATTTTCACATATATCCTGGACTATGAGAACAGTGGAAAGAACAAGACCATCGGAGTTGAACTGATGGCAGGGTACAAGATTGGAAAGCTGACGACGAACTTCAACGCCACGTGGATTCATACGCTCAAGTCGAGTGTCTACATCTTTAAATATATATCCAAAGACATAGACGATAATAACAGCACCCCAGCCATAATGGCAAATCTCGTGGCGGGATTGCAAGCAACAAAGGCCCTGAGGCTCTATGGCAAAGCTGCGTTCCAAGGGAAACAATCGACATACAATCTGTCGTACGCGACGTTTCAGCAGATATATGGAGTATTAAGTCTCATTGAGGAAGATCCAATAACCTCCCAGTCGCGTGCGGAGGAATTGACGCAGCAGTTAATCAATCTTATTGACAATAAGCTGTTGTCGAGACAGGACATGTCCTCGAGCATAATCTTCGACCTCGGAGCCGAATACCGCTTGGGAAATGTAAGCCTGGGGCTTGACATACACAACCTCTTCAACAAGAAATACTACCGGAGCGGAATGAACACCGGACTGGTGCCGCAGCGCGGCCGGTGGTTCATGGGAACCATCAGCTATGAGTTCTGATTGTGACACCCACGTCGGTCACTCCTCCTAACTGATGACGTATCATGTTGTGGCGCACGCTGAAAAGCAGCGTGTCGCCGCTGTTCATCTGCATGTCTGAAAGCGGTATGGTGTAGAGGTAGTGGCAGATTCCCTCGCCCTGCACCATGCCCTCACGGTCGGTGACGTCCACATTGACGGTGTCAACCACCGTTGTATTCCCCTCCCCGCTGGGGCGTATCTGCCTTTCCACCACGACCTGCAGCTGCATGAAAGGATAGAGGCTGTTTGTGCGCAGACACAACTCACAGCCGTAGCGGCCTGTTTCGGCCACAGGACCGGCCTCGAAGCAGATGGTGTCGGAGCGCAGCCACCCCTCGCCGCCGATGGGCTGGTAGTGGCTGTAGACAACATCCGCCGTGCATGCCGAAAGGGCAAGCACGGCGGCCAGGAAGGCTATGATGCTATTTCTTCTGTTCACCCTCATTCTTTGGTGGGAGCTTTTCTTGGCTCTTCTGCGGGTTCTTCTGTTTTTTGGGGGCGTTGTTCTGGGGCTTCTTGGGGCCTTTTGGGACATTCTGGGAGGGCTGGGGCTGTGGCTTGCCCTCAGGCTTGTGAGCCTTGCCCTCAGTCTCGGCATTCTGTTTCTTGTCCTCTCCCTCTGGCTGCTGTGGCTTGTCTGCGCCGTCGGGCTGCTGTGAGGCAAGTTTGTCGCCCTTCTTCTTCTTTTTCTTCTTCTTTGTCTTGTCGAAACGTGTGATGCTGTCGCCGGCGAGCAAATCAACGGGTCCCTCAGCCTGGCGGGGCTTGTCTTCGGGCTGCAGGTCGATGGGCTTTTCGCCACGGCGGTTCATCTCTATGATTTCCTTCGCCCTCTCGCCGGTAATCGTCTCCAAGTTGGCGGCAGCCCTCTTGTCGGTGCTGTAGGTGACGAGTCCGGCAAGTATGTCGGCCTTGAAATAGTAGTAGTCGGCATCCTGGGTCTGCAGCACCACCTCTCGGCTGGGCAGCTTGCGCCCGTGCTCGATGTAGTCGTCGACCTCGTAGTTGAGGCAGCATTTCAGCTTTGCGCACATTCCGGCGAGTTTCTGCGGGTTTAGTGAGATGTCCTGGAAGCGTGCCGCCGAGGTCGAGACGCTCGAGAAATTCTTCATCCACGTGGCGCAGCACAGCTCACGGCCACAGGGCCCCGTTCCGCCTATGCGTCCGGCCTCCTGTCGTGCGCCAATCTGCTTCATCTCAATTCTGACGTGGAAGGCGGCGGCCAGGTCCTTGATGAGTTGGCGGAAGTCCACGCGCTCGTCGGCTATGTAGTAGAAGATGGCCTTCTGCCCGTCGCCCTGGAACTCCACGTCGCCGATTTTCATCTGCAGACCAAGCCCCACGGCAATCTCGCGGCTCTCGATCATGGTCTCGTGCTCGCGGGCCTTCGCCTCACGGTACTTGTCCATGTCCACTTGCCGTGCCAGACGGTAGACGCGCTTTATGTCCTCCTCGCTCCTGATGTTGGCCTTCTTCACCTGGAGGTTCACCAACCGTCCGGTGAGCGTCACCACGCCGATGTCGTGACCCGGACTGGCCTCGACGGCCACGATGTCGCCCTTTTTCAGCGGCAGACGGTTCACGTTGTGGTAGTATCCCTTGCGTGTGTTCTTGAACTGCACCTCCACGAGGTCGGTGGTGGCGGCAAGGGTGTTCTGCTCGTTAAAGTCGTTGTTGCCCGGCACGTCGGCAAGCCAGTCGTAAGTGTTCAGCTGGCGGTCCTGGCGACCGATGGCGTCACGGCAGAGGCCGCGACCGCAGCCCGTGCGTATCTCAAATGTTCGCTGTTTCTCTTCCATGAATTATGTCTGTGTCCTTTTATGTCTTTATGCCAATACTACTCTTTTCGATTGTTTCAACTTGCAAAATTACAATAAAGTTTTAGCATGGTGAAACTTTTTAGGTATTTTTTGCAAACACCCGGACTTAGTGTCGGAAAAAAGGTGTAACTTTGCAAGCGAAAAGCGAAAAACGACATTTTTTGAACTCTAAACTCTAAACACTCAACACTCAACTCTCAACTCTCAACTCTCAACTCTCAACTCTAAACTCTCAACACTAAACACTCAACTCTCAACACTCAACACTCTTATGATACAATCTATGACGGGCTACGGCAAGGCTGTCGTGGTCTACAAGGACAAGAAAATCAACGCCGAGATTAAGTCGCTCAACTCAAAGCAGCTCGACCTGCTCACACGCATCGCCCCACTTTACCGCGAGAAGGAGATGGAGATACGCCAGATGATCTCCACACGTCTGGAACGTGGAAAGGTGGACTTCGCCCTGTGGATAGAAAAAGACACGGGCGTGGACCCGACACCGGTGAACGCCGCACTGGTGGAGAACTACTACCACCAGCTGAAGGACATCTCACGGCGCACCGGCATTCCCGAGCCAGAGGACTGGATGTACACTCTCACGCGTATGCCCGACGTTCTCACCCGCACCGAGCAGGAAGTGCTCACCGACGAGGAGTGGGAGGCTGCCGGCAAGGCCGTCGCCAATGCCATCGACGCCCTTGTGGCATTCCGCAAGCAGGAGGGGGCGGCTCTGCAGAAGAAATTCGCAGAGAAGATAGACAACATAGAGCGCCTCATGGCCGAGATTGAGCCTTACGAGAGACTGCGCGTAGAGAAAATACGCCAGCGCATCGTTGAGGGGCTGCTGCAGATTCCGGGAGTGGACTACGACAAGAACCGCTTGGAGCAGGAGCTGATATACTACATAGAGAAGCTCGACATTAGCGAGGAGAAACAGCGTCTGGCAAACCATCTGCGCTATTTCCGTGACACCATGGCCGTCGGGCACGGGCAGGGGAAGAAGCTGGGATTCATAGCCCAGGAGATGGGACGTGAGATAAACACCACCGGCTCGAAGTCGAATCTGGCCGAGATGCAGAACATCGTTGTGCAGATGAAGGACGAACTCGAGCAAATAAAGGAGCAAGTGCTCAACGCCCTGTAACTCCCATTAACTCCCGCTAACTTCCACTAACTCCCTCTAACTTCCACTAACTCCCATTAACTCCCGCTAACTCCAAAAGATAGCGCCATGCCATATTGTGTGCCCTACATCATGTTAATCTGCCTGTACGCGGTGCTGGGTTATCTGCGCAGCCGCTGCACCGACGGACAGCAGAAAGTCTATCTCGACGTGGCATCGCTGGCATTATTCGTCGTATTCTTCGGCTTGCGCGGATTCGTGCTCACCGACTGGATGAACTACTATCCCTACTACGTCAGCTTGGAGTGGTCGGAGGTGTTCAATTTCTTTATACCGGGCGAATGGGGCATGGAGCCGGGTTTCGCGCTTCTGACTGCCTTCTGCGGCACAATCTCCGGCCACAACTTCATCTTCTTCCAGTTCGTAGTGGTGTGTATAATCCTGGCTTGTGTCTACAGCTTCATGCGTCGCTACACCGACAACGTGGCCATCAGCCTCATGGTCATGTTGGCCTTCGGCGGCATCGGCATAATATGCAACCTGATGCGCAACTCGCTGGCCATAAGCATTTTCCTCCTTGCCATACCCTACATAGAGCAGCGCAAGCCACTGCAATTCGTACTGATATGTCTGCTGTCAGCGTCGTTCCATGTGTCGACACTGGTCTATTTCCCGCTCTATTTCTTCCTCCACCTCTTCCCCAGCCGCTGGGTCTACCTTGCCGTGTTCGTTGTCATCAACGCCGCGTTCATCATGCGATTCTCGGTTGTCGACACACTTCTTGAAATGATCGGCCTCAGCGGCGAGGCGGCAATAAAGGCCGACGTTTACACTGGCAAGACCACACAAAGCCTCTCGGTGTTCACGCTCGGCTACATGGAAAGGCTGTTCACCGGGACGCTAATCATCCTCTACCACGACAAGCTAAAAGAGCTGCACCATGGTAGTGGTGTCATTGTCAACGGTGTGTTCCTGTATATTGCGGTGTTCTTCTTCTTCAGCCAGTATGATGTGTTGTCTCAGAGGTTCAGTTTCCTCTTCGTCTTCGGCTACTGGATAGTGTGGCTCGACATCATGCGGTGCCTCTACTACACCGACAACCGCCGCCTCATGATGGCCTTCGTAGTGTTATATGCCATACTCCATACCAAGGCCCTTTACAACACAGCCGACCATTACTACGAAAATGTGCTCACAGGAGCCATGTCATACAACGAAAGGCTGTATTTCCACAGCCGCAATTTCAGGGAGATGTAGCGTGTATAAAGTAGAAGAAGGTGTCACTTCTTCCAGGTCTCTATGAGGCACTGGTGCTCCTTGGTCTTCTTATCGTAGCTGATGGCCACAAGGACGATGTCACCTGTGTACTCGGCGACTTTCTGTGGGTACTGTCGGTCGTGAATCTGGTCGACGGCGGTACCTACGGTGTCGTTGTATTTCATCTCGACGATGATGGCCGGCGTCGTGGTGTTCTTTCGGGGAATTAGCACGAGGTCGGCAAAGCCTGTGCCCGTCTGGTACTCACGATGGAAGATATAGTCGCCGTGGGCGTAATAGTAGGCAATGGCAAGCACGCAGGCCATGGAGTTCTCGCCGCTGTACTTGATGATGCTGGCGTTCTCGATGTGGGCATCGGCCACCATGCGTGCGACCATCTTCCCGTCGCCGCGCAGGGTGGCCTCGAGCAGCCTTTCCGACTGCTGCAGGGCGTTGGCGATGACAGTCCAGCGGACACTCTTCACGGCGTTCACCATCTCGCCCGCTACCTCACGGTTGGGGATGAAGCACTCGTCGCGCCGCCAGTCGTAACTCAGGTAGCCTAAGTGAATGAGCACGGTGAGCACGTCGTCGCGGCTCTTAACGTCGGCCATGTCGTTCTGGAATCCTGTGGGATCAACTTTCGCCCGCCCTCCGGCGAGCATCTCGATGATGTCTTCTTTCAGACCGTCGTAGTTCATGTTGATATAGCCGACGACACTGTCGAAGGCACCCGTGCTGGCCCAGAAGCTGCGGCAGCGGCCACGTGTGACGGCTTTCATTACTGAACTGGGGTTGAACATTGACGGCTGAGGGCCTATCTGGTAGCCGTCGTACCACTTCTCAAGCTCGTCGAAGTCCATGCCGTGCTTCGCGGCAAGGGCCTGTACCTCCTCCTTGGTGAAACCGAAGAGGGCACCCATGTCGCCAGGCTCCACCATCGAATACTCCTCGAAATTGTTCATCGCTGACTGCGTGTTGTACTTCTTTATGGGTAGTATTCCCGTCATGTAGACCCCGGCGAAGACCTCCATGCCCAGCACGTCCTTGAACATGCTGCGCAGCCAGTTCACGTATGAGTCGGTTTGGTCGGGAAGTTTCGGGTTCTGGGCACACTCCCTCAGAATAGTGTCCCACTCGTCGATGATGAAGATGAAGGTGTCGCCCGTGGCGGCGTGGATGCGGAGGAGATACTTCATCAGGTTGCCACCTTTAGGCACCGGCACTTTTGGATAGGCCGTGCGTATGTCCTTTATGAGCTCCTTCTCTATGATGTCCACGACGTTGCCCTTGTCCAGCATCCTTGAGAACGACGACAGGTCGAGATATACCACGGGATACTTGTTCAGATGCTCCTCAAACGTCGGGTCACTGGCTATCTGCAGGTCGGCAAAGAGCGGACGCGAATCGCACGAGCGGTCGTAGTAGGCTGCAAGCATCTTTACCGCCATCGACTTGCCGAAGCGGCGGCTGCGCGTCACACACGAGAATTTTTGCTCGGTGAAGAGCGTCTTGTTGACTATTGCGATAAGCCCCGACTTATCTATGTACTCACTGTTGCGGCTCTGGCGGAATGCCGAGTTCCCCTTGTCAATAAAGATACCCATGACTCTGAAATTATCGTTTTGTGGGGACAAAGTTAAGCATTTCTTCCGTAACGGCCAAAACTTTGCATAAAAAAAAGCCGGGCAAAACCATCGATGGTGGTTTTGCCCGGCATTCACTTGCCTGTTGCCAGACGTATTAGTATCCTATTTTGCCATTGCCCCAGCGCAGATACCATCTCTGGCTGTTTGTGAGGTCCACGCCCTCGCTGCTGTCCTTTCCGCGGCGCTTGTTGACACGCTCGGTGAGGAACTGCCCGGGGTTGTCGCTGCGCATGGCGAAGCGCATGAGGTCGTAGTAGCGGTAGCCCTCGAATGAGAATTCGAGTGCCTCCTCGTTGAGGATAAGGCTGTCGACCTCTGCCATTTGTGTTTTCTTTATCTCCTCATAAAGCGCCGAGTCGAAAGTGTAGGTGCTGTCGGCTTCGTTGAACCTGTAGGGCAGACGATACTCGTATGACAGGTCGTAGTATTCGTTCATGGGCGAATAGCCTGAGCCTCGGGTATGCAGGCCAAGGGTGTTGCATGTTCCGCCGGAAACAAGATGGGCAGACTCGAGAATTTCGTAGAGATTGGTGTTGAAGCTGATGTTGTTTGCCACCCATGTGGAGTCTTCCTCGCTGAGCAAAGGCATGACCTCCTGCTCAATGACCTCATTGTTGAGTCCGCGCTCCAGGATTTTGTATGCCAGCAGCGGCTGCCCTGCGAGGTTGAGGGCCTCGGCGAGGCGGAGGTAGATGAGGGTGCGGCGGTAGATGTGGACGTTGCGAGTTGTGTACTTATAGATGTACTGCAGCTCCACTCGTCCGAGGATGTCGTCGTTCATGAATCCCTCGTACAATATCGACCACAGGCGGAGGTCGCCTGTCTTGTGCTCGGAAAGATTGTCGGGGGCGTATGTGGCCACGTTGGGGTTGTTGGTGACAACACAGTTGACCTGCGACTCTGAGATTTCCTGCAGTCGCCTCGACGGGACGATGCTCGCCTGATAGTCGTTATCCTTTGACGAGTTGAAGAGGTTTCGCAGCTGGCTGTAGTAGCCCTCGGCGGGAATGGAGTCGCCGGGAATCATGGTGATGAGCTCGCTCTGAGTGTTGTACGACTCGGTCATGAATTGCGCCGTATAGTTGTCATAAGGTCTCTGCCACGATGTTGTTCCTGCGGCCCACATTACGAAATTGAGTCCCGTGGCATAGTAGCTGTTGGTGTTGCGCTCGTTGATGTAGGTGTAGTATGCCTTTGCCGCTTTCTCGAACATTGGCTTTCCTGCCTCACGTCCCATGGTGCTTCCGAGCCAGAGGTAGAGGTCACCGCGCACGATGTTCACTGGGAAGAAGAAATGGTGGGAGTGGTTTGAGCGCACGTTGTCGCCATAGTCGGGGTAGACATTCTCGAACTCGCGTGGTATGGACGCGAGGTCGTCGATGAAGAACTGGCACACCTGCGCGAGGTCGTAGCGCTGGTATTCCATCTCCGACTCCTCCTTTGTGAGTATGGGCTTGGTGATGAACGGCACACTGCCATAGTTGAGCACCAACTGTAGGTATGTCCAGGCGCGTATGCTCTTCACGGCGCAGTACTCCTTCATGAAGATGTACTCGTTTCGGTTGCTCTTCAGGGCTGTGTCGGCATGCTCTATGAAATAGTTGCAGTTGTTGATGATGTCGTAGTAGTCGCGTGGCTGGTTGTACTGGTTCTCGTCGTCAACAGAGAACGTGGCCAGTTCGCGCAAGTCCTTAGACGCTTTGTCGGTGAGTTCCACAAGGTCTCCACGCACCTCTCCGAGGAGTATTGTGCGGTCGGCAATGGCCTGCAGCTTGTTGAGGATGCCCATGACGCTGTAGACGGTGTCGGGCCAGTTGGTGAGGTGGTCTTTTTCGGCATATACCACATGGTCGGACTCCTGTTCGAAGAAGTCGGAGCAGGAGGTCGTTGTTGCGGCAATGCCGCAGCCTACCAGACAGCCAATGAGGAATTTGTTTATCTTGGTAATCATAACTATAAACTATTAACTATAAACTATTAACTACAGATTGATTTTCACTCCAGCAACTATGTTGCGGCTCATGGGCAGACGTCCGAGGTCGATGCCATGACCGATGACAGATCCTATGCTGCTCTGTTCGGGGTCGGCGCCTAGGTACTTTGAGAATGTCAGCAGGTTGTTGCCCTGGAGCCATATCTGCAGTCCCTGTATGAACTCCGACTTTAGTGGGAGGTCGTAGGAGAGTGTCACGCATTTGAGCTTGAGGTAGCTGCCGTCCTCAATCCACCGGTCGCTGAAGCGCGAGTTGCCTAAAGGATCCTGGAATGTGATGTGGGGTATGTCGGTCTGCTGTCCCTCTGCCTGCCAGCGGCGGTTCATGGCCGTCGACTGGTTCATGAAGCGTGAGCCGCTCTCTAACTGCTGGCGCATGTAGTTGAACACGTCGTTGCCCAAGGAGTAGTTGAAGCGCACGTCGAGCTTCAGCCGCTTCCATGCCACCGTTGTGAAGATGTTACCATAGATGTCGGGGTTGGGGTCGCCGATTACGGTGCGGTCGGCCTCGTTAATCTCGCCGTTGCCGTCGAAGTCGACGAAGCGCATGTCGCCGCCCTCGAATGTGAGGTGGTCGACACCATTGTCGGCCAGGACATAGAGATTGGCGGCAGCGGCCTCCTCGGCAGTGCTGAACACGCCGTTGGTCTTCCATCCGTAGAAGAGGTTGGCGGCCTCGCCCACCTGTGTGCGTATGGTTGCTCCGTAGACCTCGTTGTCGACGTACTGTGCTCCGTCGGGTAGTTCCTTGATCTTGTTCTTGTAGTGGCCTAAGCTGGCGCCCAACTGCCACTGCCAGTCCTTTAGGGCGAGGATCTTGAAGCGGGCGGTGATGTCGTAGCCGGTGTTCTCCAGCTTGCCGCCGTTGCTCCAGTTCTGGTCGAGTCCTGAGAGGAATCCGAGGTTCTGCATGGTGAGCAGGTTGTCGGTTGTTGAGTGGAAGAAGTTTGCGCTCAGCCCGATGCGGTTGTTGAGGAGCGAGCCTTCAAGCCCGACATTGAAGCGGCGTGTGGTCTCCCACTGTATCTTGGTGTTGCCAATGCCGCCGAAAGAGAGGCTCGACACGGCATGGAGGAACTGCGTGGCACGGAAATACGAGCTTGCGGCGTAGTAGTCGATGTCGTCATTTCCGCTGACGTCGAATCCGGCCGACAGACGGAGATAGTCGATGGCCTTGACAGTAGAGAACCACGGCTCATTGCTGATGACCCACGCTGCCTGCACGCTGGGGAAGAGTGCCCACGCGGCATCGAACATGTGGACGCTGCCGGCGTCTCTACCGAAGCGCGACGAGCCGTCCATGGTGAGGTTGGCCTGGAGGTAGTAGCGGCTGAGGTAGTTGTATTCGGCCTGTGCGTACCATGCTATCGAGTTCCAGCTCTCATCAACACCGACCACGTCGACATTCTGCAGCGAACCGCTGAGGAACGGGGTCTTGTCGGAACCGGTGTTGTAGCCCACCTGCGAGTCGCTGGTGAAACTCTCCCAGTTGATGCGTGCTCCTGCGAAGGCGTGGACGAAGTGTGCGCCGTAGCGGTTGTGCCAGTCTATACGGGTGTCGCTCTGCACAGAGTTCTGCTTCGATGCCAATGAGCGCACCTCGTTGGTACGTGTGGCGCCGATGGAGGCCACGTAGTAGTCGGGCGTGCCGTTGATGGGGATGTAGTACATCTCGCTGGTGTTCACAAGGTTGTAGCTGAAATGCTCCGACAGCGAGAGGTTGGCGTTGAACTGGAACTTAGGCGTGACTGTTAGGTTGAGCATCGAGTTCTCGAAACGGTTCTTGTTCTCAGCCTCAGAGTATTCGAGGATGGCTGCGGGGTTGCCAAGCCGCCAGTTGTAGGACGAGTAGCGGATCATGGCGTCGTTGAGGTAGTCCTCCTTGTTTATCTCCCAATGGTCGGTGGAGAAGCGTCCGCGTCCGTAGCTGTAGGGGCTGAGGAACGGGCTCTTGACGTAGGCGAGGAATGCGGGGCTGGTGGGCGTTCCCTGGTCGTAGGTGTCGGGGGCACCGTCGTCGCGCAGGTCTCGTGTGAGGTTCGAGAATGAAGCGTCGAAGCGGACACTGAGCTGCTTGAGCAGCTGGATGTCGGTGTTGAACCTCACGTTGAGACGGTCCATGTCGTTCTCCTTCAAAGTGCTCTTTGCATTGGTGTAGCCCACGGAGAGGTTGTAGTTTGCCACGTCGTCACCACCCTCGACGTTGATGCCGTAGTTCTGGGTGAAGGCCGTGCGGTAGACATACTCTTTCCAGTCGGTGTTCTGGTGGTAGAGGTCGTAGTAGTAGTTGCGCTCACCGTTGTCGAGATACTGGTTCTCTTTGAGGAAATTGAATTTCTGCAGTGTGGTGTTTGTTGTGCGTAGCATCTCGGAAGCGTAGCCACGATACTCGTCGGCATTCATCACTGAGATGTACTTCGGCTCGAAAGTCACGCCCGCCGAGAGGTTGGCAGTGATTCGTGTCGCCATTGACTTGTTGCGCCGTGTCTGGATGAGTATCACGCCGTTTGCTCCCTTCGAGCCGTAGAGTGCCGTCCCGTTTCGCAGCACGGTGACGTTCTCGATGTCGGCGGGATTGATGTTAGAGAGCAGGTCGTTGTAGAATCCGTCGTGGAGCAATGGGCGACCATACTGCTGGTCGATGATGACACCGTCGACGACAACCAGAGGCTGGGCATTGACATTGAGGGAGTTGAGACCCTGAATGTACATCACGGAGCCTATGCCTGGAGTGCCGTTGTGGGTGGTGGTGTAGACATTAGCGCCGAACTGCTGCTGCACCTCGTCCTTGATGTTGATGGCCGACGTGTATTTGAAGTCGGAACTGCTGACATCGGCCCTGACGTTGGTCACCGGCAGGTACTCCTGGGTGAACGTCGTCGGATAGAGCACAGCCGGCTTCTGGTCCTCGCCTTTGGCCAGGCCTATGCGCACGGGGTTGTAGTCGGGCGTGGTGACGAAGAGCGACGTGGCGAAGAGAGGCACTTTCAGCTCGTATTTTCCGTCGTCTTCGGATAGCACGCTGTAGCCGTCGATTTCCGCTGCGCGGACAATGGCGCCGGCTATGGGTTCTTTTGTCGTCGCATCGAGGACAATGCCCTTGACGGTACGTGTCTCATACTGATGCTGCTTGGGGATGAAGGCTCTCACCGCTGTCTCGGTGCCCTCTTCCTCGTCGTCGTTGTCGTCCTGCGCCACAACTGTCAGCGGGAACGACAGCAGCATGGTTAGTCCAAATAAGATATATCGTTTCATATACATGATATCATTAGTGTTTGGAGATGAATACTATCGGAGCATATAAAAATACTTGAGATTGTCGCCATGCGGGTACATCAGGACTCCAGGAAGCCCCTCCATCTCAGGTGAAATGAATTCGCCAAGATTATCGACAAGTTGCAACGTACCGTGGGGCACGAGCAGCAGACAGTCGATGTTCATTTCCTTGGAGTGAGTGCCGCGGTTGATCATTGACTGCAGCACCTGGCTCACGAGCCTGAGCTTGATGGAGGGTTTCGACTCTTTGATGCCGTAAGTGCAAACGGGGAACTTGAAGTCCTCGGCAAGCAACAGATACTGCACCTTGTTGCCATCTGTCTCAAGAGCGGCCTTCTTGGGCACCTGCTGCGACATTTCCTTGCCATCGGCGTCAGTCCACTGAATGTAGGCATTGAAACGTGTCTTAAGACTCTCGGCGGTGCTGTCGGCAGCCTCTGCTGGCACGGTGACGAGGTAGATGTCGTAACCCATGTTCGAGAGCACTCCAGAGATGTTGAAATTGATGACCGGGTCTTGGTCGTTGGGGTAGAACGTCACGAAGCGGTTGTCCCACACCTTGCCCCTGTACTTGTCATTGTCCACCGAGAGGTAGTTTGCGTTGGCGGTGGCGGCCCATGTTGTGTCCTTCTTTCCGTCTTTTTCGGTAACCTTTGCGGCATATTTCTCTATCTCCACGGAGTTGGAGCCTTCTGCCTCGATGACAATCCACTGGTTGAACGACTGCAGCCCGTCAATCTTCCACTTGCGCGACTTCATCAGCAGACCGTTGCTACAGGGAATACTGTCGGGTTCGGAAAGTATTCCAGTGCCTGACACTAAGGGTCCGAAATACTGGTAGTAGTTGAAATTTGTTCCCCAGTAGAAACTGCGGTCGTTGTAGTTGGTTGGAGCGTTGACTGAGAACACTGAGTCTAACGGTGAGGTGGCCTTGCGTGAGAACACATCCTTGTTGACGGTTTGGCTGAACACTGTTCCCCGCAAGATTGCCAATCGTGGTGCTATGTAGAGCAGCGAGTCGCGAGTTCCTTGCGTGAGCAGGTCGGCAACGTCCTTGGAATACTGGAAATAGGGTGTGTATTGGTTTACAAGGCTGTCCCACTGTTCGTTTACAGGTGCCGTCATCCAAAGTGTGCTGTCTTCTGAGGCAATGCGTCCGATGTAGGAGTAGAGCACGTTCTTCTGGCGCCATACTGAATCGAGGTAAACAGTCTGTCCCAACTCGTTGAGACCTCCTTCGATACTACTCTCAGCGTCGAACTCCTTACGGTAGAAGTAGGGGTTATAGAGGAACGAGCGGACGCTGTCCAGCTCGGAGTCCTTGCGCAGCTGCTCGAAGATGTTGGCATTGAATTTGACCGGTGTGGCCAGTGTGTAGAGCACGCCGTTATCGTAGACCTCGTTGTATGTCAGGAATGTTGCGTTGTCAATTGCCCCGCTCTTCAGCCTGGCATACTTGCCGTTCATGAGTGTAATGTCGTTGTCTGTGAGCGATGACACAGAATAGTTGTAGAGTGCGATGTGGTTTTTCACGAACTCCTTGACTACGGAGTTGTCATCGTCGCTGACAGTCTCTTTCTCTTTCTTGTACTGGGCGATGAGTTGGTCGGCATCTTCCTTTGAGAACTTGTCGTTTGTGGGAGCGAACACTGTGAAGACCTGGCTGCTGCCCAACGACAGGTTGTAGCCCGTGGCCTCGATGACGCTTGCGAAATTGCTGAGGCTGGCATCCTGCTTGATAGCCTGCCAAAGCGACCCCTCATTCGCTCCTGCGATGGTTCCCTCGTAGTGGTCGTCCCAGGTGTCGGTACAGGCCGTGAGGGCTGCGGCGATGCCGCAGAACACCAGACAAGTACGGGTAAATCTATATATGCTTTTTGTAATCATAACTATAAACTATTAACTGTAAACAATAAACTATTTAGAGGTCGTCCTCGATATCCCCGTCGCCATCGACGGCATAGACGCTCTTAGGCACCATCTCGAAGAAGTCGAGCATGAACTCGTTGTTGTTTCCCTGCTTACCGTCGGAGGCCACGCGGAAACGCAGATAGTGGTCCTTTGTGGCATCGATGGTTGTCTGGCAGAGTATTCGGCGGTATGTGCGCTCATTTCCGATGAAGAAGTTCTTTCCGCCGTCGGAGGGGTTGAAGTGGTACTGCGATTTACCGTCGCGGTATGCTCCGAGGTTGCGCAGCAGTTTCTGCTCCGATGCTTTCTCCTCGTCGGACTTCTTGTTGTAGTCGCCCTTCGTCTCGTCGGTGGTGAAACGGTCGCCGATGTACAGTTCTGAGTTGAGGAACTTTGTCATGTCAAGAGGTATGCCCTGAGGAACCCCGTCGAAATAGACCTGCATGACACCTCTCGTCTCGATGGCGCAGAATCCTAAACGCAGCTGCCATTCGCCGGTGTAAGGCACAGGCGGAATGCGGAATGTGAAGTCGTAGTCGCCGAATAGGTTCCACTCGTCGCCCTGCCACGACCAGAAATTGGTGTGCGGACGGCGCAACACGCAGTAGCAGTTGGTGAACGTGACACCGTCGAGGTAACCGAGCGGGAAATAGAAATTACGCCCGTTTTTCGGCGTCGACGAGTCGTCGGGGGTGCTATTGCTGTCGTCGCTGAATGGGTCTCCGTTCTGGCGCAGACTGTTTGTCATCACCTCGGGGAAGATGCTGCTGAAGTCCATTCTGATGCGTGCGTTCTGCACCACCTGCTGTGTCTCATAGCTGAAGGCCACAATGTCGTCGACATAGAAATAGTGTCCGTTGACGGCATCATGCTCGTTCTCTTTTTCCACTCTGGAGTCTATCCACGCGCCTCGGACGGTGAATGCCGGTGACGCATATCGGCGGTTGATGAAACGCTCACCCACAAGACTGGCATCGGCTCCACGGCAGTCGTTGCCTTTCTCGTCGAGGTCGACAGTGAGCTGCTCGAACTTCATCAGCGTGTGTGGCAGCATCGTCTGGTACCAGTCTTCGGGGTTCACCACCTTTGTGTCGAATCCGAATGCCTCGTTGGTCTTGTTCATCACCGGGGCAGTGAGCTTGTCGGCACTTGGCACGGAGCGGTTCAGGATGTGGTACTGTACGAAGCGCCGCAGGGGGTTCACGCTGTCGGTGAGGTTCTCGAATGAGTGCCCTGGTTCGCTGACATCATCGGGATACACCGGGTCGTAGATCTTACAGGCCAGGTCATAGAGTGCGTGCAGTCTGCCTTGGATGGTGTCGATGTTGTTCTCCCTGAATTTGGCCAAGTAGACCGAATCGGGTTCGATGAACAGTGTGTAGCCATATTTCTTGGTGTCGGGCACCCATCCCACCTCACTCCAGGTGTGACTCCTGTAATAGTATTTCGGATATGCCTTGGAATCCCATTCCGGGTCGGCCACGAGCAGGATGTCGTCATAGACTCCCGTTCTCTGCAGAGCCTCGTAGAACAAGCTGATCTTCTTGTTGTCGCGCACTATGTCAGCGATGTAGCTGTTCGACTTCTCAATGACCATGTTAATGGGCTGCATGATTCCGTTCTCCACGGTGTCGTTCTGGTGCTCGTAGTAGATATATGCCGTACCTTCGAGTTTCACCACTGGCTGGTCGTTTATCTCAGCGGCCGAAGTAGTGATGTATCGTCCGAGCAAGTTCGGCGTAGGCAGCGTGAAGCTGGCATCTTCAGTCGATGTTCCGCTTGGGAGCATCTCGAAGGTCGAGTACATGTTGGCGATGAGGTGTGTTCGTGCGATTGTGTCGCAATCGGCATCTGAGAGGTCGCTGATACTGTTCTTGCCATGCTCATGGAGGTAGACATCCACGGCATCGTTGTTTGGCACGAAGCATGTATAGTGTCCGTAAGTTGCGAGCAAGTCCATCAATCCGGCACGCTCCACTATGGTCTTAAAGCTGCTGAAGTCCGGCCTGTTATTCAGGTAGTCGCTCATCAACTCGCCATTGAAGGTGTAGAAGTACTCGCTGTCGGGCTCGTCGGAGCAGGAGACCCCCACCCAGCCTCCCCCTGCGAGGGGGAGGAGTATATACATAATGAAGCGGAAACTTCTCCTTATCTTTTCAATTATTGTCTTCATAATATATTAGAAATTTGAGATTTGAGAATTGAGATTTGAGGGTAACCACTCCCCTTCCTCCAGGGAGGGGTAAGGGGGAGGGTCTGCCTTTATTTCGAGATGTTGCTTTCTCCGGAGCTGAACGCCGGGTTCTGCGCTTTGGCAAGATTGAGGTTCACCTTAGTCTCTTCGTCGTTGTAGGGCCAGAAGATGGCGTACATTCCCGTGGTAGGGCTGCCGAAGAAATTCTGGACGTATTGCGAGTTTGTTCCTGCGCGCCTCTGCATGGCCGTTACGAGTACGTCGGTGCTGTTGTCGCGCAAGGAGCGCCGTACAAGGTCGAACCATCTTTTTCCTTCAAACATCATCTCCCTCTGCCTTTCAGCGAGCACCAGATTCTCCATGCTTTCCTTGGTCTTGTAATTCCTGATTTGCAGTACGTCGGTCATTTCAGAGGTTTGCTGGCACACGCTTCTGTTGTTCACGACCTTTACCAACTCGAAGGCTTCGTTGAGTAGTGGCTCATTATATGCCACGTCATCGGGTTCAGAGCCTTCGCGCAGTTTCTGGCAGATGGCCTCGGCTTTGAGCAGCATGATGTCGGGCAGACGATAGATGATCCATGGTGCTGAACAGTAGTAGTGGTCTACGTTGTTGATTTTTGCATAGCCGAACTTGCTTCCGTATGTCACCGTGGGTGCTTTGTCGTGTGTTGCGTCGTTCTTTATCGACACCGACCTGTGCACGTATTTCGAAATGGCTTCACTCTCGTTGTTGCTGTTATAGTAGATACGACCGTCAGAGTAGTAGTTGGCGTCGGCATAGATGACTCTGCCCGATGTCTTGGAGGCATCGCTGAGCACTGTTGACGACGGGGCGAGGTATCCTTTCGTCACCGTAGAGTTTCCGTACAACAGTCCCACTGCACTGTTGCCAAGCATGGTCTGACCAGCCTGTTGTTCGTCGAACTGCAGTTCAAAGATTGTCTCTTTGCTGTTTCCATTGATGAAAATGGTTTGATAGTAATCACCGTAGGAAGTGCTGTAGGTAGAGTTGCTCTCAAGTGGATAGCCCATGAGACGCTGGTCTGTGGCCTGTCCGAACGACACTTTGTTCTGCTCCTTGGCCTGGTCCTTCTTGTCCTCAATGACGAGGTCGGCATACTTTATGCAGTTTTCATAGTCGCCCTTCCAGAGGTACATCTCGCAGAGCATTGCCCAGATGGCGCATCGTGTTATCCTGCCAGTCTGGTACTCTGGCTTCGTTGTGGGATAGCGCTTGATGGCATTCCCCTGCACATTTTCCAAGTCCTGTACGAGGCTGTCGAGTACAGTCTCAAAAGGTGTTGGAGGCAGGTCAAACGTCTGGTCGTCGTCGGTGTAAGCCTCAAAAGAGAATGGCACGTCGCGGAAAGTGCGTATGAGATAGAAATAGCAGAGGTCGCGAAGTGCCGACACCTCGGCAATCGTTGCCTTCAACTCGCTCTGTGTGTATCCCGGGTCACTCTCTGCCACTCCCGGCGCATATTTGAGCACGGTGTTGCAGCGGTTGATGACGCTGTAGAAGCCGTCCCATCCAGTGTAGGCGTTCTTCGTGGTGATGTTCTCCTTGATGACGTTCTCAAGGCTTGCATCCCTGTCGATATTGATGCCCGCCCCGACATTGTCGGTGCGTCCTTCGCCCCATACAATCATTCTCCGGATGACATCGTCGGACTCCATGCGTGAATAGCATCCTGCGACGATGTTGTCCACGTCGGCCTTCTCATTCCAGAATTCCTCGAGGATGATTTCGCTGCGCGAGGGAATCTCAAGGAAGTCGGAGCAGGAGGTTAGGGCTGCTACTGCCAGCAGACCCATCCCCCAGCCCCTCCCTGCGAGGGAGGGAAGTATATGGTTTTGCAATTTGTTTAATATAGCTTTCATAATTGAATATATTAATTTATACTCTTTTCCTGACTTGAAAGTATCCACTCCCATTCCCTCATGGAGAGGGTCTGGGGGCAGGTCTTTAGAAATCGACCGTGATACCCAGCGTGTAGCTCCTTGAGCGTGGTGTCTGCGCCCGGTCGATTGCCGGGTCATATCCGCCCTGGGCAATATCGGGGTCTACGCCTGAGTATTTCGTGATGACGAAGGGGTTGTTGATAGAAGCATACATGGAAATGCGGTTCAGTCCAATCCATGTGAGGTACTTCTTCTTGATGGCATACGACAGCTGTGCATAGCTCATGCGGAGGTATGAGCCGTCCTCCACGTAGCGGTCGCTGACGAGCGAGTTGTAAGCCGAGTTCTTCCCGTGCATGGCACGTGGCACTGATGTCACGTCGCCTTCCTTGCGCCAGCGGTAGTTCACGGCCTGTGCCTGGTTGTCGTTGTAAATCATCGATTCGAGGTCGAGACGGGCCAGGTTCAGGATCTTGTTGCCCACACGGTAGGTGAACTGCGTAGACAGGCGCCACTCGCCGTAGTTGAATGTGAATCCGAAACCGCCGGTGAGCTTTGGCAGCGACGAGCCGAGGTAGCAGATGTCGAGGGCGTTGATCTGTCCATCGTGGTTGGCATCCTCGTAGATGGCGTCACCGCCGTTGAAGCGGTAGTTCTTGCCGGTCGCGTCGTTGGTGTAGTTGTACATCAGACGGACGGGGTCGCCGGTGTTACCATCGCGTACGAGCTTGCCATCGGCATTGACTGCCACTGGGGCAGTGTAGGGACGTTTCTCCCATCCGTGCTCCGCATACCACTCGTCGGGCAGTGTGCCCTGTGTGAACTGCAGGAACTCCTCGTCGCTGAGGTGCAGATTGACGAAAGTGGTATAGTTGTGTGTGAACACGCCCTTGAACTTGAAGCCATAGATGGCACCGAAGGGATTGTGCAGCTGGACGCGGCGCAGCCACTCTCCGTTCTCATAGCCGTAGGTTGAGTTGAGGTTGTTGAGCACGTACTCGTCCATCTCGATGATCTCATTGCGGTTGTTACCGAAGTTCACGTTCATGTCCATATAGAACTTACCTTTCTGTATGAACCTGTTTGTAGAGATGTGGAACTCCCAACCCATGTTGCGCATCTTACCCGAGTTGCGGTAAGGCACTGTGGTGAAACCGGCATTGGAAGGTATGCGGTAGTTGGCCATAAGCATGTCGGTGATGGTTGAGTAATAGCCCTCGATGGTAAGTTTCAGCTTGTCGTCGAGGAAAGCCAGGTCGATACCCCCGTTGAACTCCGACTTCTTCTGCCATCTCAGGTCAGTGAGTCGTATGTTGAGCGGTGCCATGGCATTCATGTCGATATAGCGGTCTGCCGAGCCGTATTTCGAGGTGTAGAGGTAGTTCTGGTTGGGCTGGTTACCGCCAAGTGCCCATCCCGGACGTACGGCAAACATTGAGAGCACTGGTTTCAGTTTCTGCATCCACGGCTCGTCGCTGACAATCCATTTCAGCGACACCGAGGGGAAGTATCCCCAACGATTGCCCGGGCCGAACTTCGTTGTTCCGTCGACACGCACAGTGAAGTCGGCGACGTAGCGTTCCTTGTAGGCATAGTGTGCCGAGAATGTGTAGTACATCGAGCGCCACTGGTTGTACCATGAGTTCGGCTTCTGGTTAAGGCCGCCGGCCGACGGGTCCTTCACTCCGGTTGCCAGTCCGTTTGCCTCGGTGCTCTGTCCGTTGCTCGATCCGCTGGTAAGCTCGAATTTACCCATGAACATGGCCTGGTGGTCTTTGTTGGTGAAAGCAGGGGTGAAAGTGAGCTGCTGCTTGGTGTTGAACGACACGCTTTTCGACGAGCCATTATAACTGATGTTCACACCGCTGTTGTAGGAGACGGGTGTCAGCTCCCATGGGTAGAACTTGTCGTCGTACTGGTTGAAGATGTTCATATAGACGCTTCCACGATAGTCCAGGCGGTGCTGGTCTTCCTGCAGTCCGAGCAGACGGTACTGGATGACGAGTTCGGGACTCATGTCGTATGTCCGGCGGTCGTTGGTGGCCAGATTTGCCGAAGCCACAGGGTTGACATAGTTTCGCTGGTCGTCCTTGAACACTTCCGAGCCGATGTATGGCCCTGTGCGTGGCATGGTGTAGTACACGTCGGTGTCATAGCCTGTGTCCGGGTTTTTCTCATAGATGCTCATGTTTGGCATCTTCTTCTGTGCGATACCCAGCAGGCCGTCGTAGTTCATTTTGTTCTTTGTGTAGGTGAGAGCGAAGTTGGTGCTCACGCGTATGCGCTCTGAAATATTGTAGTCGAGGGCCACACGTGTTGAGAATCGGTTGAGCTTCTGCTTGATCATCGTACCCGTCTCGTTGTCGAAACCGCCGCCGATGCGGAACGAAGCCTTCTCACCGCCACCCGAGATGGTGACGTAGTGGTTCTGTCGCAGACCCCACTGTGTGACGGCATCGCGCCAGTCGGTGTTGTCGCGGTACTGCAGATAGTCGGCGAACTCCGGGCCAAGGTAGCTGATTTCGGGGATGTTCGAGGCGTTGTCGTCCTGCGAGGGGTTGAAGTATGCCTCCTTGAGCATCATGGTGTAGTCGTCGCCGTTGAGCAGGTCATAGCCCTTTGGCTGGTATGTGCCAGTGAGCTTCAGCGTGTAGGTGAGCTTCGGCTTTCCCTTCACACCACGTTTTGTTGTCAGCTCGATGACACCGTTACCGCCCTGCGAGCCGTAGACGGCACACGACGCAGCATCCTTCAGCACGCGGATTTCCGCTATGTCCTCGGGGTTGATGTTGAGCAGTTCGGCGAATTTCTCGTTGTTGGCCCCTGCGAGGTCGAAGTTGTCGAGGTTCACCTCACGTATGTTTCCGTCGACCACGATGAGGGGGTTTGAGTCGGTGAGGCTCGACAGAGAGCTGACACCGCGCAAACGCATTGTTGAGCCTGAGCCGAGGTCACCGCTGTTTCCGATGATGTCGAGACCTGCGATACGTCCCTGGAGTGCCTCGTCGACGGAGGTGATGCCCAGACCCTCGAACTCTTTCATCGATATGGTTTGCGTGGCATACGACAGCTCGCGCTCCGGGATGGGCAGTCCGTTGCCCTGTGCGCGTTTCTTCGACTTCACGGTCACCTCCTTCAGCGTCGTGGCGCTCTTCATGCTGATGTTGTAGGTTGTCTTGTTGATTGGCAGCGTCTGTGTGCTCATGCCCACATAGCTGAAGCGTATCTTGTCCTTGGTGTTTTTCACCTTCATGGTGAAATTACCGTTTAGGTCGGTGACGGCCGAGTTGATGATACGCCCCGTGCCGTCGATCTCGCACACGGTGGCTCCCATCAGGCCGCCCATTTCGTCGCTCACCGTTCCGTGGACCGACGTTATGTCCTGTGCGCCGGCAGTTACCGCCAATAGCAGTGCCAGCGTCAATATTATGGATTTCAGCTTTCTCATAGTCCTAATTGTTCTTTAAGTATTCTTCCACTACTTCCCGCCATGGGCGCAGGGTCTCGTATCTCAGTTCATCGGGCAAGAGGTGTACCACAGCGTCGCTGGCCATGAAGAGCTTGTCGCCCACGTTGTTGGCGAGCTTTTCAAACCAGTACTCGCGGCAGATGTTGTTGTAGAGTCCCGTTGTGGTTACGACTTTATGCTCTTTATTCAACACGTCTTTGACGGTGATGCCATTCTTGTCGTACACAACGTGCAGCGGGAAGAATCGGCCTGTCGCGGGGTTACGCTTCATCGACTCATAGTTGCTGCTGGCGTTGGCCTCGGGTGCCATTCCCACTGCCACGGAACGGTCCATGACGTGGTAGCGCACAAAGTCGGAGACGATGCTTTCGAGGCATGCCTGTGCCTTTTTGCGTATTGTCTGCTTCTCCTGGTTTGTTGCCTCTTCGGGATACCATCCCTCTGCCTGGCAGATACTGTCGAGGATGCTGAATGACTTGGTGTCGAGCAGCTCGTATGCGCTGGGCAGGATTTTTTCGTCCTGCAGTTTCTCTATGGCATCCGTCTTTGGCACGAATACAGTATAGTTATAGTTGTCGAGGAGGCTCAGGTTGTAGTTGTTGTTTCCACAAGGCGTGTATGTCACGTTTGAGCCGCCTTTCAGCGACTGCTTCAGCAGCGAGCAGTAGCTGCTCTGCAGGAGCGAGAGGAACCCGGCATACTCGTCGTGCTCGCGCAGTGTCTGGAAGACCGACTTGCGGCTTCCCATCGGCAGCTGGTCGTTGATGACATACGAGCGTCCGTTGGCTTTGATGAACATCTCCGTGCTTTGTATCTTGCGGTTGTTGTGCTCCATCTGCCATGCTCCCTCGAAGGCCAGCTTTCCTCCCTCTCCCGCTGTGACACGCAGCAGTGTGCCGCCCTTGGTCTTGAAGAGCGAGTAGCCTTCGGCCACATACTCGTCAAGGGTCTTCGTCTTGTCGGGTATGACAATGATGAGCTGGTCCATGAGGTCTTTGAGCTGTGTGTCCACGATGCTTCGTGCCACGTTTGTCGACTGTGCGATGATTCCCAGCTCGATGTTACCCAGGGAGTCGGCCGTGGCAGTGTATCTCCATGCCTGCACGCGCTCGCTCTCGTCGGTCTTCGACTTGTCGTAGTAGAATGTCGAGACACGGGGCCACTGGTACACTGTTGAGTTGCCCAAAGTGTCTTTCACGTTAGTGGTGAGCCAGTACGATGACGGGTCGATATACCACTTCATTGCCTCGTTGGTAGGCAGCAGCAGTGCGTATTTCGAGTCCATGGAGAGCAGATAGGGCAGGAAGTTGTGCTGCTCTATGACCCAGTAGATGACGTTCATTGTCGACTCGTGGGCCAGTGCGGGATAAGTCACCGATGCATACTCTGCCGGTGTGAACACCTTGTTTGTGAGGTAGACCACACCGTTGCATCCCATGAAGCACGAGTCCACGTCGGCTGCCGTTATTCCGAGTGGTTCCTTTGCGTCGTTGAGCACACTGGCGAACTTCGAGGGCACGCTCTCCGAGAACGTAGGCAGCATGTTCACGTTGATGAGCTTCGAGAGGATCTTGTTGGGTATCGAGTCCCACTCCTTGTACTCGTGGTGGAGGTCAAGTCCGGCTTCATTCCACCATTTGTCGAGGGCGTCGTCCGTAGGCACGAGCATTGCCCCCGCGTCGTAGTGGAGGTCGTAGCCCATGGTGTTTGAATACATGTAGTGGTTCCATCCCGGGTCGAAGCTGAGCAGCTCATTGACCGGTGTCTGCATGTCGGGCATGACGCTGTTCGGTCCCACTGTGCCGTTGTTGGGGTTGTATGAGCGGCGGCTGTAATAGCGCAGAACGTAGACAGAGTCCTCGCGGTTGTTTATTCGGTTGTACTCACGGCTGCCGTTGGCATAGTAGTAAGGTGCCGAGAAACGGTCGAGCAGCTCGTTCCATCGTGACATCACCTTATGCTGGCGTATGATTTCGGCCATGTTAGGCGAGCTTTCAATCACTCCGTCGACCTTCTGTATGTATCCGTTCTTGCACGTGATGTCACGTTCCACCACCTTCTTCCCGTTCACCCACGCCTCGTTGGCCGAGGTGGCCTGTCCGTTGGTGAGGATGGCGAGGTCTTCGCTTGTGATGTTGTTGTAGGCCATGTAGGCTGGCAGGAAATGTATCATGGTTGCCGATGTGGCATCCTTGAAGATGGGTACGCTGCGTCCCTTTTCCTTCAGCTCGGCCCATCCCGCCGTGTTGGGCATCTCTGCCGCCGGCATGATGTAGACACTGTCGTAGATGCTCGTAGCGGTCTCGCGGCGCATGGCCATGCCCTCCTTTGGCGGTGTGCCCGAGACGTTTGACATCAGCTCGATGAGGTAGGCGTTGTTCACCATCGAGTTGTTAAGCAGCAGACGTTTCTGTGCTTTGGTGAGCTGCTCATAACCACTCACTCCCCAGTCGTTGTTGCCGTACCATTTCCTGTAAGCCTCGTCGTCGGCGACGAAGATGGTCTTCGAGCCGGTGTGACCGAGAACCTCCTTGAGGTCCAGGTCGTCGATGAGGCGCAGCACTGTGGTGTAGTTGCCGTCTTCCTGCAGCCGCTCGTATATGCTGTTTCCCAGCCATTCCGGCTGTCCGGTGAGCACGTCGTCCTTACACGACTGCACGCCCACCGCTGTAGCACAGACAAGCAGACCGCAGGCAGCACGGGCCACCCACCGTCTTTTCCTTGTTGCGGTTGTTCTTTGCTTCATAGTGTTAGTATTTAAGTTGCTTTTATCGTTTTCGGTTATTGTGGAAGCCCTTGAAGTGTTCTTGCGGGCTGTCTTGTTTTCATTTCCGGTGGACGGCGGGAGCCGTCAGGGGTTTTCTTCAGGGCTTATTGGCCCTGTAATGCTTAAAAAGGTTTTATAGGGCTTGGCTGCCCCATCGGTCATAGATAAAAGAAAAGACTGAGGGGGTCGGAGGCCTTTTTGCCTCCGATCCCTTCTGTCCTGTTATGTCATGGATGTTTTTCCAAACCCATGTGAAGTTCTTTCGGCGTTTGTGGAAATCATGCCTACGGCTTACTCCTCCACGAACTTGCCTTTAGCCCTTGCGGAAGCGGCCATGATGGTGATGACACTCGAGATGTCGGCCACGTCGACCACACCGTCACCGTTCACGTCACCCTTCATGTTGGTTGCACCTTCAGCCATGATGGTGATGATGTTCGAGATGTCGGCCACGTCAACGGCACCGTCAGCGTTAACATCACCCGGCTTCTGGCCTGCAGCGGGTACGATGCTTGTGTCAGTTCCGAGGTACTCAAGTGTCCAGTTGTCGAAGATACACCAGTCTTTGTCGGTACCCTCGTCCTTCTTGAGGCCCAGGCGGAGCACACCGTCCTTGCCGAGCTTAGCCAAGACAGTGTTTTTCACATCCTCGTCCTCGATATGCTCATCGAAGAATGTGCCTGCTGCAACCATTGAGTTGGGAACCCAGAGTCCGCTGCCATCTTCCACTTCGGCCCAGCCATCCTCGTTGGCGTGATCAGTGCTGACAAACTCAGACAGGCGCGGCAGGACCTTAGTCCATGTTCCGGCATCGGTGGTGGTGTAGAGGCTGGCGTTGTTGTTGGCACTGGGATCCTCGTTGTATGCTGTATAGTCAGGCTTAGGGCCGTCGCCGCCGAAGCGGTAGAATGCCTGCACACTGACGCGGTATGCACCTTCGGGCAGACCGGCAATCTCCTGGTAGTGGTCGAACGGAGTCTTGGAGAAGAGCTCGGCATTGAGAGCATCGCCGTTAGTGCCGACTTCAGTGCCTTCCCATCCCTCAGCGGTGGGATCGTTCTCCGAAGTCTGGTATTCGGGGCTGTTGACAACTACAGTGAAGTCAACGGGACTGTCCTTGGTAGCGCTCTCATAGTCAGCGGGCAGACGCAGCTTGGTCATCATGGTGTTGACTCTCTTCAACAGACCTTCAACGTCTTCATTTTCGTACTGATTGTCTCCAAGACCGTCAGCAATTTCCTCGTAGAGTCCCCATGCTTCATCAGAGAAGGGTGAGTCGGAATAATTCTCGAGAGCCTTCATCAGGCGGTCGTTGGCAGAGGCCAGTTTTGCGAAGAGCTCCACAGAAGCGTCAACGTTCTCCTCGGCATCGAAGAGGTCGTTCAGGGCGTCGAACATTTTGTCGCCCGTTGTGCCCAATGCAGCTTGGGCATCTGCAATAGCCTTCTCAAGGGCAGCACGGATGCTCTTACCCATGACCTTGGCTGAACCGTCCTCGTTGACCAGCATATTGCTGGCGTTTTGAATCTCCTCGGGGAGCACATTGTTAAGGGCAGTAACGTCCTTACCGCAGTTGAAGAGCTGGAAGTTGTCCCAGATACACCAGCTGTCGCCAAGCTGAGAAGAATTACCCTTCACACCGATACGCATATCCTGACCGGCACGGATGATACCGTAGGCACTCTGCTTGTACATCTGAGCGGAGAAAGCCTTTGCGGCCGATGCCATGTCGTTGGGGAAGTAGAGGTGCTGAACAGCTTGGTCTGCCTCCACCTGATTACCTTGCTCGTCAACAGGCACATCCTGATAGGCAGTGCCGTTATAGAAGCTGGCCTCGGTAATCTGCATCTCGTCGCCATAGACATTGGTGAACGGGGTCTGCTTGTGGTTCATATATACATACACGGGTGAGCCACCGGGCTTCACATACTCGTTTTCCTGGTTGTGGTAAGCAGTGTATTCGTTGCGGCCGTAGCGATAGAAGCCCTGTACCTCGATACGATAGACACCTTCGGGAGCGTCCTTCACAACCTGGTAGATGTCGTACTTGCTGTTGTTCCAACCCTCGAAGCAGTGGTTGTCGTTGTTACCGCCATGAGCCACATTTCCACCGGCTGCTTTTTCGATAGTCCAGCCCGTGGTGCCGTTCTCGAAGTCGGGATTGACGAGCAGGTCGGTTGCGTATTGCTCAGTAGGACTAACATCAAACTGCTTCTTAGCCTCCTTGATCTTCTCTGCCATGTCATCGATGAATGCACGCAGATCTTCGTTGCTCATTTCGCGAGCGTCCCATGCCTCAGCGGCGAGGATAGTCCAGTCGTCAACCTCTTCTACGATGGGGTGCTGATGGTTGAGGCTGCTGTTGTTTGCCACTTCATTTGCAGCTTTCTTTGCAAGTGTGAGGTACTCAGTCCACAGTGCCACATTCTCACGCAGAGGCTCGAAGGCTTCCTCAAGGGCAGCCATGGCAGCGCGTGCGCTGGCCTCGTCGGTAGCACTTACGCTTGTTGACTTGAATGCGTCAATGTAGCTGTCGGAGCAGTTGATACCGTCGGTCGTGATAAATGGGTCGGCAGCATCGACACGCAACTCAGCGTAGTTGGGGAAAGCGTTGTCGCGGTAGTATTCGGCGTAGGCCTGATAAGCCTGAGTGCCCTCACCGCAATAGATGAGGGTGAAGTCGTCGAAGATGCTCCAGTCGGAACCGATGGCAATATCCTTCTTCACGCCAATGGTCATTCCGCCGGCGCTTGGCATCGTAGCAAACAAGCTGTTCTTGTAGAGTCCGAGCGTGTGGATGTAGTAGTCGGCCGATGCAGCAGTGTTGGGCTGAGAGTATTTAACCCCAGTATCGCCATCGGTTACTTCTACATCGCCGCCGACCTGCGACACAGTCTGAATGCCCGAATAGATTTGTTCCACAGGCTGCTCAGCGATGGTCTCGTCACCAGCCATTGCATAGAACTTGGCATTGCGCACATCGTCATTGTCGGCCTTGCCCTTGTCATAGCTTTCCTGTGAAGTACCAGCACGATAGAAGCCATTCATCCCCACTACGTAAAGCCCTGCAGGCAGACCGGCAATGGTCTGGTAGGTGTTATAGTTGTGGTTGTAATGCTCCACGTTATCTTGGCTGTTGCCGTGACCCCATCCGTCACCATCCCATCCTGAGACGTCGCCGCCTGTGAAGTTGGAGTTGACAATGAGTTTGGTCACGTCGAGTGCAGTGCCGGGAGTGAAGCCGGCGAAGGTGTTGTCAGCCATGGCCTTGCTCAGTGCCTCCATGGCAGCATCCATCTGCTCAATCGTGGCATTAGGATTGTTGTAGACCGCTACAGCTGCAGTCACGTCGGTACCGGCAGCCTCAGCATCGTTGATAAGTTTCTTCAGCTCCTCCGACTTGACAAACACATCGTAATCCACAAAATACTGTGTCATCTCGTCAAGTGCAAAGAACTGCCAGTCCAAGTTGCCGGTAGTGATCTTAGGCATGATGGCTGTTCCTGGTTCGCCACTTTCCACACCAGGGCCTTCTGGATCGATGCCTATGAAAGCACCTTCGGGCTGCGTAGTGGTGTTGCTCTCAGAGATGCTTAAACGATAGGTCAAGCTGCCGGCACTTTCCACCCAAAGCAGGGCTGCACCACCGTCATTGTTGTCGATGAACAGGGCAGGAGTACCTTCACCATAGACACCATTCACTTTGCCATCGCCAGTGGTGACAAAGGCCGTGCGCCATTTGTTTTCGCCCGAACGGTCATCGAAGTCGCGCAGGTAAAGCTGCTTGTCGCTCAATGACTTTCCTGCGGGAAGAACGAAACGAACAGGAATGGCTTGGTCGGCAGAACCAGTGGCCTGTGAACCCCAAGCGTTGCCATGATAGAAGAACATTTCTGAATCCACGTTGTACAACGCGTAGACTTTGCCTACCTCGAACTCACTCGGAGAGTTCAAGTTGATAGAAGCCACGTCAACAGTCCAGTCGGGCTGTTCTGGAGCGGTGCGCTCTATGAGGTCAGCAGCACTGACACTCAGGCCTGTTAGCCAGAGTGCACCCAAAACAAAAAGTCTTGATAGTTTCATAAGATTTTTGGTTTTTAAAGTTAGTAAATAATAATGAATTAAAAAGGTATTTTTTCCATTTGATTATGCCGAACACATTTCGGTTGCAAAGGTAGTAAAAAATTTTAGAATACGTATCAAAAATTTTAGTTATTTTTCCTTAAAGCATAGAAAAAGCCGATTTTGGGCGTTTATTTTGTAACACGTATCAAAAATTATAGTTTTTTCGCCCACAAACCCGAAAACGCAAGCTTTTGCCCCATTTTGAATAGTTTTGCTCAGCTCCTGCTTCTGACGAACTCGGCTATGAAGCGCGCCGTCTGTTCTACGCCGAGCACCGAGGAGTCGATGCAGAGGTGGTAGTCGGAGGCCTGCCCCCAGCGCTTGCCGGTGTAGTAGTTGTAGTAGCTTGCCCGCCGGCTCTCACCTTTCTCTATTATCCTGCGTGCCTCTTCGGGCGTGCACTGGTGCTGCGCGGCCACGCGCTCAATGCGGAAGGGCAGCGGGGCGGTGACGAAGATGTTGGTGCATCGCGGGTTGTCGCGCAGGACATAGTCGGCACAGCGGCCCACGAATACACACGGCCCCTCCTCGGCGGCACGGCGAATGGCGTCGCTCTGGAACTGGAAGAACATGTCCTCCGAGAAGCCCTGCCTGCTGTACTCGGCCATGGCTGAGAGGGCGCTGGGGATGTGCAGGAACGAGTGCATGAAGCTCTTGTGCTCGTCGTTCTGCTCGAAGAAACGCTCCGAGAGGCCGCTCTCCTTGGCGGCGAGGTTCAGCAGCTCGCGGTCGTAGTAGGTGGCGCCGAACTCACGGGCAAGCATCTGCCCGATGTTGTGGCCGCCGCTGCCAAGCTGGCGGCCGATGTTGATGATGAGATGCATATTGGGAATTGTTGAGGGGTTATGGGACCTATGGGACTTATAGGACTTATAAGACTTATAGGACTTATAGGACTTATAAGACTTATAAGACTTATAGGACTTATAGGACTTATAAGACTTATGGGGCTTTCTGCGACTTCAGTTTCCTCAGATACCACATCAGCACGGGGATGGTGAAGGCGAAGGCAAGGAAGTCGCTCACCGGCATGGCGGCCCACACGCCGTCGAGGCCCCAGCGCAGCGGCAGGAGGAAGGCCAAGGGCAGCAGCAGGATGAGCTGGCGCGACAGCGAGAGGAAGATGCTGATGCGCACCTTGCCTATGCACTGGAAGAAATTGGTGATGACGGCCTGCGACCCCACGACGAAGAACACCAGCATGTCGAACACCAGGCCACGTGCCGACAGCTCGATGAGCGCGGGGTCGGTGGTGAAGATGCGGGCTATCTGCCGGGGGAAGAGCATCGACACCGTCCAGCCGACGAGCAGGATGATGGTGGCGGCGGTGATGGTCAGCCACAGGCAGCGCAACATGCGGTCGTATTTCTCAGCCCCGTAGTTGTAGCCCACGATGGGCTGCATGCCCTGCGTCATGCCCATGACGAACATGAAGAAGGCCATCACCATGGAGTTGGCAATGGAGTAGGCCCCCACGGCCATGTCGCCGCCGTAGCGCACGAACTGATTGTTCATCGCGATGACTATGACGCACGACGTGGTCTGCATCAGGAACGGCGAGATGCCAATGGAGACGATGTTGCGCACCAACTGCGACTTCAGCCTGTAGATGCCCCGGCGCAAATGGAGCAGCTCGCGCTTGTCGGTGAACAGCCACATCTGCCAGCACAGGGCCATCGTCTGGCTCGTCACCGTGGCAAGTGCCGCACCGCGAATGCCCCAGCGGAACCACCACACAAAGGCTATGACAAGCACTATGTTCATCGCCACGGTGAAGAGCGTGGCATACATGGCATGGCGGGGCTTGCCCACGGAGCGCAGCACGGCGTTCATTCCGAAATACATGTGAGTGATCATGTTGCCCGCAAGGATGATCTGCATGAACTCGCGGGCGTAGGGCAGCGTCACGTCGCTGGCTCCGAAGAAACGGAGTATGGGGTCGAGGAACACCATGCACACAGCCATGAACAGGAATCCGATGACGAGGTTCAGCGTCACCGTGTTGCCCAGGATGTGCTCAGCTGTCTCGTAGTCGCGCTGGCCCAGCTTCACGCTGATGCACGTCGATGACCCCACGCCGACGGCGGCGCCGAAGGCCGCGCTGAGGTTCATGAAGGGGAAGGTGATGCCCAAGCCGGCGATGGCATCGGCACCCACCACCTGGCCAATGAACGCCCGGTCGATGATGTTATAGAGCGACGAGGCCGTCATGGCCACTATCGACGGCAGCGCATACTGCCACAGCAGACGCCCCACAGGCTTCTGCCCCAACTCCAGTGCTCTCTGCTTGTTGTCCATAAACTGATGTATTGGCGATGCAAAGGTACGAATTATTTCCCACAACGCAAAGCATAGCGGCAAAATCTTTTACTCCCACGGCGAAAAACGAAAACGGCCTGGGAACCCCAAACAGTTCGCCCGGCGCGAACTCCCAGTCCGGACGGCGCGAACTCACAGTTCGCCCGGCGCGAACTATTTGACCTCCCGGAGGGCATTTTGTGTTATTCTGCGCCTCCTTTATGGCGAAAAGTGACATTTGTTAAGAAATAATGGGCAAAACGTAACTTTTTTATACTTATCTTCGTTTTTTTAATTATTATTTTGTAATTTTGCCGCCAAAGCAGGTGGTGCGGCATCCCTGTTGCACAGTTGCCGCCAAGAATGGCGGCCCTCCTAACCATCAGCCAACGCATAAATAAATATATGTACGCGAACAATAGATTATATATATATTAACTAATTAAAAAAACGAGAGAGTATTTATGGAAAGAAAACGAATCATGACTCTTGTTGCGATGCTCTTCCTCTTAGTTGGGGGAGTGTTTTCGCAGACAAAGGTGAATGGTGTCGTGGTCTCGCAAGATGACGGACAGCCCGTAGTGGGCGTGTCCGTCCTCGTTGTGGGCACCAATGTAGGCACTGTGACAGGTTCCGACGGACGGTTCTCGCTGACCATGCCCGAAGGAAAGAAGACGCTCCGCATCTCGTATGTGGGCATGGAAACACTCGAAGTAAGCGCACGTCAGAACATGCGCATCGTATTGCGTAGCGGCGACACCAACCTCGACGAGATTGTAGTCACCGCTATGGGCATCAAGCGCTCAGCCAAGGCCCTGGGTTACTCAGCCACGGCTGTGAGCGGTGAGGAGATTGCGGCCGCCCGAACTGCCGACATCATGTCGAGTCTTCAGGGCAAGGTGGCTGGTGTGCAAATCAGCACCACTGCTGGCGATCCGGGTTCATCTAATTCGGTCATCATCCGTGGTATCAGTTCACTTAGTGGAAACAACCAACCTCTCTACGTCATCGACGGCGTGCCTATGAACAACTCCGCCGTATTCAGTGACGACGGTCTGAACACGGGCTACGACTTCGGTAACGGTGCCAACGCCGTGAACCCCGATGATGTAGAGAACATGACCATCTTGAAGGGTGCCGCCGCTACAGCTCTTTATGGTAGCCGTGCTGCCAACGGTGTGGTTCTCATCACCACCAAAAGCGGTAAGCAGCATGACAAGGGCTTCGGAATCGAGTATAACGGTGGACTTCAGTGGGAGAGCGTGATGCGCTTGCCTCAGATGCAGAATGAGTTCGGTATGGGTTGGAATGGTGACAAGACCGATGACGAGAACGGTTCATGGGGACCCCGCTTCGACGGTGCCACACTGAAATACGGTACGGTTTACAACAACTCTCAGCAGATCAAGTCGTACCTGCCCATCGAGGACAACATGAAGGACTTCTTCGACACCGGTTTCCGCTATTCGAACAGTGTGTCATTCAACGGTGCTACAGATAAGAGCGACTATTTTGTGTCGTTCTCACAACTGAAAGATGACGGTATCATTCCTACCGAAGCCGACAGCTACCGTAAATACACATTCTCGGCACGCGGTTCTCACAAGATAAAAGACCTGACTTTCAGCACATCGATGAACTACGCCTATCAGAAGAACAACTTCGTACAGACCGGCCAGGGATTCGAGAACATGTACAACTCTATCATGCAGACCCCGCGCGACATCGCTATCATAGAGCTGGAAGACCTGGAGAACCCCTTCAACACCCCAGGCTATTACTACACGCCCTACTCGGTGATGAACCCCTATTACATTCTGAACAACCATCTGAATGAGAATGAGAGCGAGCGCTTCTACGGCAAGTTCCAACTGGACTATGACTTCCTGAAATGGTTTAAGCTCACCTACCGTATTGGTCTCGACACCTCTACGGCTCACCACCACAAGGGTATGCCCAACTATGCTGCCCTCTACCCTGATACACCTAACTATGATTCGGAGTTGAGTTCACAGACAGGTTACACCTCTCGCCGTACCACCCGTCGCCGTGAGATTGACCAGGACATCATGCTGACTTTCAACATGCCTGTCAACGACTTCAACATCAATGCCGTGGGAGGTTTCAATGGCAACGAGCGTCGCCTGTCGTATATGGATACGAAGAACACGAACCTGACCATCCCCACTTATTATAACATCACCAACTCGGCTGAGATTCCTACTGTGAAAGAGTATCAGTGGAAGCGCCGCTACTATGGTCTGTATGCACAGGCTGAACTTGGATGGAGGAACATGGCCTACCTGACACTGACCGCACGTAACGACTGGTCATCGACACTGCCGAAGGACAATCGCTCGTTCTTCTATCCCGGCGTGACCGCCAGCTGGATTTTCTCTGAGCTGTTGAAGGAAAAGGCCCCCTGGCTGTCATTCGGTAAGCTGCGCGTGGCTTGGGGTAAGACCGGTAACGATGCCGATGTCTATATGACTGATCCTTACTACACACAGGGTAACTTCAACTCATCGGGTTGGGCTGACAGTAAGTTCCCCTTCTCGAAGACCGGCACTAATGCCTATACCGTCGGCAATGTTTTAGGTAGCTCAACACTGAGTCCTGAAATGACTACTGAGACTGAAATTGGTATCCAGCTGGCATTCCTGAAGAACCGCCTCTCATTGGATGCCACCTACTACAACCGTAACTCTGACAAGCAGATTACACAGCTGAGTGTTGATGCTGCTACTGGCTATACTGCCCAGAACGTGAACCTCGGTAAGATTCGCAACCGCGGTATCGAGCTGTTGGTGACTGTTGTTCCTGTCCGTACGAGAGACTTTGAGTGGAGCCTGAACTGGAACTTCACCAAGAACAACAACAAGGTGATCAAGCTGCCTGAGGAGATGAACGGACGCGCCTCTATCTACGGATTCAGCGGCGGTACCGGCCTTTATGCCATTGAGGGCGACGAGATGGGTGTCTTTGAGGCATACGTAGCCAAGACCGACGATCAGGGCCGTATCATCGTCGACAAGAACGGTCTGCCTCAGAACACGGACGAGATGGTAAAGATAGGTACTATCAACTACGATTACATGATGGGCATCGGCAACACGCTGCGTTACAAGGAATTCTCACTGTCGTTCGACTTTGATATCCGTAAAGGCGGCCTGATGTTCTCACGTACTCACGACATCACCTACTTCACCGGTAACGCCATGCAGACGGCTTATAACGACCGTAACCCATTCGTCGTGCCCAACTCTGTGAAAGTGGCAGGGGAAGACGAAGAGGGCAATCCTATTTATGTTGAGAACGACATCGCCCTCTATGGCACAACGCTCTATAACTATTGGGACAATGGTGCCACAGCCATGGGTTCTGGTTCGCTTATCAGCAAATCGTATGTGAAACTGCGTCAGGTGATCTTCGGATGGGACTTACCCAAGAAGTGGCTCGCCAAGACCTTCCTCACAGGTGTTAATATCTCTGTATTTGGCAACAACCTGCTGATGTGGACACCTTCGGGCAACACATTCGTAGATCCTGAGGCTTCATCGTTCGGTAACGACCTGGAAGGTAGCTTCGGTGAGTACAGTTCAAACCCCAGCTCACGTAGGTATGGTTTCAACGTGAAAGTTAAATTCTAATAGGAAAGGAAACAAGAGTATGAAAAAGATATATTTATTTGCTGCTGCGGGTATGATGATGGTTTCAAGCTGTGACTTGGACATCAACCAAGACCCGAACTACCCTACAAAGTCAGATATTACCCCTGAGCTGCAGTTCCCCGCAGTTATCAGCGCTATTTCTGATGCCTCTGGTGACCAGATGTTCAACTATGGCGGTTTCTTCGCTCAGTATTTCGACCAGATGCCTGAAGCCAACCAGTACAATGACATTGCCGAGCTGAATATCGACGAGTCGAAGGACATCTTTAACCGTTGCTACAGGAACCTCTATGCAGGTGCCTTGATGGACATTGAGGACATCAAATCGAAGACCACCAATACTGCCAACCTCTTTGTTTGCCAGGTGATGCGCACTCAGGCTTTTCAGCTGTTGGTTGACAACACCAGCGAGACACCTTACACGGAGGCCCTTAATCCCTCAAATTCGTCACCTAAGTACGATGATGGCAAGACCATCTATGAAGGCGTGCTGAAGGAACTTGACGAAGCTGAGGCTGCTCTCAGTGGTGATGTGATGAACATGACCGACCCGCTGCTCAACAAGAACCTGTCACAGTGGAAGGGTTATGCCAATGCGCTGCGTCTGCGCATGTACCTCCGTCTGATTGATGGCGGACAGACTGATTATCAGTCAAAGGCTACCGCTCTGGTGGCTGCTGGTAATTTCTTCACCGGCAATGTGGCATGGGACGTGTTCTCTGACCAGGAAGGCCAGTATAATCCTTGGTATCAGTCGGTGTTCCGTCTGACCAACAACCATTGTGCTGCCTATCCCATCGTGAGCTACATGCAGGACACCAGCGACCCGCGTCTTGGTTATGCCATCAAGGCCCGTGAGAGCGATGGCACATTCGTAGGCCAGTTCCCCGGCTCGAAGCAGGAGCCTGCTATCGTAGGAACCTCCTATAAGAACAAGGACGTCAGCACCATCAATTATGACATCACTCACTCGATGCCCATCTACCTGTTTACTCAGAGTGAGCTACAGTTCCTCATCGCTGAAGTCGAAAAGCGCTTCAACAACAACGATGCCGCCGCCAAGGCTGCATACGAGGCCGGTGTCGCTGCCGACTTTGCCCTGCGTGGTACGGAAGGTGCTGAGGCTTTCCTCGACAATGCCGGAAGCTGGGATAAAGCTGCCAATAAGCTGACCCTTGTCTACATGCAGAAGTGGGTGGCCCTGTTCATGCACGACCACATGGAGGCATGGTCGGAGATTCGCCGTACTGATGTTCCCGCCTTGTCGGCCAGTTCTGCTGCACAGATCAAGGCAAATCCTCTTGTGTACACCCCTGGTGACCTCATTGTTCCTGCAGTGAACAAGAAGGGTGGCAACGGCATTGCACTGAGTATGCCTTACTCCAGTGATTCACGTAAATACAACGTAAATGTACCTTCAAAGGCTCGTCAGATTACTGACAAGGTGTTCTGGGATGTGAAATAACAAACGATAAAAGAAATAAGATATGAAAAAGATATTATTCTATGGTTTTGCCTTTTGCCTGTCTGCAATGGCACTGACCTCGTGCAGTAAGGATGAGGAGCATACAGATACAAGAGTGACCTATTACATCAATCTGAGCATCAATGGCGATGAAGTGGTGTATTTAGATGCGAACTCTACTTACGTCGATGCTGGCTGTAGGGCTGAGTCTAACGGTCAGGATGTTTCCGACAAAATTATTACCGATAATCCTGTTGACACTAAGAACATCGGTCCTTACACCGTCACTTATCGTGCCGTTAACGATGATGGCTTCGCTTCAGAAGTCTACCGCTATGTGTACGTAGGGGCTCCTGTAACAGGTACTGTTGCCACAGGCTCTTTCCGTCAGACATATAATGACGACGGTTCCCCCAAAGCTCAAGTGGCCTGGTCGGGCTTTGACATCGACATGCTCACTGACGGCAATGGGAAGTACTGGCTCGAAGACCTGATGGGCGGCTACTATGAGCAGCGTGCCGGCTATGGCTCCAACTACTCCATGAAAGGCTACCTACAGGTGAATGAAGACAATACTGTCGACATGGTTGGCGGTGGTAATGTCGTAGGATGGGGTGACGCCTATGATGATTTCAAGAACGGGAAGTTCGACCCTGCAACGAACACACTTTCTTATACTGTGGTTTATGCCGGTATGGACTTCAATGTAATATTAACATTAAATTAAAACAGGAAGTATTATGAAAAAGTATATTTCTTATACATTCATCACCGTTGCCCTCTCATTTGGCTTTGCCAGTTGCGACGTGGAGACCAATGAGGAGCCGGGCGGAACAAATGTAGAGAAGATGGCCGGACGCTGGGAAGTCACCGTAGATGCCTACGATGAGACAGGAAATTTGCTGTATGAAGACCCTTACGGAATGGGTGTCATAGAGATTCAGACCTACAACACCTCCGACAACAGTATGGACAAGATGTGGATTTATGACATACACAATTTCTGGGACATCAAGTTCAAGGCTAATGTCAACTACGTTTCGCGCACATTCTCAGCCACAGACGTTCCTTACAACGCCGATTTCCAGGAGATTGCCGACTCACAGGCCAAGGGTGTAATGCTCTACGACGAAGATGGCAATGAACTCATTGCCGAGAAGGCTACTATCACCTATGGCAAGATCCTTGAGGGAGCTGCCAAGAACCTGCATGGGAAACCCAATGACAGCATAGTCTTCGATATCAAGTTCACTGACGATTCCTACGGTTTCGTCTACCGCATATCCGGACAGCGCTACACAGGTTTCTACGAGTAACCCCAACAATTCACTTACATCCATTCGGCGGCATCACCCACGCGGGCGATGCCGCCAGTTTGTGTTTTCTGCTCTTAATCAAAGAGCTTCAACCGCAAAAAACAACTTTCCAAACTTTTTTTTTGAAAGATAATAGACTTTCCAATATTTATTTGTATCTTTGCACCCGCTAATCAATGACTATTGGAAATGGAAGAGACATCACTGAGTGGCTTATATCGCACGTCGGCAAGACTCGTAGGCCAGACAAACACCTCGTTCCACCGATATCTGTACAGTCAGGTGAAGTGGACAAACAGACTGATTGCCATAAAGGGGGCACGGGGAGTAGGAAAAACAACCATGATGCTACAAAGCATCAAGGAGCGGTTCTCGGGTCATCCAGAACATGCCCTTTATATATCGATGGACAACCTGTGGTTTGCCAACCACACCTTGACCGAAGTCGTGGAGTACCACTATACCCACGGTGGAACGCACCTGTTCATCGACGAAGTGCACAAATACCCCTCTTGGCAGACCATGATAAAGAACATCTACGATGAATACCCCGACCTCCATGTGGCATTCACAGGTTCGTCGATGCTGAAGATTGACAACAGTAAGGCCGACCTCTCACGCCGTTTGTCAGACTATACGCTTCACGGACTTTCATTCCGCGAATTTCTCAACTTTGAGGCTGGAATTGAGGCGCCTGTGGTTTCTTTGGAAGAGTTGCTGAAAGACCATGTCAAGATAGCCACGCAGTTGACATCACGAGCCAAGATCTTGCCGTTGTTTGAGTTGTATCTTGAACATGGATACTATCCTTTCTACAAAGAGGAGATGGACGACTTCAACGAAAGGCTGAAAAAGGTTGTCTATGCCGTGCTGAACGAAGACGTGCCTGCAATTGAAGAGATTACCTATCCCACCATACAAAAGTTGCAGCGTATGCTGATGATTCTGGCCGAGCGCGTCCCACAGACACCTAAGATGAACGAGTTGTACGCCATTCTTGAAACCACTCGTGAACAAGGGATGAAAATGATGGGGGTGCTCCAGAGAGCTGCACTGTTGCAACTGCTCTCAACAGAGACGAAGGAGTTTCACCATCTGCTGAAGCCAGACAAAATTTACCTTCACAACCCCAACCTGATGTACGCACTCACTGAGCGTCCCGACAAGGGAACGCTACGCGAGACGTTCTTCATCAACCAACTTGCAGCAGTAGCTGAAGTCAGCTATCCCCGTAAGGGAGACTTCCTTGTTAATCATAAACACTTGTTTGAGGTCGGAGGGAAGAACAAGACTTTCGACCAGTTAAAGGGAGCGCATGACAGTTACCTTGCTATTGACGACGTGGAAACCGGCTTTGGCGACCGCATTCCGCTATGGATGTTCGGACTGTTGTATTGATTGCCAAGGCTTTCCGCTGTTGACATTCTTCCGCCGATGCCATCAACAGGCCTTCTCTATGGTGCACTGGTGTTTCTTCGTGTCCTTGTCGTAACTGATGCCCACGAGAAGGATGTTCATCTTTTCTTTGACCACATCCTTTATGACACACATTTGCTGTTTTCTGCCAAATTGTTTGGCGGTTTCGAGAATTATGCCTACCTTTGCATCGCTTTTTATAAACGATAACACAAATACAATGGACGAACAACTAAAACAGATTGGCGAGAGGCTGCGCGGACTGCGCGACGTGCTCGACATTGACAAGGCCGACATTGCGCGGCTTTGCGGCATTAGTATCGAACAGTACGAAAAGATGGAGAGCGGCGAGGGAGACCTCTCGGTGGCCAACCTCCAGAAGATTGCGAAGGAATACGGCGTGTCGCTCGACGTGCTCATGTTCGGCGAAGAGCCACACATGCGCAACTATTTCCTCACACGAAAAGGACAGGGGCAGCACGTGGAGCGCCGCAAGGCGTACAACTACGAGAGTTTAGCCAGCGGATTCCGCCAGAGGAAGGCGGAGCCGTTCATCGTCACCGTGGAACCGAAGCCCGAAGGCACACCGAAGGAGATGAACTCGCACGCCGGACAGGAGTTCAACATGGTGCTCGAAGGTGAGATGGAGCTGACCATCGGCGAGAAGACACTCACACTCTCAGAGGGCGACAGCATCTATTTCGACGCAACACAGCCACACGGCATGCGCACACTAAACGGCAAACCAGTGAAATTCCTCGCCATCATCTTCTAACGTTCACCCGCAACATCCACAAGAACCCACAAAAACCAACCATAATGATAGAGCGTTTTTTGCGCCAGACTCACTTCGAGTCTGTCGAAGACTATAACAAGAACCTGGAGTTCATCATCCCCGAACATTTCAATTTCGCCTACGACGTCATCGACGCCTGGGCTGCCGAAGAGCCCGACCGTCTCGCCCTGCTGTGGACAAACGACCAAGGCGACGAGCGTCGCGCCACCTTCGCCGAACTGAAAGAGCAGAGCGACCAGGCCGCCAGCTATCTGCAGTCGCTCGGCATAGTAAAGGGCGACCCCGTGATGCTAATACTGAAGCGCCGCTACGAGTGGTGGATTACCATGCTCGCACTGCACAAGCTCGGCGCAGTCGTCATCCCCGCCACCCACATGCTCACGAAAAAAGACATCGTCTACCGCAACACCCGCGCCAGCGTCAAGGCAATTGTATGTGTCGACGACCCCTACGTCATGGGCCAGGTGGAGGCTGCCATGCCCGACAGCCCCACGGTGGAGATTATAGTCAAGGTGGAAGCCCATGAGTCTTATAAGTCCTATAAGTCCTATAAGACCCATGAGACCCATAAGCCACATGCCCCCCACTGGCACTCCTGGCAGACCGAGTGGCTACAGGCCCCGCCCTTCGTGCGCCCAAAGCACATCAACGACAACGACGACACCATGCTCATGTATTTCACCTCGGGCACCAGCGGTGAGCCTAAGATGGTGGCCCACGACTTCCTATACGCTATGGGACACCTCACCACAGGCGTCTTCTGGCACAACCTGCACCCCGGAAGCCTCCACCTCACCGTCGCCGACACCGGCTGGGGCAAGGCCGTATGGGGGAAGTTCTACGGACAGTGGTTCGCCGGAGCCACAGTATTCGTCTTCGACCACGAGAAATTCAATGCCGATACTCTGCTGCGGCAGATGGAGAAATACAAGGTGACGAGCTTCTGCGCTCCGCCAACTATCTACCGCTTCATGATTCGTGAGGACCTTGCGAAATACGACCTCTCGTCGCTCGAATACTGCACAACGGCCGGCGAGGCCCTCAACCCCGCCGTCTTCGACAAGCTCAAGGAGAAAATCGGCCTAAACATCATGGAAGGCTTCGGGCAGACGGAGACCACCATGACCCTCGGCACCTTCCCCTGGATGACACCGAAGCCCGGAAGCATGGGTATACCCAACGCGCAGTACGACATCGACCTTATCCGCGCCGACGGCACCCCGTGCGAGGACGGAGAGAAGGGGGAGATTGTGATTAGAGTTAAGAATAAGAAGCCTGTCGGCCTTTTCAAGGGCTACTACCGCGACGAGGAGCTGACACGCGAGGCATGGCACGATGGCATGTACCACACTGGTGACATGGCCTGGCGCGACGAGGACGGCTACTACTGGTTCGAGGGCCGCATCGACGATGTCATCAAGTCGTCGGGCTACCGCATCGGTCCCTTCGAGGTGGAGAGCGCGCTTATGACCCACCCCGCCGTGGTGGAGTGTGCCATAACGGGCGTCCCCGACGATGTGCGCGGCATGGTGGTGAAGGCCACCGTGGTACTGGGTAAGGAATGGAAGGACAAGGCCGGCGACGACTTGGTGAAGGAGCTACAGCAGCACGTGAAGAAGGTTACAGCGCCTTACAAATACCCCCGCATCGTGGAGTTCGTCGACGAACTGCCCAAGACCATCAGCGGAAAGATCCGCCGCGTGGAGATACGAAAGAAGGACAGTGCGCCGCAAAAATAGGAGGGGCCGAGGCCCCATCATGCTTCAGGGCGCAGACCGCACGGAAATGCGGCTGCGCCCTGAAAGCATTCACTTATTGACACTGTCAAGCCGATGAAGGTATAGTGTATTGCTCCAGATGAGCCAAGTCAAGCAGTTCGTCACGAACTTCAAGCAGAATATCATCTGCTGAGACATCCTTATTCAATTCCTCAATAGATAGAGTTTCTCCTGATCTCAGGTTTACTCCATCATGTCGTGTGAAAATGCCCGCATGAGACTTTGTGAAAGTGTCACGTGGTTCTACTTCTACACACACATCTAAGGATTTACCATTTACCATGACATCAATAGCCCTGATTTCACCCACGTTGAGCAAAGCACACTGACAGGCTGATTGCTTATCATTGGCATAAAAATCTGGATGTGAAGTCACAAAAGAACACACATCATCCTGAAATGATGAAACAGAAGGGCGATTAACAGAAATATAGGTCTCGTTTGTCCGAAGCGTGAAGGCTGTATGCATAATGATTCCGTCTACAACCCATTTACGGCTTAAAATGCGAGCCACGGACTCTTTATCAGAAACGGTAGTCATGGTTCATTTATGCTATTTCATGCATGAGGTTAAGGAACGACTCGGGCGTAAACTTGATGTGACTATCACCGATGCGATTCCCGTTCTTTCTGACGAAATAGGAATACTCGTCGGCGCCAAGACTTATCATGGCGCGGTTTTTCTTCGACTGTAGTCCAATGGTTGCATTCACGTCTGGTCCAATCATCCAGTCAGCCCAGTCCTCATTTTCAGAAATCAGGAGCACGCGCTTCAAATTGTCAAGGACTTTCCTTGAAATAGCGTAACTACCGTCACCTGCCCACCCATCTTCCAACTTGCTCAATTCATCTATTTTGACAAACGCATTGGCCAACGCAGGTTCGGACACTTCTTTTACCAACCTGCGCCCAACGCGTTCTTTCACTTCTGGGGTTATAGGCATTGTGTGGAGCAGACACATCACATCAGCATACGAATTGGTGCTGTATGCTGTCATAGGTTCAGCAGCTGTCATTGCGTTGTATTGTTCCATACCATGAGCGAATATCATTCTGCTTGCAAAGGTAGCACTTTTACTCGTAACATCCAAACTTTTTGCAAAAAACTTTCAGGGCGCAGACCGCACGGAAATGCGGCTGCGCCCTGAAAGCGTTCACTATAATACTTTGAGAGGTGGCGGGTTAGTATTCCTCTTCCTCGTCCTCCCAGACGTTGTGACGGCGGCTGCGACCTTCCATGTCGGCAGGAGCATCCTCTTCGGCAACGCCCAAATCGTCGATGTTTGTACCTGTGAGCGAATCTGAACCTGCCAAAATATGTAATTCAGTTGCAACAACTTCTATTCCAACAGACGGTGAAATATATGCATTCTTTTTCATGACGTTAGTTCTTTTATGTTTTCAATTTAATTTACTTAATTACCATCTTCTTACCATTCTGGATAAAGATGCCCTTCTGGGCCTTCTCAACCTTCTGGCCGGCGAGGTTATAGATAGCAGCGTTGTTAATGGCCTTGCCGTCGATTGCGTCAATGGCTGTAGCCATGCCGTCGATGACGATGGCCAGGCGAGCCTGAGACTCACCCCCATTCTTCTGGATGTAAGCACGGTAAGCCTTTACCTTATTGCCACCAGCCGAACGATAGAAATCATTTTCACCGAGAATGTAGTCGCCCTCGGCAACTGTCAAGGCAGCGTAGGTACCCACAAAGTTGTAATTTGTACCAGCAGTGGTCAACTCGTCAGCAGCCTTTACGGTCACGCCGTTGAATTTAAACTCACCAACACCGTTTGTTGCAGTGGTAGCCTTCAGCAGATAGGGCACGTTAGGCTCAATTGATGTTGCAGTCTCAAAATTCAGGGTTGCATTTTCATCACCAGTGAACTTGTAAAGTGCTTCGCCAGCAAAATCAGCGGCTGCGGCAGCAAACGGAACTGTAATGGTGTTCCAGCCCTCGTAGACGGTCTTCTTCAGCGTCACGTTGGCATTGTCAATGTCCTCGGTATAAGAAGAGCCGGCGGCTTCGTCAAGCTCCACAGCAATGGCAGAGCCATAGTAGTAGAGATGGAAGTTATCCCAGAGAACCCAGTCGGTAGTTGTCTCGCACTTGAAACCAATCTTCAGGTCGCCAGGTTCGGTGATGAGCGTCTGCACCTCATTGGTGTAGAAGGGCTGTTCAGTCATCGGATTCACCTCCTGGAACCAGTAGTAGGCACCAGTCATGCCGTTGGGCTGATAAACATCCACACCATCCTTCTGATACTTGGTGTCACGGTTACCGTCGCCCATAGCAGGCTGGGCAGCACTATAGAACGAAGTGGTGCTCCACTCAGCTTTAATGTCCTTAATCTCCTGATTCACTATACCGCAATAGAGATTAGTCTTATTGGTCACGTTGGCATCATCGTGACGGGCGAAGCCCTGCAGTGTTACCTTATATGTACCCTTGGGAAGGTCGGTGATGGTCTGGCTCAGGTCAAAGCGAGCGTGCCAAGCTTCGAAGTTGTGGGTTGCAAGACGGTGTTCTGTTATCCATCCACCTTCTGCAAGCGTCCAGCCAGTGGCAACCTTATTACCACCCTCACCTTCGTAGAAGTGTGCATTCTCAATCAGGAATGTGATGTCGAAGTACTCATCGTTAGTCGGCTGCGCTGCCTTGACATACGTGGTCATCTTGGCTTTCAGCGTTGCAGTAGCAGTGGGGATTGTGGCATAAATGAGCGTAGCAATATCCTCCTGTGTGTCAGTAGCAGCACCGCTGATATTAGCAGCCTGGGTGTCTCTGACGTTAGCAACTTCTGCTCTGGCAGTTTCGTCGGTTGTGCTTGTTTTTACCAAGGCGTCCGCATTCTTCTTTAACACATCCCATGCGCGATAGTTCTTAATCATGTCAACTGTCATGGTGTTGACATTGTCAAGATCATCCTTTGCAGTCAGAGTCTCCACATAAACAACCACTTTATTTATTGCAGCTGTTATCCTTTCATGGCCAGTGGCAAGTGTCAGGGATTGTTCCTTCAGCGTGAGCCAAGTAGCGTAAGGCTCAACAAGTGGCTGTGCGTTTGCAACGGCAGCGTTGATAGCGGCAGCTGCAGCATTATATTCAGCAGCAGTGCCGTCTGTTACGGTGTTAGCAGAGATAACTTGACTCAGAGCATAATAAGCTGCATAAGGAATCTTGCCATTAAGAGCTTGGGCAGCGGCAAGAGCAGCATTGTAAGCCGTCACGGCATAGGTCATTGCCTCTTCATCTGTCATTTGGCGGACGTATGTCAGCTTTACATTGTCGAAGACGAACCAACGGGCTGCCATCGGAGTAACGGTATTCTTCGTTCCAAGGGTCAGATTGCCATTAGTTACAAATACCTCGCCCGTTGTATAGGGGTTCAGAGTGGTGCCTTCTACAGTCACCAATGCAACTTCCTCGTTAGCAGCCGAACCATAGACACCACATGTGGGTGAGAAAGATGTGTAGCTACCACCCTCGTCGTTGAGGCTGTTGTACATATCAGCAGTGATGGTGTAGACACCTACAGGCAAATTGGTCAGCTCCTGGTAGATGTTGAAAGAAGCCTGTGCACGGTTGCTGGAGTTTCCTGCCCAGTATTCCATGCGCGTGCCACCCTGAATAGTACAGTTGCCACCGTATGGGGTGACTTTTGTCCATCCGTCTGTGTTCCCACTATTGAAGTCCGGGTTGACGATGTATACCGTCATGTCACAACCATCGGCTGGCTGCGTCTGGGCCTTACAAGCTGTAACGAGAGCGGCTTTGGCAGCAGTCTTTTGTTCATCACTAACTTTTTCCAGTGTTCTGGCATCGTATGCGGTCTGAATAGCAGCGATGGTCGCATCAGCAGCATAGCTTGCCTGGCCAGCAGCATCATAGATGGTGGCAGCATCGAGGATGCTCTTTGCCTCTGCATAATAAGCGATAGAGACGTTGGCAGCGCTTATTGCAGCGTTAAGCTCGCTCTCTGCAGCTGTAATCTGGTCCTTAGTAGTCCACGCCGTCTGGTCAACATTGGCTTTCTCCTGCAGCGTAGCCAGCACTGTGGCGTTCATGGGGCTACTGTACAGAGCCTCGGCCTGTGCCTTTTTTGCATTGAAGTCGGCGGCGAAGTCCGACATCTCATACTTGTAGAGTGTCACCGGGCCGATGATACACCAAGAGCAGTAGGTGTCGATATAGCCGTGGAAGCCAATTTGTATTTGGCCTTCTGCGTCCATGTCAAAGTCGAACTCATTCTCGTAATATCCTGCCTTAAAGCATGCTGCGGCTCTGTAAAGATCGCTGCTAGCAGACTGGTTGTAGAAGCCTGCGAAACCTTCAAGGTATTGCTGTTTCGTGCCGGCATAGATGTAGGCTTTCTGCTGGTTCGTAGTGGGGTTGTTGTTGCCCTCACGATAGAATCCGTTCACCTTCAGACGGTAGTAGCCCTGGGGCAGTGTTGCCGTCTGTGAGAAATCGAAAGTACGGGTGTTACCGATACTGGTTCCTGCATTTGGACCCCATTGCGAATAGAACTCAAGAACGTTTACAGCACCATCTGTTTTGTGGTCTGTGTACCCTGGCCATGTTTCATGGCCTGGCTGTGTAGCATCAATGGTCCACCCCGTCAAGGCCGATAGGTCTCCATTTTTCAAAAAAGTGGTGGTGACATCCTCACGCGCACTTGCTGTTCCCACGCCCATCATGAGTGCGGCGACCGCGATTAAAAGTTTTAATTTTCTCATAATAAAAAGTGTTTAGTTAATATAAAAGTGAATTGTTGTCAAATGGTTTATCTTAGCCCACAAAATTACTTGTTATTTCTGAGACTGCCAAAACTTTTCACTTTATTTAGCACTTTGCGATGCGTGCAGTTTCCAAAATTACATTTAGTCAAGATTAAAACCGTAAATCCCGAATTTGACCATGCTGGAATTTAACCATGTACCAAAGAAACGAATTTGAATAATTATCATAAAATTCAAGTTCCGCAAGTTCTGTTTTACCACAGATTACGCAGATTTCACAGATTTTTGCAGCTCATTTTGTTTCTATTTCACAGATTTCATCTTGATTTCACTGATTAGCTGCGCCATCTGGAATCTGTGTAATCCAAATAGGATCGCGGCTTGGCCGCTGAAATCCGTGCAATCCGTGCAATCCGTGTTCGTTATTTCGTGTAATCTGTGGTCATTTTCATACTTGCGGAAGTTGAATTATTATTACTTTGCCCACGAATTTGAATAATAATTATAAAAATGATTATCCGCAATCAGGTGATTAACCTGAATTATTCATGGTAATTACGCTTTTTTTTTGTGCGCAGCAATTAATGTACAATTAATGTTCAATTACATGGCAATTATATGTTAATGAAAGGTCAATTGCACTTCTTTGCGGATAATCAATATTATAAATATTCGTGGGACAGATTATTCATATTATTCACATTCGTTTCCAAAATTCGTTTCCAAGATATTTACAATGAGAAAGCACTCCTGTACCAGCCCTACTTTGGCGGTCAACATAGAATTGCGGAGAAAAAATCAAAAAAAGTTGGTGGAAAAGAATGTTTTCCACCATCTTCCGAATCATGCTGGTGGGTATTGGTCACATTCCCCACACCATGATGGTGCGCCCCTGATACTCCATAGGGCGGTGCCAGATGCGCTCGTCCCACGTCAGCTGGCCGTCGCGGTTGAATATGATGAGATGCCCCTCGTCCACGCTGCCCACGGTGTCCATATACTCGGCTGTCTGCTCCAGCCCCTGCTCTATGAGGGTGTCCAAGCCGTCCTTCTTGCGTTTGATTTTCAATTCCAGGACAACGCGCTGGGTTGGCGTGTTGGGGGATTGGTCGTTTGGCTGTTTAGGCAGAGGCTTGCGGATGAGCAGGTCGGTGCGTTTGCGCCCCAGCCCATACTCACGGTCTATATAGCCGCCACCGTTCACTATCCTCTGCAGGAAAGCCTGCAGCAACAGCTGCGGCCCGGCCTCGGCATAGTCGAAGCGGCCTATCCAGGCATCGCTGTTCTCGCGGAAGAACTGCTGGAAGGCCAGCAAAAGCTTCTCCATGTCGATGCTGCCGTCCTCGCGCTGGAACCACTGCGGCTGCTGCAACAGTTGTTGCTGTGTGCTGGCCGTGAGTTCGCGCGGAATTATCTCACGGTAGATAGCGTTGCTTATCCGCAGTGGTTTGCCTCGCTCCTTGACCACCAGCCCCATGTCTTTCACATATTGTATGTCGTCATCCGACATCTTGCTCTCGTCGGGTTCTTCACTGTTGGCCAGAATTGGCTCGATGACCCGCTTCACACGCGGCTCGCTGAGCTTGTCTATGAGGATGTCGATGTGGGTGTCGCGGCGGTAGATGATCTGCTCTATGGCCTGCTCAATCATGTCGGGCGTGATGACTACCGAGCGGTTGCGGTTCTCGCGAATCTCCCATGTCACCTCATAGCCCACGGCATTCACCAACCAAGGCTGGCCCTCGGTGGCTTGCCAGAGCATAGGGAAACAAGCCTCGTCGAACCTCTGCCCGGTCTCCCCGGTGTGCTGCATATAGAGAGTGTGAATCTCCTCGGGAGTAAAATTGCCCAGGCGGAGCGACTTGCTCTTGATGTTGAAGGCCGAGCCTCCGGTGACGATGTCCTTGCCGGTGGTCTGTATGCGGTAGTCGCGCACATCGCGCACGCCGCAGAGGATGACGCTGTTGGGAAACGACTGCGGACGACTCTCGTAGCCGGAGCGAATCTGGCGCAGCACGGAGATGAGCGAGTCACCCACAAGGGCGTCTATCTCGTCGATGATGAGCACCAGTGGCTTGGGCAGGGCCTCACTGAGGCGTTGGAGGAAAACGGTAAGCATGGAGTCACTATTCAGTGAGCGGGTGGTCTCACGAACCTGAAGGGGCAAGTCCGACTGTAATATCATCCGGAATCGCTCGGCAATCGTGTCACACGTTGAACCCACTACCTCTTCCACTTTATCGCGAGAGCCTTGGCCACCCTCCACGTTTGCATAGACGGCAATGTAGTCGCCTTCGCGGTTCAGAAGATCGCGCAGGGCAAGCATGCACGACGTCTTGCCTGTCTGGCGCGGGGCATGCAGCACAAAGTATTTCTGCTGACGGATGAGCATCAGCACGTCATCGAGGTCGAACCGGCTCAGCGGGTCGATGGTGTAGTGTAAGTCGGGCTTCTGTGGCCCTGCTGTATTGAAGAATCGCTCCATATCGTCAAATCAAGTACCTATACAAATACCTAAGTTATCTGCGCGCATACGCGCATAACACCTTGCAAAGGTACAGGTTTTTCACAATACCGCAAAACTTTTAACACAAAATAATGTTCTTATTATGGAAACGATTGTGAAACGAATGTGAATAATATGAATTTGATTATCCGCAAAGAAGTGCAATTGACCTTTCATAAACATATAATTGCCATGTAATTGAACATTAATTGTACATTAATTGCTGCGCACAAAAATTAATGAGAAATTAATGGTCAATTACATGGCAATTATATGT
>CAJOEC010000015.1 GCA_905233425.1 uncultured Prevotella sp. | reverse complement strand
AATCTTGCGGAAGTTGAATTAATGTACAATTAATGTTCAATTACATGGCAATTATATGTTAATGAAAGGTCAATTGCACTTCTTTGCGGATAATCAATATTATAAATATTGGTGGAATAGATTATTCATATTATTCACATTCGTTTCCAAAAATAGGTGTCTGGCCAGATGTAAAGACAGGGGAACATTTTCACTCTGTCCGAGAGAAGAAACAACAAATTGCACCTTTTTTGAACATTTTCCCCAATATTATTTTGCCGTTACACAAATAATGAGTATCTTTGCAGCGAACTTTAGTAATACCTTTAAGAATACTTGATAACGCGAACAATGGAAACGACATCAGCATCAAAAATAACTGCGACAGCTCCAAGGAGGAGGTCGAAGAAAAGAAAACTCACCGTAGAGGAGAGGAGGGCACTCTATAACTCTCTGCCAGCAGGTAACAAATATATTGAGCAGGCCAGAAAAACTCAAGGCCATCTCAGAATCTACGACCCTGCTTTCATGATATAACATTTATGCGCTATCTTTTAGACACCAACATCTTTATATATTTGACAACAGACCCAGGCCTGTTGTCAGAGGATGTTTATTATGCCATTAGAGAGCCGGATGCCGAACTTAATGTCAGTGCAGAGACTGTGCGGGAACTCATAGTTGGATTCTTCAACAAAAGTTTTGATACACGCCTATGGAAAACAGCAGAAGATATGGTCAAATCTATTGAAGATTTCTATTATATACGTATTCTTCCGCTTAAACGTGAGCACATGGAGACATATTCACGTTTGCGACCATATATTCAGCACGGGCACAAGGATCCGTCTGACCATATCATCATTTCTCATGCCATTACGGAGAGAATGACACTTATATCAAGCGATACACGATTCCCGTTCTATCGCAAACAAGGGTTGGACTTACTTTTTAACGAGAAATAGGAGAGACAAAAACGTTAATCGCACACAAAAATAAAGAACATACAATCAACATTATTAACTTAATAAAACAGTTTTATTATGAGACAAAAAAAATTACTTAAATCTTGGATCCTGCTCCTCGCAGTATTGCTCGGAGGAGGAAGTGCGTGGGCAGAAACAAAATCTGTTGACATTACTCCCAGCCAAGCACTAAATGAAGGTGGTGTCTCCCCTATTTCAATTGTTTGTTCTAAAGGTGACGGAACTTCAAATCCTGCAATTAGCAGTGGGCAGTTGCGTCTGTATCAGGCTGCAAGTGGTAAGACAACAGGTAACACTATAGTTTTCAGTTCTGAAAAGACTATTACTTCGATTGTTTTTACTTTCGCCAATGGTATGACCGCTGATAATGGAGTATTTAGTGTAGGCTCTTATGATTCTTCTTCCTTTACTTGGTCCGGTTCTACTAATTCTGTTATGTTAACTGTTACGGGAACTACTTCAGGTAAGAGAATATATATTTCAGCATTAACCGTTTACTATGAAGATGGGAATGGTGGTGGCTCTTCCACCCTTGATGACTGCGATCTTGCTCTCACCAATTCACCTATAGCCCTCAGCTTCGACCTCTACAACAACGCTGATGCTCAGGTTATCAATTACACCACCAGCAGCACTGGTGCTGTGTCTGTCAGCGAAAGTGAGTATGTTGAGACTGAGGTAAACGAGGATGCCAAAACCATTACCGTTACTCCGAAGAAAAAGACCAAGGGCGAACAGACTATTACGGTAAGCCAGGCTGCCGACGAAAACTACAAAGCTGGCTCGACAACGTTCACCGTTACCATCTCCGACAGTACGCCTAAGACTGGCGGATGGGTGAAGACCGACCTCGCAGACCTCGCAGAGGGCGATGTGTTCGTTATCGTGGGTAACAATGGCAGTAATTATGCAATGAGCAATGACAATGGCGCAAGTGCCGCGCCCACTGCTGTTGCAGTCACTGTCGAGGATGACGAAATCACCAGCGAAGTGGAAGATAACGTAAAGTGGAACATCAGTTATAATTCCAATGATGCAACCTATACGTTCTATCCTAATGGCTCTACGACGACATGGCTCTATTGCACTAACACAAATAATGGTGTGCGTGTAGGTACTAACTCAAACAAAAGTTTTAGAAAATCCACAGAAAATGTAGGGTATCTAATAAACTCCGAAACATCCCGTTATATAGGAATCTATGAATCTCAGGACTGGCGTTGCTATGGTACTGTCAACTCCAATATCACTGGCCAGACCTTCGCTTTCTACAAGTACGATGACAATGCAACAGTGAAGAAGCCAGTCATCACGGTTCCTGAGACCTTCATCGGCTCCACCACTGCGACGATTACCTGTGGTACTGATGGTGCCACCATTTATTACAGTTACGATAATGCTACTTGGATAGAGTACACAACTGCACTGACCATAACCGAGACCACTACTATTTATGCCAAGGCAGTGAAGGATGGCAATGAGAGTGAAGTAGTTCATAAGACAACGACCAAGACACTTGCAACGCCGACCGTTACCATTGATGCCACAGGCATTATGAACACCAACGTTTATGAAGGTACCGCCGCCGGAACCCTTACAGCTACCGTGACCTATAACGACGCAGCCGTAGAAAGTGCAGCAGTGGCATGGAGTGGCAACAACGACGCGGTGGCTACCATTGACGCTACTACTGGTGTCGTAACACTCGTAGCCGCTGGTAGCGTGACTTTCACTGCCACATTCGCCGGAAATGCTGACTACAACGAGGCGACCGCCACCTATAAGATGACCGTCACTAACAGCGACCCCAATGGCCCTGGTACGGAGAACAATCCTTACACAGTGGTTGAGGCTATTGCTTTCATCAATACGCTTGGTACATCCACTTCAACGAATAAGGTTTATGTGCATGGAATCATTTCAAAGGTTGACGACTACAATAATTTATACGGTTCTATTACCTACTGGATTTCCGATGACGGCACTACTGCTGACCAAATGCAAGTCTATAGTGGTAAAGGTCTGAATGGTGCCAATTTCTCTAGTGTTAAAGATTTGTCTGTAGGTGATATTGTAACCGTTAAGGGTAATGTGAAGATGTATAATGGCACACCAGAGTTTGACAAGAATAACGAGCTTGTAAGCCTTAGCCATGTAGAGAAACCTGTCATTAACGCTGAAAACGTTGAGCTGGCATACGATGCCACATCGGGTGAAATAGGATATACCATCAGTAACCCTGTTGACGGACAGAACCTGACCGCAGTTTCCACTGCCGAATGGATTAGTAATATTGCCGTAACTGCTGACAAAGTGACCTTCACCACAACTGCAAATGAAGGTAATACTGCCCGTACCGCCACCATCACCCTCTCATACGAGGGAGCCAATGACAAGGATGTCACTGTGACTCAGGCCAAGTATGTCGCTCCCGACGTTCCCGTCGATCCTGCTAAGGCTGGTGTGGGTGCCTTCGTTAAGGTGACCAGCACTGCCGACATCACCGCTGGTAATTACCTCATCGTGGCCGAAGATTTTGGCGTAGCCTTTGATGGCAGTCGTGACGAGGACAATATGGATAAAGTGGAGAATATCATTACTGTGGCCATAGTTGATGATAAGATTGCTTCTACATCCGCTACAGTCGCCGCAACGTTTACTATTCAGCCAAGTGGTTCACTGAAGAGTGCTTCGGGTGTATATATTGGTAAGGCTGCGAATTCCAATGGTCTTGATACTGATGACGAAGAGGCTTTGCCTAACACCTTCGCAATTGATGACAATGGTAATGCCGTGATTACCAGCAAGGGCAACTGCACGTTGAGATATAACAAGGCTTCTGACCAAAAGCGCTTCCGCTACTACAAGAGCGGCCAGCAGCCCATCCAGCTCTACAAGTATGACGCTACAGCTACGATACCTACCGTTGCCGTGACTGTTTCAGATGCAGGTTATGCCACCTACTGTTCTACCAGCAATCTCTATTTCGGTGCTGTTGAAGGTCTGACGGCTTACAAGGCTACTGTCTCTGGCACTCAGGTCAGTTTCTCTGAGGTGGAGAAAGTTCCCGCAAGCGAGGGTGTGCTACTGAAAGCTGAAGCCGGAACGTATGATGTTCCCGTCATCGAATCTGCTGCCGCTCTTACTGACAACGCTTTCATCGGTGTCACTGAGGTAACTCCCGACGTTCCCGCAGGCATCTTCGTTCTGTTGAAAGGTGACAAGGGTGTAGGCTTCTACAAGACCAATAATGCCTTCACCGTTGGTGCCAACACGGCTTATCTGCCCGCACTTGAGAGTGCCCGTAGCTTCATTGGACTTGACGAGGCAACAGCCATCGACGGCATTGCTGCTGAGACGATGGCCAACGGCGAGGTTTACAACCTGCAGGGCCAGCGCGTGATGAAGGCTCAGAAGGGTCTCTACATCATGGACGGCAAGAAAGTGCTGGTGAAATAAATGAGCGAGAAACGAATTATTCTAATTTGTCCTAATTCTTCCTGATTTCTTTCCCCAAAAAATAGAATTAAGAAAATTGAGGTTCAATTAGAATAATTCGTTTCCAAAAGAAGAATTAGTTTCCAAACAAATAACCAACAAGTAAAATTTCATTCAAGAACAACGACTATGAAAGCAATATATCAGAAACCAGTTACAGAGACCGTCCGCGTGGCCCTTTCCCCGCTGATGACGGCCTCGAAAACCCCCGATAAGGTAGAGGATGGCTTTGACGGCAATGACACCCCAACGACCGAAGAAACTTCGGGTAACCTCTCCCGCCGCCGCACCGTCTGGGACGACGAAGAGGAGTATTAAAACTGAGTGGCAAACTCAGAATGAAAGACAGGCCCGGTGATTCCCTCACCGGGCCTGTCGCCCTTTTCTGTTTTGGAAACGAATTTGAATAATTATCATTATTTTGTCCACGAATATGAATAATAATTATAAATATTCGTGGGATAGATTATTCATATTATTCACATTCGTTTCCAGAAATAGAGGTTTTCGTTGTACGGTTTGGACTGGGGGGACAGGTCAGAATCTCATGCCGATGAAGGCTCGTGCACGCCACTTGTTCTGATTTACCACCACCACGTCATCGTCGAAGACTGAGTTGCTCATAGTGAGGGTGGCACCGGCGAATATGCGTGGCGAGAAGTTGCGGACGATGGCCACGCGCTCGTTGAAAATCATGTTGAAGCGCATGTGCCCGGCATGTCGGCGCTCGTCGTTGATGGTTAGGTTGTTGCGGTTGTAGACCACGAATGTTGGGAGCATCGAGAGGTGCAGCAGCCAGCGGTTGCCGAGTACCCAGTTGTAGCCGTAGCCTCCGCCAATGCCGAGGTGGCCTACGTAGATACGCGTGTCGGGTGCTTTGTCGTTTCTCGCCTTCAGCTCGTCGGTGGTCTTGATGCTGCCGCCCTGGTAGCTGATGCCCGCGAGCCACGAACCCGCCGAGCGACGCTGTATGAAGCTCTGGGTGAAGGCGGCGGGGTAGGAGAAGCGCCGGCTGTTGAACACGTAGTAGCTCGCAACGTTGAGCACTTTCATGGTAACATCGCCGGCCTCCAATGTCTTCACCTCGTCGCCACGGACTATGTCGCCGGAGAGCGAGTTGGAGCGCTGGTAGCTGGCATCGATGCTCAGGCGGCTGCTGTGGTACTCCAGGTTAAGCTCGTAGTCGTGGTAGGCACCGCTCATCTTGCCGGGGTTGATGGCAATGGCGGCCGACAGCCCCCTGTACGAGGCCGCAACGCTGACGGTGGTCTTGTGGCTGGTGCTCAGGTCGGTCTTCGAGTAGATGTCGTTCACCGTCCCTCGGGCATGGAAGGTGTTGCCCGTCTGGTTGAGCCTCACCTTCAGCGTCCACCGCCCTTCAGGCCTCACCACATAGTTAGTGTCGCAGGATGACCTGTAATAGCGGGCTGTCAACACGCTGTCCATCCTTGCCCTTCGCTGCTCGCGCCGTGTTTGTGCTGTCGCGGAAATGAAGAACGAAGAACAAAGCATAAAGATTGTAGTGCACAGTAGCAACAGCCTCAAGGTGTTATCCTTTCTTTCCATGGTCATTTCATTGTGGTTGTTCAAATTTGACGAAATGCTCGTTTGCAAGTTTCGCTAGTTTTATGCGTATAAGGAGTGACAGCCTGTCGGCACTAACATTATTAGGGATATGTTTGTAAATGGTGTTTTTGTCGCCTATAAGTTTTTGACCACTTAGATAGCTGGATATCCCTGCATGAGACTTGTCTTCCGAAGAATGCCTGGCGTAAACTTGAAACTCTACACTCTCACCATCCATAGTGAAGCCCTGAGCCTGTATTCTACCAACGTTCATCTGGCCATATCCACAAAGAACACGGTTGTTGTTCTGTGGGATCGCGTCAATGTCCTGCTGCCAAGATGCAACAGATGTTCGGTTCACAGAGATATAGTCTTCGTGATGGCGAAGAGCGAAGGCGTTCTTTGAAATCATGCCCTGCATGTTGGGCATCAATGGTGAGAAGATTGCCCTAACTACATTATCTTCTTTATCCAAAGGAACATTGACTTCAGTCGGCATAGCTGTTGATGGTGTTGATAACCCTGATGACACTTTCTGTTGAAACAGGCAGATGGCTTTCTCCTATATGTCCTGTGGCAGCCTCAGCAGCGTATGAAAACTCATCTTGACCGATGTTTATTACCGCATTGTCTTTCTCGAGAATAATGGTGGCATTCACGTCGGGCGAAAGCGACCAGTCTGCCAATGTGCGAGGGCTGCACTCTTCCAAAAGGTGTTCAACAAAAGAGAGGATGCGCCTGTTCGTTGGCATGGCTTCGTAGCCATCCCATCCGCGCTTCAGTTGTTTTATTTCCCTAAGCCGTTCCTTCAAGCCAAGCAAATTGTCACGTTCCACTTCATGGTTTAGTTGGCGGCTGACGATGCGGCGTACCGAAGGGGTCATCCCAAGGGAATGTAAATATGACATCACATCAGAGGCTGATGTGGGCTTGTAGCCAGGCCTTGGACTGTTTGTAGTTGTTGTCAGTGTTCCTTGCATATTTTACACATTGTTTTTGACATTTGTAAAGTCCTTTTAGTTACAGTTTCCCTCCTTTTTTGGCATCATTGGGCGGCAGGAATGCCGCCCCTTCTATTTAGAACTCGTATCCGAGACTCAGATAGAAGTATAGCTTCTTGGTGCGGTTGCTGTAGCCAAGGCTTGCACCGACGGGGCCAAACATAGTGTCGTAGTAGTAGGCTAACTGGCCGCCTAACATGGTGCGGCGGTCGAGCAGATTCTTCACCACGTCAGACTGCTGGTCGGGCGCGATAGCTGATGAAGTGCTCGTTCTTCAGCATCACCTGTGGCGAGTCGTCCGAGCCGAGCTTGTTGCGGTAGTGCAAGTAGTCCCAGCGCAGACCCATTTGCAGGTTGAAGTTCTTCAGGTTGAAGTTGATGGGAGTCAGCTCGCCCTGGAACTGATTATATAATATATTGTACGCACGGTCGCCGTTGAGATATACGTCCACGTCGTTGCGGCGGAACTCGTAGCTGAGCGTTGGCCGGGTGAAGAAACGTGGGTGGACTGTCAGGTCGGCACGCGCCTTCAGCCTCTTGCCCAAGCGCACGGTGATGTCGGTGCTCATAGGCACGGCGGTCTTGAACGGGATGTCGAGACCCAACTGCACAGCAGCATATTCCTCAATGTCGTAGCGGAAGCCTGCATGGAGCTGAACCGACTTGCGGTCGCCGGCCACCAAGACCACGCGCACAGCGTCACCGTCGGGCACGAGATGGCACTCAGCCGTCTGGTAGAACAAATCGATGCGCATACAGGTGGTGAGTTCCTGCTCTAATTTGGCGTCGATGCTGTCGGTCTTACTTAAATGGAATTTGCCTCGGATGAACTTTTCCGCCTGTGGCGTCATGTTCTCGAAGGCAAAGCCCGTCACCTTACGTTTCTCTGTCAGTACCTGCGGGCGCAGCGGATATAAGATGGTGGGGCGGAACGAGTCGTCGATGCCGATGCGCTTCTTCAGGGCGATGATCTCGTCCCAGTGGCGCATGGCCTCCTCCTCGCCTCGGCGTATCAGCGTGTCGATGGCGGCGGGCGTGAAACTGGCCGAGCCGTAGCCCTTCGTGTCCACCGTCAGGTGCAGGTCGGTGATGGCCAGGTTCTCCTCCACCTTGTTCTTACAGTTCACGTCGACTATCTGTCCGATGATGCTCATCGTCCCGCCCATATCCTCGGCGGTTTTGGGCGCTCCCTGCACGGTGACGCCAATGATGATGTCGGCTCCCATCTCGCGGGCGATGTCGGCGGGATAGTTGTTCTTCAGGCCACCGTCGACAAGCACCTTGTCGCCGATTCTCACAGGCGAGAAGGCCCCGGGAATAGACATCGAGGCACGCATGGCCTGTGCCAGCCGTCCGCTGTGGAAGTCCACCTCGTCGTTGGTTATGATGTCGGTGGCTACGCATGAGAACGGTATTCGCAGGTCGCGGGTGAAGTCGAGCGAGTCGGTGTAGCCCGTGCAGAGCTGTTGGAACAGCTCGGCCAGGTTCTTGCCCTTGATAAGTCCGCCGGCGTTCATGTCCTTCTTGCCGATGGTCATGCCCGTGTTGATGAAGTAGGTGTTCTGCTTCTTGCGGTCGCTGAGGCTCTGGCGGCGCAAGTCCTCACGGTCGCTGATGACGTACCCCCAGTCCTGCACGCGTACCATTGAGTCGAGTGCGTTGGCGTTGTAGCCGATGGCGTAGAGTCCGCCGATGATGCTGCCCATTGACGTGCCGGTGACGATGTCGACGGGTATGCCCGCTTTCTCCAAAACTTTCAGCACGCCGATATGGCCCATGCCCTTGGCACCGCCTCCGCTCAATACTACACCAACTTTCTTGCGGGTGGCTGCCGTCTGTCCGTCAATGTAACTTCCTCCTTCGCCCACAGTGGGGGTTCGGGGTAAGGACTGCTGTGTGCCCATCAGCACGCAAGTGAGTATAATCAATAACTTTTTCATTGTGGTAAACCTTATTATGTATTAAAAGGTTGGGGCTTCATTCGGCCAGAGGGTCGAAAGTGCCGTCGCAGCCGTGGCTGTAGTCGTGCCAGCCTACGGTCTGGAGTAGGGTGGGGTTGGTCTGCATGGCACTCTGCTTCAAGCCGATGAAGTAATACTTGGGCAGGAAGCGTATTCCCTTCGTCTCGTCGTTGGTGTCGGCGTTCACGTCCTTGCGCATCAGATAGGCGGCATAGAAGTCGGCCAGGTCCATGGCTTCGTCGCTGCCATACTCCTCTTCATCGTCATCGTAGGTGAGACCTTCGGTGAGTGTGAGGGCAGCGGGTCGCTTCTCAACCACGGGGTCTGCCTCGTTCTTCTGGTCGGCCAGGGCGCGGGTGTAGACGACAAGCTCGTGGCGACGCTGGCCGTTGAGCGGTGTGAATCCGAGCCAGGTGCAGGTGTTACCACCAAAACCAGTGAGGTGCCACGTTGTCGGTTCGCCGTCGAAGGTCTCGGTGCCTCCGTCGAAGAGCATCCAGCGGCGTGTGTCGTCGAATGCCCTGCCCTCGTAGGCCAGTTCCACACGACGCTCGTAGAGCACGGCGGCAATCATCTTCTCACGCGAGGCGATGATGTCGGCGGGCAGACCGTAGTTCTGCTCGGCGGTATAGCCCACGCGGGCACGGATCTGCTGCAGAGCCTGTAGGGCCTCGTCAAGATGGTTGGCACCAGCGGCAGCTTCGGCAAAGTTAAGTAGCACCTCGGCGTAGCGCATCCAGATGAGCGGTGCGGCGCTCTGCTGGAAGCCCTTCGGCGTTGAGGCGCTGACGCTGAAGCGGTAGAGCGGTGAGGCGCTGATGGCGAGGTCGTCGCTGCGCTTGCGGATATAGACGGCGCTGTTCTTCTGTGCCATGAGGTCGGCGGTGTAGCCGTTTGACGTGCTGCTCATGCGGTCGGCATCGTCCTGCGAGGCATACCAAGTGTAGCTCCACAGGGAGAAGTTAGTGCCCGAACCGCTGTACTGGTGGGGATAGTAAGAGTAGACGTACTTCTTGCCCACGTCGTCATACGAGTTGAGGTCGTTGCCGTTGGTGTCGAAACGCCACTCCACACCGGGGAAGGCGAAGGTGCGGTAGAAACGCGGGTCGCGGTTGAGCCAGAAGCAGAGACGGTCGTAGGGAATGGAGGAGGAGTTGAGGAGTTGAGAAGCAGGGGCGGCAGAGGGCGGCAGACCGTCGGCCATGGGGAAGAGGTCGATTATCTCGGCGGTGGGGTGCAGTCCGCCGTTGCCGTTGGAGTTGACGGGACGGAGGTTGTGCTCCCAGTAGTTCCACTTGTCGTAGTTGGCTGTCTCCACCTTGTCGCGGTTGTTGTATAGCGTGGCGAGGACGGTCTCCTGCACGGAGCCGTCGCTGCCGTCGTTGGCGAGGAAAATCTTCGCCCAGTTCAGGGCGTTCTGTGCTCCGCCGTTGGCGGCGTATGCCAGACCGACGCCGCCCTCATTAAGCAGTTCGAGGGCTTTCTTGTTGGTGACGTAGGCGGAGTCCCAGCGGAGGGCTTCGTCTGCACGGTTGAAGAGCGGTGAGGCATAGAACAGCTGCACCTGACCCTTCAGGGCCTCTGCGGCACCAGCAGTAATACGACCGTAGTCGGCAGAACCCCATGCCTTAGGCAGCCTGTCGGCGGCCATCTGAAGGTCTTTACAGATGAATTGGATGCAGTCCTTGGCGGGTGAGCGCGGCACAATCTTGTCGCTGCCGTCGCCATCGCCGATGATGGGATCCTGCGGATAGTCGATGATGGGTACGCCGCCGTAGATCTTGACGAGCGACCAGTAGCGGTAGGCACGGAAGAAGTAGGCCTGGCCAAGGATTTTGTTCTTCTCCTCCTGCGTCAGCTTGTCGTTGTTCTCCACGTGCTGGATGATGTCGTTGGCGTTGCGGATGTTGCCCCAGGGGCTGTCGCTCTTATTGATGACGTAGAAATAGTCGGTCACGTTGGTATAGTCCAGCTCCTGGTCGGGGTTGGTGAAGTCGGTGAAGCCGGCATATTCGATAGAGCTCTTCGACCACACGTCGGGCGAGCCGGTCGGGGTGTAGGTGTTCTGTCCGTTGGAGCCGTTGCCGTCGCCCTGGCACGATTGCGGCAGCATCTCGCGGTAGAGGGTGTTCACACGGTCGAGTGCGCCGGCATAGCTACTATACACCTTGTCCTCGGGGAAACTGCCGAAGACGGTCATGTCGTCGAGGAAAGAGTCAGAACAGGAGACCCCCACCCAGCCTCCCCCTGCGAGGGGGAGGAGTGTATAGACCACAACACGGAACATACCCTTTATCTTTTCATTAATATATTGTTTCATAACTTAACTGAATTATTTACATTTATTATGTTTACAAATCTAACTACTCCCCTCCCTACGGGGCGGGGGGGGCGGGGGAGAGCCTTTAGAACGACACGTTTATACCGAATGTCATCTTGCGGAGGTTAGGATAGCGCCCGTAGGTGCCGCCGTAGCTGGCCCACGACTTTCCGGGATAGGGGTTGTAGAAGTAGAGGGCGTTCTGGATGGTGAAGTTCAGACGGACGTTGGAGATGCCGATGGGTTTCAGCCATGCTTTCGGCAGACTGTAGGCTAAGGAGATGTTGCGCAGGGTGACGTTGGCGGCATTGACGAGCCAGAAAGAAGAAGCCTGCTCGTTGATGCTGCTGTACCTCATGTTCGGATATGCAGCCTCGGTGTTGCGGGCTACGGTGACGTTGCCCTCTGCATCGTATATGTCCTCATAGACGAACATATCGCTCCAGAACGAGGGCACGTTCTGATACTCCAGGTCATCGGCACTCTTACGGAAGTCGGTCTGCACGATGTTGTAGGCTCCCCATGCGGCAGAGAGCTGTGCGGTGAGCGAGAGGTCGCGCCACGAACCGCCGAAGTTGACGGTGAAGCCGTAGGGGTTGTCAGAGAACTTTGACAGGCGCACATAGTCGTTCTGGTTAATTTTGCCGTCGGGGCCGCCGTAGTTGCCCGTGCCGTCGTTGTCGCCATGAACGTCCTCATAGATGAGCGTACCGGGGTGGATGTCGTCGATGGTCTTGCCGAAGTAGGTGGTGATGTTGTTCTCGGCGAAGTACTCCTGAATCTCCTGATAGCTGCGGAACATGCCAAGGCACTTCAGGCCCCAGACGCCGCGATCCATGCGCTCGCCCTTCACCTGACTGTCGAACTCAGGCGTGGCAGGGAAGGGGCCTTCCAGAATCTTGTTGTCGTTCCAGCCCGTCGAGAGCTTCACCCAGTAGGTCCAGTCCTTGCCTATCTTGTCGCGCCAGCCGAGGTTCAATTCCCAACCCCAGTTATCGACGGCTCCGTAGTTCTCAGGCGAGGCCTGAGTGCCCACGGTGGTGGGGAACATCGACGTGCCGGTGTAGGTCATGAACATATCGCGGCCACGGTCGTAGTAGTAGTTGAAATCGACCGACAGGCGACCGTCGAGGAAGCGCATGTCGAGACCGACGTTGGTCTTGTAGTTCTTGTCCCAGTGAACGAAGGGGTTCACGCCACGCACGGGCATCACCGAACCGGCAGATACTGGTGTCGAAGTGGTGGTCTGTCCGTAGACGGCGCCCTTGTCGAGGTCGCGGTTATACTGCTGCCGCCAGAGAAAGGCCACGATGTTGTCGCGTCCGAGATAGCCCCAGCTGGCACGGATCTTCAGGAAGTTGACCCAAGGCAGGGCTTTCTGGAACCATTCCTCCTCACTCATCACCCAACCGGCGGAGAAGCTGGGGAAGTAGCCCCAGCGGTTTTCGGGGGCGAACTTCGAGCCGTTGCCGTCGGCACGGAAGAGGGCCTCGAAGAGGTACTTGTCGGCGTAGGCATAGTTGAAGCGGGCCACATGCGAGAGCATACCGCCCACGCCACGGTTGAACGAGGTGGCCTGGTCGCCGGTGGCTGACTTAGACTGTCCGTCGGTGTAGCTCACGGGGTCGGTAATCTCGCCTACGAGGTCTTCCCACTCGTTCTCCGAGCGCTCTAAGGTGTAGAGGGCGCTGAGGTCGTGGCGGCCGAACTTGCGGGCATATTGCAGGGTGAAGTTCAGCTGGTACGAGTCGTTGCGCTGCATGGAACGCTGCAGCAGGCTGCCGTTGTTCAGGCGCAGCGTGGTAAGCGTATGAGCGTTATACCATTCGGCGGTGTTCTGCCCCTCCCACGTGTAGAGGTGCGGGTATTCGGGGTTGCGCTCCTGCAGCATGAAGACATCCATGTAGGTCTTCATGGTGTTGTTCTTCGAGTTGTTGATGGTCTTCGAGTACGACACGCGGGCGGTGAGCCCCTGCAAGGGTTTGATGAAGCCGAGGTCGAAGGAGAGCGCGCTGTTGATGGTCATGTTGTTGGTCTGGTTGCGCACGTAGTCATCGCAGTTCTGCACGGCCTCAAAGTTGTACAGGCGGGTGTCGGTGGTGGGGATGGTGTTCTGCATACCCGAATAGACCAGCGGATAGCCATCGACCGAGCTGGGCACGAAGGGCAGATGTGTCATCAGGTAGCTGTAGTCGCCGTCCGTTCCGCCGCCCTTGGCGATGATGGCATTGTTCTTCTTGCCATAGTCGCCGCTCACCTCGAGGGTGGCCTTCACATACTTGCCGATGTTGGTGTTCATGCCGGCGCGGTAGTTCCAGCGGTCGTAGTCGAGCTTGCCGATGTTACCGTCCTGGTTGAAATAGGAGATGGCAGCAAAGTAAGTGGCCTGCTCCGTACCGCCGCTGACGTTCACGCTGTGGCGGTGGGTCAGTGCGGCGTGCCACTCGTCTTCAAGCAGGTTGTAGCCCTGGCTCTTCATCTGCTCCAGCTCGTTCTGCTGGAAGAGCACGCGGGCGTTGTCTACATAGTCCTTCGTAGCCGTTCCGGCAGCGGTGACGGCATTCCATATACGCCCGTAGTCGTAGGCCGACAACATCTTCGGGGTGAACATGGCATCCGTCCAACCTAACTGCCCGTTGTAGGAGATGCGGGGAGCGCCGGCCTTGCCCTTCTTCGTCTTGACGAGGACGACACCGTAGGCCGAGCGTGCGCCATAGACGGCGGCGGCAGCGTCCTTCAGCACGGTTATGCTTTCCACCTCGCTGATATCGAGGTTGTTGAAGGCCTCCTCGGTGGAGATGAAGTCGTCGATGACGTAGAGCGGCGAGGCGTTGGGGTCGCCGCCGTTGGTGGCACCGGGGGTGTTCTTCGTGTTCGCCCCGGCATTACGAATTTGTAGCGAGGGCGACTGTCCGGGACGGTAGGCACCTGCGCCACGGGTGACGCTCACGCCGTTGAACTGTCCGGCGAGGGCATCGCCGAGGCTACCCACGGAGAGGTCTTTCAGCTCGTCGGCAGAGATGGCTTCCACGGCTCCCGTCACGTTCTTCATCTTCTGCGTGCCATAACCCACGACCACGACCTCCTCGAGCGAGGCACGGTCTTCCTGCAGCTTCACTTTGCCGCCGGTGGTCTCCACGGCCACGTAGCCGATATAACTGATGGTGACCTTGGCCTTCTCGGGCACTTCGAGCTTGTAGTTGCCTTCGATGTCGGTCACGGTGCCAATCTTCGTGCCTTTCACTTGCACGGTGGCTCCGATGACGGGTTCGCCCGTCTCGTCGTAGACCGTGCCGGTCACAACTTTGTTCTGCGCATTTGCGCTGACACTAAATAATAATGAACAAATAAATAATAAACTTAGTGGCAATCGCCTTTTTATTTTATACTTCATAATCTTGGTTTTTCATTGTTCATCCGTATAGGTTTCAATGCAACATTCGTGGGTCTTTGTCTTCTTGTCGAAGTTGATGCCCACGAGCAAGAGCGACCGATTAGGTTCCCCGGCCATGTATTGGGCCACTTTTGCAGGATAGTCTTTCTTCCTTATCTGGTCGATGGCGGCCACGGCATCCTTGTCTTTCTTCAGTTCAAGGACGATGGCAGGCTTGTCCACGTTCTTGCGTGGCAGCAGCACCAGGTCGGCGAACCCCTTGCCCGATGCCAGCTCGCGGTGGAACACATATTCGTCGTGGGCGGCATAGTAGGCGATGGAGAGCACGCAGGCCATGGAGTTCTCGTTGTAGTAGGAGAGTATGCTGGTATGCTCCGAGTGGGCCGCGTCCACCATGTGTGCCACGGTGTCGCTGTCGCCTTCGAGGGTGGCCTGCAGCAGGTCATCGCTTTGCTGCAGGGCTGTTGCCACATGCTGCCAGCGATTGGCTTTCACGGCATTCACCATCTCGCCGGCCACTTCCCGGTTGGGGATGTAACACTCGTTCTTGCTCCGGTTGAACGACAAGTAGCCTAAGTGAATGAGCACCGTGAACACCTCGTCACGCGAGTGAACCTCCCTCATGTCGTTCTGGAAACTGGTGGGGTCCACCTTGCAGCGTCCGCCACCCAACATGTCGATGATGCTGTCACGCAGCCCGTCGAAATCGCGGTTGATATAGTTGGCTACCGACGCGAACGAACCTGTTGCCGACCAGTAGCTCTCGCACACCTCGCTGTCGATGGCCTGCATCACGCTATTGGGGTTGAACATCGACGGTTCGCTGCCAATCTGGTAGCCGTCGTACCATTTTTTCATCTCGTCGAAGTCCATGCCATGTTTTTCTGCCAGTGCCTGCACCTCGTTGATAGTGAAGCCGAAGTAGCGGGCCATCTTGCGTGGCGACACCATCGAATACTCCGTGAAGTTGTTCAGGGCAGACTCCGTGGGGTATTTCTTGATGGGCAGTATTCCCGTCATATAGACACCGAGGAACACATCCGTACCCGTGATATCCTTGAACATACGGCGCAGCCATCCTACGTAGTCGTCTATCTCGTCTTTTGCCCGGGTTTTGAGTTTCGGATTCTGGGCGCACTCCCGCAGCACGACATCCCACTCGTCGATGATGAAGACGAAGCGGTCGCCCGTGGCAGCAAGGATGCGCAGCAGATATTTCATCAGGTCGCCGCCCCGTGGCACCGGCACGTTGGAGTAAGCCGTGTGGATGTCGGCTATCAGCTCTTTCTCCATGCGCTTCACGATGCTTCCCTTGCCCAGCTCCCTGGTGAACGCCGAGAGGTCGAGGTAGAGGACGGGGTATTTGTTCAGGTGCTGCTCAAACGTCGGGTCGCTGGCAATCTCAAGGTCGGCGAAGAGGCTGCGCGAGTCGCACGAACGGTCATAGTAGGCAGCCAGCATCTTCGCCGCCATCGACTTGCCGAAACGGCGGCATCGCGTCACGCAGCTGAATTTCTGCTCCGTGCTGAGTGTCTTGTTCACTACAGCTATCAGTTCCGACTTGTCCACATACTCACCATTGCGTATTTCCCGGAAAGCATTATTTCCTTTGTCGATATATGTTCCCATAGATCTAAAGTCTAAAGTCAATATATTGTAGTCCGTTCAGACCCCCCCCCTAACTTAGGGGGCTAAGGTCAACCATCGCGGATCTCCCTGCCCGGCCTCCTGTTGAGCGGTGGCGGGGACGAAATCTGGGATGGCGGGGTCAATTTCGGGGTCGGTGGTGAGCCATAGGCCGGGGTTCTTGATGCCCGTCTGCGAAGCACTGGCATCCGAGCCGTCGCGCCAGCAAGTGTTGTTATTCACGTCCCAAGTGGGGTTGTCGCTCGATTGTCCTTTGTTCAGGCCCGTCAGGAAATTCGCCTTTCCGCAGTCCTGGACGATGGTGTTCTTCAGCGCATAGTGGTAGGTGGTCTGCCCGTTGTGGTAGTCGCAGAAGTTCTTGCCGTAGGCGATGTTGGCCAGTGTGCAGTTGAGGATGCTCACCCACCGCTGCTCCTCGTCGCTCACATCCTTGGGGCGGCCGCCATGCTGGATGAAGAACACGTCGGTCTTCTCACGCGAATAGACAGTTGAGTTCTTGATGGTGAAGTCGGTGATGAAGCCCGTCTTCATATAGACGAAGGCGGCGTTGTTGGCCGTCGGGATGGTCTTGTCGAGTTCCACCACGGTGTTGTTGATGCTCACCACGCGCACGTCGTATTTCGGTCCGTTGGCCGAGACGATGCTCGTTCCCAACTTCGTGATGTTGCAGCCCTGCACCACCACAGGATCCATGATAAAGTAGCATCCCTTCTCGCCGATGAGGTTCTGTATGCTCTCGCTTGGTTCATCGCTGAAATAGACGATGGCCTTGTTGGTGGCCTCGGCATCGATGTTGAGGTATTTCAGGGTGAAGCCGGCGTAGGTGTCGAAGTACGATCCGGCCTGCATCTCCACATTGGCATAGTTGCTCTTCGACGACGAGCGCAGCGTCACCTGATGTCCGCCGAACTCAATCTTCCCCGACACGGTGTAGTTGCCGCCTGGCGCAAGGTCGTAGCACAGATGGCTGGCACTGTCCTCGGGGATAGGGTTGGCCTCGAACCACGCCTTCAGGTCTGAGCCGTCGGGAATCTCGGCGTAGGTGGGCAGGAAAGTGTTGAACTTATACTCTGTGCTCTGCTGTGCCTCGGCGTTGTTGTATTTCTGGTTGCCCAAGGTGCGGATGGTGAGGCTGTAGTTGGTGTCCTCCTCGCGGCTTACGCTCATGCTGCATCCGTCGATGGAGTCGCTCTTCACGAGCACTGGAGTCTCAGGGTTGTTCACGTTGTAGAGTGCCACGGCATAGCCGCCAGCGCCATAGACCACGGGCCAGGCGATGGTCATCGTGCTGCCGTCGGGACTTGCCGTGATGCTGATCTTACTGGCTTCGGGCGAAGTCAGCGTGGCGTTCTGCACCTGCGGACTCCACGACTCGTCGCCGTCGTAGTGGTCGGCACACGACGTGACGGCCGCTCCGAATACCAAAAGGGACAGGGAAAATATAGCTGATGCTTTATTCATATAAACTAATATAATTAGATGTGATAGGAAAACATGGGACTATTGCTTTAACTTGTAGAGACATATTCTTGTATTTGTCCGCAAACGGTGTAGAACTGATGCGGACAAATACAAGAATATGTCCCTACAAGTTTTAGTATTCACTGGCGATTATTCTGTTCCTGCCATGATAGAGATGATGTTCGAGATGTCGGCCACGTCGACCGTGCCGTCGCCGTTCACGTCGGCACCTTCATATTCGGCAGTTCCGGCCATGACGCTGATGACAGCCGAGATGTCGGCCACGTCGACCGTACCGTCGCCATTGGTGTCGCCCTTCTTCACTTCGGGTTCAGTGGTCTGGTTTCTCCATTCGGCAAAGTCGGCATCCATCTGTGCGGTAATCTCACCGGCGGTCATCTTGCTGTTCTTGATAAGCAGACGGGCGAAGCGGAAGGGAGCGTCATTGTCGTTCCAGTCCCATGCCTGGTTGCCGCCGAGGCATACATACTTCAGGTCGGCACCGTTGGTGAACAGGCCGCTGATGACCTGTCCGTCGCTCGTTCCGTCAACGTTCCACTCGTTCTTCACCTCGCCGTCGAGGAAAATCTTGGCGTTGTTGTCGGTGAACACGGCGGTGTAGTAGTGCCATTTCTGGTCGTCGAGCCAGTTGTCGACGAAAGTGTGGTTGGCGTCGTTGGCCTCCCAAGCGTTCTGGTTATATACGTTGTTCTTGCCGCTGACGTTGTTGGCTGAGGTGAAGTCACACCATCCGTTGCAGTTCACCTGTGCGAAGCCGCGGCTCTGCAGGGCAAACATTGGCGTTCCGTTGGGGCTTTCCTGCTTGGCGTATGCAGTAAACAGCGGGGAGTAGGTGTACTGGTCGGGAGTGAGTCCCTTTGCGCTCAGCCAGAAGGCGATGGTCAACTCATGAGTTTTGGCCGAGTGTGCCAGCACGTCCTCGGGCAGCAGGCAGTAGCTCTGGCGAACTGTGCCTCCGTAGCCTTGGAAGTAGTCGCCGAAAGGCTCGCCCTCTTCCTCGGTGCTTTCTAACGAACCCTCGCCGATGGCCTTCTCGCCCTTCCATGTCACGCGCTCGCCGCTCTCCTCGTCCTCGTATGTGGAGAAGTTTGTGGTGTAGACGTAGGCAGGTTCGATGCCGGCGATAAGCTCCTCAGCGGTAACGCCCTCGTGGAACTCAAAGCCGCCGAAGCCAATCTGCGAGCTGTGCTGGAACACCCAGTACTCCTCGCCCGGATCAACGTCGAAGGTCAGCCAGCCCCAGAAGTTCTGGTTACCGTTACCTATAACATATTGGCGCTCGATTGCCAAAGCATCGGCCTCTTCCTTCATCTGAGCCAGCTCCTCCTCGCTCTTAGTGCCAGCCTCCACGGCTGCCTCGTAAGCACCATATATATAAATATGGTGTACGCTGTCCACCTGCTCCACGGTGAGCAGCTTCTTCTTGCCTGCCTCGTCGTTCACGCCGTTGATGTAGCCAGAGGCATAGAGACGCTCGGCCTTCTGTGTGGCAGCATTGACCACGAATGTCTTACGGTTACCCTTGTTGGCCCAAACTTTTACCTTGAAGGCACCCTGTGCCGTGGCAGTGAACTTGTAGTACAGACCAGTGATAGGCATACCCAGGGAACCGTCTGGCTCGTAGTACACGTAGTCGGCTTTGTAGCTGCCTTCCACGAGTTCGCCGTCCTTCGAGTTCTGCACGCAGAGCATGTCCACGTAGGGATTACCCGTGCCGGTGACGTACCAGAAGTCAATGTCGCTTTGGGGCTTCAGTCCCCATGTCACATCGTTCCATGCGCCAACGGAGGCCACCTCGTAGGTGTTCTCCTTACCCTCGATGGGAGCACCGGGAGTGATTTGCTGTGCTCCTCCGCCAATAGTCTCGTCGTTGGCGGGCGTGGTGCCGCCCACGGCGGTCACAGTTGCCTTGCCGGCCTTAATGGTAATGATGCTCTTGCCGTCCTCGGTGTTGTTGGCCGCACCACCATTCTCACCTGCCACAGCGGCGAACTCAGGAGCGAGCTTACCGTCGACGATAGCACTATAAATCTCGCTGTTCTCAGGTATGACGATTGGCGGATTGTCGTCGCCTCCGCCCTGGTCGTCGCTGACGGTGTACTCAAAGCCATAGAAGCCGAGCTTCGAGCCGGCGCAAGTCACCTTGTAGGTCTTTCCGCCCTTGACGCTGAACGTGTATGACTTTCCTGCCTTGATAGCTATGCTAATACCGTTGTAGTCTGCCAAAGCCGAGCCGTCTTCCAACACGTAAAAGGATTTGTTCTTGTTGAGTACCACTGCCACGGTTATCTCACCGTTCTTCGTGGGGTTGAAGATGTAGGTGGTGCCTTTGGAGCCATCTTCCTGACCGTTCACGCCATTTCCATCCGTGTAGGCCGTATAGCCGGAAACGCCAAATGTCGCTTCAGTGGGGGCGGCGGGGTCGTGATAATCGGCCTCACCCTCATAACCAAAGGTCATAGTGATGTTTTCTACCGACGTCACCTTCGTCCCAGAGGGAATAGCGCCTGAACCTGCCTCAAGGGCATACTTTCCCTGGGCCTGTGCACCAAGTGCCATACAAGCCAGGGCCATAAGTGTAAATAATTTTTTCATAAGTTTAATTTATAGTTAGTATTATTAAATATAGTTCCTGTGCGTACATATATATTTTGTGGCAAAGATAGCACATTTAGGCGTAACAGATATTCTTTGTTCAAAACTTTTACGTTTATTTAACGCTCTACTGAATGCCGAAGTCCTGCTGCTGGCGTTCCACCTCCTCCAACTCGCGGCGGCGCTCTTCGTCGGTCATGGGGGCGATAGGTCTTATAGGACTTATATGTCTTATAGGACTTATAAGCCCTACGGTTGGCTCCTCGCTGAAGCACTGGGGCAGGGGGGCGGGCACGCTCTCAATGACGAGGGTGTCGGCCTTGGGTGCATGGGCGCCTTCGAAAGTCGGGCGGGCTATGATGCGTATCTTCCCTGCCTTGTGGGTGCTGCGTACCAGCACCGGCGCGCTGCCCCATTCCACTTCGCGGGGGTTGGCCAAGATGGAGGCGTCGCCGATGATGGTGCCCTCGCCCTCGACGGAGAACGTTACGTGCTCGCGGGCCTGACGGCGCACATGGCCGAGGTCATCGGTAACCTCGGCAACGACGACGATGAAGTCCGAACCGTCGGCAACCAACTGCCGCCCCATCTCGTCGGCATAGAGGCGCAGTTTAGTGCTGCGACGCGACGGCATTTTCTCCTCACGGCATACCACCTCGCCATTGACTATGCCCTCGGCCACGAACTTCACGCCCTGCCAGTTGCGCTGGGTGTAGCTCAGGTTGCGGGCCTTCCAGAAGTCCCAGAAACCACGGAACACGACAGGCGCATTGGGCACGCCCTCGGGGTCGTGGACTACGGGGAGGGTGAGGCTTGTGGGATGTGCCTCTTCTCCAGCAGCTTTCGCGTCCTCTCCAACGGGATAAGGAGCCGTCAGCCGCACGCTGTCACAGTTAGAGAAGATGGTGACATCGGCGGGCGACGACTGCGTCATTTCGTGGGCGATGAAAATGACAGCCCCACCCCCTGCCCCTCCCGCTGGGGGGAGGGGAGTAGTTACTTCTTGCAGCTGCCCGTTGTTACAAATCTGTGTTACTTCTTGCGTCTGCCCGTTGTTACAAATCTGTGTTACTTCTTGCGGCTGCCCGTTGTTACAAATCTGTTCTTGAGAGTATATACTCCCCTCCCCCCCGCGGGAGGGGCAGGGGGTGGGGCTGTTGGGTCTCTTCTGGCTCCTTATCGCCTCCGCCGCATATTTCTTCTGCCGGAAAGCGTCGTAGAGGCCGCCGAAATAGGCGTCGGGATGGTAGCCGCGCTGATGGTCGAAGGGATGCCACTGGCAGCCGCCGATGAACTGCCGCTGTCCCCGGAACATCATGCCGTAGGTGTCGACAAGCGACAGGGCCTGAGCCAGTTGGGCGTGCTCGCCCCAGGCACGGGCGGCGCGGTTCAGCGCATTGTGGGCATACCAGTCGTCGACGTATTCGCCCCACTCGCGGGTAAACACGCATTTGTTGAGAGTTGAGAGTTGAGAGTTGAGAGACTTTACTTTGGAGGATTCGGAAGTAACGTCACTCAACTCTAAACTCTCAACACTCAACGTTTTGGGGATATTATCCGCCCAGTCGTACAGCACCTCGTAGTTGTCCTTCACCCCCTCGCTGTTCAAGTCGGCGGCGGCGACGGGACGGCCAGGCCAGGGGAACTCTTCACGGGTGATCTGCAGGGCTTGCAACGCGAAGTCCTTGGGATAGCGCGTCTCGTTGAGTATCGGCTCCCACATTAGCACCGACGGGTGGTTGCGGTCGCGGCGGATGATGAGACGCGTGTTCTCGTGCACCTTCTCAGCCCAGCCCTCGGCCTTGTTCCAGTACTGCCATCCGGGCGTGGGCACGATGACGAAGAGTCCCAGTTCGTCGCAGGCGTCCATGAACGACGGATCCTGCGGGTAGTGGGCGGCGCGGACGATGGTGTAGCCCACGTCCTTCAACCGCTTGGCGTCGCGCCACTGCTGACTGTTGGGCAGGGCGTTGCCCACGTAGGCGAAGTCCTGGTGGCGGTTGCCGCCGACAAGTTGGTGGTATGGTTTGCCGTTGAGCCAGAAGCCGTCCCTGCCGCGGAACTCGGCCTTGCGGATGCCCATGCGGACAATGCCGCCGTCAGAAGCCCCACCCCCGCCCCCTCCCGCTGGGGGGAGGGAAGTAGTTACCTTTAGCTCAACATTATATAGATATGGGGTTTCGGGACTCCACAAATGCGGATTCTTTATAGTTGTGCTGAGCCTTGCCGTCTTGTGTTCCCACTCATGCAACGCAATTTTCTGCTTCAAGGTCTTTACCACCTTCCCTTCGGCATCTTTGATAATGGCGAATAGGGTAGCTTGTTTCTGCTTATGAGTGTATATACTCCCCTCCCCTCCGAGGGAGGGGTTGGGGGTGGGGCTGTTTGCGACTTCCACATCTATAAACACCTCCGCGCTCTTCTCCGAGATATTATCATAGTGCAGGAACACCCCTCCGCTGCCGGCTGTTCCAAGGGATTTGCCATCTCCGCCTCGCTCCAATGGGTCGGTGATGTGCACGGGCGGGCGACCGATGAGCCACACGTCGCGGTACATGCCGCCGTGATAGGCGAAGTCGAGCTGGCTCTGCTTCTTCCCCGGTGGGTAGCTCTTGTCGTCGCTGTTGTCGGCTTTCACGGCGACGAGGCAGCTGTCGCCGGCATTTACGCCCTCGGCAGTGAGGTCGATGGTTATGGGCAGATAGCCACCCTCGTGCTCCTTCACCAGCTTGCCATTCACGTAAATCCACTGCTTGCCCATGATGGCCTCAAAGTGTATAATCGCCTGTTTACCAGCCATGTCCTGCGGTATGATGAAATGTTTCCTGTACCAGCACACGCCCTGGTAGTTGCGGCCTCCGCTGGCCTCGGCGGGCACCAATTGCACAGTATGTGGCGCACAGACCACTGGCCACGCACGGTCGTCGAACGCGGTGGCCTCGGCACCCTCGGTATCGCCCAACAGGAACCGCCACCCCTCGTTGAAGTTATACACCACGCGCCCGCTGCCTTCCAAGGGGAACATGCCCATCACCGATACCTGTTGCCCTGCCGACGGCCTCACCATCACCGAAGTCTCCTGTCCTGCTGATGGCCTCACCATCAGCAAATCAAGGAACAAGAACAATAGCAGTCTTTTCATATTTCAGTTCTTCTAATTGTATATTCTAATTGGCTCGTCCAAGAATTTTCTGTCTACTTATTATTTACAGACCCCACCCCTGACCCCTCCCCTACATGGGAGGGGAAGGGCTGCGCGACGAATCTAACAGGTAGTTAGGCGGCGGCTGCAAAGTTAGTCCTTTTTCCCGACACCGCCAAAAGATTCGTTCTGTTTTTGTTTGAAGCCAAAGAAAACCATCGTTTTCCCTTTTGCCGCTCGCCTCTTTCGGGGCTTTTTGCCGCACCTCCTTGGGAGAATGTCCGCCGTTCCGTGGGAGACAGGCCGCACTTTCTTGGGAGAGTGCTCACCGCTCCGTGGAAGAATGTCCGCATGTTCGCGTTTCACAGCGGGCGGGGAAAACATTCACGGCGGCCGCCGTGAATATTCATAGCGGCCGCCGTGATTGTCCGTAGCGGCCGCCGTGAACCCGATTAAATACCGTCGGCATCATTTGTTCAAATTCGTCAGGGCACCAATTCAACGTGCTTGATGCGCTGCCGCCGCCAGGTGTAGATAGCATGAAGATGGCCGTCGCGGGTCTGGATGATGCTGGGGTAGGAGTACTGCGAGATGGGACTGTCCTCGAGTGTCACCCAGTGTTGCCAGTGCAGACCGTCGTCGGAGCGCAGGATGCTCAATGGCGTGCGTGCACCCTTCTGCTTGTCGGGTTCTATGGGCCAGTCGTTGCAGATGAGGGCATAACTGAAGGGGAGTGAAGGGGAAGTGAAAGGGGAGTGAGAGGGAAGTGAAAGGGACGTTTCACTAAGAGTGAGCGTCACGGCATCTATACCACTATTATTATTAGGGGTGTCTATGAGCTGCAACTTGCTCCATGTCTCGCCGTAGTCAGAACTAAAAGTCACTCCGATGTGGCGGTTGCGTGTACGGCAGAGAGCCTCCAAGCGACCGTCGGGCAGTTGGATGATGGTGGGCTGGATGGCCAGCACGCCGCTGTCGGCCTCGACGAAGGCGGTGCGCCGCCAAGTCTTCCCGTAGTCGTCGCTCAGCTCGAAATAGCATTTCCAGCCGTCGCGCTCGTCACTGGTGGGGGAGATTAATCGGTTTAGCGTTGAGGGTTGAGGGTTGAGAGACTTTACTCTTGCAGTGGAAGAGCTGACGCTATTTGTCTCTGCGATTTTTACATCAGCAGGAGTAATGTCTCTCAACTCTGAACCCTCAACACGCAACAGAAATGGTTTGTTCTTGATAGGCCCGTAGATGCTGTCGGGCAGCTGCTCGCGGCGGCTCCATGTTCTGCCCCCGTCCTTCGAGGTGATGCGCCAGCCCTTCCATCCCGCCACGTTTGGGCCAATCTTGAAGTAGAGGTGCTGCACTCCGTCGGGGGTCTCAAAGAGCACGGGGTTCCAGCAGGCCTCACGGTAGTAACTGGGGAGTGAAGGGGGAGTGAAAGGGGAGTGAGGGGGGGGTGAAGAGGACGATAGACCTGAGATGTTCATGGCCCCGAAGTTACCAGTCCATTGAGGGAGAGGCTGGAACTGGGCATTGAAGAATGGCTTGGCGGGGGTGGATACCTGCGAGGCATTAGCCTCTTCGGGCACTTTGGTAAGTACGCGTCCGTCGCTGTCGATGTTGGCGGGAGTCAGTGGTTGCGGCTCCACACCGTCGGCCACCATCACCGGTGCTGTCCAGTCCTTTGCGCCCTTCGGTTTTCGGCTCACCCAGATGCACACGTCGGGGTTGCGCTCCTTCGTTCCGCCGAAATAGGTGGCCACGAGGTCGCCCTTCTGCGTCTCCACGATGGTGGCAGAGTGGCAGCTGGGGAAGGGCGCGTCTTTGTAAAGGAACTCGTCGCAGAGAATCTGGGGCTTATATGGCCTATGGGCCTCATGGGCCTTATGGGTCTCATAGGTCTCATAGGTCTCATGGGACTCATAGGTCTCATAAGTCCCATAGGTCTTCTGGGGAACAGCCAACACTAACTCGTGCACCCCACTTCCCACCTCCTTCACTGTGCCGTCGGGCATGCGGAGTGTCGCCCTGGTGTTGGCGGGAATCTCCACGTGCCAGAAGAGCTTTTCGTGGTCCTTCTTCCACCGGCTGACGATTCTTCCATAGATAGACTGGTAGCTCGCATCGATGTCGTCAATCTCGTCTACACTGAAGTCGGGCTGCATAGCGATATGCTTAAACCCCGCACCGGCGGCACGGATGCCCGCGATGTCCTCGTAGAGCCACGAGAGGAGGTCGCCGAGTAGCATGACGTGGTTGCCGCTGTTCATCTTCGGCGAGGCGGTGTCGCCGTTCCACAGTTCCCAAATAGTGGTGGCGCCGCGTTCGGCCATGTATCCCCACGACGGGTACTGCTTGTTGGTGGCCAACAGCCAGGCGAGGTCTGTGCGCCCCATGTCGGTGAGGGCGTGCAGCAGCCAGCCCGTGCCGATGACGCCGGTGGTGATGGCACCCTGGTCAACAAGGGCTTTGATGATCTGCTTCTCCACCTGCTCCTTGACGTATGGGTCGTCAATCATGCCGAAGGTGTAGGGCAGCACATTCGCCGTCACGGTGTTGTTGCCGTAGTAGGTGCTATCGGGGTAGAGGATATGGCCGGACACCTTCGCCGTCCCCTTCTTCACGGTGAGGAACGTGCGGTTGAAGGCCTCCTTGGTGAGGGCGGCCTCACGGGAGAACCAAGCCCCACCCCCTGCCCCTCCCGCAGGGGGGAGGGGAGTAGTTACTTCTTGCAGCTGCCCATTGTTACAAATCCGTTCTTGAGAGTATATACTCCCCTCCCCCTTGCGGGAGGGGTCGGGGGTGGGGCTACTAAGCTTTTCCATCATCTTGCAGATGTAATAATAGTAGGCCGAAGATATGAGTGTCACGTCGGTCTTGCGTGCCGGGTCTTCGCTGTGTATGAGGTCCTCGCGCTCTGGCGGCACGCACCAGTCGGCATACTTGCCGCAGTGGATGAGGCCGTCCTTCTGGTAGCAGTCTTTGATATGCTCCAGCCAGCGTTTCACGTTCGGATAGAACTTGAACAGCGTCTCCATGTCGCCGTAATGTCCGGAGAGCATACGGAGCACCATGGGCAGGGCCGCCGCCCAGGTGAGGTCGTCGCTGTAGTAGTTCCAGTAGGCTGGTGCCACGTCGGGTATGCATCCGTCCTCGCGCTGCGCCTCGCAGATGTCGCGTGCCCACTTGGCGTATAGCGTCTGGTTGTCGAAGAGGAAGGCCTCGCCGAAGCAGCCGCGTGTGCGGTCGCCGAGCCACGGCTGGCGCTCGTCGCGCTGCGGACAGTCTACGGGCATACCCTTGTAGTTGGAGAGGATGCCCCAGCGTGCGTTCTGGTACACCTTATTCAATATGGTGTCGTTGCAGACGAAATGCCCCGTCTCCTCCATAGCGTCGCTGACCACCTCGCCGATGAAATCGTCTGTAGTGAATTGACAATCAATGGATTTGCCATTTGCCATTTGACTATCGCTATACAAGCCCGTGATCTCGGCATAGCGGAAGCCGTGGTAGCTGAAGACGGGATGCCACCATGTGTCGGCGGTCTCTCGTCCGTTAGCATAATAGCGGTCGGTGCTCTCGGCGTGGCGCAGGTTCTCAGTCCAGATGTTGCCGGTGCTGTCGAGTTTCTCGGCATAGCGGATAATGATGGAGTCGCCTTCGGATAAGTGACGCTCGGAGGCATCGGCTCCTATGCGCACATTCAGCCATCCGGCCATGTTCTGCCCCATGTCGACTATGATCTTGTCGCCCTTGCGGGTGACACTCTTGGGCTTCAGGGTCTGCACCACCTTCATGCCGGGCGACATCTGTCCTCGCAGTGTGCCGTAGGGAATGGCGGTGCGCTCGGCCTTCATCCACTTGGAGTCGTCGAAGCCGGGCATCGTCCAGCCTGTAAACTCCTTGCGTGCATCGTATATCTCACCGTCGTATTCGTTGTTCGACCGTAGTGCACCGTCGACATTCACCTTCCACGTCTTCTCGTCGGTGGCAATCACCTTGCGGCTGCCGTCCTCGAACTCCACAATGAGGTTCGCCCGCAGCGTGGGGTAGCCGAACCGTGTAATCTTGTGCGGCTTCTTGTTCTGCTGCATGGTGTAGTAGCGCCCATTGCCCAGAACCACGGCTATTGAGTTGTCGGAAGTTTCATCTGAAGAACTAACGTCTCTCAACTCTAAACTCTTAACTCTCAACAAAGAAGTCACATCATACGCATTATACAGCACTGTGCGGCGGTAGTCGGTGGGCATGGGGGCGAGCATCTGGTCGCCGATGCGCTGACCATTTATAAAACACTCATATAGTCCTAATCCACAGATGTATAACGTTGCCTGACGCACTTTCTTGTTTAACTCGAACTCCGTGCGCAGATAACGTGACGACAGGCGGCTGTGCTCCTCCTCCTTGTCCCATGGCGATGTGTGGTCGTAGCCTATCCACTGCCCCCGCCAGTCGCTCTCGGTGAGCAGTCCGACGTTCCACATAGCCACATCGCTCCATTCAGAGTTGAGTGTTGAGGGCTCTGAACTCTCAACACTCAACTGAACTTTCACTCTCCAGTAGCATCGTGTGTTGCTGCGCAGTGGTTTGCCCTCGTAGCGCACCCACTGTGACTTGTCGCCGTCGAGTGTGGCATCCCAGAGGTCGCCCTCCAGAGCTTCGGCCTTCTCGCGTGTTGAGGCCACGATGATGCGGCACGACGTCTGCAACACACCCTGCATCGACGACTCTATGCGCCAGCCTAAGCGTGGTGTCGGCGTGTCGATGCTCATGGGGTCGGTCATACGCTCTGTACGCAGGTCGCAGACCTTCAGTCTCGGCGTTTCTGCCTTTGGCCGCCTCGCATTGGCAAACGTACAGAAAAGCAATAATGCCGTTATGGCAAGTAGCACCATCGGTGTGCTTCGATTGTGTCGGCGTGTCATGATTTATCCTGTTTTCCCGGGCTTCAGCGTCTTGAGCCACATCTGCAGGTCGCCGAGCATCTGGTCGTGGAAAGGCCAGCTGTCGCGGAAGCCGAAGCCGTGCCCACCGCTTGGGTAGATGTACATCGAGCAGGGGTTGCCAGCCTGGCTCATGGCGGAGTAGTAGGGTAGGGCGTTGGTCAGCACGGGCACCACCCGGTCGTCGCTTGCCGTGAGGATGATGGCGGGCGGCGTGATTTGGCTACGCACGGCATTCTGGTTGGAAAACTCATTCACCAGTTTTTCGTCTTTCATGCCCTCCTCACCGAGAAAGTTCACACACGATCCTTTGTGGCTCTCGCGTTCGTTCATGGAGATGACGGGATAAAAAAGGATGGAGAAGTTCGGGCGGCAGTCAGGTTCGCTGTGTGTTGATACCGTCGATGCGAGGTGTCCGCCGGCCGAGAAGCCCATGATGCCTATTTCGTTGGGATTAATGCCCCATACGGCGGCCGAATCCCTTACAGTGCGTATGGCCTGTTGCGCGTCGCCCATGGGTATGGTGCGGTCGCCCTGCGGCATACGGTAGGTGAGCACGAAGAAGGCTATACCTTGGTCGTTGAACCACGGCGCCCACTGGTGACCCTCATGGTCGACGGCCAGGTGGGAGTAGCCGCCGCCGGGGCAGTCGACGATGGCACGGCCCGTCGGCTTCTCAGGCAGATATGCCACCATGTTGGCCTTCCCGTCGGGCGTGATGTTCACTGTGAATGTCCGGGCGGTCTGAGCCGTTAGGATTGATAAGTTACAGGTGATAAGTGATAAGGTAAGCAGTAGTTTCTTCATTTTTTATATCGTTTTTAGCTCTTTTGGAGGCCACGTGAGGCCCTAATCAATTGTCACCGTCTGTTTTTTCATGTTCTTGTCAGCAGAACTGGTGCCAACAAGGATTTCGTACTTGCCGGGTTTCACACGCATGGTGTTGGTATTGGGATCCCAGAACTCAAACGACTTGCGGGTGAGGCTTGTGGAGACGTTACATGTCTCACCGGGCTTGATGTTGTCGGCCGTCCTCTGGAAAGCACGGAGCGACTTCAGCGGCCCGTCGGGGTCTTGCAAGTCGCGGACGTAGACCTGCACGACAGTTCCTCCCGCACGGTCGCCTACGTTGCGAACAGGAACCTTTATCTCGTAAGCGGGCTGGGTATCGTCCTTGCTGGCCTCACAACGTGTGATGGATGGTTCGCCCATCTCGAACTGCGTATAGCTCAGACCATAGCCAAAGGGATAGAGTGCATCGTCGAAATAGCGGTATGTGCGTCCCTTCATCGAGTAGTCCTCGTAGTCGGGCAGCTGGCTGCTCGTCTTGTAGAACGTCACGGGGAGCTTGCCCGTCGGGTTGTAGTCGCCGAAGAGCACGTCGGCCACGGCGGTGCCGCCTTCCTGTCCGGGGTACCATGCCTGTACGATGGCATCGCAAGTCTTGGTCTCGGGTTCGAGGGCGATGCACGAGCCTGAGCAGTTGACGAAGATGACGGTCTTGCCCGCCTCCTTCAGAGCTTTCAGGAAGTTGCGCTGCACTGCCGGCAGCTCTATGTGCGTACGGTCGCCGCCCTTGAAGCCGTCGATGTCGACAGGCATCTCCTCGCCTTCGAGTGCCGGCGATATGCCGCCCACGAAGATGACCTTGTCGATGCCCTTCAACTGCTCTATGGTCTGCTGGTAGTCGATGGGATGTTCTTTTGCAATGTTGATTGCGAGGTTGGCGTTGTAGGTATGTATATGTGAGAAACGTACCTCTATATTATAGCTCTTGCCAGCCTCTGCCTGTATGGCCACGCGGTTGGGCGTTGTGCGCCAGATGTGGTGGCGGAACTTCTGCTCACCGTCGATGTAGAGTTCGAAGTGTCCGCAGCCATCAACGTTCACAACGTATTCGCCCGGCTCCTTCGGCGTGAATACGGTCTCGTACTTGGCCGAGAAATCTTCCAGCTGAACGCCGGGGGCGAAGTTGTGCATACCGAAAGTGGTCACTGCCAATGGCATGGTGTAGTACTGCGTGGTCACTGGCTTGCCCTCCATCTGGCGGTTGTTCCAGAAAGTGCCCTTCATGCCCTTCTTCCCCTCGAAACTGCACTGCGAGCCAAGCAGGCACTCAAACACACGGTCGTAGGTAAGGTCGCAGCCCTGTGCATAATAGAGTTTAGAGTTAAGTGTTGAGTGTTTAGAGACTTTAGAACTAATGTCTCTCAACTCTGAACTCTTAACTCTCAACTTATCGCAGATGCCGTCGAGGATGGTTACGGTGCTGTTGGGCTGCCCGTTGTAGTTGCCCCACATCATCGGCGTGTTGTCGGCGTTGGGACCGATGACGGCAATCTTCTCAGCATTCCTTTTCAGAGGCAGGATGTAACTACTCCCCTCCCCCCCGCGGGAGGGGTCGGGGGTGGGGCCATTCTTCAACAGCACAATGCTTTGGCGTGCCATCTCTAAGGAGAGCTGTGCCGACTCCTTGGTCGACATGGCCGAATATGGGATTTTCGACCATTCCACGAGTGACGGGTCGTCCATCTCGCCCAGGTCGAAACGGCCTTCGAGCAGACGGACGACATGCTTGTCGACCTCGGCCTCGGTGATAAGACCGCGATTCACGGCTTCGGGAATGCTCTTGTAGGCATAGCCGTAACCACACTCCACGTCCGTTCCGGCGATGGTGGCCTTGGCCGAGGCGTGTGTGGCGTCGGATGACGACTTGTGCGACTCGTAGAAGTCGGAGACGGCGCCGCAGTCGCTCACCACGAGGTACTCAAAGCCCCACTCATCGCGCAGGATGGTCTGCAGCAGACGCTGCGAACCACAGCAGGGGTCGTCGTCGAGACGCTGGTAGGCACACATCACCTCGCGAACCTTGGCATCCTGCACCAAGGTCTTGAAGGCGGGCATGTAGGTCTCCCAGAAGTCGCGTGTGGGAACGTCGGTGAGGTTGGCCGAGTGGCGCGTGTACTCCGGGCCGCTGTGCACGGCGTAGTGCTTTGCACAGGCCCACAGCTTGCGGTATTTCGAGGTTTCGGGACCTTGCAATCCCTTCACCACCTGCACGCCCATCACTGAGGTCAGGTAAGGGTCTTCGCCGTAGGTCTCCTGTCCGCGTCCCCAACGCGGGTCGCGGGAGATGTTCACGTTGGGCGTCCATACGCTGAGGCTGTGGAACTTCTCATCCTCGCCCGAACCACGTTGCATACGCTCGTTGTACTGTGCGCGAAACTCGGTCGAGGCCACGTCGAAGCACTTGTAGAGCAGGTCGGGATTGAACGACGCGGCCATGGCCACCGGCTCGGGAAACACGGTTACATTGCCCTGGTTGGCAGCACCGTGAAGTGCCTCGCTCCACCAGAAGAACTTCTTGATGCCGAGGCGCGGTATGGCCGGACTCTCGTCGAGCATCAGTTGGGCTTTCTCCTCAAGAGTCAGCCGCGAACAGAGGTCGACGGCCCGCTCAAGTGCACTTAGTGAGGGGTTCTGGTATGGCATCTGCTGTGCGCTTGCCACAAGGGCAACAGACAGCAAAGCGGTTGTCAATAATGCTTTCATAGTCCTGTTCTGTCTATAAGTCATTTCTTTTCTGGAGACACACTATAGTTTGTCACTGGCTTGCCCTGCTCGTCGAGGAAGCGGACGCACATGTCGCTGAGGCCTGGGCCGTTGATGACGGCGCAGCGCAGCACATGGCGGCCTTTCGTCAGCGTGAGACGGGCCGACATTCCGTCGTCCTCAACCATGCGGCGGTCGCCTGAGAGCAACAGCACCTCCTTGCCGTCGAGCCACCACATCGAAGCTCCGTTACTGCCGGCGGCAAGGCGCACGTCGGCTATGTCCTCGGCACAGTCGATGACCGTAACACCCCAGAAGAGCGAGCCGTAGGTGTGGTTGGCATATTTCTCGCCGAAGCGGAAGAGCTTCACGTTGTAGTTCTCACTGTCGAGGGCGTGCCACGAGAGCGTCTGGTCTCCGGCCTTTACTTTCTGCCCGTCCTTGGGAAGTATTGTCATCTGATCCTTGAAATAGGTCTTGCCGAATGCCTCGCGCAGCCATGTGTCGGTGAACACAGTGTTGGAACGTATGTCCTGGTTGATGGGGTCGAGGAGCATCCAGCGGCGGATAAAGCCCTGCTCGTCGGGGCGCGACTCAGGCGCACCATACGCGACGGGGGTGAAATACTTGACACGGTTCTTGAACTGCAGCCAGTCGATGCTGAAGGGCGCTTCGCCCTCGTTTGTGATGACGAGGTCGCAGACACCATTGGGCGTGTAGTCCATGGTCACGGTCATGGTGAGCCACTGGTTGCTCTGGTCGCGGCGGAAAGGCGTAGGCATTCCCGGACGTGTCATCTCGCTCTTTACCGTCATCTTAACCTTGGCTATGACCTTGCCCTTTGCGCTGCTCTCGCGGATGGCGAACTCAGTGTTGTCGGGGGCACTGGCACAGACGATGAGATAGGCGTCGGCGGCTGTCGAGAAGTCCACGTCGGCATAGCGCAGCCAACTGCCCTTCTGCGGCAGTGTGGCACTGTTGCCACGGAAGGCTATCGTCGTGTCGATGGGTGCTGAGGAGACACCTGCTCCAGCCTCGCTGTAGCGGTCTATCTCGATTCTCTCAGTGGCCTTGTTGATGCCCACGCCGCGCATCGTCGGCTTCACCTCCTGTATGGTGCCGTCGGCATTGAAATACAGCTTGTCGACCTGCACGGAGCGGCGCTTGTCGTCGTTGGGCGAGAAGAAATTCTGGTGGTAGAAAAGATACCACTGTCCCTTGTAGTTTACGATGCTGTGGTGGTTGGTCCAGCAGCCGTTCTCGTGTTCGGGCATTATCAGTCCCTTGTATTCGTAGGGGCCCATCGGGTTCTTGCTCATGGCGTAGCCGAGGACTTCGGTGTTTTCCCTCACGTAAGGATAGGTCAGGTAATAGTTGCCGTTGTACTCGAAGGCAAACGGGCCTTCTGCCTGGCGGCTTGGCAGGTCTTTGAGGCAGTTCACGCCGTACATCTCAAACTCACGCTCGCCCCATTTCACTTTTTCCTTCGGGGTGTCGTCGGCGAGTTCCTTCATGTTGGGCTTGAGCTTGGCGCAGCGTCCAGCCCCCCAGAAGATGTAGGCGTTGCCGTCGGATGCCTGGAGCACGCAGGGGTCGATGCCGCTGATGCCCTTGATAGGCTCCGGCTCAGGAACGAATGGCCCCTCAGGGCTGTCGGCTATGGCCACGCCGATGCCAAAGCCCCTGCCGTCCTTAGGCGAAGAGGGGAAATAGAAATAGTACTTTCCGTTTCGCTCGATGCAGTCGGGCGCCCACATCGAATAGGAATTGGGTCTCACCCAGGGCACTTTGTTCTGGGTGACAATCACACCGTGGTCGGTCCAGTCGGTCAGGTTCTCCGATGAGAACACGTGGTAGTCCTCCATGCAGAACCAGTCCTTGCGCTGCCCCTCCGGCGGAACGATGTCGTGGGAGGGGTAGAGGTAGACCTTGCCATTAAAGACACGTGCCGTGGGGTCGGCGGTGTACTGGTCGCGGATGATTGGATTCTGTGCCGAAGCATCCTGGATGCTTACGAATGCCGTGGCAATAAAGGAAGCACAGAACAGCGGGAAATGCTTCTTTAGGGTCATGTCCATTGTAGTATTGATTTAGTTTAGTCTTACGAAAACGGGAATGGTGGCTTTGTCCACAGGTGTGGTGACATATTGTCCGCCGTCATAGCGTGTGCCTGTGTGCTTCTCCTTCCATCCGCCTTTGTTCTTGGGCAGGTAAGTGCGCCACTCGGTAACGCCTGGCTCGGTGACGGGGCATATTAGCAGTTCCGGGCCGAACATATATTCATATTTCTGCTTCAGTGCCTCAGGGTCGTCGGCGAAGTCAAACACTAACGGCCGCATCAGCGTGTAGCCCTCGGTGGATATGCGACGGGCACAGTCTTCCAAATACGGGCGCAGCTCCTCACGCTCACGGAGGCATCTGGCGATAATCTGCTGGGCCTCAGGGCCGTAGTTCCATGGCTCTGTGTTACTCATGTAGCCATGCACGCGCATCAGTGGCAGATAGACCGACAGCTCTATCCATCGCAGCATACGCTCGATATAGTCCTGGTTGGTGTACTGGTCGCCGGGGCGGAAGAAGCCTCCTGCGTCATACGTCCACCATGGCACTCCAGCCGCCTGAACGCCCAGTCCGGCCACTATCTGCCGCCGGAAGGTTTCCCAATCGTTGCCCACGTCGCCGCTCCACAGAGCCGACCCGTAGCGCTGTATGCCGGGGAAGCCGCAGCGGGTAAGGATAAATGGGTTATTGGTAGTCAGTGATGAGTAATTGTTACTTTCAGGCGCAGCCCCCTGTTTCTGACGGTGTTCATCACTAATTAAGCCTTCATATACCGTCTTGTTCACCAAGAGCGGATAGACGTTGCGCACCTGCTCGCCTGTCCAGCGGCCGTTGCATACCGTGCGGCCCACGAGGTCGTCGTTCTCAGGCTCCGTGGCGTCCTGCCACCACGCATCGATGCCGAGAGGCACGAGCCGCTCGCTGAAGTTCTTCCAGTAGGATGCGGCGGCGTCGGGGTTGAAGAAGTCTATCCAGTCGGTGCCGGGGATGTAATAGTTGTCGCGCTCCATCTGGCGGCCCACCTCTGAGTTCTTGTCAATCTTCGACCACACACTGAGCATCAGTCGTATGCCCATGCTGTGCAGGCTGTCGGTCAGAGCCTTCGGGTCGGGGTAGTTGGCCTCGTCGAACTGCATGGAGTTCCATCCGTGTCTGCCCCAGTATTGCCAGTCCTGCACCAGCACATCTACGGGCATCCCCTCACTGCGGAACCGGTTGGCCGTCTGCAGTATCTCTTCCGACGAGTGGAAGCGCTCGCGGCAATGTATATATCCCAGTGCCCATGAGGGCATCAGCGGACACTTGCCCGTCAGCTCGCGGTAGGTGGCGATGATCTCGTCGGGGGTTCCGACGAACACCGTGTAGTCGACGGCCTCGGCGACGGGCGACCGCAGCACGGTCTCGCCGCCCACCTTATCATAATATAATGTGGGCTTGTCGTCCTTCGTCAGTTCTGCAGTCAGGTGGTGGCGGCCGGCCTCCAAGTGGACTATTGCCGAGGCTGTTGGCGGCAGCCACAGGTTCTGCATGTCGATGACCTTCTTGCCGTCGATGGCAAGGTCGTGGCGGCGGGCCATCTTCTGCCCCACGTCGAGTAGCAGTGCATAGTCGCCCGTCTCAGCGATGTCGATGTCGCTCTCGAAGATATTCCTTCGCCTCACCTCCTGTTTGCCGCCCTCGGTTGAAGTGACGTTCACCACTTCCACGTTTGATTCTCCTGCCAACGGAGCAAGGGCGACGCTGTGGCTGCAGGGGTTGAACTCCGTCATGCCGTAGTTGTTCCACAGTATGCCGTAGCCCTTGCTCGAAATGAGCATTGGGAGCGAGATTTGGGTGTTCACCTGTGTAAGCCGCCGCGACAGTCCGCGCACGTTGGCATAGCCGTCCTGGAACTGCCCCAGTCCGAAGAGACACTCGTCTTTGGCCGCCAGGAAGGCCAGCGTGGCCTCGGCACCTCCATTGCCCAGCCCGGCAGGGTTCTCAGCCAGCTCGTGCCTCGTCGCCGTGAACACCGTCCTCCCGTTCTTGTCTTTCACGGTCAGCTGCCGGCCCTGCGTGCTGACAACAATCTCGCAGTTGTCAACCTCGCCGTTCTTCACGTAAAGCCAGTCGTCGGGAATACTGCCCTCTGTCTTGTTTCCTTGTCGTCCCGGTGTCCCCTCCCCGCAATATTGTATTCTCACGGCGTTGCGTGCTACTTTTTTCACGGTCAGGTTCTGCCCCGCCATGGCAACAAAGGCAGGGCATAACACCATCATCAGAGCTATTGTACGTACCATAGTTTATAGTTTTTTGTGCAAAGTTACGATTTTTTCCGCTAATGAGGTTGCTTTTACGTTGCAATGGCTTTCGGAATGGTAGCAAATTCATAAAGTTTCGTAATTCCGACAGCAAAATCCATGGGAAATGACGAAAACTGAGTACCTTTGCGGCGGTTTTAATCTATTGCCATTATGATTGAAGAAAAAGACAGAGAGTTCATGCGCCAGGCCATCCGTCTGGCCGACGAGAGTGTGAAGCGTGGCGGCGGTCCTTTCGGTGCCGTCATTGTCAAGGACGGCGAGGTCATCGCCGGTAGTGCCAACAGTGTCACCATCGACAACGACCCTACTGCCCATGCCGAGGTGAACACCATACGCGAGGCCTGCCGACGGCTGGGCACCTACGACCTCTCAGGCTGCACCATCTACACCTCGTGCGAGCCATGCCCCATGTGCTTGGGCGCAATCTACTGGGCGCGCATCAGCCGCATCTTCTACGGCAACACCCGCAAGGACGCACGCGACATACAGTTTGCCGATGACTTCATCTACGAGGAGCTTGACCGCCCGCTCGACGAGCGCACCGTGCCCATCGTCCCCCTGCTGAGGGATGAGGCCCTCCACTCTTTCCGCCTGTGGAGTGAGAAGGAGGACAAAACAGAATATTAGTCTTCAGGGCATTTAATGCTGGACTATGCTGTTCAATTCGTTTGAGTTCATGCTCTTCCTGCCAATAGTGTTCCTGCTCTATTGGTTTGTGTTCCGTGCCCGGCGGTGGCAGAACATGCTGGTAGTTGTCGCCAGCTACGTGTTCTACGGTTGGTGGGACTGGCGTTTCCTGTTGCTCATAGCCCTCACGTCGGCATGCAGCTATGGCAGCGGTCTGCTGCTTGAGCGCAATGAGGGGAGGCGACGGCGGCAGATGGCTGTCAGCGCGGCAAACATCGTGCTCAACATTGCCATACTGTGTGTCTTCAAATACTACAATTTCTTTGCCGACAGCCTCGACACGCTGCTATCCTCGCTCTTCGGCTACCATCTCGACTGGGCAACATTGGAGGTGGTGCTGCCGGTGGGCATCAGCTTCTACACCTTCCAGGCGCTTAGCTACACCATCGATGTCTACCAGCGCAAGCTGCCCGCAACCCACGACGCGGTGGAGTTCTTTGCCTACATCAGCTTCTTCCCCCAGCTTGTGGCCGGCCCCATTGAGAGGGCCACTAACCTGCTGCCGCAGTTCCAGCGCGACCGCCGCTTCGACTATGCCCGCGCCGTCGACGGCATGAGGCAGATGCTCTGGGGACTGCTGAAGAAACTTGTTGTGGCCGACAACTGCGCCATGGTGGTCAACGACTATTGGAGCCAGTACGAGGAGCTGCCCGTGGCCTCGCTCTTCCTCCTCGGCGTGTTCTTCACCATCCAGATCTACTGCGACTTCTCCGGCTATTCCGATATCGCTATCGGCTGTGCACGGCTATTCGGCATCAACCTGAAGCAGAATTTCAATTTCCCCTATTTCTCACGAAGCATACCCGAGTTCTGGCGGCGGTGGCACATCTCGCTGATGACGTGGTTTCGTGACTACATCTATTTCCCCCTTGGCGGCAGCCGCTGCTCCAAGGCAAAGGCCATCCGCAACGTCTACGTGGTGTGGGCGGTCAGCGGACTGTGGCACGGCGCCAACTGGACTTTCGTGGTCTGGGGCCTCTATCACGCCACCCTCCTCGCCATCTGCAACATCCTCGGCATCAACACCAAGCCCACGACAAGCAGGACGCTGCTCCCCAGCTTCAAGGAGACGCTGCAGATGGCCGTGACATTCTTTCTCGCCGTCATCGGATGGATCATCTTCCGCGCCGAGACGATGGAACAGGCGGCGGGGTTCCTCAAGGCCATGTTCACCAACAGGCTGTTCGTGATCCAGATGATTTTCGGCAAGACCTATCTGCTCTACGCCGTCGCCCTGATTGCCGTGGAGTGGCTGCAACGGGACAAGCAGCACGCGCTGCAGCTGCCTTCCACAGGCCTCTGCCGCTGGGCCCTTGTGCGCTATGCCATCTATGCTGCCATTGTCTACGTCATCTTCACCTGTTCGGGAAAAGTGCAGACATTCATATATTTCCAGTTCTAATGGCATCATGAAAAAGTTCCTCCTGAAGTTGTCATACACCGTGCTGCCCCTCTGGCTCGCCATCGTTGGCTGCGTGTTCTACATTTCACTCTACGTCAGCCCGCGCATGAGCGGCGACATTGGCCACTTGGTGTGCATACCCTTCGGCCATGAATACAACGAGATGCTCGATCGCCAGACGGTAAAGGACACCCTCTTCGCCACTATCGCCACCACCGAAGGCCTCAGGACTGTCCATGCCGACGTGCTCACCATCGGCGACTCGTTCTCGCAGCAGAAGAACTGCGGCTACCAGAACTATATCGCCCAGGCCGGCTTCACGGTGGCCAACACCGAGCGCCACCTGTACAGCAGTCCGCTGCAATATGCCTTCAACCTGCTCGACCGAGGCATCGTCGACTCGACGAACATAAGGTTTATGGTTGTGGAGAACATTGAGCGCGAATTTGTGCAGAACATCCTGAAGTTCAGCCCCGACGTCACCGAGTTGGCCACGGCGCTACCCCAGAAGACCGCCGTCAACTGGTCGGCGGCCAGGGCCAGAGACTTCATAATGTACAGGCTGGGATTCAGCACACCCGTCTACTCCGCCACGCTCGACGGCGACTTCTTCACATACGACGACCCCCGCACGCTCTATTTCTACCGCGAGGACATCACCCTCGGTACTGCCATCCCAAAGGATGCCGAGGCGAAGGTTGTCAGCGCGTTCACCACATTGTATGAAAAGGCGCAGAGGCGGGGCGTAAAGCTGATAATCCTCGTGGCTGTCGACAAATACGATCTCTACCAGAGCCACATCGCAGGGAACACCTTCCCCGCAAAGACCGTCAACGAAGACCTGGAGCGCATACTACAGCATACCGACACCCCACTACCACACGTCGTAATGGCAAAAAAATGCCTCCTTCCACTGGTGGAAAGAGGCGTGAAAGATGTGTTCATGGTTAACGACTCGCACTGGTCGTACAAGGCTTCGGAAGCCGTCGCCCACGAATTATGCAACACTATGTTACTTGATCAGGTCGACTGAGCGGCGCAGGAAGCGGTCGAGGGCCTCGCCCTTGAGCATTCCGTTCTGCAACAGTGCCAGGTCGATGAGCTGGTGGACGATGTCGTTCTTCGAGGCATAGTCGGCGATGACGTGCTGGCGCTTCTCCTTCTGCTCGTCGATGGCCTTCTGGGTGTTGGCCTTGTCGTCCTTCTCCTCCTGGGTTATCTCCTCGGGCTTCTTCTTGCCCTGCATCTGGTTCAGTGCGGCCAGACGTGCCTCCTGACCCTTTATCTCACCCTCGATGGGCTTCAGCGTGTCGCCGATAGCGGCCTGTGTCTCGTCGATGACGCGCTTTATAAGCGGGTGGTCGCTGTTCAGCACCAGGTTGTACGAGTCGGGCATCTGTCCGTAGAAGCCCATGCCCTGCTGGTAGCGGCTCATCTCCTTCATGCGGCGCATCCACTCGTTCTGTGTTATCAGAACGGGGCGCTGCTCCTCGCCCATGGCACTCACCTCGACCATGTACTCCGTCTTTTCGGTCTTTGGCATCTGCGACTTGAACAGGTCTGACAGATTGGCAGACACGCCGGCCTCAAGTTCCGTGCCCTTCTTGTCGTCCTTAGGTATGAGGCGGTCGATGGTGTCGGCGTCGACGCGGGTGAAGCGGCTCTTCTCAAACTTCTGCTCGTAGGTCTGCACCGTGGGCACGTCGAGCTGTCCGTCCATGAGCAGCACCGAGTAGCCCTTGTCCTGTGCGGCCTTGATGTAGCTGTACTGCTCCTCGCGGTCGGTGGCGTAGAGGTAGACCAGGGTGTCGTCCTTGTCCTTCTGCGATGCCTCTATGAGCTTCTTGTATTCGTCGAAAGTGAAATATTTCCCCTCGGTGTCCTTGAACAGTGTGAAGTCCTTTGCCCGGTCGTAGAAGTCGGCCTCTGACAGTATGCCGTAGTTGATGAAGAGCTTCAGGTCGTCCCATTTCTCCTCGTATGCCTTGCGGTCCTCGTTGAAGATGGCCTTCAGGCGGTCGGCAACCTTCTTTGTGATGTAGGTCGAGATCTTCTTCACCTCGCGGTCGCTCTGCAGATAGCTGCGGCTGACGTTCAGCGGGATGTCGGGCGAGTCGATGACACCGTGGAGCAGCGTGAGGAACTCGGGCACGATGCCCTCCACCTGGTCGGTGACAAACACCTGGTTGCAGTAGAGCTGAATCTTGTTGCGCGTGATCTCGATGTTGTTCTTGATGCGCGGGAAGTAGAGGATGCCCGTCAGGTGGAAGGGGTAGTCCACGTTGAGGTGGATCCAGAACAGTGGCTCGTCGTGCATGGGGTAGAGCGTGCGGTAGAACGACTTGTAGTCCTCGTCCTTCAGCGTCGACGGTGTCTTCGTCCACAGCGGCTCCACATTATTTATTATATTGTCCTCCTCGGTGTCCACCATCTTGCTCTCGTCCTTGCTCCACTCCTGCTTCTTGCCGAAGGCGATGGGCACGGGCAGGAACTTGCAGTACTTGTTGAGCAGTCCTTCGAGCTTGTACTTCTCGAGGAACTCCTTGCAGTCGTCGTCGATGTAGAGGATGACATCGGTACCGCGCTCGGCGCGCTCTGCGTCGTCAATCTCGAAGGCGGGGCTGCCGTCGCAGCTCCATTTCACGGCCTTCGAGTCCTCCTTATAGCTCTTTGTGACAATCTCCACCTTCTTCGACACCATGAACGACGAGTAGAATCCCAGTCCGAAGTGTCCGATGATGTTGTTGACATTGTCCTTGTATTTCTCCAAGAAGTCGCTGACGCCCGAGAAGGCTATCTGGTTGATGTACTTGTCGATCTCCTCCTCGGTCATGCCGATGCCGTGGTCGCTGATGGTGATGGTGCCCTTGTCGGTGTCGAGGCTCACGCGCACGGTGAGGTCGCCCAGTTCGCCCTTGAACTCGCCCTTCTCCTGAAGGGTCTTCATCTTCTGCGTGGCATCGATGGCGTTGCTCACCATCTCGCGCAGGAATATCTCATGGTCTGAATAGAGAAACTTTTTGATGACGGGGAAAATGTTCTCAGTCGTAACCCCGATGTTACCTTTTTGCATATTGTTATTTTTGTTATGTGTTAATGTTCCATCGGGTATTATGCAAATAGTGTGCCAAAGTGCAGAAATCACGGATTTCTTCCAGCTCACACAGATGACTAATTGTCTCACACAGATGATAAATCAGTTCGTGGCGCACGCTGTGAACATTTTTAGCGGCCGCCGTGAATAATTTTTGCGGTCGCCGTGAACTTTCGTAGCGGCCGCCGTGAATGTTTCCGCCGTCCGCCGTGAAACGCGAAGGCCCAGCCTCTTTCCCAGACGCCCCCGGCCTCTCTCCCAGACATTCCAGGTGGCATTCCTGCCGCCCAACGAGGCAAAAAGAACATTTGTTCTATGGAAGTGCAAAAAAAACAGAAAAATGAACAGAAAGCGCAATTTGATTGGCAAAAAATTGCTAATTTTGCAGTCGTATGAATGAGAGAATAGTTTCATAAACAAATGAGAATATGATACTCACAAAAATAGAATTTAAAGGTTTCAGATGTTTCTCTGACTACAGCCTTGATTTCAAGCGTGGTGTGAATCTTTTGATTGGCGATAACGGCAGTGGTAAGACTTCTGTTATTCGAGGTGTGATACTGGCTCTCAATGCCTTTTTCAAGGGGTTCAGTGATGAAAACACCTCGTGTGCTGGTATAGCTTCGGATGACTTTAATCATAGTGTGGTTAACGAGTCGAAAAGTCTGACACGTCCTGTGGAGATTGTATTCACGACGGAAGGGGATGATGAGGAAGTGTCAATTTTCAGGGAATCGAAAAAGACCGCAACAACATATAAGAACGCGAAAGAGTTTAATGTTAAGAATAAGGAATTATATAAACGTGTGGCAGAAGAGGATGGCTGCCATCGCAGTACCCCCCTGCCGCTACTTGCCTTTTTCGCAACTGATGATATTCACTCTAAGTTTGGTGATGTGAATGGAAAAGCCTTTAAGGACTATTATTTGACACCCTCCTTTGGCTATTATTCCTGTCTTAAAGGTGGATTCCTTGCAAAGCACTGGATAAACAGGATGTTAGTGTTGAAAGAAGGAGGAAAGGGCGAAGAGGAGCTGACAGTAGTGGTTAATGCTTTAAAGAAGGCTTTGGGAGAGGAAGGTTGTGGCATTATTCGTGATGTAGACATCAGACCCAAGCAGGGGTATGTTTATTTTATCTTCACGGACGGAAGAGAAGTACGGTTTGAAGACCTGTCGGATGGTTATCTGAGACTGGTGAATACCGTGATGGACCTGGCTTTCAGATGCAGTGTCATGAATCGGCCGCTATATGGCCTTGATGCCTGTGAACTGACTGAGGGCGTGGTATGTATGGATGAGATAGACGACCATCTGCATCCTTCGCTCCAGGCAAGAGTTGTCAAGGCTCTGCAACATACATTCCCTAAGGTCCAGTTTGTTGTTTCCACTCATGCCCCGATGGTAATGACAAGTGTGGAGGATAATGAGCGCAACGTTGTTTACAGGCTTGACTATAGAGACGGTAACTATCTTGCAGAAACGGTCAGCACATACGGCTTGGATGCCAGCAGCATCATTCAGTTCTATCTTCATCAGTCTGATAAGGACATTGACGTGCAGCGACAGTTGGACGCTCTTTTCAAACTGGTTGATGAAGAGAGGATAGAAGAGGCCAAAGCCATGTTGTCGGAGTTGGAGACACGTTTCTCAGACCGGCTTCCGGAGATAACGAGGGCAAGAACTTTGATGTCTTTTTACGAGGTGTAGTCATGAGAAAAATAGACAAGAGGGCAGAGCCTCGCGAGTGGAAAGACTATAGAAAGACTCCTGGTGCGCGATACCAGCCGTTTGATTTCCTGGTGGATGCCTTACTTGATGAGCAAGGTTATATCTGCGCATATTGTGAGCGGAGGATACCCCATCGAGACGTACAGCAGGAAGAGGACCATCGGATAGAACACTTGAGTAGCCAGAAGAAGGGCCGGGAGATGGGCGATGATTCTGACTTGAACTACGACAATATGGTTATCTGTTGTCCGGGAAACATTTCTAACGATAAGAAACAGTATCATTGCGACAAGGCAAAGGGCAGCAAGGAGCTGGCTATATCTCCTCTGAATGCAGCCATGATGAATACTATCCGTTTTACACCCACAGGAAAGATAGCTTCGACTGACGATAAACTGAATTCGGAATTGGGCAAGGATGGACTGAACTTGAATAACCAACGACTGGTGGAGCATCGTCAGTAGGCATGGGCCACTGTAATAGAAAGGCTGAATGCCCTTGGGTGGACTAAGAAGCATGTGGAAGGCATTCTTTCTGTATGGGAAAACCGTCATACCATAACTTATAAGGGGCGCGAATGTAATGCATATTATCCTTTTTGCAGTATGGTGTGCTTTATGCTTAGGAAGAAATTGGCTTCGGGAATGTTGAAGTAAAGCTGCAATAATCGGGAATTAGGAAAACTCGTTCCTCTTCGTTAGTTAAAGGGAGTTAAATGAGTGTTCTTTTTCCCCTTTTCCTCCCCTCGACTGCCAAAAAAGCAGTAACTTTGCCGCCACTTATGGAAAACAAAGAAGAATTGAAACTGCTGCGTGCGCGCAGCATGGCGTCAGTCGTCAGCGACGGCTACCGCCTCTACATGAGTTCGTTCCGGCAGCTGTTCCGCTCGTCGTGGATTGTGGCCATTGTCTACGCCTTGGCATTCGCGCTGATGATGGGTACCATCGTGAACTATCTCATTCCCATGCAGACCACGCTCCAGAACTTCGGCTCGGGGGCTGTGTCGGCGAACCCCTCGATGATGGCCAATATGCTCCTTGTCTCGGTGTCGTCGATGTTCTATCTGCTTGCCTCCGCACTACTTGCCGCCCAGGCCGTCCACGTGTTTCGTGAGCACAGCGTCAGCGACGAAGTGAGCCGCCCACAGCACTGGTACGGCAGACTGTGCCTGAAAGCCTTCGTGCGTATCGTCTTAGTGGGTGTGTGGCTGTTCCTTCTCTCGGTGGTCATCGAGATAGTGTTCTATGCCGTGGGCATTGGCATCCTGGCTATGGGCGTGGTGGGAAGCATCACGAAGTCGATAGCCTCGATAGTGCTGCTGTTCGTGCTGTTCATCATTGTGGCGGTGCTGACTGTGCCGCTGGCCTACACCGTCATACGTGCGCTGATGGACAGGAAACTCGTCGCCCTTCCCCCCGTCAAGGGATATGGCTTGGGCATGCGCCACTGGGGGATGCTCTTCGCTGTGGCATTCATCGTCGCTGTGTTCACATGGCTGCTGTCAATGGTTTGCGAGCTGCCGGCCGTCATCATGACCGTGGCCAACGCCAAGGCATACGCCGGGCTGGCACTGGGCGACCCGTTGGGAATGCCCGACAGCATGGTGCCCATGACCTACTGCGTGTTCACGGTGGCCGGGTTCATACAGGCTTACGTGCATCTCTCGTCGCTTTACCCCTTCTACTACGCATACGGCTCCATCGAGCTGCAACAGCAGGAACGACAGACAAGAATGACAATTGAAGAATGAATATGAAACGAATACTGTTTATCGACCGCGACGGCACACTGGTGGAGGAGCCGGATGACGAGCAGGTGGACGCCCTTGACAAGATACGGTTCAAGCCCGGAGTGTTTCGCTGGCTGTCGTTCCTGCGCGAGAAGACCGACTTCGTCTTCGTCATGGTGAGCAACCAGGACGGGCTTGGCACACCGTCGTTCCCGGAGGAGACATTCTGGCCTGCCCACAATTTTATATTAGATACACTTAAAGGGGAGGGTATCACCTTCGACGACATACTCGTAGACCGCCATTTCCCCGCCGACAACGCCCCGACACGCAAGCCGCAGACAGGGCTGGTGGAGAAATACATGAACGACCCCGAAGTGGACATTGCCGGGAGCTATGTCATCGGCGACCGCGAGACCGACGCCCTCTTCGCACGCAACATCGGATGCAAGGCCCTCATACTTGGCACATGGCAGCAGGTGGCAGAGACCATCTACGCCGGTGAACGTACTGCCGAGGTGCGCCGCACAACGAAAGAGACCGACATCCACGTGGCGCTGACGCTCGACGGCAGCGGAAAGGCCGACATCGACACGGGACTGGGGTTCTTCGACCACATGCTGGAGCAGATAGCACGCCACGGACAGATGGACTTGCTGATACACACCAAGGGCGACCTGAGGGTGGACGAGCACCACACCATCGAGGACACGGCACTGGCACTCGGCGAGTGCATCGGCAAGGCGCTGGGCAGCAAACGGGGTATTGAGCGCTATGGATTCTCATTGCCTATGGACGACTGCCACGCCCACGTGTGCCTCGACTTCGGAGGACGCCCGTGGCTCGTATGGCAGACGGAGTTCCACCGTGAGCGCATCGGCGACGTGCCGACGGAGATGTTCTTCCATTTCTTCAAGAGCCTCAGCGACGCGGCGCGCATGAACCTATATATCGATGCGAAGGGCGACAACGAGCACCACAAGGCCGAGGCCATCTTCAAGGCTCTGGCAAGGGCCATGCGTGCCGCTGTGCGCCGCGACGTTTACCACTTCGAACTGCCGTCAACGAAAGGAATGCTATGAAGAGTGTTGAGTGTTGAGAGTTGAGTGTTGAACTATGAAGATATGTGTTTTCTGCTCTGCCAACGAGCAAATCGCCGCAGAGTATTTTGAGCGCACAAGCGAGTTGGGCGCATGGGCTGCATCCGAGGGTCATACCATCGTCTTCGGAGGCGTGAACCAGGGGCTGATGGAATGTGTGGGCAAGGCCGCCCACGACGGCGGCGCACTCACGGTGGGTATAGTGCCCCGGATAATAGAGACCAGCGGACGGCTGTCGGACTACGTCGACGTGGACATCCCGTGCGACAACCTCAGCGACCGCAAGCAGCTGATGATGGACCAAAGCGACATCTTCATTGCCCTGCCGGGTGGCATTGGCACCATCGACGAGGTGTTCACCGTCGTGGCTTCGGCCACTTTGGGCTACCATCAGAAGAAGGTTGTGCTCTACAATATCGGCGGATTCTGGCAACCGCTCATCGGGATGCTCGACTCGCTGGCCAGCCAAGGCATGATACGCGGACGGTGGCAGGACTATATCCTGGTGGCCGACACCCTCGACGACATAAAGGCGATATTTGTGCAATCTGCGTAATCTGTGGTAAAATACTTGAATAATAAATCCCAGTCAGGATGCGTCCTGACTGGGATTCCATTGTCATTTTATGCCGTTTACTGATTATTCACGTATTTGCTCCAATCATTGAAATTTGACTTCGTGTAGCTGAAATGCCATTTGAAGTCAGTCTTTTCAAACCATTCCCCTCTGAATGTGTCGCCATCGATGACAAGCTCGTTTGTGCGGTATTCGGCGTATGCGGGCTGCCAGCCGGCATGCCGCCAGGTGATATGCAGCATGTCCTCGTCGAAATACCACTCGAACTCGCTACCCTCGCGGAAGGTGTCCATATATTTGTTCTCGAAAGCAACCAGCTGGCCTGTTCCCTTGATGTCTGAGGTCGTGGCACGGTCGAAACGTATCACGGCATATCTCTTGGTCCCGTCTACCCATCCGCCTTCTTTCCGCATGGATGTTTCGTAACCCTCCCATGTGCCGGAGGTCGAGTTTTGCGTCAGCTTGTTGGCGAAATTAAGACGGTTTGCTGTCGAGTCTGTGTCGTCATCGTCCTTGCTGCAGCTTACCACCATGAGGGCCATTGCAGCGAGGATGGCCAGTGAAAAAAGTTTCTTCATACTTTACCTTTGTTTTTAAATAATCGGTTAATATATTAGTGAGTTTGTTATGTTGTTTTGAAATCGCGTGCAAAATTAGTCATTATTTCTGATAACAAGGCATTTTCCACCCTTTTTTATACTTATGTAACAATTAGTTGTCGTCGCTGATGGTTAAAAATATGAAAAATGTTGCTCCCTCTACCGAAAATGAGTAATTTTGCAGTCCGAATGAAGATACATATAATAATATTGTTCATTGCCGCCATGACTCTCACGGGTTGTGCCGGCGAATTCAGCAAGGTGTACAAGTACGCCGATACTGACTATCGCTACGAGTATGCCAAGCAATGCTTTGCCGAGGGACGCTACAACCCTGCCGCCGCCCTGTTGCAGGAACTCATCACCATGAAGAAGGGCAGCGACGAGGCGCAGGAGTCGCTCTATATGCTTGGAATGTCCGAATATATGAGCCGCGACTATGAGTCGGCATCAGAGACATTCAAGAAATACCACAAGACATACCCCAAGGGCCTCTATGCCGAGCAGGCTGCCTTCTACATAGGCCAGTCGCTCTACCAGAGCGCGCCGGAGCCGCGACTCGACCAGACGCCGACAAACGGGGCCATCACCGCCTATCAGGAGTTCCTCGACCTCTACCCCAACTCGCCGCTAAGGCAGGAGGCCACCGATAGGCTGTACGAACTCTACGACAAGCTGACGATGAAGGAACTGCTGTCGGCACAGCTGTACTACAACCTCGGAGGCTATTTCGGAAACATCAACTCAAACAGCGAGAGCAACTACTCGTCGTGCATAGTGGTGGCACAGAATGCTCTGAAGACGTTCCCCTACACCAATCTGCGCGAGGACTTCGCTGTGCTGATAATGAAGAGCAAGTTCGAACTGGCCGAGAACTCGAGCGACGAGAAGAAGCTGGAGCGGTATCGCGACGCAGAGGATGAGTGCTACGGCTTCCTGAACGAATACCCGGAGTCGAAAATGAGGACGACAGCCGAGAAATTCATCGCCAAGTGCAAGAAGATCACCGAAACCCCTAAGTAGGGGGCTGGGAGTCTGGACAGGCGCAGGCTCCCTGATGTACAAACAACATAAAAAATGGTCTGATGATTATACGCTTGTTCAGACCCCAACCCCCTAAGTTAGGGGGAATTAAAAAAGTGATGGACTACAAGAAATCAAAAGCACCGACAAACACCGTAACACGCAACATCATGGACCTGTGCAAGGACACGGGCAACATCTACGAAAGCGTGGCAATCATCGCAAAGCGTGCAAACCAGATCTCGTCGCAGATCAAAGACGACCTGTCGAAGAAGCTGGCTGAGTTCGCATCCTACAACGACTCGTTGGAAGAGGTGTTCGAGAACCGCGAGCAGATAGAGATTTCGCGCTACTACGAGAAGCTGCCGAAGCCGTCGCTCCTTGCCACACAGGAATTCATCGAGGACAAGGTGTATTGGCGCGAGCAGAAAGAGCAGCCACAGGTAGATAAATTGTTTGACTAATGACATTATTATGATACAGCGCAAACAGACCGTCTATCTGCTTCTTGCCTTCGTGGCCATGCTCGTGGGTGCCATTGTGCCCACAGGCCTCCCCTTGCTATGGCTAATCGCGGCCGTTGCAGCCTTAGGTTCGATAGGCAACATATTCCTTTTCAACAACCGTCCGCTACAGGCCAAGCTGTGTGTCGGACTATTGGTTCTCGGGCTGGCCTACTATATTGCCGTCGCCGTCATGCACCATGCCAACGGCGGAACCACCACGTTCACCTGGCCTATGGCGTTGCCGCTGGTGGCCATGCTTTTCTGGTTCCTGGCCTACAAAGGCATCAACGCCGACGAAAAGCTCGTAAGGTCACTCGACCGCATACGTTAGGGTATGGAGATAAAGACAGCTGAGTTCTCGATTTCGTCGCCCATGGTGTCGATGTGCCCCAAGGACACAAAGGCTGAGTATGCCTTCATAGGCCGCTCAAACGTGGGCAAGTCGAGCCTCATAAACATGCTCTGCCGCAACCGCAAGCTGGCAAAAACATCGTCGACGCCAGGAAAGACGCTCCTTATAAACCACTTTATTATTAATAAGGAGTGGTATCTTGTAGACCTCCCCGGCTACGGCTTTGCCAAGCGGTCGAAGAAGGAGGTGCAGCGCCTCGACCAGATGATTCGCGGCTACATCCTCGGACGCGACCAGCTGGTGAACGTCTTCGTCCTCATCGACGTGCGCCTCGAGCCGCAGGCCATCGACCTGGAGTTCATGAACTGGCTCGGCCTCTCAGGCATTCCCTTCAGCATCGTCTTCACCAAAGCCGACAAGCTCTCTGCCGCCAAGGTGCGCGCCAACGTCGCCGCCTACGAGCAGAAGATGCTCGAGACGTGGGAGGAGATGCCCCCCCACTTCGTCACCTCCGCAGAGAAAGGCGAGGGCCGCGACGAGATCCTCGACTACATCGAAAGAATCAACAAGGAGTTAGCCACTCCCACGGTGTAGGGGCAGACCCCGTGCTAGCCCGTCATTGAAATGGAAACTATGCGGGTCGTGGGGGAAATGTCTATTTTACGGTAAGTATGACTATTGAAGAACTTATCAAAGCCGTTCTGACCGACATTAGACAGAAAGGTTATTCCTCTATACAGCCCTTCAGTATTGGTAAGGTGGAACAGCGTATGCACCTCTATGCACAGGCGAATAATATAACCTTAGGAAGTGACGACCTCTATATAAGTGCCAAGCAGTTGCAGCACTGTATGCGAGCATCAAAGGACGCAAAGGGACTGGTAGTGTCTGATGCCGATTTGGTAGGTTTCCCAAAGAACCGTTATGCTATGGATTTGTATTTTGACGGCGAGTGCTTTATTTACACCGATGACCACTCGAAGTTTATCGTCCATCCAAATTATAAGATGAAGATAAGCCGGGAGTTGGTGGCGCATGTCAACTTCATTACTGCCACACGAAGGACTGACAAGAAAGAGTTTAACGGCAAACGATACATTAAAATATAGGAAACCAAGCGGCAAGGTCGAATTGCTCATCATCACGCAGATGCCACCGTTCCGCACATCGTGGCTCTACTTGGCTTCTCCTTTCACGCTGCAAAGATAAGCATTTTTCCCGTTCCCACCAAATTTTCCTTGACTTTTCTTTGCCTTTTCCCGATTATTTCCCATTTTTCCCCTGCCGATCATCTCATGGTGTAGGGGCAGGCCCCGTGCCAGCCCGCCATTGAAACGGAAACTATGCGGATCATGTGGGCAGGAACATTGACCCAGTTGGATCAAGTGTTTGTCCACATGCCCCGGAATATAGCCATGCGCCAAAGAAACGAATAATGTTATGAACGGGAATTTCGGTTGTTATGAATATCAAACTAATATTTTTTTTATAAAATCAATGTCACAATGTCACACTTACTGGTTATCAGTAACTTATAGTGTGACATTGTGACATTAATGGTGTGAAAACAGCGTTTTTCCTTGTTGTTTTGGTGCCATAGCGGTTTTGAAGCTACAGAATTTAGGGGACTGACCAAACGCATCTGATTATTTCGACCTGTACGGTTGAAAAGCCCTGAAGGGGCGACAAGACTACAGACGGGGGTGAAACCCCCGGTAAGTCGGCACAAGACGAAAGCCCTGAA
>CAJOEC010000014.1:53136-62683 GCA_905233425.1 uncultured Prevotella sp. | reverse complement strand
TTTTTGTGCGCAGCATTAATGTACAATTAATGTTCAATTACATGGCAATTATATGTTAATGGAAGGTCAATTGCACTTCTTTGCGGATAATCAAATTATGTTAATTTTTTTGCTGTTTCCTGAAAATGTAGTAACTTTGCAAGGAATTATATACGTATGTGTGTAAAAGTCAGATTTTCGCCTGTATTTTTGGCCGTTTCGGAGAATTGTTGAAATTTTGCAAAAGAATAAAGAATTATAAAGTTATGTGTGAGACTCAAATAATATCAAGACATATTGGACGTTTAGGAAGGAGATCTTTCGACCGTAGAATGAGAATCGCTTCTCCCTTGTTCGTGGAGAAGAGAGGCGAATTGCCACGACTGCTTAATGAAGTTGACAGGCTAAGTGACCGTTTGCACGATGAATTCCCAACCATATCCGAAGAAGACTATAGACTATTCGGACCTGAACTGAGAATTCTCATCAGTACTTTGAAAGCTCTCAGAAAAGATAGCTTGATACGTAAAGAGTTAAAGCCATATAACGACAGGATGCGCCAGCAGATTGCTGATCTTGAAGAACTTGACCATGACATTAGGACATTTCGGATAGATGCTCCAAAGAACAATGAATTACAAGCAACTATGGCACTGCTGAGTAACCTTGACCTGTCTAAATTGCCGAAATAAGTATGGTACAGTTCGTAAGCATCACTTCGTTCAGAAAACGCCTTGCTGCACTGCTTAAAGTGAAGCGGGGAATCTATGCTGGTGTTACGAACGAGATTTGCCAAGCTTTCAAGGATGCCACAATAGAGCAAATCAGACAAAACAGGGACATGATTCTGATGAACAATGATGCGGTGATAATAAAGTTGAGGATTCCAGACAGAAAGCAGAGACTATCCAAAGCAGACGGTTATCGTTTGATTTACATGGTCATGAAGCAATTTCCTGTCGTGGCTCTTCTTGATATTTATCCCAAACGTGGCCCCTCCCAACAGCTTGATATAGATGACAACGAGACCAACCGGCTTGTTATGGAGTTTATTTCGGAGTTGAATACTGGACAGCTTGTACAGCACGATATAGCAGATGGCCTTAACGAACTAAACCCCGAATCAATATGACACATGATATGAAACACAACGACATGAAACGGAATAACGAGATGAGAGACACTTTGTTTACAACACGCAGGCATTATGCCGGCTGCGGGCAGATGTTGCGCACACTCCTGCTCCTGGTGATGATGAACGTGGGAGTCACGGGGGCGTGGGCCGAGGCCGGACATGAGGGCACGTATTTCATTGCCAATGCGGGTGGCTACTCAAACGCTGCAGGCGACAACTACTACATGGTGCCAGCGAAAGACCCGCAACAGACGAACTACCACGATGCTTACTACTCGGCTAACTACAACCTCACCAAAGGCGACCCAGAACGACCGTTCATCACCACCTTCAAGACGAGCCGCGACAACAATTCAATCTGGCAAATTATTTCGTCGGGTGATGGTTACTACTACATCAAGCATTGGCAGACGGGCAAGTACCTCATTTACGAACCGCCTTACAGTGACCTAACCAAGCGAAAAAGCGTACACCTGCAGACCATTGCCAATCCCAGTGGGGATGCATATAAGTTCGACATTACCACCAGCAACGGAGGCGTCAATATTCGGCCTATAAGCCTAACTAGCGGCAACCGTTTCCTCAACCCCGCCGGCAACAATGCCGACAGATATTATGGCCAGGGTGGAGACCGTAATTCGCAAGGCATGGTTGGTGTCTATGAAGCAACAAACGGCAATTCCGTGTGGCACCTCGACGAGGCCATCCTACCCCCGGTATTCACAATCAGCCCTTCCGGCGATATTACAATGGCTTCAGGAACGGCGGGCACCAAAATTTATTACACTACCGACGGCAGCACCGACCCCACGGCATCAAGCAGCGAATATTCAAGCGCGATAGCCGAGTCAGCCCTTCAGACCATGACCGCTATCAAGGCCATTGCCATCCGCACAAGCGACAGTAAGGCTTCCAGTGTGGTCACTCTGCCGTTGCAGACCTACACCTACCACATCGTGAACCGCTCCGGCACCATAGCCATCAAGTACGTGGTCAAGCAGCCCGAGGGCAAGCGACTCACACAATACGCCGACATACCCGCAACCATCAGCAGCCCATACCTCAGCGGAGAGGATGTGGCCTTCTATACCTTTAGCGAAGCCTACACGTCGGCAGACCAGCTTAACGACGAGAACAAAATCACCGAGACACCAGACGCTGATGCCAACATCTATGTGACTTACACCACCGCCCACCTCAGCGAGAAGTACCTGAAGCTACGCGGAGCCAGAGCATTCAACATCAAGGACGGCGGCGATTACCTCTACGACAACGGCGGCACGCTGGCGCAAGAATCCACCGAGGCGAACAAAACAACATCCAACCACCTGTGGAAATTCATTGGAGGAGACCCCTACGCCGTGCAAATTAAGAATTTCAGTACAGGAAGCAATCTGGCCTTTTCCACACCTCCCACCCTCACGATAGGCAGCACAACCTTCATACTGGCCGGCACCACCTCAAACGACGAGAACATCACCCTGATGACCGCCACGGGCACTGGCACCCCCGACTACACCACAAAGGACGTCAGCGCATACTCGGTGAGCAGCAATGTAAACTATTGGATTATCGACAAGTCGAACAAAAAGCTCATCAACGAGGCCATCACAAGCACCGAGTCCGAGCTGAAGCTGCCCGACGAGTGGATAAGCCCGCTGGTGTCGGCATATCATTATTACACCCTAAGCGATTTCACTGTCAGCGGCGACACATATACCCTCAACGATCCGACCCCAGCCAAATCACCAGCCCCTTTGATGTGGGAGACGGTGGCGACATCTACGTTACCTACGACGTAGGCAATGAAATCGACATCACAGGCGGGAAAAACTATATGCTGAAGTTCCTTTATGGAGAAGAATTTAATCAGGAAGACGGAGTCGACGGTGTTAATACCACAGCGACAAAAGCCGTTTATCCATATAACAACGGTGACTTCAACCTCTATGTATATGGACATGAGCAATGGGACACGCAATTGGCTAATGGTGCCTCCACCCGCACGCGCTGGCTGTGGAGAATAGTCAGTACGGGAGCTAATGCCGACCCCTATCACGTCGTTATCAAGTCGAACCAGAACCAGACGGTCAAGGACAAGAAAAACGGGGAAGACTATAATTTCCCCGGCAACACCTATCTTCGCACTTACAAGCCAGATGGCTATGCATCGGTGGTAACGGGCGTTTCATACGAAAATGTAGAATACAACACATTATATCCTGATAAAATGCCCACTTCAAAGGTCAATGGGCAACCGACGGAATACATGATTCTCGGAACCTCTATCAGCAGCATGAAGCTGAAGACCGTCAATCCCGTGGATGATGGCGACGGTGATCCTTCCAACGATGAGCGACTGATTGTCGATTCCTTTGAACAGTACTGGAAGAACAACCCCACTTGTAGGGACATCCTGAATGAAGAGTCGCAGGGTGTAGGCTCACAGGCCGTAGACTACGAACTGTCTGCCGGCCAAAAGGCAATCCTGACTGCCAAGGGTTGGCACACATATCAGGCATGGGCTTACTCAGCACCTTGGAGCGACACATCAACGGGCGGCAAAACTCTGGCCAACGGTAATCACTGGTATCAGACCATCACGATGGGCACCGGCGATAACGCAGGGATTTTCACCGTAGAGCAGGTAGACCTGTTGCCGCAGGTCATACTCCTCGACCAGCACGGTTGGGAAATCGTCCGTATACCATTGTCTGATACTGAAACATTACGCAAGTATGAAAGTCCGATGGTGGAGAAATACCAGTGGTATCCAACAGCATTAAAAACTGAAGGCTATCACAAGTACAGGGTCAGCGATCCTAAGATAAAGATTTATAAGTATGCTCAGAAACCTAATTCTACGTCTTACGACTGGATAGAGAGCGGAACATATTATGAAGTTCCAGGGTTTGACGAAAATGACGAAAATAAGTACCTCTATACATCCACGACACTTACCGATAGCCCCTATGGTCATATTACCACACCGGAATGTGAAAAACCAAACTGTACCGATCACTCTCATTCATCTCAACCCGATAAGGTAAAGACTGACTTCTACGTCACCTATACCGTGAAGTCAAAATATGCCAATTCGTATTTTGGTGCGGCCACGGCGGAAGGGACATCGGCCTCAGCCTATCTACTGAAACAGAACGACAGCTATGCCACCACGACCAATGGAACGTCAATAACCACTACCACGGAACCTGCCAGCATGGACAACGTCTCCGAAAACATGCAGTGGTACCTGAGACCAAACTTCAACATCGACCGCGAGATGGGCTACAAGTATCTCGGAGAGACGGGTGCCACCAACGATGCATTAAGCAAGGACGACACAGAGGCAGCCTACGTTGAGAACGGCAAGAACGGCTTTGACCCCTACAACCTTCAGATACAGAGTGTGAAATATCCCCTGCGATACTTCACCGCCAACACTTCCGGGTCGTCACTCAATGCCGGTGAATGGGCGGGTACGTCCACAGCCGTAAACCTGCAGAACGTAAGTTCTAAGCAGACGGCGGCAGGCTACGACCAGACCACGCTCAACATCACCAACGCCACCTTTATGGTGGTGAAGGATGCCAACGGAAATATGCGCCTCATGCCGCGCTTCGACCACGACCACGTGGTGTCATCGTTTACCGCCTTTGCCGCATCGACGACAGCGGCTGAGACTGCGGACAACGAGGGCACACAGCCGCTGACCCTGATGCCGAGGATTATACCTAAGGCCACGGAGATTCACAGCTCTGATGAGATGACCGACATGGACGGACACTACATCCTCGCCTCCGACTTTACCTTCGCCTCAGGCTTCACCTCGCTTGGAACGTCGACAAAGCCCTTCCGGGGCATCATCGATGGACAGCTGCACACCATCAGCAGCCCGCCAGCACCCTTGGTGGCATTCGCCGAAGGGGCCACCATCAAGAATGTCATCCTCGACGACGTCGACATCAGTAGTGCCGTAACATTCGGAGACAACAAGAAAGCCATAGGAGCTATAGCCTGTGTTGCCACAGGAACAACGCGCATCTATAACTGCGGCATATTGGCCACCGGCAGCATAGTGAAAACAAATAAAGACGGGTATACGGAAATCACCACGTGCAGCAGTTCCGTGGGCGGCACTGCCGATTATGTCGGAGGTCTCGTCGGCTACCTCGACGGTGAGGCCCGCGTCATCAACTGCTACAGCTATGCCAACATCACAAAAGGTACAACCGTAGGCGGCATCGTGGGCTATAACAACGTGGCAACAACCAGCGCCAGCAACAACCTCAAGACCATGGTGATGAACTGCATGTACTACGGCGACATAAAAGGAGGTACGAACAAGGCTCCTATCTACAACGGCCAAATCATTACTAACAGAGGAGACAACTCGGGTGTGGGCAACTACAACTATTTCTACTCTGAGGCTCCATACGCAAAGAATCGTCAGATAAACTCTGCCTCTGTCAACTGCGCACTGATGGCCGAGGGACGTTTCCTGCAGCGCTTCGAGTTCTTCCGCCACCTGCTCAACAGTCACCGTGAGCTGGCAGGATGGTGGGCAACGGGCTCCTACAGCAAGGACGAAATGGCCAAGTGGGTGCTGGAGCCAAGCCAGATAGGCTCGACAACGCCTTACCCCATCCTGAAGCCAGCCGGCTATTACCCCTCGGTGGTGAATATTGACGCTGAGAATGCCACCACACAAACAAAGCGCAATAAAGGGTGCAAAATGGATGAACTGACTGTGAATATACAAATGGGTAATGGAGGTGCTGTCTTTGGGCCACCAACAGGAGCTGAAATTATAACGCCATCGCTCACACTGAATATCACCGACAAAGACCCCGACCACTTCAACTTCAATTATTACAAGGTACAGCTGCCCTACTACAATGACGTAGGGACAAAGAATTACAACGGCAACCGTGTGGTAACGGGCTGGAAGATTGTCGGCATCACCGGCGGCACGGCAGGCACTTATAGCACTGGCGAAGACGTAACCTATACTGACGGAGTATTGACAGCCACCCCATACAATTTTGCCGACCGCAACTGCACGAACAAAGACCTATATGGTGACGGTGGCAGCAACCGCGTGTTCAACCAGGGTGCCTATTGGGATGTGCCTTATGGTGTCACCGCTATCACCATCGAGCCCTACTGGGCCAAATGCACCTATCTGGCCGATGCCTACGCCGATGTGGTGTACAACCAAGGAATGGGCACAGCCTACAACGTGCCAAATGTCGGTGGCGGACAGAAATATACCAACCGCGGCAGCTATCCCATTGCCGGAGAGAGCCAAATGGTTTTCACCTCTAAGGGCGATGCTATCGCAACTTCGAACTCGGGACTTTTTCAGAATGCGAGTGGTTCGGGTAGTCACACTGTTTATGATTATGCCGTGGTGCTTGTGGGCAATTACCATTTTTATGGCAACTTGGACGCAGATATGAGCAAACCATATACGGTTACCTCTGTTGACCTTGACGGCGACAATGAGCCCGACTATTCCTATATCCTGCGTTTTGACAGCCGTAAAAAAGTACATCCCGTGAGGGTTGACTTTATCAATATTCCCGGCCTCGGCATGGCGCAGAAATCGCACCAAGGTACGGGCACCTACAACTTCGGCATTATGCAGCCTAATGGCTGGTTCGAGAGCACTAACACATCGCTCTTCCGTGAGACGCAGTTCGAGTATGACAATTCTACGCGTGTCGCAGCACCATATATCCTACAGGGCGGTGTCATGGAGCAGTGGGTGAATGGGCAAAGCGGCGGCCATGCCAATTTGACAACCTATTTCCATGTGGGAGGCAACGTTTGGTTCAAGGAGTTCCACCGCGGAACGCACCAAGACCAGACCTACGACGCAAACCATTCTCCAGTTTCGGTTACGGGCGGCGACTTCGACCAGTTCCACCTCACGGGTCTCTACCGCGCCGATGTCACCATCCGCGATGACAACGCCGAGTGCTACATCACAGGCGGCCGTTTCCGCGTGGTAGCAGGCACCGGCATGGACGGCATAGGCCACCCCACCAATCATACAAATGGCAACATCACCTGGATTATCGACAATGCCGACATCACGGAGTTCTACGCCGGCACCTTCAACGCCGACAAACCTGCGCAAGGCAACCTCCACACCATCGTCAACGGCGGATATATCGACTTATTCTGCGGCGGCCCCAAATTCGGCGACATGAACTCTGGACGTACCGTAACTACCACGGCCACGGGCTGCACCTTCGGCACCTTCTTCGGGGCCGGCTACGGTGGCAACTCCTACAGCCGTCAGGCACCGAGAAACCATAACAATATAGTAAACTTCCCCCATAACGATAGCCAAGCCGGCAATGATGCTTCATGGAATGCATGGTTGAATCGATTCTACAAACAAGAATACAATTCCACCTACGGTGGTGTTTCCACCCAGTTCAGCTACCAGTTCCTTCCTATGTCTGGTAATGCTGATAACTGTGCACGTATTTTTGTGGAATATGTGAAGTTCTCGCTGGCCACCACACATAGCGTAACCTCTACCCTGAAGGGCTGTACCATCAACGAAAACTTCTACGGCGGCGGCAGCCTCGGTAAAGTCGCAGGTCCAGTCTCTTCCACTCTAACCAACTGCACGGTCAAAGGCAATGTGTTCGGTGCAGGCTTCTCGGCGCAACTGCCTACGGTAACGGTCGATGGTATTGGCGGTTTTGAAATAGAACCCTACTATTTTACCGATTTTGGTACCTACCGTACTGGCGTGAAATATGACCCTGATTATGAATACGAGGGCGATGTCAATAGCTTTATCCCGCAAACTTACATATGGGAGCATGCCAACAAAGTAAATTCTACAGCAACAGCTATCAAGACGACAAATGATGAGCACATTCTGTACACTGAAATAGACATAAGTCCATCCAACCTCGGCTCTGTGCAAGGCAACGTTACCCTGACCATAGAAACTGAAGCGGGCAAAACCACGACTATAGGCACGGCGGGCAACTCTAATACTGGCAATGTTTTTGGCGGTGGCGAGGAGAGCTATGTCACCAACAAGACTGAAAATAATACCGTTACTATTCATAATGTTACCGTCAACATTAAGGGGCCTGGCAGCACCAATATCCTCGGCAACGTCTTCGGCGGCGGCGACAAGGGCGAGGTGCAAGGCAGCACGACGGTGAACATTGAGTATGAAGAGCCTTAGCCTGTGAACCCAGGACAGGAGCCATGAGTGGGAGGCAGGAAAGATTGAAGATTTAACATTGAAGATTTCAAAGGCGATGGCTGAGACGATGATGAACAGCACGGATAGCAACAGAGGCGAGATAGTGATGTACCAGCCTGATGAGACCATCAGGCTTGAGGTGCGCGTTGAAGACGAGACTGTATGGCTGACGCAACAGCAAATCGCATCTTTGTTCCTGCGTGAACGTTCGGTTATATCCAGACACATTAACAATGTGTTTAAGGAGGGAGAGTGTGACAAAGAAAGCAATGTGCATTTTTTGCACATTGCAAATTCCGACAAACCTGTCATGTACTATAGCTTGGATGTCATCATTTCCGTGGGATACCGCGTTAAATCGCTAAATGGCACTAAGTTCAGAAAATGGGCAAATGGCGTCTTGAAGCAATACTTGCTGAGAGGTTATGCAGTAAATCAGAGAATGTTCGACATTGAGCAGAGAGTGGTCGAACAAGGCTTGGAAATCAAGGAACTGCGCAAAAAGATAGACTTCTTTGTCCGCTCCTCCCTTCCGCCTGTAGAAGGAATCTTCTACGACGGACAGATCTTCGATGCCTACGCGCAGATTGTGGGGCTGATAAAGCAGGCCCAGCGGTCGGTAGTGCTGATAGACAATTATATCGACGAAACAACGCTCACCATGCTCAGCAAACGTGATGCTGGTGTCACGGCCACCATCTACACCCGTCCGCTCTCCCAGCAACAGCAGCTTGACGTTCAGCAGCACAACCGGCAGTATGCGCCCATCACGGTGAACATCTGCCAGCATAACCACGACCGCTTCCTCATCATCGATGACGAGCTGTATGTCTTTGGCGCCAGCCTGAAGGATGCAGGCAAGAAGCTCTTCGCCTACATCAAGATGCAGGAGACCTCCGCCACCGACCTGCTTGGCAGGATAAGGTAGAGTCAATGTTTTCGGCGGCGGCGACGAGGGCGTAGTGGAAGGCAGCGCGAAGGTGAACATTGAGTATGAAGAGCCTTAGCCTGTGAACCCAGGACAGGAGCCATGAGTGGGAGGCAGGAAAGATTGAAGATTTGAAGATTGACAATGAAATATTCCGAATTCAAGCGACCTGTACGGTTGAAAGTCTATGCAAGGAAAGCTCCGAAGGAGCGATAGACTACAGACGGGGGTGAAACCCCCGGTAATAGGAATTGAAATGTAA
>CAJOEC010000014.1:0-53101 GCA_905233425.1 uncultured Prevotella sp. | reverse complement strand
GCCCTTTCAGGGCTTTCGTCTTGTGCCGACTTACCGGGGGTTTCACCCCCGTCTGTAGTCTTGTCGCCCCTTCAGGGCTTTTCAACCGTACAGGTCGTTATTTTTTTCACCAACTTTTTTTGATTTCTCTATACATTCCTACATTTTTCTCATAACTTACATATATACAGAATGTTAAACGATGTATAGACTGTACATTTAATGATGCCTCTATACATAGACAGTAAACGGACTATTTCAACAAACAAAACGGAGGAAAGTAATAATAATAACCGGGCTAAGTAACAGTTTCCTCCGTGGAAACTATCTGTTTCTCCCGTGGAAACAAATTGTTTCCACGGAGGAAACATTTGGAAACATGCTGATTATATGATACTTAGATGCGTTATTACGGTCGTTGTCCTACGTCTGTTCTCAAAGAATGTATAGAGCTCATCAATAATGTATAGTCTATACATTACCCAAATCACTTATAATTAGGTAATTACATCAAAAATGTAGGAATGTATAGTGTTTTTAAAAACTTTTGTCCACAAAGTTTGTATAATGCCAATGTTAGTGCTGGCACTGGACAAACCGTAAAAAGGCAGGAAAATCACTTTCCTGCATTATTTTGTGTTAAAAGTTTTGCTGTTTCATGAAAATACAGTAATTTTGCATGATTTATCGCGTATGCGCGTGAAGACAATTGAAACATCAACAGACAAAAACCTATGTAACGAAATGTGACACACAACGACATGAAACGGAATAACGAGATGAGTGGGGATGGGACACCATAAAACCCGCTGACTCGAAAGCCAGCGGGTGTTCAGAAACTTGGTTACGTGTCGAGACAGAGGCTTTACCAAGCATTACGGATGCAAAGGTAGGCATTTTATTTGAAACCGCCAAATGAATTGAGAAAAAGATATGAGATGCAAGACATTTGGACAGATTATATCCGAAGAACGACTGACACGTTATGTGCAGGCTTGCGGGGGCAATACCCGCAAGGCCATGGCACTGTATCGATATAATTTGCGGCTATCACAGGAAATGTTTACCATCATTAGTTGTTTTGAGGTGTCATTACGCAATGCCATAAATGTGATTTTGATTAATCGCTTTGGAAACGACAGGCTGAAAGACTCCATATTGCCAAACGGAATCTTCACAATAAGGAATACACATAAGACGTATGACATTATCCTGTATGCCTATCAGAAACTTGTACATGAACAAGCTTATACACATACAAAACTTTTAGCAGAAATCTAAACCCACCAGCTTGACTTGCGTCAGGGGCTGATGGGAATCAACACTGCAAAGGTAAGCAATAATTCGATACAAACCAAATATCACCACAAGGAATTAACAAAATATAACAAGAACAACGAATTGAACGAATTAAACGAATTATATATGACGCACGATATGAAACACAACGACATGAAACGGAATAACGGGAGGACGAATGGGGGAGCCATAAGGGCGTAGGTGCAGATTTTCGCCTGAATATTTGGCCGTTTCGGTTAATAGTTGTAATTTTGCACAAAACAAAAACATAATCATTATGAGCGAAGATATTCGAGATGACGAGATGGCTGTTGGCGTAGCCAGTGAACCCATGGCGGGATATGCATTGAATTATTATCCCTCAAGTGATAAGGAAATGGAGATTGACTGCAATTTTCAAGGGAAAGATTTTGGCTATGCAAGAACGTTAGAGGAACTGGAACTTGCACTTGACGAGGCCGATGCAGAACGCAACGACCCGTCCAAATGGATTACGCCTGTAGAATTCCATACACGCTTAGAAAGCAAGTACCCATGGCTAAGGTAGTATGGCGCGAAAAAGCCTCTCTATTGTTGGAGGAACATATTGACTATGCACTGAATGAGTTTGGCCGAAAAGCCGTCAGCAATTGGTACAATGACATCCTTCGTATAGAGTCGAGAATGGCTATGCTTCCTGAATCATTTACCCCAGAACCGCTGCTCGCTCACAGAGGAAAGACGTATCGCGGAGCAATAATCATGAAGAATTTCAAGCTCATTCATTATTACGATTCTGAAAACGACACAGTCTATATTGACTATATTTGGGACATGAGAATGAATCCCGTTAAATTGAAACGAATGAAATTTGAATAATAACCACATGACACACGATATGACACACAACGATATGAAACGGAATAACGGGAGGAGAGACACTATGTTTACAACACGCGGGCATCATGCCGGCTACGGCTATCTGCTGCGCATGCTCCTGATTATGGTGATGATGTCTGGGGGAGCCACGGGGGCGTGGGAGCAATTTCTCGCCTGATTATTTGGTCGTTTCGGTAAATAGTTGTAATTTTGCACAATTTAATATGGGAAGAATATGTGTACGCTGAATGTTAGAATAGATGATAATGTGATGCGGAGGGTCAAGCCTCACTTCACAGGCAATAATGCCATGCAGCTCTGGATAGAAAGAGTATTGAAACAGGCAATGGAGGACTATGCCGAAGAACGGGAGTCGCAGAAAGTTAAAGAAGCAGAGACGCTGAAACTTGTGGAGCGGCTTGATTCGTTGAAAGATGATCCTGATGCTTTCTTCAAGATGGGCGGCATATTGGGACAGCCGAAGGGAAACTTTTCCTGGGAGGAGTTACGTGAGGAAGCTATGTTAGAAAAATACGGAGTATGAAAGTTTTCTTGGACACAAACGTCATTCTGGAGTATTTCACGGTTCGTGAGGAGTACGTCACAGCCCAGCGTCTGTTTGAACGCTTACATAGGGATGGTGATGACTTGTATATGTCTGTTGGCAGTTTCTATACGATAGTGTTTTTGACAGACAAGGTGCTGAGGAAAGAGACGAGTCTGAGAGGCGCGAGTAGGGTCAAGGCATTGCGGGACATTATGGAACGGATTTTAAGGACTGTGGCCGTGGCTGAGCATGATGGAGAAAGTTTGTTGAGGGGCGTGATGAACGCACAATTCAAGGATATTGAGGACGGTTGTCAGTACGAACTCGCTAAGAAGGTCGGCTGCAATGTGTTAGTTACGTTTAACACGTCTGATTATCCTTTGGGAGAAGATGACCCTGTGAGAGTGGTTACCCCTTTGGCTTTTTTGAGTGATACCGTATAAAAACATTTAACGAAGAAAAATATGACACACGATATGAAACACAACGACATGAAACGGAATAACGGGAGGAGAGACACTATGTTTACAACACGCGGGCATCATGCCGGCTACGGCCAGCTGCTGCGCACGCTCCTGCTCCTGGTGATGATGACCGCAGGAGCCACGGGGGCGTGGGAGCAATTTTTCACTTGAATATTTGGTCATTTCGGAGAAATGTCGTATTTTTGCAACGCAAGGAATGGAATGACATTGTAAGATGAACAAACAGATGATGACAATAACAGAGGAAAGCGATTTCTTGAAGTTAGCCAATTCAATACAAATAATTGACCAACTGTTCAAAGAAGAGACGGCCAAGGCTGTCAATCGCAACCTGACAGCACGGAATTGGCTTATCGGCTATTATCTGTTCAATTATGAGCAGATGGGAAACGACCGTGCCCAGTATGGTTCCCGTGTCCTGCAAACACTTGCAAAGGAACTGAAAATTTCTTCCTTGTCATACGGAAACTTGAAACTTTACCGGCAGTTCTATCAGGAATTCCCTCTGTTGTCTGAGCCTATAAGAAACTATATAGCCAACAAAAAAGACATCATAGAATCTTTGCCACACTCAATTGGCCAAACACTGCTTGGCCAATTTATTAACGAAGACGCTCCTGGCGCTTCTCAAGGAATTGGCCAAGCAGTGTTTGGCCAATTGCATCCAGAAACCATTTTCAGAAAAATGCCTTATTCCCATCTTACGCTATTATTCCCCATTAAGGATGTTGTTAAGCGTACGTTCTACGAAGTAGAGTGCATTAAGGGAACATGGAGCTTCCGCGAACTAAAACGCCAGATTGACACCAACTATTACGAGCGGACGGCCCTGTCGGCATCACCCGAAAAGATGAGTGCTCAAATTCAGCAGCAATCAGAGCACCTTACGCTCTCCAACATAGTAAGGTCGCCACACGTCTATGAGTTCCTGGGACTAAAGGAGAGAGACGTTGTTGAAGAGACCGATTTGGAGCAGGCTATTATGAATCACCTTCAAGAATATCTCCTTGAACTTGGCCAAGGGTTCTGCTTCGAGGCACGGCAAAAGCGGTTGCTCATTGATGATGAGTATTTCTATTGCGATTTGGTGTTTTATCATAGAATCCTGAAATGCCATGTCATTATAGAGTTGAAATCTCATAAATTCAATTATTCAGACTTGGCTCAGCTAAATATGTATGTAGCCTACTTCAAAAAGAATTTCATGCTTTCTGATGACAATCCACCTGTCGGTATTTTGCTTTGTACGGAAATGGGCAATGAACAGGTGGAATATGCTACAGCGGGAATGGACCAGCAGTTGTTTATAAGCAAGTACTTACTAGAATTACCACCCAAAAAGGAACTTGCACAATGGCTGAATAATGCAATAAAAGAAATAGACCTCAAACATAATAATTAGTATCAATATGACACACGATATGAAACACAACGATATGAAACGGAATAACGGGAGGAGAGATACTATGTTTACAACACGCGGGCATCATGCCGGCTGCGGCCATCTGCTGCGCATGCTTCTGCTACTAATGGTAATGGTGACAGGGGGAGCCACGGGGGCGTGGGAATGGATTTTCGCATGAATATTTGGTCATTTCGTAGAATTGTTGTAATTTTGCCAAAGAAAAGTATATCACGATGACCTTTGAAACGCTAGTAGGAAATATAAACAACGTGCAGGATGTGCTTCAGGCGCAAGCAGCACATGCCGTCAATCTCTCTCTGACGGCACGCAACTGGCTTGTGGGCTGTTATATCGTGGAGTTCGAGCAGCATGGAGAAGACCGGGCCAAGTATGGGGACGAACTGTTAAGAAAACTCGCAAAACAACTCAATAGACGCGGATTAGGTGAACGCCGACTCTATGAGTTCAGACTTACATATACTGTTTATCCTCAACTTGCTGAGATAATCATAGAATACATTAAGAACGACCTGCAAAACATATTGCGGTTGCCAACCGCAAAATCACAACCAATTGATATTCAAATAAATGGAATATTGCGGTTGCCAACCGCCAAATTGGAGGCAGAACAATGGCAGACACCTGCCGACCGTCTTTTCTATAGACTTTCAGCCACCCATCTGATTTATCTCTCAAATATAAGCAATCCTCTCAAACGTGCTTTCTACGAGCAGGAGACCATTCGGGGATGCTGGACCGTGAAGGAACTTGACCGACAGGTATCTTCCCTCTATTTTGAAAGGATGGGGCTGTCCAAGGACAAATTGGCACTGAATCAATACACACTTGGCAATTCCGAAGAGATAAAACCGCGTGATATCCTCAGAGACCCCGTCACATTGGAATTCCTCGGCCTACAGTCGCGAGATGTATTCACAGAAACAAAGCTGGAAACCGCCATTCTGAACCACCTTCAGCAGTTCCTGCTTGAAATGGGCTGCGGATTCTGCTTCGAAGCCCGACAGAAGCGCATACTTATAGACCAGGACTATTTCAAGGCCGACCTGATCTTCTACCACCGCATTTTGAAATGCCATGTCATCGTGGACTTGAAGATTGACCGTTTCCGCCATGAATACGCCTCACAGCTGAATCTTTACCTGAATTATTACAGGCACGAGGTCATGCAGAATGATGACAATCCTCCTATAGGATTGCTCCTCTGTACTGACTATGGCGAGACCACTGTCCGCTATGCTACGGAAGGACTGTCTGATAATCTCTTCGTCAGCAAATACCGGCTTCAACTGCCGACGGAGGACGAAATCCGTGACTATCTCATGAAGAACATTTCTTCTGACGATTACAATGAATACTCAAAAGAAAACAACTTATGACATACGATATGAAACACAACGATATGAAACGAGATAACAGGAGGATGACTGCGGGAGCCACGGGGGCGTGGGAGCAGTTTTTCGCCTGAATATTTGGTTGTTTCGAAGAATAGTCGTACTTTTGCAGAAAAAATAGACGTGATGAAGGCTGTGGAATCAACATATAAGAAATTGGACGGTATACAGAAAGGCAGAGAAAACCTGTTCCTTTCCGACTTACAATCCATTGTGATAACGGCTCGCCGCATGGGATATGAAGCCGTCAATCGCGTTATCGTTATCTGCAACTGGCTTTTAGGCCGACGTATCGTTGAACAAGAACAGCAAGGAAAGGAACGGGCAGAATATGGAAAGTATGTCATCAAGCAGGCTTCAGAGTTTCTGACTTCAGAGTTTGGCAGAGGCTTTTCCATTACTAATCTGAAGAATTTCCGTTCATTTTACCTCACCTTCAACAATCCTTTAGACAAGCCAGCAAATTCTCCCGTTACTTTTATGGAACAGGAGAAGATAAATTGGTCAGACACGTCTGACCATTTTGCCGCTGCCCAAAAAGGTCAGACGCGTCTGACCAATTTGTCTTGGAGTCATTACGAATGTCTGTTGCGGGTGAAAGATGCAGATGCAAGAGACTGGTATCTTAGAGAAGCTGAATCAGAAAACTGGAGCGTACGTACTCTTGACCGCAATATTTCTTCGCAATACTACTATCGTCTGCTACAAACGCCAAAGGACAATCGTCAGGAAGTCATTGCAGAAATGCGTCAAAAGACTTCAGATTTCCAGAAAGACAAATTGGAGATAATGAAGAACCCCATAGTGGCAGAATTCTTGGGATTGTCTCAAAATCCTACATTCTCTGAAACCAAACTTGAAACAGCCATCCTCGAGCACCTGAAAGATTTCATAATGGAACTTGGACGAGGCTTTGCTTTTGTTGCACGTCAGAAGCATATCAAGACCGATGCCGGCGATTTTTATATAGACCTGGTCTTCTACAATTACATTTTGAAATGTTTCTTGCTCATTGACCTGAAGACATCGCGCATAACTCATCAGGACATTGGTCAGATGGACATGTATATCCGCATGTACGACGAACTGGAATGTACCGACGGTGACAATCCGACAATCGGTTTGCTTTTATGCGCCGAGACGAGCAAAGACTTAGCACGTTATAGCATTCTGCGTGACAGTAATCAATTGTTTGCTGCCAAATATATGACTTACCTACCCAAAAAGGAGGAACTTCTTGCAGAGATAGAACACCAGAAATACATATTTGAGTTACAGCAAGGAAAGAAACTTGACAATAATAAATGATTATATATTATGACACAAGATATGAAACACAACGATAGGAAACGAGATAACAGGAGGATGACCGCAGGAGCCACGGAGGCGTGGGAGCAGTTTTTCGCCTAATTATTTGGTTGTTTCGGAGAATAGTTGTAATTTTGCATTGCCGTAGAAAAACGTAGATAGACGATGAACAGCATAGACAGCAATAAAGGTGAAATCGTGATGTACCAGCCCGACGAAACCATCAGGCTGGAGGTGCGTTTTGCGGATGAAAACGCATGGCTGAATCGTCAGCAAATGGCAGAACTGTTCGGCCGAGACATTAAGACGATAGGCAAGCATATTGGCAATGCTCTTCAAGAAGAACTGCGAAAAGTTCCAACTGTCGCAAAATTTGCGATAGTTCAGAAAGAGGGAAATCGTATGGTAAACCGAACTGTTGAATTCTACAGTTTAGATATGGTTATTTCCGTTGGCTATCGCGTGAAATCAGAAAAAGGTATTGAGTTCCGCATTTGGGCAAACCAAGTACTTAAAGAGTATTTGCTCCGTGGGTATTCTATTAATTATCAGATGCGTCAGTTGGAACAGAAAATGGATACTCAACAAGCGGAAATACAAGACATAAAAAACACTTTGAATGCCCATCAGGAGAAGATAGACTTCTTCGTGCGAACAAACCAACCGCCAGTGGAGGGGGTGCTGTTCGAAGGGCAAATCTTCGATGCCTACAAGTTGGTGGAAGCACTCGTGAAATCTGCCAAGCAAGAGATTATCTTGATAGACAATTACATTGATGCCTCTGTCTTTGATATTCTTGAAAAGCGGGAACAGGGTGTTGTTGCCACTATCTATACAGAACATGTAGGGCAGTCGCTGACTCATCTTCAGCAACTCAACCAGCAGCAATATGGCCGGAGAATAGAAGTGAAGGAGTACAATAGCCGTTTCCACGACCGCTTCCTTATCCTCGATGACAGTCTATATCATTTTGGGGCATCATTCAAAGACCTCGGCAAGCGTCTGTTTGCCTTCGAGCTTATGGGTATTGACAAGAGCATCATACTGAACCAATTATAACAGACCATGTATTTAACGAATTTTGCGAATCAATATGGCACACGATATGACACACAACGATAGGAAACGAGATAACAGGAGGATGACTGCGGGAGCCACGGAGGCGTGGGAACAGTTTTTCGCCTAATTATTTGGTTGTTTCGGAGAATAGTTGTAATTTTGCATTGTCGTAGAAGAACGTAGATAGACGATGAACAGCATAGACAGCAATAAAGGCGAAATCGTGATGTACCAGCCCGATGAGACCATCAGGCTGGAGGTTCGTCTTGATGATGATACGGTGTGGCTGACGCAGGCGCAAATGGCAGAGTTGTTCCAAAAAGACCAATCAGTAATAGCCAGACACATCGGCAATGTCTTTCGTGAGGGAGAACTACAGGAAACAAGTAATATGCAGATTTTGCATAATACTCTGTCAAAGTTCAAACCCACAAAAATATACAATCTGAATGTCATTATTTCCGTAGGCTACAGGGTGAAGAGTAAGCGTGGAACCCAGTTCAGAATTTGGGCCACCTCTGTTTTGAAAGAGCTGCTCCTCCGAGGATATGCCATCAACCAACAATTGTCACAATTGGAACGGCGTATAGACGCTCGCTTTGATACTCAGCAAAATGAGATCCAGAAGATAGAATCCACCCTTGCTGACCATCAAGAGAAAATCGACTTCTTCGTAAGGACGAACCAGCCGCCGGTTGTAGGTGTGTTCCATCAGGGTCAGGTGTTCTCTGCCCGCCTGTTCGTGGAGGATCTCGTGAAGACGGCCAAAAAAGAGGTGATTCTTATTGACAGCTATGTCGATGCCAAGACCTTCGACTTGTTGGATGTCAGGGGGACAGGGGTTGATGCAACCATTTACACAGAGCGGATTGATGCAGGCCTGCTTCGGCTACAGCAGCTTCATAACCAAGAGCACAGCACCCAGCCTGTCAACATTGCGGCGTTCACCCACCCATTCCACGACCGCTTCCTTATCATCGATGAATACCTGTGGCATTGCGGCGCCTCCTTCAAAGACTTAGGGCGCAAGCTATTCGCCATAGACAAACTTGAGTTTGACAAGAACATCATATTGAACCAATTATAATAAGAACCACGAATTAAACGAATTACACGAATAAATATGACACACAATATGAAACGGAACATACAGACAACTGACTGCCGCCACTTGCGCAGCCGTTCTGGCGGATGCCGTTCTGTCGGATTAATCCGACAGAACCGAGTATCAGGATTTGCAATCCTGCTCCTGATAATGACCGTGGAAGCCACTATAGCGTAACCTCAGTTATTTCGTCAAAAACTTTGCCATTTCAAAAAATTGTCGTAACTTTGCACATTTAAAGGAGCCACAGTATGAAATACAAGGACTTTGAACGGATTATCTCTGCGGAGCGCATGACACGCTATGTACAGGCCTGTTGTGGCGATACCCGTAAGGCGATGACGCTCTACCGCTATAACGTAGAGCTGGCCCAGACCGCCTTTGCAATAATCAGTTTTTTTGAAGTTGCACTACGTAATGCAATCAATAGTCATTTGTCCGCTCGTTTTGGTAATGAATGGCTGAAAAATTCCGTTATGCCTAATGGCATCTTTACATTGCCAATATTATCTAAAACGCGTGACATAATTTATTTTGCATATAACAAATTACAGAGAGACAATGCCTATTCACACACCAAATTGCTGGCAGAAATGGAATTCGGAATATGGAAATACATGTTCTCTCCAATACAATATCGCCAAACGGGAAGAGACCTGCTTCGGATTTTCCCTAATCGTCCACGGTCTTCTGCTCAAGCTCAATATAACCCCTCTTACATATTCAATGAACTGGACAAGATAAACACTCTACGTAATCGCATAGCACACCACGAACCTATTTGCTTTCCTGCTCAAGGGGAACAAATATACACTGACTACATCCGTAATGAATACCAAAAGATGCAGGTGTTACTTGAATGGATGGGTATCAAAAGTAGTGTTTTTCTCTATGGCATAGACCATGTAAATCGTGTTTGCAAAAAGATAGACAGACTAAAACCAGTATAAAACAATACCCACCAGCTTGACTTGCGTCAGGGGCTGATGGGATTCAACACTGCAAAGATAGGAAATAATTCTATACGAACCAAATAATTCTGCAAGGAATTAACAAAATATAACAAGAACCACGGATTACACGGATTGAACGGATGAAACAGATTACACGGATGAATATGACACACGATATGACCATAAGATACTACGGACATAAGACCCTCTTCCAAGGGCGTAGCAAGGGAGAAGCAAGGGAGAAGGAAGGGAGAAGGAAGGGAGAAGGAAGCTCCATGATCTGTTGCTTCTCACATCGCTATCTCCGCTATGCCGTATCCCTGCTCCTGATGATGGTTGTGGGAGTCTCAGGGGTGTGGGGACAGATAGATGATGGATATTATTATATTGCAAATAATAATGACAAGGCCCCCACTTATTCTGTTTCTTCGCCACAGACCAATTATTACATGTGTCCGACGGAAAGCTATGTGTTCTATCTATACGAAAACAACACCAATAAATATACTACTACTGACACGGATAAGCCATTTATTACCACCTATCAGTGCTACAACCACGATGAATTTGATTTATCAAAAGCCTTGTGGAAAATTCAGAATATAGAAGGTACTAATCAATGCTATATTATCCACCAGAAGACTGGTAAGTATCTGACGTTTCACGGACAAATTTCAGGAACTAGCAAATCCGGACGCATGCGTTTCCATCTTGAAAGCTTTGCAAACCCTCCTGGAAATGGTTCAAAGTTTATAATAACGCTTAATAATGGCTATTATAACATTTCTCCTGTCAATTCTACTTCAAATTATCTAAATCCTGCTAAGGGTAATTATGACAATTTGGCGGGTGATCCAGGTGACAATAATTCTTATATAGGCCAAGAAGGAGCACCTTCTGATATTAGTATTTATGGTATCGTCGGTATTTATGATAAAGCTACTGACGCAGGATCAAAATGGTATTTTGAGAAGGTCAAACCAATTGTTTCATATAATTCAGACAATTCAATTGAGATAAGCTTCCCTTATGCTGAAAATGTCACAATATATTATACGACAGATGGATCAGATCCTACAGATAATACAAATGGAAACAGATTGACTTATACTGGGACACCTATTTCATTGACAAGTGTTGTAAATATCAAGGCAGCAGCCTTTGTTAACAATGGATACTCGGAAATTACAACAAATTCCTATGTTCCTGTGGGTAGCAGCAATCCATATCTGTTGCAAAGTGTCGAGAATGCCAACTTTTATATGACTGTTGGCGATGTCAGTGGCTCGAATACTACTGTGAACACATCAAGTTTGCCGCAGGTAGGCATGTCGTGGCATTTTGAAGATGCGGGAACTACTGATGGCGTGCAATATTACTATATCTACAATACTTCGGCTGCTGGCTATCTGCAACGCAATAGTGACAACCTGTATATCGTCAATACAAAAACGGACACGGATCCCTTTAAATTTTCCATCACGCCTTATTACGATGGTGAAACCCTATCGGGTTACAATATATACTCAAAAGAAGCCAAAAAGTATGTTTATAAGAAAAATGGAAATGGGACAACTGATGCGGTTTTACTTAATAGCGCTAACAATGCTGATTATTTCCGTTGGAACCTTATCTTAGTTGCCAATAAGAATTTCCCGTCACCTGTTTCAGTATCAGATAACACCTCTGCCACTTATTATACCTTCACATCGTCAGATGCAACCAGCTATCGTATCACTCCACCAACAGGAACAGCAACCTATGTAAAAACCTCTAACGGCGTAAGCGACTATCAGAAGTGGTATTTCATGGTTGCAGGCGATGATGGTTGGGCCACTTACTATTACATTCTGAATGCCATGACGGGCGAAGCCATGTATTTTGCAAAAGATGCGGCCTCTACCACTATATCAGATGCTTTGGAGATGGGAGCCCTTCCTAATACGCCTACCGACAATTATAAATTTGCTTTGGCAAAGACAACAGTGGATGGCGAATACTATATCATTCCAAAACCGTTAGCACAGTTTACGAAGACAAACTATAGTGGTGTATGGTATGTAAATACTTCATCTTCACTACAGACTCAATCGAATAGAGCTAATAATAAGATAAAATGGCAAATCAGCGAAGTTGAGAATTATGTGGCACCGCCATATATCACCTATGATGTTGCCACGAATACTGCGAGCATTTCTTGCACTTATCCTGGTGCAACGATTTATTATACCACCGATGGAACAGAGGCTACGACCTCATCACTGAGTTCAGTAGCTCCAGTAGCCCCGAATCCGACAGCATCTACAAGTTTTGTGCTAACAGCAGGTGTTACAAAAATCCGTGCTATTGTTTCCAAAGACGGTGTCGGTACATCTACAGAATCCATATACGAAGTTTTAATTCAGACAACCATAGATGCCACAGATGCCAACAAGCGTCCTTACCTCATCAGAAGCTATAATAAAAGGTGGACAATCGAAGGCGAAAGCCAAGGTGTGTACTTTATGATTCCTGGCGACGATGATGGCAGTGGCAACACCACCGTCAACACTAGCAGCTTGCTGCGCCCCACGATGGAGTGGCTGTTCAAGTATGTCACCACAGAAAATAATACGGTCTATTATTATATCGTCAACAATTCTTCGGGCGATTACCTGTATTACGACAGCAGTGCGGCTTCTGGCAGTCAGATTGTGGTGAAGGCCTCCAGCAGTTTCAGTGACAGCGACGACGGATATAAGTTCAGTATCCCGTCATATTCCAGCAGTGGAACTATTGTAGGCTATAACATCCAGCCTTATAGTTTGACATCAGGGAACAGATTCCTGCAGAAGGGGAGTAACAATGACAATGTTGCCCGTGTCACTTTAAGTAACAGTAATAGCTCAGAGAGTTCCTGCTGGCACTTTATTCTATATGCTGACCTTAACACCACACCGCCGTTTACGGTGTCGGATAACAGCAAAGCATATTATTACAAGATGTCTACTAACGCCACCTCTGCTTCAGTCATCACTCCTGCAGCAACGGCAGGAGGTTATGTCACCACCTCTGCCACAGTTGCTGACAATCAGGACTGGTATTTTGAGCAGGTGGAGACAGCAACCAATTCAGACTGGCTGACTTACTACAACATCCGCAATGCCTTGACAGGAGAATACCTGTACTATACGGGCGCAGTGAGTAGCGCAAACCAGAGCAACGCCTTTGTGTTGCATAGCAGCATAGACAATAGCAACGCTGAGCGCTACAAATTCGCCTTTGCCCGTTCTTGGGTGGAAGACCGATGGTTCATTGTTCCGAAACCGCTGAAGAACGAAACGCTTGCTAATATCTGCTCGATGTGGAGAGACAATAATAATCCACTAAAAACCCAAGCCACCAGAAGCAATGGCAATGCCATCTGGCAGTTTACTGCATCTGCTTTATGCTTGCCCCCCGTCTTCGAGGAATCGAATGGAAATATCACCATTTCCTGCGCCACGAATGGAGCGGAGATACATTATCAGACTGCTGATGATAGTGAGCCTACGGATGCTTCTACGCTTTACGACAGCAGCAATGACAGTTGGCCTTCAACTGAGCAAGTGCGTATCAAAGCTATTGCAGTCGTCAAGAGTGGTGAGACGGTTACAGCCTCTTCCGATGTTGTCACCCTGCTCAACAAGCCCAATATCACGCTTTCGGAAAACGCATACACCTACGATGGTACTGCTAAGGAGCCGACAGTTACAGAGGTGTCAATAGGAGAAACGGGAAGCAAAACGACAGCGCCTACATCACCGGCAACATACACGTTTTCTTACGCTAACAACGTTAATGCCGGCACGGCCACCGTCACCATTACTGATGCTGACCTAACCGATAACTTGTACATCTGGAACGGTTATACGACGTTCACCATTGCCCCGGCTGCGCTAACTGTCACTGCCGATGCGAAATCAAAGGAATATCGCGATGACGACCCAGAGCTGACATATACATATTCCGGACTTGTTGGTGGAGAAAGCATCGGCGATAATCTTACAGGCGCTTTGGTGCGTGAAACTGGCGATAATGTTGGCACATACGCCATCAATATAGGAACATTAGCTTGTTCTTCTGGCAATTATTCAATCAATTTTTCCGGCGCAACTTTCACTATCACCCCAAAGAGTTTAGGAAGCGGGATAGCCCCCGCCACAGGCATCACTATTGATGCCATTACGAAAAGTAGCAACACATATTCCGTTCCAGGCATCAGCCATAACAGCACGCCGCTTACGGTAGGAACAGAAGGCACTGCATACGACTATTTCCTTTCCACAGACGACAGCAACCCCAAGTACCACATTGTCACTTTTACTGGAGCCAACAACTACACGGGATCGGTCAAGGCCAAGTTCGTGAACGTTGATTTCCATCCCAATAGCGCTAATACAGAATGGACTTCTTCCTTTGTCATTGGCAGCGGTGAGGGGGCCTTCGCCACGCCGACGGGCTACACGGCACATATCGTGACAGGAGTCAGCGGCAATGTAGTTACGGCACCATCGTTGAGCTATATCCCTGAAGATGTTCCCGTGATACTGCTTTCCACTGCCAGCTCCAACGGATTCATGGCACAGCCGACAAGCGGGGCAGCACCTACAGTAAGTGAGAACAAACTGGCAGTGTCAACAGGAACATCTTTCACTGCAGGCCAAATCTACATCCTCTACAATGGCGAGTTCGTGCTCAATGCTGCCGGCACCCTGGAAGCAGGGAAAATTTACCTTCCCAAGAGTGCCATAGTAAGTGGCAGCCGTCCTGCTCCCGCCCGCCTCACCATCAACTGGGGCGAGGCCACCAGTATCGAAGACTCTCACCTCTCACCCCTCACCTCTCACCCTTCCGGCTCATGGTACACCCTTGATGGGCGGCGCCTCAACGGAAAGCCGGTGAAAAAGGGTCTCTATCTGAGGAACGGCCAGAAGATTGTCGTGAGATAACTATTGCATTGACACAAGATGTTTACAACGAAAGAACCGAACAATGGCAGAATATAAAAGAAGAGGCTACGCCGTGGGCGTGCAGACATTTGACTGGATACGCGAACAGAAGTCCGTGTATGTGGACAAGACGAAGTATGTCTGGCAGATGGTTTCCACCCCTGCCACTTACTTCTTCCTGAGCCGTCCGCGCCGCTTCGGCAAGTCGCTGCTGGTCGATACGCTGCGCTGCTACTTTGAGGGCCGCAAAGAGCTGTTCGAGGGACTATATATCTACGACCAGGAGAAGGAATGGCGGCAGTACCCCGTCGTCCGCCTTGACCTGTCGCGTGGAAAATACTATGAGAAGGAACGTGTTCATGCCATCCTCGACAGCATCCTGAGCGACCATGAGGAGCGATGGGCAGTGACAGACATCAAGGACGAATACAGCTACGATGCCCGTCTGACCAACATCATCAAGGCGGCCTATAAGCAGACTGGTGAACGTGTGGTTGTCCTCATCGACGAGTACGACGCACCGATGCTCGACAGCATCCATAACCGTGAGCTGCAGGACGATCTTCGCGAGCGCATACGCTCGCTGTTCTCTCCGCTCAAGGAGCAGGCGCAGCGGCTGCGTTTCGTATTCCTGACGGGCATCTCGAAGTTCTCGCAGCTGTCGGTGTTTAGCGAGCTGAACAACCTGCAACAGCTGACCTTCGCCCCTGCCTTCGAGGCTGTCTGCGGCATCACCGAAGAGGAACTGCTCACAGAGATGAAGCCCGACATCGAACTGCTGACGGAGAATATGAACAAGACTTACAGCCGCTGGGGCCTGCACTACACCTACGATGATGTGGTGGCAAAGCTGAAACAGACCTATGACGGCTACCACTTCTCCAACGAGTTGACCGACATCTATTGTCCCTGGAGCCTCATCAATGCTTTTGCGATGGGCGATATCCAGCATTTCTGGTTCTCCACCGGCACGCCGACGATGCTCATCAACGTGATGCGTCAGCACAGTCTCAGCATACAGCAGTTAGATGGCTGTCAGTATCCGCTCCGCCGTTTCGATGCCCCCACCGAGCGCATCACCGACCCCATCCCCGTGCTGTACCAAAGCGGCTACCTGACGCTGAAGGAATACAACCCACTCACTAAACAATTCACCTTGGGATTTCCCAATGAAGAGGTGCGTGAAGGTTTTGCCTACTCACTCTACCAGTATTATATGGAGGACTACGTGGGTAGCCAGGACACACTGGCAAATGCCTACAACGACCTTCGCTTCAAAAAAATCTCCATCGAGCAGTTTATCGAGGTGGTACGCCGCTGGTATGCTGGCATCCCATATAGTATCACTGACAGGAACCAGAATGAACAATTATATCAGTCGCTCATCTATGCCGCCCTGGTGGGTGTGGGAGCCGACGTGCAGGCAGAAGACCAGACTGCCGACGGGCGTATGGACATCGTCCTGAAGATGCCCGACACAATATACATCATAGAACTAAAATACGGCAAGTCGGCAGATGAGGCCGCCGAACAGATTCTGAAGAAGGACTACGCTGTGCGCTTTGCCGCCGATAGCCGCTCCATCGTAGCCGTAGGCATGAATATAAGTGAGGATCGTCGTACCATCGACAGTTATAAAATAGTAAAAAAATGAAACGAGATATGAATACAGGAAGAATTATACGTACAATCATTTTGGCGCTTGCACTCTTTATGGGTGCAGCAAGTGAAGGATGGGCCTTAGGCCAGGCAGACATTATCTTCGACCCTGCTTCTCCTGAAGGAGGATCAGTAGTGGTTAAGAGCGTTGAGGGGCAGACGGTAACCATCACCGTCACACCTGCTGAAGGCTATTTGATTAGTAAATCGGATATCATCGTGCAGAAACTGCAAAGTCTTGGTCAGGCTCAGTCACGCCGAAGGGCACCCGCCATTGCAGACAGGCTTACCGTCACAGGATCAGAAGAAACAGACGCAGAAGCCGACTACACCTTTGAAGTCCCCACTGGCTATGCCGGTGCGCTGGTTACTGTGACGTTCACTGCCAAGGGCCTTTACACCTTCCATATCATCGACATGAGCGGACACATCGTCGTTGAGCAGAGCGGTGACTTCGATGCTCTCGAAGTGCCGGAGCAGTGGCAGAGCCCGCTGGTAGAGACCTATCAATTCTATAGAGAAAGTGATTTCGATTTAATTGGCGGTGCTTATAAGCTGAAAACTGGAGCAAGCGAGATACCCGATTTCGCCAGTGCCCCTACAGACATCTATGTCAAATACGTTCCCAGTACTACCTACGACCTTGACGGTTCTGAGCGGCGTGCCATCGATGGCAAGAAATACCTACTGAAGTTTGCCGATGGCACCTCGTTCCGTCAGGAGTCGGGCGACGGCTTTGAGGCTACAGAAAAACCGGGCATCTATCCCTACATCAATGGTGAGGGCGGCCTCTTCGTCTATGGACAGGACAAATTGGATGCAACGGCAGAAGGAGTGGCCAGCACCCGTACCCGCTGGGCCTGGTACTTGGAAGGCGGCGACCCCTACCGTCTGAGAATATCCTCACTGCAGACCCGGACCGACGGTACCACCGATGATACGCACTACTCCTATCTGCGCACTTACAAACCACAGGGATACAACCAAGTGGTTACCGGTGTCATTTCGAACAATTCAAAAGTGTCTGACGGCAATGACGACACTGATCCCACAGGCTCACACGACGCACGTCATGTGGCAACGGACTACATGGTTCTCAACGGTACGAACGGCCATTTCCGATTGGTGACCTCTGACGTTGTGGACGATCTTGACGGCAAGCGGCATACAGTCACCTCGTTTGAAAACTACTGGAAGACCAACCCTACGGCAGCTAACCTTATCCACGACAAATACCCCGCATACAGTGTTGGCACAACCCCAACAGACGCCCAGATAGAAGGTGCCCTCACGACAGGAGCAGGGGCAATAGGGTGGCACACCTACGATGTATGGGCCAACGGTTCGACATGGACCAATTCAAAGAAAGTCTTCGCCTATGGCCCACACTGGTTCCAGACCATCGGCGTGGGTACGAAGGTGGGAAACGACTATAACGGTGACTTCGACCTGGTGGAATACCAACTCGACGGAGCGCTGATTCTGCTTGACCAGCACGGCTGGGAGGTGATGCGCAAGCCCATTACCAACCGCTCTTCCGACAAGGAGGCTTACGCTGCTGCAATCAAGATGTATGACAGCCCGATGGTCAAGATGTATCATTTCTGGACGAACTTCGTCAAGGAGTCCGGCTATCAAAAATACAAGCCAATCCGGGGTAATGCCAATGCTTCGAAGAATGCCCAGCATCAGAAGGAAGCCCCCCATTTGGCCGACTATCCCGAAGTTTCCTCCACTGGTACGCTGGCCGACATCTATGTCACCTACGAGGTGATGGGCACCTATCGTGGCCGATATACTGGCGCAGACACTGAGGGTGGAACGGATGCCTCTAAATCTAAATATCTCATCAGGCAGGGAACGAACTACGCCAAGACCACCGACGGTTCTACCATAACAACCGAGCCAGTGGCCAATGTTTCTGATGTCTCTACTGCTGCCGATGAGTTGCTTTGGTACGTCAAGCCCAACTTCAATATCGATGCCGAAATGGGTTACAAATATAGTGGAACCTATGAGGAAAAGACAAAGGATGAAACAGAGTCAGACTATTTTACCAATACTGATGAAGCATCTGTATACGATAAGACGAACGGGCAGAACGGCTTTGACCCCTATAACCTGCAGATAGAAAGCGTTAAGTATTCTGGCAAGCTCTTTAGAACCAATGCTACCGACGCTGTACGCGATGGCGGTGGTGGAATGCAATCGACCTATACGGGTGCAAAGACCGTGACGTTGGGGAACTATGGCCAAGCTTTTGTTGCATCTGACTACTATAACATGGATCAGACAACAGGTACTGGCTATCAGATGTTGCATGTCACGAACTCAACGTTTATGGCTGTCAGTGACGACGACGGAAACATACGACTGATGCCCCGCTTCGACCATCATAATGTTGCGACATCCATCACCACCCTTTACGAACAACAATCAGAAACCCCTTATAGTGGCGAATCAGGGACACAGACCACTCTTTTTGTTCTTCCTAAATCCTCGTCATCAGGAGGACTGGTTTACAGTTCGGATGAAATCACCAATATGAATGGCGACTATACTTTATGCGAGGGCTTTGACGTTACAAAGGTTATCGGTTCAGTAGATGACCCCTTCAAAGGAACCATCGACGGACAGCTACACACCATCAACGGCGTAGGCCATCCGCTCGTGGCCTGCGCTGAAGATGCCGTCATCAAAAATGTCATCCTCGACAATGTAAGCATTAGTGGTGGCTCTAATGTTGGCGCCATCTGCAACGAAGCTACAGGCAGTACTCGCATCTACAACTGCGGCGTGCTGGCTTCTAACAGTACGGTGACTACCAACGAAGATGGCTATACCAAAATTACCTCTTGCAGTAGCACGGTCTCTGGCAGCAATTACGTAGGTGGCATTGTGGGCCTGCTCGACGGTGAGGCTCGCGTCATCAACTGCTTCAGCTATGCCAATATCACGAGTGGCAGCTACGTGGGGGGCATTGTTGGCTATAATTATGTTGCCACCACTTCCAGCAACCTCAAGACCATGGTAATGAACTGCATGTTCTACGGTGACATCACAGGCGGAACGAACAAGGCACCAATCTATAACGGACAGATTATTACAAACAGAAGTGATGAAAATGGCGTTAGTAATTACAACTATTTCTGCGATGAGGCATCATACGTGAAGAACCGTGATATTCAGACCTACCACTGCGCCCTGATGGCCGAGACGCGCTTCCTTCAGCGCTTTGAGTTCTTCCGCCATCTGCTAAATAGTCACCGTGAACTTGCAGCCTGGTGGGCTACTGGCAACTACAATAATAAAGAGCAGATGATGAAATGGGTGCTGGAGCCTTCCCAAATCGGCTCTTCCACACCATACCCCATTCTTAAAACTCCTGGCTATTATCCCTCGGTTGTGAACATTGATGCAGAGAATGCCACCACGCAAACAGAACGCAACAAGGGAGGCAAGTTGGGTACACTGACGGTGAATATTCAGATGGGCAACGGAGCGGTGTTTAATCATCCCGGCACAGGAGAAGATGAAGCAAAAATCAAAACCTCACAGCTGACGCTGAACATTACAGATAAAGACCCAGAGCACTTTAACTTCAACTATTATAAGGTGCAACTGCCTTATTATAATGATGTGGGCACAAAGAACTACACGGGCAACCGTGTGGTAACGGGATGGATGATTACCAATATAACTGGAGGCACAGAAGGCTCACTAACTACGGTTGATGACGCAACTGCAACCGTAACTACAGAAAATGGTGAAACCACCATCACACTAAGCACCCCTTATAACTATGCTGACCGGAACTGTACAGCCAAGGATCTCTACAGCACCACTAACAAACGTGTATTCAATCAGGGTGCCTATTGGGACGTGCCCGAAGGAGTTACGGAAATCACTATTAAACCATACTGGGGAAAAGCTGTCTATCTGGCCGATGCCAATGCGGATGTAGTGTATAACCAAAGTATGACTGCTGCCACCAACGTCCCCACCGTTGGTGGTGGGCAACTATATACTAACGGTGATGAGAACCAATTTAATGGGCAGAAAGTCTACACCGCCCTGACCGGCACTGGCGGTGCCATTGACTCTAATGTTCTTGGGGCCAGTTCGTCGAACACCGTCTATGACTATGCTGTGGTGCTGGTGGGCAATTTCCACCATTATGGTGACATCGAGGCTAACAATAAACCCTATACCGTCACTTCTGTCGATCTTGATGGCGACAATGAACCCGACTATTCCTTCATGCTCCGCTTCGACGGTCGAAAGGATTTCCATCCAGTAAGATACGACTTCCTAAACCTGGTGGGTCTCGGTATGGCACAGAAATCCACAGGTGGCACTGGATCTTATAACTTTGGCATTATGCAGCCCAAATATTGGTTTGAGACAACCAACACATCGCTTTTCCGTGTCACACAGTTCGAATATGATCGCAGCGATCGCGCCGCCGCCCCTTATATTGTTCAGGGTGGTGTTGTGGAGCAATGGGTGAGCGGACAAAATAACGGTGCTGGTAATAATACTACATATTTCCATGTAGGCGGCAATGCGTGGTTTAAAGAGTTTCACCGTGGTACACACCAAGACAGAACTTTACAGTCGAAACATCCGCCAGTGTCTGTAACTGGTGGTGACTACGATGAGTTTTACCTTACAGGTCTTTATACAGCCAATGTTACCAGTTACGAGGACAATGCTGAATGTTATATCAACGGAGGTCGCTTTGGTATCGTATGTGGTGCCGCTATGGAGGGTATTGGCAAAGCTAATGGCGCTGATAACACTGGTAATGTCACTTGGCAGATACAGAATGCTGATATTGACGAATTCTACGCTGGTGGAATCAATGCTGCTAATAGGAAAATTGTAGAGGGGAATATCACTACGGTTGTTGAAGGGGGCTATATCAAGTTGTTCTGCGGCGGTCCCAAGTTTGGTGACATGAACAGCGGCAAGACTGTAAACACTTCGGCCAATGGCACCATTTTCGATACATTCTTTGGTGCCGGCTATGGCGGAAACGCATACAGTCGTCAGGCACCGAGAAATCACAACAATATAATAAACTTTCCACATAACGACAGTAGTGCTGGTAACGACGCTTCTTGGAACGCTTGGTTAGGGAGATACTACAAGCAGGAATATAACGCCACTTATGGAGGTGTTTCCACCCAATTCAGCTACCAGTTTCTACCGATGTCGGGCAACGCCGATAATGTAGCACGTATTTTTGTAGATTATGTAAAATTCTCGTTGGCTACTACACACGGCGTAACCTCCACGCTGAAAGACTGTACTATAACAGGTAATTTCTATGGTGGTGGCAGCCTTGGTAAGGTAAGTGGAAATGTAACTTCTATTCTTGATGGCTGTACGGTGGGAGGCAATGTTTTTGGCGCAGGTTTCTCAGCTACTCTGCCTGATGTCATAGTTGATGCTATAGGTTTTGAAGTGGAACCATATTACTATGAGGATCTTGGTACTTATCGTACTGGAGTGAAATATTTAGACAATGCCACCTATAAACCGACAACCTATACTTGGACACAAGGCGCTGCAAACAGTCTTGTTAGTATCGACAAGAATAATCACACTCTCTCAACCCCTGAAAATCTTGATAAGTCCAACCTCGGCTCAGTGGCAGGTAACGTGACCCTGACCATCAAGGGCGATAGTAAGATTGGCACTGCTGGCGACGCCACAAAAGGCCACGTCTACGGTGGTGGCGAGGAAAGCTACGTCACAAAGTCTAAAGACAGCAATAATCAACCTATAGCCAATACTGGCAACACCACCGTCTACATAGAGGGCAACACCCAAGTCTATGGCAACGTCTTCGGCGGCGGCGACAGAGGTGTCGTGGAAGGCTGCACGAAGGTGAACATCAGAGAAACGCCCTCCGAGAACCCATAACGAGAAGAGAATTGAAGATTGAAAATTGAAGATTGAGGATTGAAGATTGACCGTTGAAAATTGAAGGAATGGCAAATGAGACCACACAGCTGCAAACACCGCAGCAGGGAGAGATCATCCTCTACCAGCCCGACGAGACCGTCAGGCTGGAGGTTCGTGTGGAGGATGAGACGGTGTGGCTGTCTCAGCAACAGATGGCAGAGTTGTTTGGCACTGGACGTCAAGCCATTACCAAACACCTTCAAAACATCTATGATTGCGGGGAACTGAAGGAAGAGGCAACAAGTTCCATTTTGGAACTAGTTCGTAAGGAAGGGAAAAGAATGGTCAGAAGGAAAATAGAATTTTATAACCTCGATGCCATTATTTCCGTCGGATTCCGTGTTAATACTAAAAGAGGTATAGAGTTTCGTCAGTGGGCCAACAGTGTCTTGAAACAATATCTGTTGAAAGGCTATGCCGTCAATCAGCGAATGTTCGACATTGAGCAGAAAGTGGTCGAACAGGGGCTGGAAATCAAGGAACTACGCAAAAAGGTTGATTTCTTCGTCCGCTCCTCCATGCCGCCTGTAGAGGGTATCTTTTACGACGGGCAGATATTCGATGCCTACGCGCAGATTGTGGGGCTGATCAAGCATGCCCGGCGGTCAATATTGCTGATTGATAACTACATTGACGAGACGACGCTCACCATGCTCAGCAAACGCGACGTCGGTGTCTCGGCAACCATCTACACCCGCCCACTCTCACAGCAACAGCAGCTTGACGTTCAGCAGCACAACCGGCAGTATGCGCCCATCACGGTGAACATCTGCCAGCATAACCACGACCGCTTCCTCATTATCGATGACGAGGTGTATGTCTTTGGTGCCAGCTTGAAAGATGCGGGCAAGAAGCTCTTCGCCTATATCAAGATGCAAGAGACTTCCGCCACCGACCTGCTTGGCGGGATAAGATGAACGGCAACGTGACGGTGAACATTGAGGATTGAAGATTGAGGATTGAACATTGAAGATAGGGAATTGGCAATGAGAAAAGAGTTCAACATCACTGGCAGTTGCAACCCGCAGTGGCACTATATGGTGAAGAGTGAGGAGCGGTTTAAGGCTGTGGAAAGTCTGATAGACAGGGGCAAGTATTTCACCATCAACCGCGCGCGGCAGTACGGCAAGACGACGACGCTTCATACCATCCGTCGGCGCTTGTCGGACAAGTACCTCGTAATAGACACCAGTTTCGAGGGCATCGGTGACGAGTCGTTCAAGGGGCAGGAGACATTCGTGAAATCGTTCGTCAGGCTGATGCTTGAGGAGGTGTCTCGCAGAGGCGATGATGCGAAAGCCATCTGGCAAGACGTGGGCATTAAGGACTTCGATGCCCTGAGCCAAACCATCACAAAATTCTGCCAGTCATACGCCAAGCCCGTGGTATTGCTGATTGACGAGGTGGACAAGAGCAGCGACAACGACACGTTCATAGGCTTCATCGGGATGTTGCGCAAAAAATATCTTGAACGCGACAAACTCGGTCTTGACTCCACCTTCCTGAGCGTTGTCCTCGCCGGTGTCTATGACATCAAAAACATCAAACGAAAGATTCGCCCTGATGCTGAGAAGAAGTACAACTCGCCTTGGAACATCGCAACTGACTTCAAGGTCGACATGACTTTCCACCCAGAGGAGATTGCCCAGATGCTCGCCGACTACGAGGCCGACGAGCACACTGGCATGGACATACACGCCGTGAGCGAGGAGATATACAAATACACCACGGGCTACCCTTTCCTCGTGAGCAAGCTCTGCAAGGTGATTGACGAGGAGATAGACAAGGATTGGACTGTCAATGGTGTGCAGACGGCCACGAAGCAGACCATTCTGGAGAAGAACACTCTCTTCACCAGCCTGACGAAGAACCTGGAGGACTACCCGGAGCTGAAGAAATTCATCTTTGCCATATCCGTCAACGGCGAGGAGGTGACCTACGACGTGAACAACCCCGTGATGGACTTCGCCACAATGTTCAGCATCATCAGGTATGACGCCAGACGAAAGGTTCGCATCCACAACATCATCTTTGAGGAGGTGCTCAACAACTATTTCATTGCCGAGCAGACCATCAACGACCTTGGGAAGCTGCGCATACAGGTGAACTACGTGCGCGACGGGCGGCTCGACATGGAGCTGGTCATCACCCGATTTGCCGAACTGATGCATGAGGAATACCGCGAGAGCAGCGTGCCGTTCCTTGAAAGGGAAGGGCGTCTGCTGTTCCTCACGTTCCTGAAACCCATCATCAACGGTACGGGGTTCTACTATGTGGAGCCGCAGACACGTGAAAACCGCCGCATGGACTTAGTGGTGACCTACGGCAGCGAGGAATACATCATCGAGCTGAAGATATGGCGGGGCGAAAAGTACGAGGAGCGGGGGCGTGACCAGTTAGCCTCATACCTCACGGTCCGCGGCAAGGCGGAAGGCTACCTCGTCACCTTCGACTTCTCCAAAAAGCAGAAGGAGACGGAGCCGCAGTGGATAGAGAACAAAGGAAAGCGCATTTTTGAAGTAACAATATAAGAAAGTTTACGAAAAATACGCCAAAAGAGGCAGGAAAAGCACTTTCCTGCCTTATTTTGTGTTAAATGTTTTGCTGTTTCTTAAAAAAGTAGTATTTTTGCATGGAATTATGCGCGTATGCGCGTGGATGGCAAAGATGATTTAACGACATGGAGCGATTCTTTAATACTGCCGGGCCGCAGCAGCCCGATATTCACTATACCATCGACCCGCTGAGCCGGTTCGACCTTGATGACGTACTGATGCTTATCCGTCAGCGAAAATATTTCGTGCTGCATGCCCCCCGTCAGACAGGCAAGACATCGTGCATGCTGGCCCTGCGTGACTTGCTGAACAAACAGGATGACTACATTGCCGTCTATGCCAATGTAGAGGGAGGCCAAGGCTCGCGCGACAAAGTGGAAGAGGTAGTGGGGTCTACCTGTGACACGATTGCCGAACGATTCCGGATGATATTACAGTCGGACTTGCCCCTTCAGGTTCGTGAGACTACCCGTTCACTGAAGAGTGACTCCATGCTTACCGTATTTCTCCAACGCCTCAGTCAGGCCCTGCCCAAGCCCCTGGTGCTTATCATCGATGAGATAGACGCTTTGGTGGGTGACTCGCTCGTTTCCGTTTTGAGGCAGATTCGTACTGGCTACGAGAGCCGTCCACAAGCGTTTCCCAACAGCATCATTCTCTGCGGCGTGCGTGATGTGCGCGACTATCGCATACAAACTTCTGGCAAGGACATTGTCACCGGAGGTTCGGCTTTCAACATCAAGAGCAAGTCGCTCCGCTTGGGCAATTTTACTCCTGAGGAGATTCATACCCTCTATATGCAGCACACCGAGGAGACCGGGCAGAGGTTCGACGAGGCTTGTTTCCCCATGCTCTGGCTGGCCACCGAGGGACAGCCTTGGTTGGTGAATGCCGTGGGCTATGAGGTGACATGGGAGCTTCGCGAGAACCGCAACCGCTCGGTAGTCATCACTCCCGACATGATTGAGCGAGCCATAGAGCAGATTATCTACCGCCGCGACACCCACATCGACATCCTTATCGACAAGCTCAGGGAGCCGCGTGTGAAGCGGGTCATTGAACCGATACTGTCCAACAGTGAAGAACCCGACGAGAGCAAGATGTCTGATGAAGACATACAGTATGTGAAGGACATGGGGCTGGTTGTCAAGGAAATGGGTAAACCATTGCGGATAAGCAACGCCATCTACCGTGAGATAATTCCGCGCGAACTCACAGCCAGCACGCAGCAACAACTATTGCAGCAACCGCAGTGGTTTCAGCGCGAGGACGGCAGCATCGACGTGGAGAAGCTTCTGCTGGCCTTCCAGCAGTTCTTCCGCGAGAACAGCGACGCCTGGATTGGCCGCTTCGACTATGCCGAGGCCGGACCGCAGCTGCTGCTACAGGCTTTCCTGCAGAGGATAGTGAACGGTGGCGGTTATATAGACCGAGAGTATGGGCTGGGGCGCAAACGCACTGACCTGCTTATCCGCAAGCCACTGTCTAAACAGCCAAACGACCAACTCCCCAGCACTCCAACCCAGCGTATCGTTCTGGAATTGAAAATCAAACGCAAGAAGGATGGTTTGGATGCCCTCATAGAGAAGGGGTTGGAGCAGACTGCCGAGTATATGGACACCGTGGGCAGCGTGGACGAGGGACACCTCATCATATTCAACCGCGACGGCCAGCTGACGTGGGACGAGCGCATCTGGCACCGCCCGATGACATACCAAGGCCGGACAATAATGGTATGGGGGATGTGACGACGAAGGAATGACAATCTTTGGAAACCAAATACAATTTAACAATATGACACAGAATATTGACAACAAGATAATGAGAAAGACGATGACGGCGGGGATGCTTCGCCTTTGTATGCTTTTCATAGTCCTGGCTACAGGTAGTGCTCTGGTGATGGCCGAGGGCGGAGGAGTCAGAATCGGCGGCTCCGTATATGGCGGCGGCAACCTGGCCAACGTGAAGACCAATACAGAGGTGAAAATGAGCACCGGCACGGTGGAAGGCAGCGTCTACGGGGGCGGCAAGGGTAAGGCCGACAATTTCACATGCGACAAAGCCATGGTGGGCATAAATAACGATGGCGTGACTGGCACTGGCACAACAGCAGACCCATACATTCTGAAAGAGGGCGGAACGACGGTCACCATCACCAACGGCACGGTGGAAGGCGACGTCTATGGCGGCGGTGAAGTGGGCCGCGTGGAAAGAAATACCATAGTGACGATAGGAGAAGCAGGGAATTCGACTCTAACGCCCATCGTCAAAGGCCACGTGTTCGGTGCTGGCCAGGGCGTAGAGACCCATGGTTACTCGGCACTGGTACGCGGTAACGTTACTGTCACCATCCAGGGCAAGGCCGAGGTATGGCAAAACGTTCATGGTGGTGGCGAGAAAGCTTCGGTGGGCAGATACGAAGTTGCCACTACGCAAGCACTCGCAGACCAATATCATGTACGTATAGGAATGCCGTGCTTCTTGAAAGCCGGCGGAAAATGTACCGTTAACATTCAAGACGAGGCCGTCATCGGAAAGGATGACATAGCCGATTCCGGCGATGTCTTTGGTGCCGGTCAGGGAGTCACGCCCATATATAACAATGAGATAGGTGATGTAAACAGGTCCAAGCGTATGGTGACAAAGACCGATGGCGATGGTCACAATGATAACAACCATGACTCTTGGGATTATTATGAAGATGAGGACGGAAATGTAGACTACAGTTATGTCTGGGAATATTTTGCTACTGAGGCTGATTACCTTCAGTACGTTGAGACGCTGGGCCGCGCCTCCGCGACCGATGTCGTCATTGGCGGAAAAAGAGGGGAGCCAGAAGTGGGGCAGACGGTAGGTACCATCACCGCATCTTCAGATGCTCCAACCGTCAAGGGCACTGTCTATGGCGGCAGCGAGAGCGGCTTTGTTTATTATAGCACTGAGGTAAACATTAAGAAAGGCACTGTTAAACAAGATGTCTTTGGCGGTGGAAAAGGTCTTGCTACATACGCAGAAGCCGGACGAGTCAGGATTAACACCAATCTCACTATCAGTGATGGTACTGTCAAGGGCAACGTCTATGGCGGCGGCAGCTTGGGCGATGTGGGCATCATTGACAAGACAAACAAAGATGATAAAGGTCAACTAACATATAATTATTTTTGGAAGCAAACCGATGGTGCCACTGCCAACACCGCCGGGTATAACTTACCCTCTGATAACGGACACGATACAAGCAAGAACACTGGCATTTGCAATGTTACTATCTCTGGTGGTACGATAGGCACCAATGGAAGTGCAGACGCAGACCATGGCAACGTGTTCGGAGCAGGTCGGGGTACTGGCATCACATGGTGGTGTGAGAAAGCCATAGCATACGCCACGGTTGTCAGTGTCAGTGGCAGCACGGTGGTTCATGGTAACGTCTATGGCGGCGGTCAGGTAGGCCGAGTGGAAGATGACGGCAAAGTGACGATAGGAAATTCTTCCGATACGGGAGAAGGAAGCAAGCCCGATATCAAGGGCGACGTGTTCGGGGCCGGTGCAGGCCTATACACGCATGGATACTCGGCTTTGCTGCGTGGAAACTCTGATGTCACTGTCCAGGGTATAGCCAAGGTTGGAGGCAACGTCTATGGCGGCGGCGAGATAGCTTCAGTGGGAAGATTTACTGTTCCAAACGGGCTACCGAAAGAGCCTCTAAGCGGTGGGGACTGCACTGTCACCATCAAAGACAATGCCACCATCGGAACAAGTAGTACAGGAGGTAATGTATATGGCGCCTGCAAGGGTGTTGATCCTGCAACAGTTTCTGAACGTAAGAGTATGCAGTTATTAAAGAACGCACCCCAAGATGCTACTTTGTGGAGTCACTATGATGATGATGAAAACTCACCATTTATCTGGAGATATTATTCAGAGGCTGAATATCCTGCGTTCCTTCGAACGCTGGCCTTGACGAGCAATCCCAATGTTACCATTGGCGCTACGAGGACATGGAATGCGTCGACAGAGACAGAGAGTTTCACTCCTTCAGCGAATCCTTCTGCGGGTACTTCCTCGGAGACTCCTACCGTCTATGGGTCTGTTTATGGCGGTGGCCAGAGGGGTATTACTTTAGGTAAAGTGGATGTCAATATAGTTCGTGGCATCGTGAATAAAGACGTCTATGGCGGTGGTGCACTGGCTGATACAAACGTCGGCAACTGGGATGCGGATGGCTACACAGAGGTTACTGGACTAACAGAGAATGTGTCTTCAGTAACTGGTCTATACACACTGTCTGGAACCACCTATACATTAATAACAGATGAAGATGCCAAAGCTACCAGTGGTACTACCTATTATAGTAAAGGCAAATGGGCCGATGCCATTAAGATGACAAAGAAATACAAGACCACCGTCGACCTCCTCGGCGGTTACATCAAGGGCGATGCATACGGTGGCGGCCTGGGACAGAGGACGGGCTTTAACAGCGCGACGGAAAACATTGAGGCTACTGTGTGGGGTGATATTGATGTGACATTGGATGGTACGAAGTTCGACATCACCTACGATAATACTACAGACCCGGAGACGGATAGTGAAGGTCATGTGGTGACAGATGATAATGGTACAGTATACGTCAAGGTGGTGAAGAACGGTCGTGTGTTCGGCTGTAACAACCTATTGGGTTCGCCACAGGGCGACGTCACGGTGACGGTCAATCAGACCGTGCAGGGTAACACGCCCAGAACTGAATATGAAGAGGAAATAGTTGATGGAAAGGTACATGTGATAACTGATAAGAGAAAAAGCGAAGTTGATTCAGACCATTCCTACGAGTTAGCCGCTGTGTATGGAGGTGGTAACTTGGCACCTTTCACAGCGACGGGCAAGAAAGCTCACGTCATCATTAATGGATGTGGCAACACCAGCATCTTGACGGTCTATGGTGGCGGCAATGCCGCTCCTGTCCCTGAGACGGCTGTGGATGTGTTTGGGTGCTTCGAGATTGGCAGCGTATTCGGTGGCGGTAACGGAAAGGACAAATACACGCCTAACGGTACTACATGGAAGTATAACCCCGGCGCCGATGTCAACGGCAACGCGAACACCCTGATTTATGGCGGCACGGTGCATGAGGCATACGGCGGCAGTAACGAGAAGGGAACCGTTCATGGAGATGTGACCATCGACATTGCCGATAATGGACTTGAAGAAGGTGATCAAGGCTACTGTAAATTGGACGTCGCACAGTTGGTGGGTGCCGGTAAGAATGCCGATGTTAATGGCAACCTGAAGATTATCATGGGTTGTAAACCTTCCGAGAGAATCCCTCTGGTCTTCGGCGGTGCTGACAACGCCAACGTCAATGGCGACGTGGAGCTGACTGTCACCAGCGGCAACTTCGGAACGGTGGTGGGTGGCAACAACAACGGTGGCCGTATCATGGGTCACATCATCCTGAATATCGAGGAGACAACCTGTATTCCCCTCAACATCGAGCATGTTTATCTCTGCGGATATAATGCACTATACTCGCAATATGGCTATTATGTGAAAACTGATAAAACCGAAGCTGGCACTGGCATAGGTAATCCCGATGCTGAGGATGATAATAAGGAAACTGCCATATTGCTGAATGGTAAGATCCAATTAATCCCAAGAGAATCAGCAACTGACACCCATCTGCCAGTATATAACTATTCATATACATACGATGAGGACACAGGAGACCCATCAGTGACGTGGACTGTCCTTCCTACAGATGGAAACGACAAATTTACGGGATACGACGCGCCCGTATTGAACGTCATCTCCTGCACCAGCATCGGCGAGGTGTTTGGTGGAGGCTATGGTGCCGGTGCAACAGTATATGGCAATCCGACGGTGAACATCAACATGATTCCGGGTAAACATGCCGAAGATATTATTCGCAATGGAGTAAGCGGCAATGAAAATGCTTTAGGAGAGATTGGCGATGTCTTCGGCGGCGGCGATGCTGCTGCTGTCTATGGCAACACCACGGTCAATATCGGTACGGCCACAACAACCTCCGTGTATGAGTTTGAGCAAGTGAATGGTGAATACAAGGTAAAATATAACGGGGATACTCCTATAATGGATACGGAAACCGTGGCTGGTGCCTACATCACTGGCAACGTCTACGGCGGCGGCAAGCTGGCCGACGTGGGTAAGTATCATGAGGTAGATGATGCGGTAGTAGCTGACAGGAAAAATGCAGTGATTGATTTGACAGGTAACACCAATGTGAACATCGGCGCCAAGCTAAACACAAGCACAAACATGTGGGAAAGTGTGACGGAAGGCACTGCCGGGGTGTTCATCGGCGGCGATGTGTACGGCGGCGGCATGGGTGATGACACCTCGTTCTTCTGTGATGCTGCTATGGTGCTTGGCAATGAGGGTACCACTGAGAGTTCCAATGACGCCAACAACGACGGTGGAGGAACGCATGTCCGCATTGGCAACGGCACGATTAATGGCAACGTCTATGGCGGCGGTGAGATTGCACGAGTTGAACGAAACACGGAGGTGACAATCGGTTTCGGAGAAGGCGTGCCAGGGACACCCACCACCAACAAGCCCGTCATCATGGGGACCGTCTTTGGTGCCGGTGCAGGTTTAAGGACACATGGCTACTCGGCTCTGGTCCGTGGTCACAGTTCTGTCACCATTGAGGGCAATGCCAAGGTGATGCAAAGTGTCTATGGCGGTGGCGAGATGGCCACCGTGGGTAGATACCAAGTCACTAATAACATAGCGGAATATAACATCAGCGGCGGCAAATGTACCGTCACTATCGGTGGCTATGCCGAAATAGGTCCCAATGATATGGTGATGAACAACACCACAACGCATAAACCTGATGATTATGGCCATGTCTTTGGTGCTGGCAAGGGAATCCAGCCATACGAAGGTTTTGCGGATTCAGAACAACCTTGGAGTAAGATACCTAACGGCGAGGTTAAATATAAAAAATTTGAAGCCCTTGTTGGTGATGAAAAATTACCAAATGATTACGCAACGTATATCAGGACGTTAGCCTTAGCCACTGAGACCGATGTGACCATTAAAGATTACGCCTTCGTCAAAGGTTGTGTCTTTGGTGGCAGTGAGAACGGTTTCGTGCAGGAGGATACCCATGTAACGATTCAAGATGATTGCCAAATTGGTAACGGATATGTGCAGATGAATGACGACGGTGTCTATCTGAATAAACTGGAGACCCCGGTAACTCCGCTCGCTGTCAATCGTCGCTATACTGATGAAGAGTGGTCGGAAGGCCATCTGATCATGGGCGCAAATGACAGACAAGCATTGCAAGATCTGGTTTCTCCTAATGGTACTCCTACATATTATACTTCGTCTCTGCCTGAATGTGCCAGTTGGCCGTATGGTCAGGCGGCAAATACAGCAGACAAATATGCGCCATACGACCCGAACTACGGAGCCACTGGTTATGACTCCAAGGGCGGTCGCACTACTGCCGACGATGGCCACACCTTCTTCGGCAGCGTATTCGGCGGCGGCTCTGGCTACTATCCTTACAAACCGGGCAGATGGTTTGTGGATGCAGGTGCCGTCTATGGCAATACTTACCTGACAATTACTGGTGGTCATATCCTGACCAGCGTTTATGGCGGTAATGAGCTGACCAACGTGGGTAAGTATCAATTAGATAATGATGGCAAGCCGACAACAAAAATTACATCTGGTGGCAAGTGTACCATTACGATGTCTGGCGGCACCGTCGGTGTGCCGCGCACGCTGAAGCAGATTGGGGCTCACCCAGTCACCTGCTACCTCTTCGGTGCTGGTAAGGGCGACCAGCGTGTGCTCTTCAACAAGAGTACTAATGTGGGGGACGTTGAGGTAAACATCAAGGGTGGGACTATCTACGGCTCCGTCTTCGGCGGCGGTGAAGATGGTCACGTAATGCGCGATGTTAAGGTGACCATTGAGAATACGACAGTGACGATTCCTGCTGAGAATGCAGGCGAAGATCCCACCACCACAACAATTACTCCGACGATTGGCACATGGGGAACCTCTTACGTAGATGGCAACGTGTTCGGCGGTGGCCGTGGCTTTTCTGGCGATGCCTATACAGCGGGTAATGTGGCTGGCAGCATCCAGATGGAAATCAAGGGCGGTAACATCCTTGGCTCCATCTATGGCGGTGGTCGATTAGGCTCTGTGGGCTATGGACTGTATGATGCACTTACAGATGGCAACCCGACACATGGCTATGGCGAGATGCGCGATGATGACAAGTTGGATGATGGCACTGATGGAACCAGCTTCTTTACCAAAGGTCGCGGCCACATCGACATCACCATCAGTGGCGGCACGATTGGTAATAACCTTGAATACATTATTCCTAACGCAACCAATATGGAAGCAGCTGGTATCCCTGATGGATATCGTGACATCAGCACATGGGATGATACTAACAATTATTGGACTATATGGAAGGAATACCACAAAATCCCCAAGACGGAGTTTGACACCACCACCGGACGGCTTACTCACACCAAGGGCGGCAACGTCTTTGCCGGCGGCATGGGTAATTTCTATAAACAAGACGGCGAGACTCCCATCAGCGATGTTAACTGGTGGCAGTTAGGCAGTGCCAAGAGTACCAAGCTGACCATCACCGGCGGCACCATCAAGAGCAACGTCTATGGTGGCGGCGAGCTGGGTCAGGTGACAGGACACCATACAATTAAGAACGCTGATAACGAAGATGTTAATTTGAGTACTGAAATCACCATTCAGGGTAGCAGTACCGTCATCGGTACTGAGTTGAAAGAGACTGTCACAACAACTTCTACTGGCGAGAATAATCAGGAAGTTACTTCAACATCTGAAGTCACGCAGTACACCTTCGGTAGTGTCTTTGGCGGCGGCTATGGCAGCCTTATGGAATCATTAACAGTAAATGGCGTACCGTCATATCCCAAGTTTATTGCCGGTTTTGTCAAGGAGGACACCAAAGTTGACATGCAGGACGGAAAGGTGAAAGCCAGCATCTACGGCGGTGGCGAGATGGCCAGCGTGGGTGAAAACACTACTTCGGGCGGAACTACCACTCCAACTGGAAGCACATACGTGTCTGTAAGCGGCGGTACTGTAGGTATAGCACCGATTGAGATTGATGTTTCTGGCACCAAGCGCTACTTTGGCGGCGCCAAGATGGGTAATGTCTATGGCGGCGGCAGCGGCCATAACAATACTGTACGTAGCGGAAGAATCTTCAAAAACACCAATGTCACCATCAGCGACGGTACTATATACCATAATATATATGGTGGCGGTGCCTACGGTACGGTGGGCGATTTCACTTATACAACGGGCAATGATGGTAAGGTCACTGGACTTACCGGCCAGGCAACATCCGGCACCGGCGTTGCCAGAGTCACCATTACCGGTGGAACTATCGGCTACGACGGCAAGGAGAACGGCATGGTGTTCGGCTCGTCACGAGGCGACATCAATGAGCTGGGACAGCGCGACGACCACACAGCATGGGTCTATGACACGAATGTCACCATAGGCACGGTAGCCACGGGAACGCCTGGCCAGCAAGGGTACGTTGCTGAGTCGGGACCCTCTATCAAAGGCACTGTCTATGGCAGTGGCGAGAACGGACACGTATTCAACAACACCGTGGTCACCATCAATGGCGGTAAAATAGGTGTTGATGATGAAAACGAGACCGGGTATACGGTTGTCTCTAATGGCACGACATACGAAGGTGCAGCCTATCCCTACCGTGGCAATGTCTATGGCGGCGGCTGCGGTACGGATAAGTATTATTCAGGCAGTATTCCTCCGGGCCATACATACAATGATGGTGAAGGTGACACGTACAATTCGTTGGCCGGTATCGTCTATGGAACAACCACAATCAACATCACTGGCGGTACGGTCGTCCGTAATGTCTACGGCGCCGGTGCCATGGGTTCGGTGGGTAAAGTCACCACGAGTACAGAGAACGGTGTCAGTACTGTTTCCATTCCTTCCGGCGGTACTACTACCATTGCGATTAGCGGTGGTCAGGTGGGCGTTGACGGCAACAATGGCGACGGAAACGTCTTTGGTGCTGCCCGTGGTGATTCGATTACAACCCAAATTGACGTCGCTCTGGTAAAGACCACGGATGTCACCATCAGTGGTTCCGCCGACATCAAGGGCAGCGTCTATGGTGGCGGCGAGACCGGCGACGTGCAGGGCAATACATCTGTGGCAGTCCAAGGCGGTGAAATCGCCAAGAATGTCTTTGGCGGCGGTAAGGGCTCGGGTAACTTGTTCACGTGTTCGAAAGCCATGGTGGGAATTGTTGACGATGGCGTAACTGTTACCGGAACAGGCGAAAATCCAACAGATTACACGCTGAGAGAGGGCGGTACGACCGTCAACATGACTGCCGGCAGGGTAAAAGGTAGCGTCTATGGCGGTGGCGAGATTGCCCGTGTGGAAAGGAACACACAGGTGACGATAGGAGCCGCTGGAGGGACAGATGAACCCATTGTCGAAGGCAACGTGTTTGGTGCCGGTGCCGGCTTGGAGACCCATGGCTACTCGGCTCTGGTGCGTGGCACCAGCTCTGTTACCGTCCAGGGCAAAGCCCAGGTGTGGAAGAACGTCTATGGCGGCGGCGCGAAGGCTTCGGTGGGTAGGTATTGGGTTGCCACAACGCCAGCACTCGCAACCGCTCATAACGTGAAACAAGGTATGCCGTATGGTTTGAAAGCCGGTGGAAAAGGTACTGTCGTTATTCAAGACAATGCCGTCATCGGAAAAGACGGTGACAGCAACTCGGGCTATGTCTATGGCGCCGGTCAGGGAATTGAGCCTCGTAATTATGATTATGTTGATGGAGAGGATGGAGTTGATAATTATCATGTTAAGGATCATAAGCCCGGTCGTAAGATTATGGGTGATGGTTGGGAATATTTTGATAGTCCAGACGAATATCTCCTGTTCATTGAGACCTTGGCCATATCTGCCGCGAGCGAAGTGACTATCGATGGGTCGGCCGAGGTCAAGAGGTCTGTCTTTGGCGGCAGCGAGAGCGGCTTTGTGTATCACGATACCGATATGAAGATTCTGGGAGGCACGATTGGTGGCAATGCCTTTGGCGGTGGAAAAGGCCTCGCTTCTTTTGCAGAAGCAGGGCGCGTGGGCTGGAACACCAAGCTCACTATGAGCAATGGCACGGTCAAGGGCAACGTCTATGGCGGCGGAAACTTGGGCGATGTGGGAACGATTGACAAGACAAACAAAGATGATAAAGGTCAACTAACTTATAACTATTTCTGGAAGCAAACCGATGGCAAAACTGCCAATACCGCCGAGTATAACGTGCCCTCTGGTGACTCTCATGACACAAGCGAGAACACTGGCATTTGCACGGTTTCCATTACTGGTGGTACTATAGGCACCGAGGATGGTTCAACCGAAAACCATGCGTCAGGCCATGTGTTTGGAGCAGGATGTGGCAGTTCAACCACTTGGTGGTGTGAGAAAGCCATTGTCTACGCCACAGATGTCAGCGTCAGTGGTAGCGCGGTGGTCTATGGCACCGTATATGGTGGCGGCGAGGTGGGCCGTGTGGAAGATGATGGCAGAGTGACGATAGGAGCAGCCAACGATACAGGAAGCGGAAGTAAGCCCGACATCAAGGGCGACGTGTTCGGTGCCGGTGCCGGCTTGGACTCCCATGGCTACTCGGCTCTGTTGCGTGGCAATGCTGAAGTCACTGTCCAGGGCCTTGCCCTGGTTGGAGGCAGCGTCTATGGCGGTGGAGAGACGGCTTCGGTAGGAAAATTTAATGTCGTCGGAGGACTACCGACCACACCGCTAAGTGGTGGAACATGTACTGTCATTATACAAGACAATGCCAAAATTGGAGCAAGTGGTACAGACCACCACGTCTTTGGCGCCTGCAAGGGTGTCGAGCCTGCATACGATGTTGAAAATTATAAGAATTTCAAGAGTATGCAGACCGTAGGAAACGGTGCAAAAGGTACGGAAGGTGAAGACTGGGATTATTATGACAGTGAGCACAAATTTGTCTGGAAGTATTACAGAACGGAGGAAGCATATCTTGCGTTCCTAAAGACGCTGGCCTTAACCAGCCATACCCATGTGACCATCGACGAAAATTCCACCGTCAATGGCTCTGTCTATGGCGGCGGTGAGCGAGGCATCACTTTGGGTAGAGTGGATGTCAACATGAATGGCGGCACTGTGAACAAAGATCTCTACGGCGGCGGCGCCTTGGCCGACACGAACACCGGCAACTGGGATGCGCAGACCTACGTGGCGGAAAGCGTTTCACCAGGTACTCCGGTAACTGGCCTATACACACGGTCAGGGGCTGGCACAAACAATGATCCTTTCGTTTACACGATAATTGGAGAAGGAGTAACGGCTGTTGATGGTAATACGTATTATCATCAAGGTACATGGCACGATCCAGAAAAGACGTCGCGTAACTACACGACCACCGTCAAACTGCATGGCGGCACCATCGTCGGCAGTGTCTACGGCGGCGGACTGGGACGATTTGCAAAGGCAGCATTGGCCGCAGGCCAAGAGAATAATGTCGAAGCCCAGGCTGCTGTGTCGGCTGTTGAGGCCAAGGTCTATGGCGACGTGTTTGTGACGCTGAATGGTGTCAAGCCGGCTGGCAGTAGCGGCGGCAGCGGAAGCGGTGAAAGCTCAGGCGGTGACAGCGGAAGCGGCTCAGGCGGAAACAGCGAAGGCTCAGGTGAAGGCTCTGGCAACGGAAGCCGTCGTTCGCCCGACCTATCCAACTATTATGACTGCGTGGTGCAGGGTATAATCTTCGGTTCTAACAATCTTAACGGCAGTCCGCAGGGATCCGTCACGGTGCATGTATTCAACACCCAGGATTGGGAAGGCCATGGTAAGACACCGGCGGCGAAACTTAGCAGCGCGAACGAGAGCGACCACACGTATAACGTGGCTGCCGTCTATGGCGGTGGCAACTTGGCAGCCTTCAAACCCGACCTCAAGGCCACTGCCGACACAGCCAAGACCTACGTCATCATCGACGGTTGCGAGCTGACGAGCATCAAGCAGGTGTTTGGCGGCGGTAATGCCGCTTCGGTGCCAGCCACGGAAGTCGTTGTCAACGGCACCTACGAGATTGGCGAGGTGTTCGGCGGCGGTAACGGTAATACTCCATATACAATAGACGGCAAGACATATCTGAACCCTGGTGCCAACATAGGCTATACGAACTATACAACACATACTTGGAATGCAACAACACAGCAGTATGAAGTAACAATAAACGACAATGCGTCGACGAAGGAAGATCGTGTGCGCCTCTATGGCTACGGCATCGGCAAGTCTCATGCCACCATCTACGGCGGAACGGTGCATTCTGTCTATGGCGGCTCGGACACAAGGGGTAACGTACGTGTTGAAGCTCGTACCACGCTCGACGACTTGTTAGAGTGTCCATTTAATGTAGACGAGGCCTACGGCGGTGGCCATAATGCCATGATGGACGGCGACGCCGTGTTGGAGATTGGCTGTATCAGCGGTTTGGGTAAGGCCTACGGCGGTGCTGCTGCCGCTGACGTCAATGGCGACGTGGTGCTCAACATCACTAATGGTACTTACGGCCAGGTGTTCGGTGGCAACGACATAAGTGGTCTTATCCGTGGTTCCATCACCGTGAACATCGAGGAGACGGGCTGTAAGCCTATCATCATCGGCGAGCTGTATGGCGGCGGCAACCTGGCACACTACTCGGTCTATGGCTATGATGAGGATGGCAATGTGCTGACATCAGGCGAAGATCCTGTGCGCGACCCGCAGGTGAACGTCAAATCGTTTACCAGCATCGGCAAGATCTTTGGCGGTGGCTACGGTACTGGTGCCGATATGGTGGGCAGCCCCACGGTGAATGTCAACGTGGCAAAGGGTAAGTTCAAAGAGACTGTCGTTAGTGAGAACTCAAGAATCATCGGCTCGAAGGTGATGAAACCTGGTGACACAGGCTATGACGAAACTAAGGGCTTTGAGATACCTTCGCACGCCGCAAACAAGATTGGAGCCATCGGTTCTGTCTTCGGCGGAGGTAATGCTGCCGACGTCATCGGCACACCACATGTTTATATCGGTACGCTGACGGGCGAGACCATCACTCTTTCGACAAAGATTGAGGACAGTGAAGGCAGGACTCCTTCGGATGAGGGCTGGGTAAAATCATACCAGATTGCAACTGCTGAGGGAATCGACATCCGTGGCGACGTCTTCGGTGGCGGTAATGCTGCCAACGTGACCGGCGATACCGAGGTGATCATCGGAAAGAACAACTCCGTCAAGACCTACAGCTTCACGTCATACAGTGAGGAAGGTACTGCTTGGTCGTCGGGCCTTGCCCAGACCACAGGTATCACTAAGAACGGCAATGCTGAGGTGGTCATCCTGACCAACGGCAAGTATGGCAACTTTGTGGGACAGAAGTTCTACGTCGCTCCTGATGCAACACAAGACGGTGAGGCAAGAACAGAACTGATGGATGAAAACGGAGCCTCGTTGAATCCTAAGCTCTATGTCTCCATCGAGCCGTTTGAGAAGAAGAAGACCTACAGCTTCAAGTCGTATGGTGCATCGTCTGGAGGCACTCAATATAGCACTGGCACCGCCACTGCTACAGGCAACTTCAAGACTCTCAACGGCAAGAAATGTATGCAGATTGTGGTGCTCACCAATCCTGAATACAAGTCTTGGGAAGGAAAGACGTTCTATGTTCCCATAGATGCAAAGACAGACGGTTCTGAAAGATACCAACTGTACAAGGCAACGGATGGTGAGACAGAAAACGTTTGGGTGGAAATAAGGGAGGAAAACGACTAAATGATTATCTCAAAAAGTTGGGTACCTCACATTGAACGCGACATCGTCGGTGTGTGAAAAAAGTGAAACACTTATTAAGTTAATAACAAAAGTTTGGCGGAGAGGGAAATTATTAGTACCTTTGCGCCAACTTTTATTAACTTAAAGAAAAACAACATGAAGATTTCACACATTGAGCATCTGGGCATTGCCGTCCAGAGCATCGAAGAGAGCCTGCCGTTCTTCACGGACGTGCTGGGACTGGAGTGTTATGCAACCGAAGTAGTCGAGGACCAGAAGGTGAAGACCGCCTTCCTGAAGTGCGGCGAGGTGAAGCTCGAGCTGCTCGAGCCGACAAGCCCTGAGAGCACCATCCAGAAATGGCTCGAAAAGGGCAACAAGGGTGTGCACCACGTGGCCTTCTGCATCGAGGACGGCGTGGCCAACGCATTGGCCGAGGTATCGGAGAAGGGCGTGCGCCTCATCGACCAGGCTCCGCGCAAGGGCGCCGAGGGCCTGAACATCGCTTTCCTGCACCCGAAGAGCACCTGCGGTATCCTGACAGAGCTTTGCGAACACTAAGGGAAAAAGCCCACCCAAGCCCTCCCAGAGGGAGGGATGTTAAGATACATTCTTGCAAGGGTGGGTGAATAAAATATAATTTATTGTATAACTTTAAAATGAAGCACCTAAGAATTTTAGTGTAACTAAACATCCCTCCCTTTGGGAGGGCTTGGGTGGGCTTATTAATTATGTCAAAGCAATTAGAAAAGATTAAGCAACTGATTGCCAACCGCGAGAAGGCTCGCCTTGGCGGTGGCGAGAAAGCCATACAGAAACAGCACGAGCGCGGTAAGTACACCGCCCGCGAGCGCATAGACATGCTGCTCGACGAAGGCTCGTTTGAGGAGTACGACATGTTCAAGGAGCACCGCTGCCACAACTTCGGCATGGAGAAGAAGCAGTTCCCCGGCGACGGCGTGGTGGCCGGTAGCGGCACCATCGACGGCCGTCTGGTGTTTGTCTTCGCACAGGATTTCACCGTCCATGCAGGCTCTCTGAGCGAGACCATGAGCCAGAAGATATGCAAGGTGATGGACATGGCCATGAAGATGGGCGCCCCCGTCATCGGCATCAACGACTCGGGCGGCGCACGCATCCAGGAGGGTATCAACGCCCTGGCCGGCTACGCCGAGATCTTCGAGCGTAACATCCTCGCCTCGGGTGTCATCCCCCAGATAAGCGGTATCTTCGGCCCCTGCGCCGGTGGTGCTGTCTACAGCCCTGCACTTACCGACTTCACGCTGATGATGGAGGGCACCAGCTATATGTTCCTCACCGGCCCGAAGGTGGTGAAGACCGTCACGGGCGAGGACATCGACCAGGAGCACCTCGGCGGTGCCAGCGTCCACGCCACGAAGAGCGGCGTGACCCACTTCACGGCCAAGACCGAGGAGGAGGGCCTGCAGATGCTGAAGACCCTGCTCTCGTATATACCTTCCAATAATATGGAGGTGGCTCCCCACAAGAAGTGCACCGACCCCATCAACCGCATGGAGGACTCGCTGAACGAGATTATCCCCGAGAACCCCAACGAGGCCTACGACATGTACAAGGTCATCGCCGCCATCACCGACGACGGTGAGTTCTTCGAGGTGCAGCCCAAGTTCGCCAAGAACATCATCGTGGGCTTCGCCCGCTTCAACGGTGTGAGCGTGGGTGTCGTGGCCAACCAGCCCAGCTGCTACGCCGGTGTGCTCGACGTGAACGCAAGCCGCAAGGGTGCCCGTTTCGTGCGCTTCTGCGACGCCTTCAACATCCCCATCGTCAGCCTCGTCGACGTGCCCGGATTCCTGCCCGGCACCGGCCAGGAGTACAATGCCGTCATCCTGCACGGCGCCCAGCTGCTCTACGCCTACGGTGAGGCCACCGTGCCCAAGATCACGGTCACGCTGCGCAAGTCGTATGGTGGTAGCCACATCGTGATGGGCTCGAAGCAGCTCCACACCGACCTGAACTACGCTTGGCCGTCGGCTGAGATTGCCGTGATGGGCGCCTCGGGTGCCGCCGCAGTTCTCTATGCCAAGGAGGCCAAGGCCAAGAAGGAGGCCGGCGAGGACGTGAAGGCTTTCATCGCCGAGAAAGAGGACGAGTACAACGAGCTTTTCGCCAACCCCTACCAGGCAGCGAAGTACGGCTACATCGACGATGTCATCGAGCCGCGCAACACCCGCTTCCGCATCTGCCGCGGTCTGGCTCAGCTCGCCACCAAACGCGACGCTCTGCCCGCGAAGAAGCACGGGAATATTCCGATGTAGTATAATGGGGAGTTAAAGGAGTTAAAGAAGTTAAAGGAGTTAAGGACGTTTGTTCTGGCGCTCCTGCTTCCACTCTGTTTTCTCGGATGGCGAGTCTATCGTCTTTAACTCCTTTAACTCCCATTAACTCCTTTAACTCCCTCTAAGAATATGAAGAACGAAGTTTTCGCTGCCATTGCTCTTGCGCTGCACGAGCATCTTGGCAATAATGTACACGATGTTGAGCCTGGGTTCATCACCATCAAGGAGCATCCCACACAGTGGAACGGCTACGCCCAGACCATGACCATTCACCCTTAATTTAATGTCTATGAACACATACAAGTATACCATCAACGGGACGAAATATGAAGTTGCCGTTGGCGAGATTGTAGATAATAATGTTGTTGTCACCGTCAATGGTGAGGAATATAAAGTGGAGATGGAGCGCGAGCCGGAGCCTGAGAAGAAGAAGCCGGTGCTCGGAAAAGCCCCCCTTTCGTCCCCCGAGGGGGACACGAATGTCTCTGCAAAAACTAATGAAGCCCCCTCGGGGGCAGTAGGGGGTGTTGGTACCGCCATCAAGGCCCCGCTGCCCGGTGTCATCACCGAGATCAAGGTCGCCGTGGGCGACGAGGTGCAGGCCGGCGACACGGTCATCGTGCTTGAGGCCATGAAGATGGCCAACGCCCTGCAGGCTGAGAAGGCCGGCAAGGTCACAGCCATTTGCGTGAAGGTCGGCGAGACCGTCATGGAGGACGACGCCCTCGTGGTCATCGAGTGACTCATGTAATTCTCTTAACCACGAATTACACGAATTACACGAATTGCACGAGTTACACGAATTGCACGAATTGCACGAATTGCACGAATTGCACGAATTACACGAATTGCACGAATTACACGAATTGTAACGAAAGCACTTTTTTATGGAAACGAATTTGAATAATATGAATAATTTATTCCACGAATATTTATAATTATTATTCAAATTCGTGGATTAAATTATAGTAATTATTCAAATTCGTTTCCATATTATTTCGACGTGATACGGTTGGTAAATCTCTATCATTGCGGAAGGAAACGGCCTGAAAGGCCAATAGCTAATAGCCCAGGGCAACGCCCTGGGTAAAAGTGGCGGTGAGGTTTCGCCCTGAAAGGGCAAAAGAATTATACGGAGGCGTCGCCTCCTATTATCTCTTTTGCCCTTGCAGGGCGATATTTTTCGATACAATTAACCCAGGGCGCTGCCCTGGGCTATGTGCTTATTGGCCTTTCAGGCCGTTTTTGACGGACACGAATTAATGTTCAATTACATGGCAATTACATGTTAATGCTTCTTCACAAGGTTGTCGGGGGAGTCTTCGTAGTGGTCCTTCTTGTAGAAGATGCGGGTCAGACCACGCCCCTGCGTCTTGATGCTCTTCCACAGACTCTGCCATATCGAACTTTCGCTTAGCGTGCCGTAGCCCGTGACTGCCCGACAGCGGCGGTCGCGCACGAAACGTATCTTCCCGTATTTCTTCAGTGCCAAAGCCATTGAGCCGTCCTCGCCACGGATGATGTCCACGCGGTATGGCTCCTTCCGCCCGTAGTCGGCATTGTAGGCAAAGACCAGTCCGCGCACAGACAGCTCCGGCCGCTTGAAATGTTGCACCCATAGGAACAGGTCGCGCACCATCTCATACATACGCAAACCGAGGCGTGTGTGGTTGGCGTCGGGGAAATAGCTCCACGTCGCCGACACGCACGACGTGCCAGGGCGCATGAGCTGCTCGAGCATCAGCTCGTAGTAGAGTGGGGGATAGATGGTGTCGCTGTCCACGTCGAAATAGTATTTCCCCCGCGAGTGCTGCAAGCCGCAGCGGCGGGCATAGCCGCAGGAGTGCTGGTACTCGGTGTAGAAAGGTATGCCCGACTGGCGGAAGATCTCCGCCGTGCGGTCGCGGCTGTCGTTGTCCACGCCGATGATCTCCACCGGATATTTGCACCTTATCTCGCTGATGGCCCACAGGCAGGCCTGCAGGTGAGTCTCCTCGTTGTAGGCGATGACCACTATCGAGGCTATAGGCTCCGTGCTCTGTAGACGGGCGAGTCCGCTGCGTGTCTCGTCGATGACGCTCTGCGGCACCTCGTCGAAAGGCTTACCGTAGATTGAAAGATATTTGTCGTACCAAGCCATATACGTTGAGTGTTGAGTGTTCAGGGTTGAGGGTTGAGTGTTGAGAGTTGAGTGTTGAGAGTTGAGTGTTGAGAGTTGAGTGTTGAGAGTTGAGAGTTGAGTGTTGAGAGTTGAGTGTTGAGAGATATTTTCTGCAAAAGTAGTAAAATAAATTGAAATCCCTGCTGTTTGACAGTCTTTTTCCTGTCCTGAAACGTTTTTTTCCTGTTTTTCACTCAATAATGACGCAAAGTTTTGTAATTTTGCATCGTGAATTAATTCATCGAAGGAGGGAATGGAATTGATGAAGACAGCAACAATAACGGTATTCGCAATAATGGTATTAACAATCTTTGCAGCGATAATGATGATGACAACAAACAACAGTCAGACCACGACACCCGTGGTCAGGCCTGCCACCCAGGCCAACCGGTTCTACGACGGCAACGCGCAGAGTCTCAGCCAGGAGGTCGACAGCTTCCTTTCGCTTCACAGCGGCAGCGCAATATATAATAATGTGGCGGCTCTGATAGTGCCTCATGCCGGGTACTATTTCTCCGGCAATGTGGCGGCATCGGCCTACATGACGCTCCCGACAGGCAAACAGTTCAAGCGCATATTCCTCCTTGGCCCCAGTCACCATGAGTGGCTCGACGGGGCATCGGTAAATACCGGGGCCGACTATTACGCCACGCCCTTGGGCGAGGTGAAGGTCGACCGCGAGACGGCGCTGAAACTCACCGAGGACTCCGACAGCGTGTTCTTCTATCGCCCTGAAGCCCATGCACAAGAGCATTGCTTGGAGGTGCAGCTGCCTTTCCTGCAACGTAGGTATGTCGGCGGCAGCAGCTCTATCGGGCAAGACAGCATTTCTGAGGGGTCTGTACCACCCATCGTCCCGATAGTCATCTCCACCAACGACTACGAGAAACTGCAACGTATGGCTGAGGTGCTAAAACCCTATTTCACCGACGAGAACCTCTTCATCGTAAGCAGCGACTTCTCCCACTATCCCTCGTATGAGGATGCCTGTGAGGTGGACGTTCTCACGGGCAAGGCAGTTGAGAGCGGCGACGTTGGGCGGTTCATCGCCACCATCGAGGCCAATGCCCGTAGTGGCAGGCGCAACCTGGCCACCAGCGCGTGCGGCGAGTTCGCCATCATCACACTTATGCTGATGCTCGACGGCAACTATGAGGTGAAACACCTGATGTACCAGAACTCTGGGGATATTGACGACCACGACCACAGCCGCGTCGTGGGCTATCACTCGTTTGCCGTGTTGCGCCGCGACAGCAACGCCTTCGTCCTCTCCGACGACGACAAGCGGCTGCTGAAGGAAATAGCCCTCAACAGCATCAAGGACTCGCTCGACGGCAAGCCTATAGCACAGCCGTCTCTCAACTCTCAACGCTCAACTCTCAACTCTCAACCCTCAACTCTCAACTCAAAGTGCGGCGCCTTTGTTTCGCTTCACAAGCATGGGCAACTGCGCGGTTGCATAGGGCATTTCGGCGAGGACATGCCCCTTCACGAGACGGTGGCTGAGATGGCCCGTGCCGCCGCCTTCGAAGACCCGAGGTTCATGCCTGTCAGCCGCGACGAGCTTGACGACATCGACATCGAGATCTCGGTGCTCACGCCCATGCGCCGCATCCACAGCCTCGACGAGTTTGAGCTGCACCGCCACGGCATATACATACGCAAGGGCTATCGCAGCGGAACGTTCCTGCCGCAGGTGGCCGACGAGGTGAACTGGACTAAGGAGGAGTTCGTTGGCCACTGTTCGCGTGACAAGGCCGGACTGGGCTGGGACGGATGGCGCGACGCCGAACTCTACGTCTACGAAGCAATAGTGTTTTAGGCAATATATGGTTTTGGGTTAAAGGGAGTTAAAAGACCATGGAAAAGGGCTTTAACTCCCTTAAACTTTGTACCTTTGCACGGAAATTGTGAATAACAAATCTATAAAAAATCATGTACACACGTTTGACCGCTGCCGAAGCAGCAGCATTAATCAAGAATGGCGACCACATCGCCATGAGTGGCTTCACGCCCGCCGGCGTGGCCAAGGCAACAACAAAGGAGTTGGCAAAGATTGCACTGGCCGAGCATGAGGCCGGCCGCGAGTTCAAGGTCGAAATCTACACCGGTGCCAGCACAGGACAGTCGACCGACGGCGACCTGGCCAACGCACAGGCCCTGAAGTACCGCGCTCCCTACACCACTAACCCTGATTTCCGCAAGCACGTGAACATGGGCGAAATCCCCTACAACGACCTGCACCTCAGCCACATGGCACAGGAACTGCGCTATGGTTTCTACGGCGATGTGGACTGGGCAATACTTGAGGTCTGCGACATTGAGGAGGTGGGCGACGAGATGCGCGTCTACCTGACCGCCGCCGGCGGCATCAGCCCCACGGCCGCCCGTCTGGCCAAGAAGGTCATACTGGAACTCAACTCGTTCCACAGCCCCAACGCCAAGTACATCCACGATGTCTACGAGCCTCTCGACCCGCCCTACCGCAAGCCCATACCCATCTTCAACGTTGGCGACCGCATCGGACGTCCTTACGTCTCCATCCCCCGCGAGAAGGTGGTCGGCGTAGTTGAGTGTAACATCCCCGACGAGGCCCGCGCCTTCAAGGACAGCGACCCCGTGACCGACAAGATCGGCTACTTGACAGCCGAGTTCCTCGTCTCAGAGCTGCACGCCGGACGCATTCCCAAGGAGTTCCTGCCCCTGCAGAGCGGCGTGGGAAGCACGGCAAACGCCATCCTCGGCGCACTGGGCGAGGACAAGCACGTGCCCGATTTCAACATCTATACTGAGGTAATCCAGAACTCGGTCATCGAGATGATGCTCCACGGACGAGTGAAGGACGCTTCGGCCTGCTCGCTCACCGTCTCTAACGACTGTCTGATGCAGGTCTACGACAACATCGGCTACTTCAAGGATCACCTGACGCTGCGCCAGAGCGAGATCTCGAACCACCCGGCTGTCATCCGCCGTCTCGGCGTCATCGCCATCAACACCGCCATCGAGGTCGACCTCTACGGCAACGTGAACAGCACGCACATCAGCGGCACGAAGATGATGAACGGCATCGGCGGCAGCGGCGACTTCGAGCGCAACGCCTACCTGAGCATCTTCACATGCCCGTCGACAGCAAAGGGCGGCTGCATCTCCAGCATCGTGCCTTTCGTAACGCATCAGGACAGCTCGGAACACGACGTGAACGTTGTGGTGACGGAGCAGGGTATTGCCGACCTGCGCCACAAGAGTCCCATGCAGCGTGCCGAGGCCATCATAGAGAACTGCGCCCACCCCGACTACCGTCCGCTGCTGCGCGAATACTTGAAGCTGGGCACCGGCGGCCACACCCGCCATTGTCTCACCGCCGCCTTCGCCATGCACGACACACTGGCTCGCAAGGGCGACATGCACCTCACCGACTTCTCGGAGTACGTGAAATAAGGAACTTTCTTTTAACAACGAATTTCACGAATGACACGTATTCGTTCAATTCGTTCAATTCGTTGTTCATAAAAAAGAATGGGGCACCAGCATAATGCTGTGTGCCCCTTTCTCTGTCTTGTAAACCGTGCAGGCTGCACGGCTACAGTTGCATTCTAATCCTCGTCGAAGAACCGTCCCTTCGGCATTGCCGCCCCTCTGCTGAGGCAGAAGTTGTAGCGTTCGCGTGAGCTACGCTCGCGTGCAAACATCGCCTTGGTGCCCTCCTCGTCCTCGCGGAACTCCATGTGCTCGTCGATGGCGAAGTCCTTGGCCATTGCCTCCACGTCGAGGTTGTCGGTGCCGATGAGCGTGAAGGTCCAGTTCTGGTTCTTCAGTTTCTCAATCAGCGCCTTGATCATCTTCAGCGTCCATTCGCTGGAGCAGTTCTCCTCGCCGTCGGTGATGACCGTCACCAGCACGTTCTCCCCGCTCTCGGTCTGTGAGTTGACCTTCGATATGGCCTTGCCCATGACATCGTAGAGGGGCGTTGCTGCCCCCGGCTTGTAGGCATTCCACTCCAAATCCTTGGTCTCGTCGGCGGGGGTCTCGTCGTAGTGCCACTTGATGTGCTCGCTGTCGAAGGTCACCAGTGTGACGCGCTGCTCGGTGTCGGCGAACTGCTGCTGCATCTTGCGGACGGTCTGTAGCGTCTCGTTCATTCCGGCGAAGGCCTGCCGGCGGATTACTGACATCGACCCGCTCTCGTCGACGATGATAAGGTTGAACACTCGCTTTGCATTCTTCTCATTCTGCTTTTCCATAATAGTAAGTTGTTAAAGGGTGAATATAAAAAGTGAACTGTTTTTTATTTCTTAGAAGAAGTTTTCGGGAAAAAATTAAGGCGTAATGAGTTTTTTTTGTAATTTTGCAGAAAAATAATCGCCTATGCACCATCAGTCCCTTTCCGACAAGGAGATAATCAGCGGTTTCCGCCGTGGCAACGCCCAGGTCATCCGAGAGTATTTCTACGGTTATTGCCAGGTGGGCTACAACCTCTACAACCAGAAATACCAGTTGAGCACGAAGCAGAACCTCGACTTCATGTCGCTCTCCCACCAGTATGCCCTCTACCTGATTGCCCACGACTGGAAACCGTTGGAGGACCATTCGCCGGGCATCAGTCTGCGCACATGGCTCATTGGGGGATTCCGCTATGTGGTGCTCGACGCGCTGAAATGGTACAAGAAGGAGTTCGGGCGCATCTCCCTGTACGATTATCTGCTGTCTTTCGACTCCTCAAACGACCTGAAACGCCAGTTCCAGGACATGATCAGGGATATGTATGAGAACGCTAAGCTCAGCCCTGCTAACAAGTCGATTCTGGAACTGCGCTTCATTGAAGGATACAAGAACAACGAGACGGCCGCGATGTTAGGCATTTCGCCTTCGGCAGTGTCACAGCGCTACAATCTGCTTTTGGAATCGACCATCAAGCCTTACTTCATGAAGTATTTCGGCGTAGACTTGGATATGACCGAGACGATTCCTATGCCAGAGGAGCGTGAACGGTATATGGCAGAGGAGTGCAAGCGGTCTGCGCCCGGTGAGCGTAGACGTTCTGTCGTCGAGGTGGATGGATTGTCTGTGCGAAATAGACTACGAAACATTTTTGGATCATTATTCGATAACAAGAAAGACATGGAAAAGAAAAGAACAACACCGGAGTTCATCACCGAACTCCAGCCGGGCGAGATATTCGTCTTCGGCAGCAATTTGCGTGGTATGCATCTCAGCGGGGCCGCTAACATCGCACACTACAAGTTTGGGGCCGTCATGGGCCAGGGCGTGGGGCTTCAGGGCCAGAGCTATGCCATACCGACGATGCAGGGCGGGGTGGAGACAATACGCCCATACGTCGACGAGTTCATCGGCTTTGCCCGCCAGCACCTGGAACTGACGTTCCTCGTCACTCGCATAGGGTGTGGCATTGCCGGCTTCACCGACGACGAGATTTCGCCGCTGTTCAAAGAAGCCCACAGCATAGAGAACATCGTGCTGCCCGAAGGCTGGTAGATGTTGAACACTAATAATCAATAGACTTATTAACTATAAATAGACTTGTTAACTATGAAAACAAAATGTTTTTTCCTTTCGTTTGCGCTGGCAGCAGCTACGCTGGGCGCATCAGCAACAGTATCACCCGAGGTGACTGATGACTCCGTACAGCCACAGCAGCGCATCGTCGAGGATGGCGGCACCGGCCCCTGGAAGGCCGTGATGAAAGAGGAACCGACGCTGAAGGCCCACACCGTCTTCGTGCCGCAGGACTTGTCGGCCTTTGGCGAGAAAAACCAGCTGCCCGTCCTCGTGTGGGGCAACGGCGCCTGCACAAACTCGCCGTGGGAGCACTACAAGTTCCTCAACGAGATTGCCAGCCACGGGTTTATCGTCGTGGCGACAGGCTACATCCCGATGGACGACTCACCCTATCGCGGCCCCATGTCGACGACCGAGCAGCAGATAGAGTCGATGGACTGGGTGGAGGCGCAGAACGCCGACCCGTCGTCGCCCTACTACAAGAAGATTGACGTGAAGAACATTGCCGTGGCCGGAATGTCGTGCGGCGGACTGCAGACGCTCTACAACTGCGCCGACCCACGCATCAAGACGCTCATGGTCTGCAACAGCGGACTCTTCAACCAGCAGAACGCCAACCAGGCCGTCGGCGGAATGCCCATGCCACCGAAGGACAAACTGAAGGAAATCCACACGCCCGTCATCTATATCCTTGGCGGCGAGAAGGACATAGCCTACGGCAATGGCATGGACGACTTCCACCGCATTGACCATGTGCCGGCCTGTGCCACCAATTTCCCCGTCGGCCACGGCGGCACCTACCGCGAGCCTCATGGCGGCGAGTTCTCAGTCGTTGCCCTCGCTTGGCTGCAATGGCAGCTGAAGGGCGACAACGAAGCTGCAAAAATGTTCCAGGGTGAGGATTGTCTGCTGTCGAAACGACAGGGATGGACAATCGAGAAGAACGAGAAATTCGGCAAGTAAAGGTTCAGCCGCGCCGCTTGTGGCCTTTTCCGCCACGGTGTGTGCGGCCTTTTCCGCCCCTGCCTCTGCCTCCACGGCCACGGCGGTCTCCCTGTCCCGCAGGGCGGCCGCTGGCTTTGTATTCGGGGGCTTCGCCGAGACCTTCGGGCAGCGGCAGTTTCTCCACCTCCTTCTTCAGGAACTGCTCGATTTGCTTGAAGCGGCGTATGTCCTGGTCGCCGCTTACAAAGGTGATGGCCTCGCCGTCGCGCTCGGCGCGGGCAGTGCGTCCGATGCGGTGGACATAGTCCTCGGCATCGTGGGGCACGTCGTAGTTGATGACAATGGCGATGTCGTCGATGTCGATGCCGCGTGCCACGATGTCGGTGGCTACGAGCACGTCTACCTGTCCGGCCTTGAAGCGGTACATCACGTCGTCGCGCTCGGCCTGCGTGAGGTCTGAGTGCATCGGGGCGCAGTTTATCTTCAGCCGTTGTAGTGCACGGTTGATGTCCTTCACGCGGTCCTTCTTCCCGCAGAAGATGATGACGCGCCGCAGGTCGCCGTTCTGGAAGAGGTGGTCTATGATTTTCAGCTTCTGCGGCTCGTAGCACACGTAGGCCATCTGCTTGATCTTGTCGGCCGGACGGCTAACCTTCAGTTTCACCTCCACGGGGTCGTGGAGGAGGCTGACGGCCAGCTCGCGGATCTTCTGGGGCATGGTGGCCGAGAACATCACCTTCTGGCAGTCCTTGGGCAGCAGGGCGTTTATCTGCATGATGTCTTCGGAGAATCCCATGTCGAGCATACGGTCGGCCTCGTCGAGCACGAAGAACGATGTGCGCGAGAGGTCGAGGTTGCCCACCTTCAGATGGCTGAGCAGACGGCCGGGGGTGGCTATGACCACGGGTGCGCCGCCGCGCAGGCCGCGAGTCTCCTGGTCGAAGCGTGAACCATCGTTACCGCCGTAGACGGCTATCGAGCTGATGCCGTCGAGGTAGTAGGCGAAGCCCTGCATGGCCTGGTCTATCTGCTGTGCCAGCTCGCGTGTCGGGGCCATGACCACGCAGTTGATGGCGTCTTCAGGGAAGCGTTGAGTGTTGAGAGTTGAGTGTTGAGAGACTTCACTTTTCGCCTCAGAAGTAAAGTCACTCAACTCTGAACTCTTATCGCTCAACCCCTGGCGGTCATCATCGAGCATTGAGAGGATGGGCAGCAGATAGGCGGCGGTCTTGCCGGTACCCGTCTGCGCCACTCCGAGGACGTCGCGTCCGTTGAGAATCTCGGGTATGCACTTCTCCTGTATAGGAGTCATCTCCTCGAAGTGCATATCGTAGAGCGCGTCGAGGATGTTGTCGTTAAGGTATGTTTCTTCGAATGTCATTTCTGTAAAATAGTACCCGCATTTACAGGCTGTTAATCTGATCAGTAGTGAGACCCGTGACTTGGGCTATCACATCTGCCGATATTCCAAGGGCTTTCATTTTGCGGGCGTTCTCGCGATTGGCTTCTTCAATACCCTTCTCCATTCCTTTCTCCATGCCTTCAGCCATTCCTTTCTCCATGCCTTCAGCCATGCCACTTGCATGGCCTTCAAGCCACTGGCCGTGCATCACGGCAATGGTGTCGCGGTAATGTTTCAGACTCTCGTCATACTTGCGCCGGTCTTCTTTCGACAGAGAGGCC
>CAJOEC010000013.1 GCA_905233425.1 uncultured Prevotella sp. | reverse complement strand
TCGTCGATGTACTCGTCTCCGTGGAAGGTGACGACTCGCGCATCAGCATGACCTTTGGCCACAGCACGGGCATCAGTGACATTAACCGTGAGACAACAAACAATAACCGTTATTACGACCTACAGGGTCGCCGCGTGGCAAATCCCGGCAAGGGCGTGTTCGTGAAAGACGGAAAGAAAGTAATCATCAAATAAAGAAAGGAGGACAAATACGATGAAAAAGACATATATTGAGCCATCGGTCATGGTGGCATACATCGGAACGGCAACCATCGTCTGCGCCTCTGAGGGCGTCACCTCGACAGACAAGGACATCGACTACGGCGGAGTGGACGAGGATGGCGAGCTTGACCCAGCCTCAAGAAGGTATCGCCGCGACGTGTGGGAATACGAAGAACTGGAGGAAGAGGAATAGGGAAAGCTTGTTTTGAAAAAAATCGGGCGGATTGTTTGGCAGTCCGCCCGATATTTCGTACCTTTGCACCGAAAGAACGAAACAAGGACATATTATCACGACTTCACATAGATTAATATGGGCAAAGGAAAACTGGCAAAGTTCGCCGACATGGAGACCTACGGGAACGTGTTCCAATATCCCTATTCGGTGGTAAGCGACGTGGCTTTTGACATGCGCGGTAAGTGGCGCGAGCAGTATTTCGGCAACGGGAACCCCATTGTTCTTGAGCTGGGCTGCGGCAAGGGCGAATACACCGTGGGGCTGGCACGCAAGCACCCCGAATGTAATTTCATTGGCGTGGACATCAAGGGGGCGCGAATGTGGACCGGAGCCACCCAGGCTCTGGCCGAGGGGCTGAAGAACGTGGCCTTCCTGCGCACAAACATCGAGATTATCGACCGCTTCTTCTCGGCAGACGAGGTGCAGGAGATATGGCTCACCTTCAGCGACCCGCAGATGAAAAACCCAAGGAAGCGGCTGACGTCGACATATTTCCTTGAGCGCTACCGCCGTTTCCTCAGCGACGGGGGGATAGTGCATGTGAAGACCGACTCGAACTTCCTCTACACCTACACCACCCTCATGCTGAAGCACAACGGCATTGAGCCGCTGATTGCCACCGACGACCTCTATGGTGAAGAGAGAGGAGAGAGGAGAGAGGGGAGAGGAGAGTATTTTGGGGAGAGAGGAGAGAGGAGAGAGGAGAGTATTTTGAGGAGAGAGGCGGCCTCGGAAATACAGACTTACTACGAGAAGATGTGGTTAGAACGGGGGCTGAACATCAAGTACATCATGTTCGGGCTGCCCTCCAACGGCGAACTGGGCGAACCCGACGTGGAGATCCCGCTTGACGAGTACCGAAGCTACCACCGCACGAAGCGAAGCACACTGGACACCGCAAAATGAAACATTATACAAAAGGCCATAAAAAAGAAACTTGAATTATGAAACGTTTATTGTTAGGTTTATCATTCATCGTTTGTCATCTATCATTTAGTTATTCACAGTCGCTCACCGTCAGCGTGGATGCCCCTGGCACCCTTGCCACAAAGCTGACCGACGACGTGCGCTTCACCGTGGCCGAGCTAACCGTCTCAGGTCCCCTGAACGCTGACGACCTGAAGCTCATCCAGCAGATTGCCGACAGGAAAAAGGCGAAGAACAAAGGCGACCGTCTGCTCACCCTGCTCGACCTCAGCAGCGCAGTAATCACAGGCGAGAGCCGCGAGCTGCCAGTAGGGTTCCTGGCCGACTGCAAGACGCTGGAGACGGTGGTGCTGCCCGACTCGCTGACATCTGTCAGCCGCAACTGTTTCTCAGGTTGCCAAAAGCTACAGGAGGTGAAGATGCCCGCCACGCTGATGAAAATCGACGACGGTGCCTTCAGCAAGTGCACCGGCATGACGAATGTGGAACTGCCACAGGGCCTCGTCACCATCGGGAAGAATGCCTTCAAGGGCTGTACATTGCTGAAGACCATCACCATACCCGAAACGGTGAAAACGATTGACGAAGATGCTTTCAGCGGATGCAAGGAACTGGAGAGCGTGTCAATGGAGTGTGGCATAAACGAGGTTTCCGAAGGTGTCTTTACGGGTTGCGAGCGTCTCACGGAGATTGTGCTGCCCACGTCGGTTAAGGCTGTCGGCGATGAGGCTTTCCGCGACTGCACATCGTTGGAAAAGGTGGAAACAAAGAAGGGGGTGGAGAAAATAGGGAAAATGGCTTTCGACGGCTGCAAGGCCTTGACAGACATCGACCTGACCATGGCCACGGAGATAGGCAACGGAGCTTTCCAGGAATGCACAAGCCTTGCGACATGCAGCCTCGACCACATAGCCAATCTTGGAAGCGACGCCTTCAACGGATGCACCCGACTTGAGAGTGTCACCATGAAAGGCTCGCTGAAATCCATCGGCAACGAAGCATTCCGCGGATGCACCAGCCTGACCAGTGTCGAGATGCCCACAACACTCAACACCATCGGCAAGGGCTCGTTCAGGGGATGCAAGTCGCTGCCAGAGATAACGCTGCCAGAGTCGCTGACACGTATCGGAAGCAACGCTTTCGAGGAATGCACAAGTCTGAAGACGGTCGTCATTCCGGCAATGGTGAAGCAGGTGGGCAGTAGTGCGTTTGGAAATTGCATTACATTGGACAGCGTGAGCATCAACGGACACTTGGAAAAGATTGAAAGCGAGACTTTCAGCAACTGCACGTCGCTGCGCACAGTGAAGCTGCCCATGTCGGTACGCACAATCGGCGAAAAAGCATTCAAGGAGTGCATTTCGCTGAACAACGTAGCCCTTCCCGTCTCGCTTACCGAGATTGACGACAACGCCTTCGAGCGCTGCCTGTCGCTGACCTCCGTCACCCTGCCCCAAGCTTGCACGAGGATTGGCAGTGCGGCATTCCGTGACTGCAGTGCACTGAGAAACGTGGAGCTGCCGGCAGGATTGAAGAAAATAGGAGGCAACGCATTCGCAAAATGCACGTCGTTGGAGGATGTTTATCTCCGTTCGCCACTGCCGCCAAGCATCTCGTCGAACTCATTCAAGGGCGTAACAAGCGTCTGCCGCTTCGCGGTGCCTAAAGGCTCGAAAGCCCGATACTACAGCGACAAGACATGGAGCAAGGTTTCGCTGCTCTTCGTGGAGAAATAATTACCAATAGCTATACTACAGTCATGAAAAAATCATTCTTATTCTCTGTAGCGGCAGCATTGTCGCTATCAGTCGCAACCAGTGTCTCGGCCCAGAGTGAACTCTACCCCAAGCACTTCGACCTGGAACAGGTTGAACTGCTCGACGGCCCCATGAAGACGGCCATGGACCTGAACATCAAAATGCTCTTGCAGTACGACACCGACCGTCTGCTGACACCCTTTGTGCGCCAGGCCGGACTGGCAGCGACCACCGACAAGTCGTCGCCCTACTACCAGTGGCTCACGAAGCACCCCAACTTCAAGAACTGGGGCGGCGACGCCGGTTTCGACCTCAGCGGCCACGTCGGCGGCCATTACCTCTCGGCTCTCGCACTGGCCTACGCCGCATGTCATGACGAAGCCACTCGCACACAGCTGAAAGAACGCATGGACTACATGCTGAAGGTGATGAAGGACTGTCAGGATGCCTACGACACAAACACCGAGGGACTCTACGGATTCATCGGCGGACAGCCCATCAACGACTCGTGGAAGAAACTCTACGCTGGCGACCTCTCCGGCATACAGAACAACTGGGGCTGGGTGCCTTTCTATGTCCAGCACAAGATTCTGGCCGGTCTGCGCGACGCCTACCTCTACGGCAACAGCGACGTGGCCAAGGAGATGTTCCGCAAGATGGCCGACTGGAGCACGAACCTCATACAGAAGGTCAACGCCAGCGACTTCGAGAATTTCCTCAACTGTGAGCACGGAGGCATGAACGAGTCGATGCTCGACGCCAACCAGCTCTTCGGCGACGCCAAGTACCTCACCGCAGCCAAGAAGTACACCCACAAGGCCATGCTCAACGGTATGCAGACGCTCAACAAGACATTCCTCGACGGCAAGCACGCAAACACGCAGGTTCCCAAGTTCATCGGCATGGAAAGAATATTCGAGCAGAGCAGCACACTGAACAGCTACAAGAAAGCCGCCGAGAACTTCTGGCAGGACGTGGCCACGAACCGCACCGTCTGCATAGGCGGAAACTCCGTGGGCGAGCATTTCCTCAGTGTGGACAACAGCAACCGCTACATCGACCAGCTCGACGGCCCGGAGTCGTGCAACTCGAACAACATGCTGAAGATGTCGGAGATGCTGGCCGACCGCACCGGCGACGCCAAGTATGTGGACTTCTACGAGGGCACTATGTGGAACCATATCCTCTCCACCCAGGACCCGACGACCGGCGGCTATGTCTACTTCACCACCCTGCGCCCCCAGGGCTACCGCATCTACTCACAGCCAAACCAAGGCATGTGGTGCTGTGTGGGTACGGGCATGGAGAACCATTCCAAGTACGGCCATTTCATCTACACCCACGACGGCAGCGAGACCCTCTACGTGAACCTCTTCACCCCGTCGAAACTCGTGAGCGATGATTTTATCGTCACCCAGGAGACCAATTTCCCCAACAGCAACACCACCGAGCTGACCATCGGCAAGGCCGGAAGCTACACCATAGCAATACGCCACCCGGAGTGGGCCGGCAAGAACTATAGCATCGATGTCAACGGGGAAACCATTGACATCGTGACCGCGCTCGACGGTTCTCCCGTCGAGACTGGCAAGGCCAGTTTCGCCACCATCACCCGCGACTGGAAGGCCGGCGACAAGATCAATGTCATGCTCGACATGCAACTGCGCTACGAGACATGCCCAAACTATACCGACTACGTAGCCTTCAAATTCGGCCCCATACTTCTCGGTGCCGCCACCACCGCCCTTGCCGAGGGTGACGACAGCGGTCTGCCCTACGAGAAGCTTCAGAACGAATACGGCGGCGAGGGCCGCATGGATCATGCCCCCGGCAGCCGCGCCACATCGAAGAGCCTGGTCGACGCGCCAATGCTCATCGGCGACCGTGCCAGTGTCCTCGACCGCATACAGCGTTTGCGCAGCGTCGACCTCAGTTTCGTAATCGATGTCAGCCGCCCCGACGTGAGCAGCTACAAGTGGTCGTCGCTGAAACTCGTGCCATTCTACAAAATCCACCACCAGCGCTATATGTGCTACTGGTACCAGCAGACCGCCGAGAACTACGCCAACAGCACCATGGCCAAGACCGAGGCCGAGCGCGAGGCTCTGGAGCAGCGCACCCTCGACTTCGTGGCCCCCGGCGAGCAGCAGAGCGAGGCCGGACACGACAGCAAGCACAGCAGCGACTCCTCAACGGGGATGTACAACAGCGAGCGTTACCGCGACGCACGGGCAAACGGATATATAGAGTACACATTATATAATAATAGTGGTATAGAGGAGAACCTCAGCGTCATGTTCCGCTTCAATCTGGCCGACCGCGGCCGCCAGGCTACACTCACCATCGACGGACAGAAGATTGCCGACATCACCATCCCGACAGCCTTCAAGGGCAGCGACAGCAACGGCTTCTACAATGTGGAGTATGCCATACCGGCTGCAATGGCAAAGGGAAAGACGAAGTTCGTAGTACGCTTGACGGCCAGCAGCTCCACACTCTGCCCGGGCGTCTACTACGTGCGCCTTATGAAGGACTACAATCCTGAGGCCAACGCCTACCATTTCCGCTGCACCGACTGGACCACGGGCGACACCAACCGCGTACAGGCCAGCAAGTTCAGCTATGACACCGACAACAACACGTTCACCGTCAATGCCACGGGAGCCAACAATGTGTGCCTGATGATGAAATGGCAGGAGAACGACTACGACATCGCGAGCGACCAGATTTTTCTGGTCGTTCGTGGTACTAACCTTAGCACCAACAGCGGAGCAAGTTACCTGTGGTGGCTCAACGGCACCAACCGTGGTTCACAGGTGCCACCCGAAAGCGCTCAGACCATAACCCTTGACGGCGTGCAGCAACAGGTCATCGTCTTCAACATGAAGACCAGCGGACTCTACGACAACTTCACTGGCGAGCGACCCAGCGTGTGTATGGGCCAGACCATCTTCGGACTCACATCGACTACAGGCACCAGCACTATCCACGACATCAACTTCGTCGCCAATATCGACGAATACATCAACGTTGCCACCGTCATCCACGACGCTTTGCCGACATCGGGATTGCTGCCAACAGGAACATACAATCTCAAAGGACAGCCAACAACAGGCGGAAGGAATGGAGTGGTGATAGAGAACGGGAGAAAAGTCCTCTGCAAATAAAAACTGTTAAATAAGTGGCTATCTCAATTATTTTTAGTACTTTTGCGCCCGATTTTGCAATAGTACACGATGAAAGAGAAAAGACAGATAGCCATACTTGGTTCCACAGGCAGCATCGGCACACAGGCCCTTGACGTCATAAGTGAGCACCAGAACCTTTACGAGGTCTACTGCCTGACGGCCAACAACCGGGTGGAACTGCTGGCCGAACAAGCCCACAAACACAATCCCGCAGCCATTGTCATTGCCAACGAGCAACACTACGACAGGCTGAAAGCCCTCATGGCCGACCGCCCCGACATAAAGGTCTATGCCGGAGCCAAGGCTCTCGACGACATCGTTGAAGCCCAGCCAATCGACATGGTGCTCACCGCCATGGTGGGTTTCGCCGGACTGTCGCCCACCATTCATGCCATCAAGGCCCACAAGACCATCTGCCTGGCAAACAAGGAGACGCTCGTCGTGGCCGGCGAACTGATTTGCCGTATGGCCATGGAGAACCATGCCGCCATACTGCCCGTGGACAGTGAACACTCAGCCATCTTCCAGAGCCTCGTAGGCGAGGACGGCAACGACATCGACAAGATTCTGCTCACCGCCAGCGGTGGTCCCTTCCGCACAAAGACACTCGACGAGATTGCCACCGTGACAAAGGCCGACGCCCTCAGACACCCCACTTGGGACATGGGCGCGAAGATTACCATCGACTCGGCAACGATGATGAACAAGGGCTTCGAGGTAATCGAGGCCAAATGGCTGTTCGGCGTGGAACCCAGTCAGATAGAGGTCTACGTGCACCCGCAGTCCATCGTACACAGCGCCGTACAGTTCATGGACGGCTCGGTGAAGGCACAGCTCGGTGTTCCCGACATGCGACTGCCAATACAGTATGCCTTCTCGTTCCCCCACCGTCTGACCCTCAGCGGTCAGCGTCTCGACCTCTTCACCGCCCAGCACCTCGACTTCTTCCGTCCCGACATGGAGAAGTTCCCCTGTCTCCGTTTGGCATACGACGCCCTGCACCGAGGCGGCAACATGCCCTGCATAGTCAATGCCGCCAATGAAATTGTGAACCGCGCATTCCTCGAGGACCGCTGCCGCTTCCTCCAGATGGCAGAAGTTATCGCCGAGACCATGCAGCGCACAACGTTCATCAAGCAGCCGTCATACGATGACTATGTTCAGACCGACCATGAGGCACGGCGCATAGCAGCAACGATGCTTTAGCCCCATTATTATGGGGTTGGGGGGTCTGAACAAGCCTAAGTCCCCTAAGTTAGGGGATTTAGGGGTCTGAACAGACTCCTGACATATACAATTAAATCATTAACAGTTATAAAAACGGAAAGAACTTGCAAGGCGTTCAGACCCCCAACCCCCTAACTCAGGGGGCGTAAGTTCAGACCTCCAATCCCCTGACTTAGGGGGCAAAAAACAATGGAAGTATTTCTTATAAAGGCTCTTCAGTTCTTCATGTCCATCAGCCTTCTCGTGCTGCTGCATGAGTTAGGCCATTTCTGCTTCGCCAAACTCTTCGGAGTGAGAGTGTCGAGGTTTTACCTTTTCTTTAACCCCAAGTTCCATATCGCCAGCACCTACGACACATGGGTGCGCCGGCTGTTCAAGCTACAGCCTGAAGTAGTGCCCACGACTGAGGTCACCGAGACCGACGACGACGGCAAGACGAAGACCGTGAAGAAAAAGGAGTACGTAGGCACAGAGTACGGTCTGGGATGGCTTCCACTTGGCGGCTACTGTGCCATCGACGGCATGATCGACGAGACCAACCAGAAACTCTCCGAGGAGACGCACCCCTGGGAGTTCCGCGTGAAGCCCACATGGCAGCGGCTGCTCATAATGATTGGCGGCGTGCTCGTCAATTTTCTCCTCGCACTGTTCATCTACTCTATGGTGCTCTACACCTGGGGCGAGACGTATGTACCTGTGCAACAGATGACTCACGGACTGGAGTTCAACCAACAGGCAAAGCAGTTGGGCTTCGAGGACGGCGACATATTGCTCTCTACCGACAAAGGCGAATTCAAGAAATTCGATGCCGACCTCTTCCGTATGCTTGCCGACGCAAAAGAGGTGACCGTCAAGCGCAACGGCGACAATAAGGCTATTGCCATAAACGAAGAACTCAGTCTGCTCGACATGCTCAAGAGCGACCCGCCATTTGCCCGTCCACTCACCCCGGCCCTCGTCGACAGCGTCCTGCCAGGAACACCGGCAGAGAAGGCTGGACTGCACAAGGGTGACCTGCTGACAAGCATCAACGGCCACGAAGTGAACTCCTTCGGACAGTTCACCGACCAGCTGGCCGCCATAGGCGAGAGCATCAACGAGATGCCCGCCGACAGCCTCGCCAAACGCCACGTCACCATAACCCTGCTGCGCGACGGTGCCGCCGACACTATTGCCGCCACCCTCACCGCCGAACTCAAGCTCGGCTTCACTACCAAGAACCCGTACACTCCGACGACTGTGGAATACGGTTTCTTAGAGAGTCTGCCCGCTGGCGTTGGCTACGGATGGCACGTCCTCACTTCATACGTCGATGACCTGCAATATGTCTTCACCTCCGACGGTGCAAAGTCGCTCGGTGGCTTCGGAACCATCGGCGGACTCTTCCCCGACACCTGGGACTGGCACCGTTTCTGGATGATGACAGCACTACTCTCCATCATCCTCGCCTTCATGAACATCCTGCCCATACCAGCACTCGACGGCGGGCATGTGCTGTTCCTGCTCTACGAGATGATTACCGGCCGCAAGCCCTCCGACCAGTTCATGGTACGCGCCGAGTACATAGGCTTCGGCATTGTCATCCTACTCATGGTCGTCGCCAACCTCAACGACATTCTGCGATGGCTGGGATACATGTAGAATGCGGCTTATTAGGAAGGGTACACTTGCTTGGAGGTGTTCCATTTCTGCGGAACTTGAAGTATCTGTTCCTTTTACTTCAATTCCCGATACTCTCGTTGTCTGCGCAGACCTACAACCAGATGGACATGGACGGCAACATCACGCAGCGCAACGAGCAGGGCCGCAACTTCAATCCCCACAACAACGACACCACATCGAGCAACAAGGAGGTTCCAAAGGGTATCTATGTGTGGACAGTCGACCGAAAGTTCGGCGACATACACCCCGCCGAGGTGGACACCATGCCACACCTCTACCCGCAGTCCACCTTCGCCACCGGCCGCTTCATGCAGTTCAACACCACCGGTTCGAACTACACCCCACGCCTGAACCGCATATTTGTTGACCGCCCCGTGGAGCGCGAGTTCTATTTCAGCGATCCCTTGGACCAGGCACTTCGCATGCCCCACCAATGGCATTTCACGAACACACTCTCCCCCATCACGAACCTTAGCTACGGCACATGCGGCGACAAGACCAACGGCGAAGATCTCTTCGACGCACGTTTTGCCGCCAACGTGAACAAGCGGCTGGGCTTCGGCATTGACTTGAATTACCTCTACGCTCGTGGTTATTACCAGAACCAAAGCACCAGCCATTTCAACGCCACCGTCTATGGGTCGTATCTTGGCGACCAGTACCAGATGCACGTGCTCTACTCGAACTACCACCAGAAGAATGCCGAGAATGGCGGAATCACCGACGATGAGTATATTTTGCACCCCGAGGCACAGAGCCAGACCTACGCCGAGAATGAGATTCCCGTAGTACTCGACCAGAACTGGAACCGTAACGACCAGCAGCACGTCTTCCTCACCCACCGCTATGCCGTTGGTTTCTACCGCAAGGTGAAGATGACCGACGAGGAGATAGCCGCCCGTAAGTTTGCAGAGGCATCGAAGAAGGAGAAGGAGAATAGCAGGAAGGCAAGGAAGAAAAAGAAAGGCGACAATGATGAAGAAGAGCCAAGCGAAGAGCCTACCTTTGCCGGCCGTCCCGACGATGCCGTGGTTATGGGCGACGCCCCTGTGCCCGATGGAGACACGTCGGGAAAAGCGGCCACAGACACCACACGCATAAAGGTCGACAGCAAGGCTGTTGCCGACTCGCTTCTGGCCGCCCAGGCTAAGGCCGACTCCATAGACGCGACATTCAAGCGGGAGTTCGTGCCCGTCACCAGCTTCATACACACTTTCGAATTGTCGAAGGACAAGCACATCTACCAAGCATACCGCACGCCAACCAATTTCTATGCCAACACCTTCTTCGACAGATACAACTCAGGCTATGCCAAAGACTCCCTCTACGACCAGACCAATATGCTCGACATACGCAACACGGGGGCACTGGCACTACTCGAAGGCTTCAACAAGTATGTGCCGGCAGGGCTGAAAGTATTCATCACCCACCAGCTGCGCCGCTATGACATGCCAGAAATCGACACTGATGGGGTGGCATACTTAGGACGGTGGAACGAGCATAATGTCAGCATCGGCGGACAGCTACAGCGCACCCAGGGCCACACGCTGCACTACAATGTCATGGCTGAGACATGGCTTGTGGGCGAGGATGCCGGGCAGGTGAAACTGCAAGGAAGCACCGACCTGAATTTCCCACTCTTCGGCGACACAGTGAGACTGGCCGCCCGCGCACATTTCTACCGTCTGAACCCATCGTTCATTGAGCGGCACTACCACTCGAAGCACTTTTGGTGGGACAACGACCTGAGCAAGGAGACTCGAACACGCATTGAGGGAGCCTTCACCTACGAGAAGACTAAGACAACGCTGCGGGTAGCCGTGGAGGAAATACAGAACTACACCTACCTGACCATGAGCAACAAATATAATCCCGGTGGCAGTAGCAGCTCTTACACAAACAGTACTCCGGTAAAGTCTGACATGACCGCTGCAATCAGCCAGTATGGCAGCAACCTGAACGTGCTGACGGCGCAACTGGACCAGAAACTGAGTCTGGGGCCGCTGAACTGGGACAACATCATCACCTACCAGTCGTCGAGTAGTCAGGAGGTTCTGCCTCTGCCAAAGCTCAACGTCTTCACAAACCTCTACCTGAAATTCATGGTGGCTCATGTACTGTTAGTGGAGTTGGGAGGCTGTGGCACATGGTTCAGCAAATACTATGCTCCCGACTACTGCCCCATGATGGGCAACTATGCCATTCAGCAGAACGACGAAGCCCGCGTGGAGTTAGGCAATTTCCCCTTTGTCGATGTCTATGCGAACCTTCACCTGAAGCACGCCCGTTTCTTCTTGATGATGGCCAATGTCACCGGCGAATCTTTCGACAGGAGGTCGTTCCTCACTCCCCACTATCCCATGAACAACTCAGTGCTCCATTTCGGTGTATCGTGGAATTTCTTCAATTAGGATAACAACAAATAAAAAGCAATATGCAAAAAATAGTAATGATAATTGAAAAGACAAGCGACTATTATGGTGCTATGTCGGTCAATTGTGATGGTATATATTCGGCAGGACCCGATATAGGTTCTGTTAAGGCAGATACTTACAAAGCCATTGAGGGAATCAAGCGCAACCTGCCCGAAGAGCGATGGCCTAAACAGATCAAGGGTGAGTTTGAGATTGAATGGAAATTCGACGTGCCCAGCTTCTTGGAATACTACGGCAGCATTATGTCGCTGGCCGGCATGGAGAAGATGACGGGCATCAAACGGAAGCAGCTCTCCAACTACCTCAACCACCGCTCGGTGCCCCGAAAAAAGCAAACCGACAGAATAATCAATGGCATACACAAATTCGCACACGAACTTCTTAGCATAACACTCTGATTCCGCAATGTCCTCCTTTAGACTCTGGGTAGCCATCGTCTGGCTACTCACATCTTTTTTGCCACTCAACTCCCAGGTTTCAAAGTTAAAAGACTTGAACGTGGTCATGCTTGGCGACTCTAACACCTGGCTTGGCGGCGATGACTGCACCGGACCTCGGGGGTGGAACACTTGGTTCGCACGTGAAGTGAAACCGCTGTCGTGCCACAGCTATGCCCGTAGTGGGGCGACATGGACGAACACCCCGCAGACAAAGCGCAACACCACGGAGAATATCGCCGTGCTGGGCGACGACAATGTGGTGTACAACCAGATATGCCGGCTTACCGAGGCCGTCAATGCCGGTACACAGCCCACTCCCCACATTATTATTATAATGGCAGGCACCAACGATGCGTGGTTCCACGACAAGCGGCCACAGGCATTCGAGGAGGGCTGCACATTTAGCGCGGCACACGGAACAACTGTGAGGGCCGACTCTACCGTGACCAATCCCAATGAGGTCCTGACCCTGGCCGGGGCCGTGCGCTATGGTTGCAGGATGCTGAAACAGGAGTTTCCAGATGCGGAAGTGGTGCTCGTCACCCCCATGCAATCCGTGGCAGTGGCCGACAGCCTTATAACCGTCGCCAGCGACATCATTGAGGCCGCAGGTAAAGAGATGGGAACAGCCGTGCTGCGCTTAGACCGCAACGGCTGTGTTGTCAGCGCCATCGAGCGACAGGAGAAACGTTTCACCTACGACGGTACACACACCAACGAGGCTGGCGCACAGTGCATAGCGCGGCTCATTGCCGGTATCATCATGAGAACAAACAGCCAGAAATGACAAATCGTAAACCGAAAATCAGTAAATCGTAAATCAGACAGATGGTATTCTCCGATTTATTCTTCCTCTTCGCATTCCTTCCCGCCTTTGCCCTTTGCTACTTGCTCGGGGCTTTCATCGACAAGACCCTGCCCATTGGCTCCCACCTGCGGAGTGAGGGGGAAACGACGATGAAGCGACAGACGGCAAAGAACATTGTACTAATCATCTTTTCGCTCATCTTCTATGCTTGGGGCGAGCCGGTCTACGTGCTGCTCATGCTCTTCAGCGTATTGCTCAATTACATTGCCGGACTGGCCATCGACCGTAGTAATGACAGCCGTCGGCGATGGGCATTGGCGGCAGGCGTGGCCTGCAACCTGCTGATCCTTGGCACGTTCAAGTATCTCGGTTTCTTCGTGTCGTCGCTCGTGGGCATCGGCTTCCGTCTCGAAGTCCCTTCTATAGCCCTTCCCATAGGCATCAGTTTCTACACGTTCCAAAGCATATCCTATCTCGTCGATGTCTACCGCCGGGAGTCGCCAGTCCAGCGTCGGCTCATGGGCGTGCTGCTCTACATTTCGATGTTCCCGCAGCTTATCGCCGGTCCCATCGTGCGCTACGGCACCGTGGCCCGTGAGATTAACGACCGCCACGTGTCGGCCTCCGACTTTGCCGAGGGGTCCTACCGCTTTCTGCGCGGACTGGGCAAGAAGGTCATCGTGGCAAACCAGCTGTCGGAACTGTCGACGCTGTTTCTCGTCGACGAGCTAAACGGCCTCACCACTACCGGGGCATGGGTGGGCATCGTGGCCTTCACTCTGCAGATATATTTCGACTTTTCAGGCTACTCAGACATGGCCATTGGCCTGGGACGCTGCCTTGGATTCCATTTCAACGAAAACTTCAACCATCCCTACTGCTGCCAGAGCATCACCGAGTTCTGGCGGCGGTGGCACATTTCGCTTGGCAGTTTCTTTCGCGACTATGTCTACATACCCATGGGCGGAAACCGCCGCCATCAGGCGATGAACATCCTCGTGGTGTGGTTTCTCACGGGAATGTGGCACGGCGCATCGTGGAACTTCATCATCTGGGGCCTCTACTTCGGCATTATCGTCACGCTCGAAAAGTACACGCTTCTGCGTTTCACCCAGCTCTCGCCACTCAAATCCCAACACAAGATACACATCCCACGGCCGTTGCTCCATGTCTACGCGCTGCTCTTAGTGGTGGCAGGATGGGGGATATTCTATTTCGATGACTTCGGTCAGATGCTGACGTTCTTCCGCAGTTTCTTCGGACAGACAGACACATTCCACGACTTCCTCACCGTGAGCGCCATCACCGACAACTTCTGGCTTTGGGTCGTGGCCCTGCTGTTTGCCATGCCACTGCGCACTACCGCCGGAAGACTTGTCACGCGCTTTGTGCCACAAGGCAGGCCACAGGCGGTACTGGTGTTCGGTGCACGCACAGTACTGTCGCTCACCATCATGGTGCTCAGCGTGGCACTCCTCGTAGGGGCCACGAATAACGCTTTCATCTACACAAGATTTTAGGACTATGACAAAAAGAATACTGTGCAACTTGGTTGGTATTGTGGGGATAGTGGTTTTTTGGGTAGCCACAGCTACTGCCCAGCCGGTGGTGCGTAAGGCACACCGGGGCATCATCGTCGTAGAGGACGACTCATTGGCACGTGGCATGGAGCCTTTCAGCCTTGTCAAGGGCCGTGCCGCAGAATATGCCTCAGTGGTGAACGACTACAAGGCACGTCTGGCCAGCACACGCGTCTACTGCATGACCATCCCCACCGCCGTCGCGTTCTATCTTCCCGACAGCCTCAGCGGCTGGTCGGACAGCGAGCAGCGCGGCATCAGCAACATCTACGACCAACTGAAGACCATCGTGAAGACCGTCGACCTGCTGCCTGTGCTTACGGACCATGTCGACGAGGACATCTACCTTCGCACCGACCACCACTGGTCGCCGCTTGGAGCCTACTATGCTGCTGAGGCATTCGCTGCCGAGGCCGGCGTGCCGTTCCTGCCACTCTCCGAATACGACACGTGCACGGTACGTAATTTCGTAGGCACCATGCAGCGTTTCTCACGCGATGCCGCCGTAGGCCGTGTGCCCGAGAACTTCGTCTACTACGTTCCGCGAACCGTCGACTACACTTCCAACCACGTGCGCTACACCTTCAGCACCCGTGGCCGCCGTGGGCACCGGCACAAGGTGGTGACTCCACACCCCCGCGAGGACTGCGACTTCTTCCGCCACTACGACGACGGAAGCCCCAATGCCTACAGCACGTTTATGGGCGGCGACGCCAACACCACCAGCGTCTACACGTCGACGAAGAACGGACGGCGGCTGCTCATACTGAAGGACAGCTACGGCAATGCCCTATCGTCGTTCCTCTTCGGCTCGTTCGAGGAGATTCATGTCGTCGACTGCCGTTACTTCACCGAGAACATCATCCGCTTCGCCAAGCAGCGGAACATCACCGACGTGCTCTTCGCCAACAACCTGCTCCACGCATATACACCTGCCACGAGCCAGAAGCTCCGCCAATACTTAGCACAATGAACAAGCTATATATTATTATTGTAGGGCTGGCCTTTGCGGCCTTCGCCATAGTTTTCAACACATTCCCCCGCCCGACGTTCTCCGAGTTGGAGAAGCGCGAGCTGGCCACCTTCCCGCAATTCTCTTTCGGACAGCTCACCAACGGCTCGTTCACCAGTGCCGTGTCGTCGTGGTTCAGCGACAGCGAGCCTTACCGCGACCATTTCATGCACCTGAGCATGATGGTGAAGGACATACAGCACATTGCCACAAGCGACGACAATATCACCTTCCATGCCTCGACCGACAAGGGCGCTGGCAGCGAAGCAGATGGGGCTGATGGGACTTATGAGACCTATGAGGCACAGGAGGGGCAGGACTCAATAGACGACTACACTCCCGCCGACGAGAACGCCAAGATTGCCAACAACGGAATACTCATCATCGGCCAGGGGCAGAACGTCCGCGCCCTGATGGCCTTCGGCGGCAGCGGAAAGGGATGCGTGGGCTATGCCATGGCCGCCAACAAGTACAAGGAGACCTTCCCCGACGTCAATGTCTACTGCATGGTTATCCCCACCAGCGCAGAGTTCTACTGCCCCGAGAAGGCACGCAAGCGCACCAACCCACAGCGGCCCACCATCGACAACGTCATCGCCCACCTATCGCCCGACGTGAAGATGGTCGACGTCTACTACACCCTCCAGGAACATGCCGCTGAGGATATCTACCTGCGCACCGACCACCACTGGGCACCGTTGGGAGCTTTCTACGCCGCAAAGAAATTCGCCGAAGTGGCCGGAGTGCCTTTCCGCGACCTCGACGGCTACGAGCAGCACGTGGTCCACGGCTACGTGGGCAGCATGTACGGCTACTCGCAGGACATCGCCGTGAAGAACGCCCCCGAGGACTTCGTCTACTACGTGCCGACAGAAGTGACCTACGAGACCACATACACCAATTACTCCATTGACAGCCAGTATCGTGTCACCGGCGAGGGCAGGCCCTTCAAGAGCCGTTTCTTCTTCCACTACAAGGACGGTAGCGGCGGAGCCTACTGCACCTTCATGGGAGGCGACACGAAGCTGACGAAGGTTGTCACCTCGACGAAGAACGGCCGTCGCGTGATTATCCTGAAGGACAGCTTCGGCAACGCCATACCCGGCTACCTGTTCTACTCATTCGAGGAGGTGCACGTCATCGACTCGCGCTATTTCACGAAGAACATGGTGGACTACGTGGCTGAGAACGGCATCACCGACATTCTTTTCGCCAACAACATTTTCAAGGCATATTCTTCCTACACCTACAAAAACTACACCCGTTTCCTCACCCAGCGCAACGGCACATACCACCACCGCCCCGACAGCACGGCCATCGCCCGCGACACAGCCACCGTTCCCGGCGCTTCTCCGTCAAACACAGCCACCGTTCCCGACGGGTCACCGTCGGGCAGCGATTCCCCGTCGGGCGGCGCTTCACCATCAGGCACAACCACCGTTCCCGACGGTTCACCGTCGGGCAGCGATTCCCCAACGGGCACAGCCACCATTCCCGACGGGTCACCGTCGGGCACCGCTTCTCCGTCGGGCACCACCCCCGCCGACTCCACATCTCTGTAGAACCCCCATCCGATTGGCTTATGAATCGTCTCCGACATGCCAAAAAGTTCGCGCCGTGCGAACTCACAGTTCGCACGGTCTGAACTCACAGTTCGCACGGCGCGAACTCCCAGTCCGCCCGGCGCGGACTTTTTAACGTTCCGGAGGGGGGTCAGAGCAACTGGCGACAGGTCGCGCTAAGACAGGCAGGGGGACTGTAAATGATTATCCGCAAATTAGTGCAACCGACGCTGAAAGCGTCACCGCATAATAGCCGTAGGTCGGAACGACCTGCGGATAGAATGACAGGAGGGGTGACATCGACCCTGAAGGGGTCGCCCCCCGTGCTCGTGGACGCCCCTCCTATCAGAACAGATGGGCGACCCCTTTAGGGTCGATGTCACCCCCATCCTTCTATCCGGGGGTACTTTGTACCCGCAGGTTATTGAGAGGAGACGCCTTCAGCGTCTTAGTTACCTAATTGAGGATAATCATTTACTGTAAAACCTCCTAAGTGTTAAAACTGTAAAAAATTTTTCTCCGTGTTCTCCATTTTTCGTAACTTTGCGGCATTATAACCAAGTAAAAATGCACAAGACTATGAAGAAACTATTATTCTTAGGAGTCACGGCAATGATAATGGCTTGCGACAACAACCAGAAAGTAGACAGTTTCAGCTTCGACGAGATGACCTACTCGCCCAAGGCTACAGTGTTCAAACTCTTCGCCCCCGGCGACGCCAAGTGCATGGTTGTCGTCGATGGCGACAGCGTGGCCATGACCCGCACGGACGTTCCCGCCGACGAGGGGGCCATCTGGACGGCCACTGTGAAGGGCGACCTCAAAGGCAAGAACTATGAGTTCGTGGTCAACGGACAGGCTTCGCCGGGCGTGTTTGCCAAGGCCGTGACGGTGAACGGACAGAAGGGCGTGGTGGCCGACCTGAGCGACACCAACCCTGAGGGCTGGGCCGCCGACAGCCTCCCCGCTCGTGAGTTCCAGGACTGGATTGTCTACGAGATGCACCACCGCGACTTCTCCGTGGCCCGTCCCGGAGCACAATATCCCGGCAAGTTCATGGCCCTGACTGAGCCATGGGCACTCGACCACCTCACCGACTTAGGCATCAACGCCGTCCACATTCTGCCATCCTACGACTACGGCTCGGTGGACGAGACCCGGCTCGACGAGAACAAGTACAACTGGGGCTACGACCCGGTGAACTATAACGTCCCCGATGGCAGCTACAGCACAGACCCCTACGACCCGCTCTGCCGCATCCGTGAGTTCAAGAACATGGTGAAGGCCCTGCACGGGAAGGGCATCGCCGTGGTGCTCGACGTGGTGTACAACCACACGTTCAACATCGACGGCAGCAATTTCCAGCGCACATTCCCCGACTACTACTACCGCAAGAACGCCGACGGCACATACAGCAACGGCAGCGGCTGCGGCAACGAGACAGCATCGGAGAAGCCCATGATGCGTGAGTTCATGATCGAGAGCGTGAAGTACTGGGCACGGGAGTACCACATCGACGGCTTCCGCTTCGACCTCATGGGCGTGCACGACATCGAGACGATGAACGCCATACGCGCCGCCCTCGACGAAATCAATCCCCGAATCTTCATCTACGGCGAGGGCTGGAGCGCCGGTGGCTGTGCACTTCCCGGAGAGCAGCTTGGCATGAAGGCCAACATCCCGCAGATGCCGGGCATTGCCGCCTTCAGCGACGACATTCGCGACGCCCTGCGCGGCCCGTTCTCCGACGACACAAAGCCCGGATGGCTGGGTCTTGCAAGCGCCACTGGCAATGATGCCGACCTCGGGGGACTCAAAGAGAGCATCAAGGCGGGCATCGCCGGCATGATAGAGCATCCACAGGTGGACTACTCAAAAGTAAACTACTCGAAAGAGCCATACGCCCTGCAGCCCACACAGATGATGAGCTACGTATCCTGCCACGACGACATGTGCCTCGTTGACCGCCTAAAGGCCAGCATACCGGGATTGAAAGACCTCAACACAAAAGGTAAAGTCTCTCAACCCTCAACTCTCAACCCTAAACTCATAGCTCTCGACCTCCTCGCCCAAACCGCAGTATTCACCTCGCAGGGCGTGCCCTTCATGCTCAGCGGCGAGGAACTGCTGCGCACGAAGCAAGGTGTTCACAACAGCTATGAGTCGCCCGACAGCATCAACCAGCTCGACTGGGCCAACAAGGAGCGCTATCCACAGGTATTCGACTACTACAAGCGTCTGATTGCTCTGCGTAAGAACCATCCCGCCTTCCACCTCGGCGATGCCGGCCTTGTGCGCCAGCATCTGGAGTTCCTGCCCGCTGAGGACTGCGTCGTGGCTTTCTTCTTGAAGGACAATGCCGGCGGCGACAAGTGGAACAACATCGTCGTCATACTCAATGCCAGCAACAAGGCAAAGGAGGTGACGGTGCCCGAAGGAACCTACACCATCGTATGCAGCGACGGAAATATTGACGAGCAGGGCCTCGGAAAGCTCACCGGCACGAAGTTCACCGTGGCACCACAGACAGCCCTAATCGCACACCAGTAACCACATTAGACACTATGAGAATAAGAACAACTGTATTCATGGCACTTGCAGTCCTTCTGGCCATTGCCATGACATCCTGCAAACAGCAGGGCGGCACGGGAACGCCACAGACTGGAACAGAAACAAAGGCAAAGACAGAAACGAAGACGGAAACGGGAACGGAAAGCACGACGACAGTAATAGCCGACGACGACGAGGGATGGACCTTTGCTACCGTGCCACTGCCGGAAGACACCAACCCGCCACGATTCGTGTCAAATCCCGACGGGGTGCTCTCGCCCGAAGCTGAAGCCGAACTCAACCGCATTTTCCTCTATGCCAGGGTCGAACTTGGCGTAGAAGCTTGCGTGGTGGCTGTGAACCACGTCTACGAATCAAACGTTGAGTCATTCGCATTTGCTCTCTTCGAGAACTTTAAGCCTAATGACAATATGCTCGTCATAGTGCTGGCTTATCAGGACAAAGGTGTGCGCCTCGAGATAGGACACGAACTGGAGTCAAAGATCTCAGAGGTGGAATGCCAGCAGTTGCTCAACAACATCATGATTCCATATCTGCGTGAGGGCGACCCCGACGAAGGAATGCTCTCGTTCGTAGAAGCTCTCTATCATAGAATGGAAGGCAAGTTAAGCTGACCCATCCAAGCATCAATCACCAATTACAATTCCGAGTGATGGAAAACCACGGAAACAGATACGCCTTGCGTGGCGTGAGCGCGGCGAAGGAAGACGTGCACGCAGCAATAAAGAACATTGACAAGGGGCTATTCCCACAAGCCTTCTGCAAGATCATCCCCGACATACTGGGCGGCGACCCGCAGTACTGCAACATCATGCATGCCGACGGAGCCGGGACAAAGTCTTCTCTGGCCTATATGTACTGGAAAGAGACTGGCGACCTCAGCGTTTGGCGGGGCATTGCACAGGATGCCATAGTGATGAACACCGACGACCTGCTCTGCGTGGGAGCTACGGACAACATACTCGTCTCGAGCACCATAGGACGCAACAAGAACCTCATTCCCGGCGAGGTCATATCGGCCATCATCCAGGGCACCGACGACCTGCTCAGCGAACTGAGGGAGATGGGCGTGGGCATCTGGCCGACAGGCGGAGAGACGGCCGACGTGGGCGACCTCGTGCGCACCATCATCGTCGACAGCACAGTCACATGCCGCATGAAGCGAAGCGACGTCATCGACAACGCCAACATAAAGCCGGGCGATGTCATCGTAGGACTGTCAAGCAGCGGACAGGCCACCTACGAACACTCCTACAACGGAGGCATGGGCAGCAACGGACTGACATCGGCACGCCACGATGTATTCGCCAAATATCTCGCAGAGCGCTACCCCGAAAGCTACGACCACGCCGTCCCCGACAACCTCGTCTACAGCGGAAGCTACGAACTGCTGTCCTCTTCCCCGTATGTTGCGACTCAGTCGCAACAAACAGAAACACTCACCGTCGGACAGCTTGTCCTCTCCCCTACCCGCACCTACGCCCCCGTGGTCAAGCGCATTCTCGACAAGCTGCCGCGCACGGAGATTCACGGCATGGTGCACTGCACAGGCGGAGCACAGACAAAGGTGCTCCATTTCGTGGGCGAAAACTGCCGCGTCATCAAGGACAACATGTTCCCAGTGCCGCCGCTGTTCCAAATCATCCATGAACAGTCGGGCACCGATTGGCGCGAGATGTACCAGGTGTTCAACATGGGTCACCGAATGGAGATTTACGTCCGCCCCGAGATGGCACAGACTGTCGTCGACATAAGCCGCAGCTTCAACATCGATGCACAAGTGGTTGGTCGCATAGAAGAAGGGAAACGCTCGCTAACAATCAAGAGCGAACACGGCGAGTTCCTCTATTCATAGCCCTCTCTGTCCCGTACACTACGGCATCGCCGCAGTCCCCTAACAAAACCTTATGTCGGCGATCACCTGAGCGCCGACATATTCGTTTAGCCGCTTCACGAACTCCTGCCGCCGCATGCTCAAGTCGGCACGCAGGGCTGGCACCTTCAGCTTTACGAATAGCGTCTGGTTGCGAATGGTCACGTCGGTGGTATAGCGGGCGATGGCAGCACCGGCAACCTCCGGCCATCCCTCAACAAGCCGCTTCTGCAGAAGCGGTGTCTCCAATCCCTGGACGCGCAAGTTGCGCATCACTAACTGGCTTATCTGGTGTACGTCGCGCTTAAACATTCTTTTTCTCGTTCATTATGCCGCGCTGTCAGCGCAGTCCTCTTTTCACTCCTCAACCCTTCCGTCCTCGACGTGGAACAGCCTGTAGTCGAAATCGCCATGGGCGAGAATCTGGTCAAGATGGTCGCGGTTGGTGTCAGTAATAAAAATCTGTCCGAATTGTTCGCCCGAGACGAGGGCGATGATTTGTTCCACCCTTCTGGCATCCAGCTTGTCGAAGATGTCGTCGAGCAGCAGCAACGGAGCGGTGGAGCTGCCGCCCTGGCGCAGGAAGTCGAACTGCGACAGCTTCAGGGCCACGACGTATGACTTCATCTGTCCCTGACTGCCCTCACGGCGCATGGGGTGACCGTCGAGCATCATCTCCAAGTCGTCGCGGTGAATGCCGTGCAGCGAGTAGCCCACGGCGCGGTCTTTGGCACGGTCGCGGCGTATGACTTCGAGCAGCGGCCCACGCTGGCAGTGTGACACATACCTCAGCGACACCTGCTCGCGGCTGTCGGAGATCTTCTGATAGAACTGCTCGAAATGTGGCATCAACTGCTCAATGAAGGCCGAGCGCTTTGCATACACCTCTTCGCCCTCACGTGCCATCTGCTCCTCCCATAGTCCCAGGAGGTCGGGGTCGGGCTCGCAGTCCTCCTGCTTCAGCATGGCGTTGCGTTGCATCAACGCTTTGTTGTAGCGGTTGAGCGTGTCGATGTAGCTGCGGTCTCGCTGCGCTATCACCACGTCCATCAGCCGCCGCCGTTCTTCGCTACTGCCCTCAATGAGCAACGAGTCGCTGGGGCTGACGTGCACAATGGGTATGAGGCCGATGTGCTCGCTCAGACGCTTGTATTCCTTCTTGTCGCGTTTGAAGTGCTTTTTCATGCCCCGCTTCATACCACAATATATATGTATAGGGGCGGGATCCGTTGTCTCGTACACCGCGCCACATGCACGGTCATCATCCAAGTAGTCACCCTCAAGCACCATGAATTCCTGTCCGTGGCGCAACACCGTGGAGTCCTGGGTGGTGTGGGCCGAGTGACAGAAGGAAAGGAAATAGACTGAGTCAAGCACATTAGTTTTTCCTGCTCCGTTCTGGCCAATGAAACAGTTTATTTTGGGCGAGAACCGAAGGTCGGCCTCGCCAATATTCTTGTAATTAATTATGGACAGACGTTGCAGTATCATGTAAATAACTGGTGCAAAGGTACTACTTTTTTCTGACAAACAAACCAAAACACATGAAAAACGCATGGAAAATGAAAAAAGTGGCTCTAAAATTTCCCTATTTCCAATATTTTGCGTACCTTTGCGCCGCAAAAAATATGCGACATTTAAAAAACTAAAAAAATAATGGCAGAAAAGAAAAACAATCAGCAGGGTGCTCCTGAAGTTATGGAGACCCTCAGCAAGAGCGAGGACATGCTCCTCAAGTACAAAAACCACATCATCGGTGCCATCGTGGCACTTCTGGTCATTGTTGCAGGCTACTTCGTGTGGAAGCATTTCAACACCGAGGCTTTCCAGAAAGCCAGCACCGCAATGGCAAAGGCACAGGAGTACTACTCCGACGCCGTGCTCTCTGATGACGCCGACCTCTTCAACAAGGCTCTCAACGGCGACAGCATCAACGCAGGTTTCCTCACCATCGCCAACGAGCACTCGGGCAAGGCCGCAAACCTGGCCACTCTCTATGCCGGCATCTGCTACGCACGTCTTGGCAACATGGAAGAGGCTGCACAGTGGATCAAGAAATTCGATGCTGACGACGAGATGGTCGCCCCGGCTGCACTCGGAGCACTGGGCAACGTGCAGGCTGCTCTCGGACAGTTGGACGAGGCCGTGGCAACACTGACTAAAGCCGCTGCAAAGGCCGACAACGCAGCACTCTCACCTCAGTTCCTCGTACAGGCCGGTGAAATACTGGAGAGCCAGGGAAAGAAGGCTGAGGCACTGAAGCTCTACGAGCAGGCCAAGAAGGACTATCCCGAATACACACGCTACAACACACTCGACAACTACATCGAGCGCGTGAAGTAAGCCACACCACAATTATTTCCCAAACACACAGTCATGGCTACTGCGCTTCACAACCTGAGCGACTACGATTTCAAGGCCGTCCCCGATGCGTCAAACATGATCTTCGGCATCGTGGTGGCAGAGTGGAACCCGGAAATCACAGGGGCACTACTCCAAGGATGTGTGTCGACGCTTGAGAAGCATGGGGCACTGCCCGAAAACATTCACGTGAAAACAGTCCCCGGCTCCTTCGAACTCATATACGGTGCACACCAGATGACCCTCAACGACGGCTACGATGCTGTCATCATCCTGGGAAGCGTCATACGTGGCGAGACACCACATTTCGACTACATCTGCGAAGGGGTGACTGCCGGCATAGCACGCCTCAACGCTACAAGCAACATCCCCGTTATCTACGGGTTGCTCACCACCAACGACATGCAACAGGCTCGCGACCGCTCCGGCGGCAAGCACGGGAACAAAGGCGACGAGTGCGCGGTGGTAGCCATAAAGATGGCCAAGTTCTAAGCCATCTGTCTGTTCTGAGAAACAATTCAACAAGTCGAAAGAAGGGAAACCCAAACAGGTTTCCCTTCTTTTATGTTGCGCAACGCACTAAAACGACGTCCTGCCTACCAGCTCCTTGCGCTCCACGTAGGCATTGGCTTGCCCGCCGCCCTGAAATCGACAAGAGTCATCTCGAAGATAAGCAGACTGTAACCAGGGATGGTGTTGCCACTGCCCGACGCTCCGTAGGCCAGGCTGCTGGGAATATAGACACGCCAGTGGTCGCCACGGCGCATGTGCTGCAAAGCTGTTGTGAACCCGCTTATCATCGAAGAACTGGAGAGCAGGAATTTTGTGGTGGCATTGGTCTTGTCGGAGTAAGTACCGTAGACGGTGCCATCGAACACCTTGCCCTCGGGATAGGTGGCACTGGGTATGAGCCGCCCCTGGTAGCTTACACGAACAGAATCGGTGAATGCAGGCATAGCCGCTGTGGTGTCACCGCTCTCTATCACCTTCACGTAGACATAGTCGCCTGTACTGCCCTCTGTGGCCTCGTTCAGCGAATAGTTCTTTATGCGCTTCCAGCCTGGCTTTTGCAACGAGTCGTTGACAACTGAAGCCAGGAACTGCTCGTTGCGCTCCTGCCAGTTGGCGTACTCGTCGTCGTCCGATGCAGACTCCGAACAGGCTGTGAACACCAATGCCACTAATACAAAGAAATAGGTGAATTTTTTACCTACCATACTTTTTATTATTATACCACTTGTTGTTTTTACCACGAATTTAACGAATTACACGAATTGTACGAATTATACAGGCTTCTCGAATTACACGAATGTCTCGAATTAGAAATAATAATTCGTGAAATATTAAGATAAATTTGTGTCAATTCGTGTGATTCGTCAAATTCGTGGTTAGGAAAAAGAGGCCGTTACAGTTTCTTCAGCAGCGAGGCGATGCTCACCTTGTCCTCGATGATGCCATTCAGTTCGCTAATGGCAACACGCTCCTGCTCCATGGTGTCGCGGAAACGGAGTGTGACGCAGTTGTCCTTCAGCGTGTCATGGTCTACTGTGACGCAGTATGGAGTGCCGATGGCATCCTGACGGCGGTAGCGCTTGCCGATCGAGTCCTTCTCGTCATACTGGCAGTTGAAGTGGAACTTCAGGCTGTCGATAATCTCACGGGCCTTCTCTGGCAGACCGTCCTTCTTCACCAAAGGCATGACGGCACACTTCACCGGAGCTAAAGCTGCGGGCAGCTTCAGCACCACGCGGCTCTCACCGCCCTCGAGTTTCTCCTCCTCATACGAATGGCACATGATGCTGAGGAACATACGGTCTACGCCGATGGAGGTCTCGATGACATACGGCGTGTAGCTCTCGTTGGTCATCGGGTCGAAGTACTTGATGCTCTTGCCCGAGTATTTCTCGTGCTGCGAAAGGTCGAAATTAGTGCGTGAGTGTATGCCTTCCACCTCCTTGAATCCGAAGGGCATACGGAACTCGATATCTGTGGCGGCGTTGGCATAATGGGCCAGCTTGTCGTGGTCGTGGAAGCGGTAGTTCTCAGCGCCGAAGCCCAGTGCCTGGTGCCATGCCATACGCTGCTCCTTCCACTTGGGGAACCACTCCAGTTCCGTCCCGGGCTTCACGAAGAACTGCATTTCCATCTGCTCGAACTCCCTCATGCGGAAGATGAACTGGCGGGCAACAATCTCGTTGCGGAAGGCCTTGCCAATCTGGGCTATGCCGAAGGGTATCTTCATGCGGCCCGTCTTCTGCACGTTCAGGTAGTTCACGAAAATGCCCTGGGCAGTCTCCGGGCGGAGGTAGATCTTCATAGAACCGTCGGCAGTGGAACCCATCTCGGTTGAGAACATGAGGTTGAACTGGCGTACGTCTGTCCAGTTCTTCGTACCGCTGATGGGGTCGACAATCTCCTCGTCGAGTATGATCTGCTTCAACGCCTCAAGGTCGGGTCCTTGCATAGCGGCGGCATAACGCTCGTGCAAAGCATCACGCTTCGCCTTCGTCTCGGCAACGCGTGGCGAGGTGGCCAGATACTGCTCCTCGTTGAAGGCATCGCCAAAACGCTTGCGGGCTTTCTCCACCTCTTTCTGTATCTTGTCATCATACTTTGCTATCTGGTCCTCGATGAGCACGTCGGCACGATAGCGCTTCTTCGAGTCGCGGTTGTCAATGAGCGGGTCGTTGAAGGCATCCACGTGGCCGGAGGCCTTCCATATCGTGGGATGCATGAAGATGGCCGAGTCGATGCCCACGATGTTCTCGTGTAGCATAGTCATGGCCTTCCACCAGTATTGTTTGATGTTGTTTTTCAGTTCCACACCGTTCTGGCCGTAGTCGTACACGGCACCCAGACCGTCGTAAATCTCACTTGATGGAAACACAAACCCATATTCTTTGCAATGGGAAACAATTTTCTTGAAAACGTCTTCTTGAGCCATAATAAAATGTATTTAAAACGGCTGCAAAGGTAGGCATAAAAATCGGAATAGCCAATTTTTTTTACATACTTTCATACTTTGTGGGGCTTAGTGTTCAAAAGTAAAGTTTCCAGAAGGAATCGTCTTGATGCCAGACATCTTGTTGTCTTGTTGTCAGATGTCCTGTTGTCTTGATGCCAAATGTCTTGTTGTGCTGCAACGACAAAAGATTTTGCAACGAATACGAAACAGCATAATGCAGGAAAATGCTACTTTTGCAGATAAATATAAATATGTATTACTAAATAAACAAAAAAACGCAATGAAAAAATTTCTTCTTTCACTTTTCGCCGCCGCTCTGATGGCTTTGCCGGCAGCGGCTGAGAGCCTCACCGTCAATGGCCAGACTCGTACCTACAACATCATCGTGCCCAAGAACCTGGGCGAGAACCGCCCGCTGCTCATCTTCTGCCACGGCTACAACCAGGATGCCAACTGGATGCAGAACAGCGAGTTCAAAAACGACAACGTGAGCATGGAAGCCGTTTGCGACACCGCCAAGTTCATCTGTGTATTCCCCAATGGCATAGACAGGGCATGGGATGTAGGTGGCGACCGCGACATCAATTTCATCAAGGCCATTATCGAAAAGATGGTGACGCAACACAAGATTGACCGCAACCGCGTTTATCTCGGCGGCTTCTCCATGGGCGGTATGCTGACTTACAACGCTATAAACAAAATGTCCGAGCAGATTGCTGCTTTCGTTTCCTGTAGCGGCCCGTCGGTGGTGACTCCCAAATCCGGCTTACGCCCTATACCACTGCTGCATATTCAAGGAACGGCAGACAACTGGGGTGGAGTGCAGCCCGCGCTCAACCCCTGGATCAATCACAATGGCTGTTCCACGCAGGACAAAGTCATTAATAACTACAACGGCTTCAGTGGTGCCAAGCTGCACATCTGGGGTCCAGGCAATGATGGAGTAGAAGTGCGGCTCATTGAACTCAAGGACAAGGGCCACTGGATTTGCAAGGAGCCTCAGGTGTACACGGGCAAGGAGATATGGAATTTCTGCAAGAAATACTCCCTCGCCATGGAAAGTCCGCAGGTGAGGATTACGTCGCCAACCAGCGACCTTACCTATCTCACATTCGGCGGACAGTCGCAGGTGGGCACCATAGACATAGATGTCACCGCCACCGACCCCAACGGCGTGATAAAGAAGGTGCAGCTCTTCGACGGCGACAACCTCATAGGCACCGACACCACCGCTCCCTACCATTTCGCCGTGTCATCGCTAACAAAGGGCAAGCATAATCTGCGCGTCGTGGCCACCGATAACGAGAACTGCACCGGCGAAGCACGCCTTGCCGTAACGCTTGAGGAGCCAACCGTCAACTACGTGTTTACCAAGATATTCAATACCGAGGGCAGCGTGCCCCAAGGATGGCAGACCTTCGACGGCAACGAGAAGCGCACGGGCTACGCCGCCGGCTTCAGTTCGGGATGCCGCGTGTTCCATTTTACTGGCGAGCAGCACGATTTCGAGTGGGGGCTATACGTGCGCAACATCGAAGGACGCACCAACGAAGGCTATGCACGATTCGCAGCACCTGAGACAAGCACCAAACTGATGCTCTATCCCGGAAACTACAATCTGCTGCACCGCATAGCCAACTGGAACATCGAAGAGTTTGCGCCCGTGCGAATCGCCATTGAGCGAGCCGACGGAACTGTGGCATACGAGGAGACCATAACCCCGACGGTGAACATCGGCAACAGCGCCGAGAACTCCTTCAGCGGCACAACGATGGGAACGGTCTCGTTCGACATCTACGAGCAGGGACAGTACCAGATAACGTTCTACACCGCCGACCAGGCTTGGGCCGACGCCGTTGTAGGCCAGGCCGCTTTGCGCTACAAGAGTGCTATTGTGGTGGGAATAGAAGAAAAAGGAATGAGGAGAGAAGAAAGAGGAGCCAAAGCCGACCAGCTGTTCGACCTTCAGGGACGGCCCGTCAGCCCATCTTCATCGCATCACCATGGAATCTTTATTAGCAATGGCAGGAAAATCGTCAAATAACAACCAAGTAGCCTGAAAGAGAAAGAGAGACCGTTAAGTCTCTCTTTTTCTCTCTGTAGGAACATTGGGACTCGAACCCAAGACCTCTTCAATGTGACTGAAGCGCTCTAAACCAACTGAGCTATGCTCCTATTTTGTGCGGACTACAGTATAGCTGCGCTGCTTGTTGTGAACCCGAAGGGATTCAAACCCTTGACCTTCAGAACCGGAATCTGACGCTCTATTCAGCTAAGCTACGGGTCCCTTCTTTTGGATTGCGGGTGCAAAATTACACATTTTTTCCGAACCGTGCAAATTTTTTTCGAGAAATTTTCATCGAATGGGGAAATTTGTGTAACTTTGCAGCCCGAAAGCATATACATTATGAGGACACAATGAAAAAAGTTCTTGTTGTTTTGGGCATGGCGGGACTTCTGACCGTGAGTTGCAAGAACGCGCCGTCGAGAAGTGCTTCACTGGTGGAAGGTACTGAGACAGAAACTGTTGAGACGCCTCTCATGGAGCAGGATGCCGACGAAGGGGAAGCCCTGGAAGACGAGTTAGAGGCCGACGAGCCACTGCCGGTGACGGTGGACGAACTGTTCGACGATTTTATCTTCAGTTTTGCCTCAAACAAGCAACTACAGCTTGAACGTATAGATTTCCCGCTAATTGTCAATTCGGGGGCCACCAAGGACACGCTACAGCGTGACGACTGGAAGATGGAGCATTTCTTCATGCACCAGGGCGAATACACGCTAATGTTCGACAGCCAGGAACAGATGGAAATGGTGAACGACACCGCCCTAAACAACGCTATCGTTGAGAAGATTTTCCTCGAGGAAGATTTCATCAGGCAGTACATCTTCAACCGCCAGAAGGGCAAGTGGATGCTCAGCGAGATACGCAACCAGACATTGCCACGCAATCCCAACGCATCGTTCATTGACTTTTACCACCATTTCGTCACCGACTCCGTGTTCCAACGCGAGAGCCTCAGCGACGAGATTGACTTCGTGGGACCCGATCCCGACGACGACTTTACCCAGATGGAAGGTGTCATAACCCCAGATTTCTGGGAGGCCTTTGCTCCCGAACTGCCACAACGTATGCTATTCAACATCGTATATGGACGACAGGACTCCACGGCAAACGAAAAAATCTTTGTACTGCGTGGCATTGCCAACGGCCAGGAACTGGAACTGACATTCCGCCGGAACGACAACCGTTGGAGACTCACAAAACTAATGGAATAGTTGTTCTAACACGAATTGTAGCGAACTATGAACTCCGAACAGAACCATTGTCTTCTCTCGAACAACACCTTTGGCATCAATGTCTCGTGCCAACGTTTTATTGAGATTGATACTGTCGAGGAAGCCACAAAACTGCCCTCACTCCTCTCTCCTCTCTCCTCTCTCCTCACTACTCACTCCTCTCTCCTCATCATCGGTGGTGGCAGTAACATGCTGTTCACCCGTGACTTCCCCGGCACCGTGGTACGGTCAGCCATACGTGGAATAGAGACAACAGCAGACGGCACCGACATATACGTGAGGGCAGGCAGCGGCGAGACGTGGGACAACGTGGTAGCCCTGTGCGTGGAAAACGGATGGCACGGTATGGAAAACCTCTCTCTGATACCGGGCGATGTTGGAGCTTCAGCGGTACAGAATATCGGGGCATACGGCTCGGAGGTCTCACATATTATATATAATGTGGAAGCCGTTGACCTTACTAACGGCGAGATAGTGACGTTTGCAAACTCCGACTGTGGCTATGCCTACCGCCAGAGCCGCTTCAAACAGGACTGGAAAGGACGCTACCTGATAACGCATGTCACCTACCGTCTTTCCACGGTGTTCAGCCCAAGGCTTGATTACGGCAACATACGCGACGTGCTGGGACGGCATGGGATAGACATGCCCACACCTCAGCAACTAAGACAAGCCATCATCGACATACGGCGCGAGAAGCTGCCCGACCCAGCGGTCGAAGGCAATGCAGGAAGTTTCTTCATGAACCCCGTGGTAAGCAGAGAGAAGTTTGAGGAGCTGTTGCGCGATCATCCACAAATGCCACACTACGCAGTGGATACCAATGGGAATGCAACGACAGGAAACGCAGCCAACTACGAGAAGATTCCTGCGGGATGGCTCATTGAGCAATGCGGATGGAAAGGACGGACGCTGGGACGTGCCGGTGTTCACAGCCGCCAGGCACTGGTGCTGGTGAACCGTGGTGGGGCTACCGGGGCAGACATCTTGCAACTTTGCGAAGCAATACGCCACGACGTGAAAGCCAAATTTGGAATCGACCTCAAACCGGAAGTGAACATCATCTGAGGTGTTGAGCGTTGAGTGATTAGTGTTGAGTGACATGAGTATGAGGATAACATTTTTAGGTACTGGCACATCGTGTGGTGTGCCAGTCATAGGCTGCCAGTGTGATGTGTGCACCAGCGGCGATGCCAAGGACCAGCGTCTGCGCTGCTCCATTCTCGTCGAGACCGACGACACCCGTATCCTTGTGGACTGCGGTCCCGATTTCCGTCAGCAGATTCTTCGCCAGCCTTTCCGCAGAATCGACGGAATCCTCGTCACCCATTCCCACTACGACCATGTCGGCGGCATGGACGACATACGCCCCTACTGCCAGTTTGGCGAGATAAATGTGTATGCCGACCATGAGGCCTGTCGTGGTATGCTCCAGATGCTTCCCTACTGTTTTGCCAAGAACCGTTATCCGGGAGTTCCTGCCATTGGACTGCATGAAATCAAGGCCGGAACGCCGATGACCATCGGCGACATCGACATTTTGCCTGTCCGCGTCATGCACGGCCAGCTGCCCATACTGGGCTACCGTTTCGGGCGTTTTGCTTACGTAACCGACATGAAGACCATCGATGACAACCAGGCAGAACTGCTTGTCGGTGTGGAGGTTCTGGTGGTAAACGCCCTGCGTTTCGACAAACCCCACCACGCTCACCAGCTCGTCGACGATGCTGTGGCATTCGCACGCCGCTTAGGTGCCAGACGCACGCTCATCACTCACGTATGCCACGACATCGGCCTTCACGACGATGCTAACCGCCGTATGCCCAACGACGTAGAACTGGCATACGACGGTCAGCAACTGTTCATCTGAGAGCCATCACAGATATTACTGTTGATATATCGGCCACGTCGACAGTACCGTCGCCGTTCACGTCGGCAGAAGCCTTCATAGCCTCGTCTCCGCTCCCTGCCATGACACTAATTATCGACGCGATGTCGGCCACATCCACAACGCCGTCGCCGTTCACGTCGCCAGTCGTCTGTGAACTCTCAGCCAACAATATGTTGCCAGTCACGACAACATTGCCAATGGCCATCGACTTTCCGGCGTTCAGGTTGTAGATGTTTATCTTAAACTGTCCCTTACCGTCGTATGGATCTGCGACGATTGTCCTTGTGTATTCGGTGTTGACATCGCGTACAGGGGCAAGTGCCGCCTCAATAGTCACCCCCTCTTCACCCGTCCATGACAGGGCGGCGGTGCCAGAGTCGGTGCCTCGGCGTGCAGCGTAGAAAGTGACTTTCGTGGGCTGGAACAAGTAGCCCGTCTCGGGAGTGACGGCAAAGGTCAGGGCATTTGTAGCCGCCGGAGCGTCCTCCTTGGCCTTGGCCTGGTATTCTATTGTTTTCTTGCTTGAATTGCTATACACCTTCGTTGCCGTAAGATTGCTTCCAACCGTGTATTCTGTAGCGCCGATATATCTTATTATCTCGCTGCTGGGCTGTGCGTCGGTTGCCGTCAGGGCGTCCATCGGCCATGTTATGGTTCCGGTGGCAATCACTCCCTCCACAGGCTCCGGGTCTTTGGGCTTGGCGGAGTCCTCGTTGACAGCTTTTACCAGCATCTCGTACTCGTTATAGTATGCAGGGAAATAGTCGAGCACGGCCTGGCCCTCCTGCGCGTCGCTATTCTCGTTTATCATTATCTTCTGCACCAACTGGTTGCAGTAGACCTCGATGTTTGTATAGAACTTGTATGGGTCGATGGTGTACTGGTTGGCATCATTCTTCGTGGGGTCCAGTCCGTTGGCGCTCTCCCAGTCGTCCGACATTCCGTCCTTGTCGTTGTCGAAGCCCGATGGCCGGCTGCCTGTTCCGAAGTTAGCCTCGGTGTAGCCGTTCACGTCCGAGACCTTGTCTATTCGTCCCGACTTGCCCGTCACGCTTCCCTTGTATGTGCACGTGCCGTTCTCAGCCTCCGTCATGTAGCGCTCGTCCACGTCGTCGCGGTTTAGCGATGCCCCAGCGTAGGCCAGCACCTGCTGGAATGCTATGTCGGCATCGTGAGTGGTTACTTCGCCCGTGGGAGCCGGTTCGTCGAGCTGCATACAAATGTAGTCGGTGCCGTTGTCGTTGAGATATGTCTCATTCTCGCCGTTGTAGTGCTTGGGGTCTTTCGACCAGTGCTTGCCATCGCGGATGAGGGTGCCTTTGTCATAGTCGAAGGTCTCCCATCCTGCCGGAGCGTCGTCGATGGTATTGCCCTCCACATAGTAGCGGCTCGTCATACCCCAGTAGACCGGGTAGCCCTCAGAGTTGCCGCTGGCTCCGACGGTACACTGGGTCAAGTGACTGGTGCTTCCGGCCGGCCCGCTCTTGTAGTAGTTGCCCACCATGTTCACCTTTCCGCCGCCGGGGCCTCCGTAGCAGCCGTTGCCGCAGTTGTAGACCACACAGTTGCGGAAGTCCACGTTTTCGGCCTGCACGGCATTCTCCCAATTATACTTTGTGTAGAGCTGGTTGGCGGTGAATCCGTCCCAGTTGTAGCGCGCACCGTTGAAGCGTGGCGAGCGGTTGTTCACATGAAGGATGAGGTTGTGGTGGAACGACGCCAGCTTTCCGCCCCAGATGCCGCCATAGCCATGGGCACCTTTGCCGTGGCCGGCGTTGCAAAGGCTCTCGCCGATGGTGCACCACTGCATGGTGAAATTATTGTTGTCGTAGAACGAGGCCACCTCGTCGATAGACCACGACAGCGAGCAGTGGTCGAGCATTATGCCCGTGAAATGGCGTGCTGTCGATGCGTCGGCACCGTCGTTCACGTCCTTCTCCTGGCCGCGACGGAAGCGGATGAAGCGTATGATGATATTGTCGCCGTTGGGGTTCACCGTATAGTAGCGCAATGTGATGCCGGGCTTCGGAGCCGTCTGCCCCATGATGGTGGTATTGGCCCCGATGTTGACGTTGCTCTTCAGGGCGATGACACCGCCGACATCGAAGACGACAATCTTCTTTGACGAGCCGCTGACAGCCTGTCGGAACGACCCAGTGCCCGAGTCGTTGAGGTTAGTCACATGGATAACCTGTCCGCCGCGCCCGCCAGTAACGTAGCGTCCATGGCCTTCGGCACCGGGAAATGCCGGAATGGTCTGTGCCTGCAAAAGCAGCACACCATGCCAGCCTGTCATCAGGACTGTCATGGCAAACATGGTAAGTAGTTTCTTCATAGTCAGTTATTTGTATTAATTAGTAATGTCCCTTTCACTCCCCTTTCACTCCCCTTTCACTCCCCTTAGATGTGCACATGGTTTGTCATCCTCTTCCATGCCAACTCCTCGTATTTCGTTCCCGGACGGCCATAGTTGGCGTAAGGGTAGATGCTGATGCCGCCGCGTGGCAGGAACAGTCCGTAGACCTCGATATACTTCGGGTCCATCAGCTTCACAAGGTCTTTCATAATCGTGTTCACGCAGTCCTCATGGAAGTCGCCGTGGTTGCGGAACGAGAAGAGGTAGAGCTTCAGGCTCTTGCTCTCCACCATGCGCTCGCCGGGGATGTATAGAATTTTTATCTCGGCAAAGTCGGGCTGGCCCGTGATGGGGCAGAGTGTTGTAAACTCGGGGCAGTTGAACTGCACCCAATAGTCGTTGTCCTGGTGTAGGTTCTCGAAGGTCTCCAATACCGAAGGGTCGTAGTCGGTGGAAAACCCCACCTTCTGTCCCAGCTTCTGCAGGCCTTCCTCTTTTCTTGTATTCATAAATATGGTTTGCTAATTTTCGTGCAAAGGTAATGCTTTTCCCCGTAACGACAAAAGATTTGCTCCGATATTACCTTTTTTTATCTGTTTTTCTCTTTCAAGCGCCTTGGGAGCCCCAAAAAGTTCGCGCCGTGCGAACTCGGAGTCCGCCCAGCGCGAACTGGGAGTCCGCACGGCGCGGACTGGGAGTCCGCGCCAGGCGAACTTTTTGGCATGTCGGAGAAAAAAAGCCTTCGTCGTCATTTTTCCACATATTTTGAATGCCATATCATTTTTTTTTCGTACCTTTGCACGCGATTTGCCCGGGAAATCCCGATACCGACAAAGCATTTGCTATTACTTCGCGTTTAACCAAAATGCGCAGGAAACAGGAATGCGAATATGAATATGAACAGAATTACGCGAAATATTTGGAGGATGATTCAGCGGTACAAGCTGAAGAAGAGGCATGTTATGTTGTCAGATAAAGTAATCTTTAACCAGCAAACGCAATTTGAAGGTTATAACAAAATTGGTTCCCACGCCTATATCCTTGATAGTTACATTGGCCGATATACATTTGTCGCAAGCAACTCAAAACTAAACAACGTCGCAATAGGACGGTTTTGCTGTATTGGGCATAATATACAGACTGTCAGTGCTTTGCATCCGACAAGAGATTTCGTTTCCACCCATCCGGCTTTTTTCAGTACAAGAATGCAAGTGGGCATCACATTTGTTAAAGAGAATCTTTTTGAGGAGCTGGCAACTATTGACGGGAGAACTCTGATTATAGGCAATGACGTGTGGATTGGAAACAATGTCACCTTAATGGGCGGTATCAAGATTGGTGATGGTGCAGTCGTGGGCACAGGAGCTGTCGTTACCAAGGACGTTCCCCCATACGCTATCGTAGGTGGTGTGCCTGCAAAGATTATCCGTTATAGGTTCAGTGAAAAACAGATTGCCACTCTTGAGCAGTTCAAGTGGTGGGACAAGGATGATGGTTGGCTTCGCTCTCATGCCAATGAGTTTAAAAATATTGCTTTATTTCTGGAACGTAACAAACTATGAACATTGCCATCATTGCGGTGACTTACAACCGCTCCCGTTCCTTGACGCGCCTTCTTAACTCTTTAGAGAAGGCATATTATCCCGTTGGTCATGATATTACCTTGATTATCAGTGTCGACAAAAGCGAGACAGATGAGGTGGAGATATTAGCCGACAACTACAAATGGCCACACGGGAAGAAATTGGTGGATAAGCATGAAAAGAACCTTGGTCTGCGTCCTCACATGATGAGCCTTGGGAAATGGTTCGAACAATATGATGCCATTGTAGTGCTTGAGGATGACCTTGTTGTTGCACCCAATTACTTTACATATACGGCTCAGACCGTTGAAAAATACCATGACTGCCCTGCAATAGCTGGTATCAGTCTTTACGGTTTCAGCATTAATTATCAAACCGGATTACCTTTTAAACCGCTTAAAGACGAACATGATGCCTATTTTATGAACTGTGCCATGTCGTGGGGAGAGGTTTGGATGAAAGATTCATGGCTGTGTTTTTATGAATGGTATCTTCAGCATCAGGATTTTCCTGTCATACAACATCTGCCGAGAGCCATTTGCCAATGGAACGCAAAATCATGGCTGAAATACCATACTCGTTATTGTATCGAGGAAAACAAATACTTTGTTCATCCATATACATCGTTAACAACAAATTTCAGTGAAGCTGGCGAGCATGGAAACGGCAGTTCTGGGGCAATATATCAGGTACCCATACAACATGGAAGAATAGTAAAATATAACTTGCCTGATTTCGAAGAAAAAGTCGTGTGTTATGATGGTTTCTTTGAGAACAAAGCTCTTTACGAATCACTTCATCTTACGACTGAAGAAATCTGCTTGGATTTGAACCGTGAATGGCAGAACCGTCTACATCGTCGTTATTGGCTCACAACTGAGGTTCAAGATTACAAGATTGTGCGTTCTTTTGGACTTGACTACCGTCCCATAGAGGTTAATGTCCTACAAAACAATCCTGGGAACCAAGTATTCCTTTATGATACGCAAACAGTAGAAGCAAATCCTAATCACAGCAATAAAAACGCGTTGCTATACAACTACTATATCAGAGATATTGTAAGTTTTATCAGGATGTATGGGAGAGGAGATATGATAAAAGCATTGACAAAAATGGCCACGAAGAAGATTCAAAGAATGTACAAGTAATGATTGCTGTTGGAACATATATAAGCAAATTTCAGAAGAAGGGAAAACACCTTAGTACCTATTTGATGGCTTCGATGATACCAATGATATTGTCTATGGTTTGCAACCCGTTTGTGGCAAAAAACATGTCGCCGACCGACTATGCCATCACAGGCTATTATCTTTCTTTCAACTCACTATTGTTTCCCTTTGTCAGTTTCTACCTTATCAACTATTACACAAAGCGATATTTTGAGTTCGATGACGAAAGACGTAAGAGTGTCAGATCCACGATTTTCAAGATGCTGATATTTTTCTCGTTATTCATGTTCTTTGTGGCATTGGCAGGAGTGTACATTTATACTGTGTTTTTCAACAAAGACTCCCAACTGCCATTTATGCCTTACGCTTTGATGGCAATTCTCCCACTACCATTAAGCGGAATCTTCTCACTCACTCTCGTGGATTTCCGTATGTCACGCGACAGCAAGCAATTCTTTAATTATTCTGTCACAAAGGGACTGTTAAGCACAGCACTGCTTGTGTTGTTTGTGGTGGCGTTTAAGTGGGGGGCATTTGGATCGCTTGGCTCATCGCTTTTGGTAACTGTCTTGTTTTTTATTATCATCTTCTGTCAGAACAAGGATTTATGGAAAATACCATTTGACATGGATATGGCTAAAGAGTCGATAGTATTCTGTTGGCCATTGGTAGTAGCAGCAATGCTCAATTTCTTCTCCAACGGTTATGACAAGGTGATATTGGAACGTACTGGAGATGTGGCCATGCTTGGCATTTACTCCGTAGGCTTTTCCATTGCCAATCACCTGAATGTGTTCTCCAGTTCCATCAACGATACGTTCCAACCAGACATTTATGAGAACATCGTAAAGCGCAACTTCCCTCGATGTGCTAAGTTTGTGGCAATCAAACTTGCATTGATGGCATCGGTAGTTGGGCTTTTCGTCCTGTGTGCGCCCTTCCTGGTAAAAATATTAACATACGGACGCTATGTCGCTTCTACGCCCTTCTGTCAGATTCTATCCCTGGCATCTATCTCATCGATGATGTATTATTCAATGAGCCAAGTGACGATAGCTCTCGGCTACACTTCCATAACACTTTCTAACAAGATTATTGGTAGCGTGTTGAGCATTCTTTCCTTCAGTATTCTGATTCCTGCATACGGGGCCTACGGAGCCGCTTGGGGAGCGGTGCTGAGCTATTTCTATTTCTTTGTTGGCAATGTTGCCATGGTTGTTGTTAAATATAAGATGACTCGCAAAACATGAAAATCGGCATCCTTACATTCCATCTCCCTACAAACTTTGGTGCAAACCTTCAAGCGTTTGCATCAAGCCGATACTTTTCCTCAATGGGTCATGAAGTGCGTGTGTTGAACTATGCCCGGCCAGCAGATTTGGAAAATAGGATAAAGACCACCGAGATTCAGCTGAAGGCACACCGTAAATTTGTTGAGGAACGACTCTCATTGTCAAAGATGGTCACAACAGCTGTGGAGTTGTGCACATTGGTAAAGGAAGAGGGAATAGAACTTCTTGTTATTGGAGCCGATGCTGTCTGGCGTCTGCTGGACGATGAATACATCTTTTTCGCCAAGTGGCTGTTTGACGATTTGTCTTTGGCTCACATTCCTGTCGTGTCAATGTCTGCCGCCCACATGGGCGATGGCTTTGCCAGCCTCGGTGAAAAACAGCGCAAGACTTTGGCCGACTGTCTAAGGAAGTTCCGCTACCTGACAGTACGCGATGAATGGACACGCCACGTCGTAAACCGAGATCTCTTTGAAGGTAAGTCTGTTGTGGAGCTTATAAACCCCGACCCCGTATTCATATTGTCCCTCGGCGAAGAGGAGCGATGGGAAAGTTACGGAGAGCAGCCTAAAGGCTATGTGGTTGTAACGCTGCCAAAGAACTGGACGGCTGGCAGAAGACAGGGATTAGAACATAAATTATGGTTTCTACGCCTGAAACGCTGTGTGCATCGTCGGGGTCTCCGACTTATAGAGTTGCCCCTGCCAGAGGGTCCGTCAGGCTTGACGTTCGACTTTACGGTGCCATACCCCATAGACCCGGTGCAGTGGTTCCTGTGGCTACGAAATGCTAAATGTTTCATCGGACTGCGTTTTCATGCCGTTGTGTCATGTATAGCCAGTGGCACGCCGTTTTTCAGCTTCGACAGCTACGACCGCAACAATCATCCGGAAAGAAGCAAGATTTATCATTTGCTGAAAGACACGCCTTTTGAGAAATATCGTTCCAACTCTCTCCCGGATGTGTCGCCTGTTAAGCTGATGAAGGCATTGGACAATGTGAGTTCAGAAGATGTATTACGTTTCCGTGACGTGCAACGTCAGCTATTTGAGCTGAACATGAAGCAGATGTTCGCCACTATAGATGGGCGCATGCGTAAGATAGAGAATCTCGGCGATGACTGCACTTCATGCTTTGCCTGCTATAATGTCTGCTCCAAACAGGCCATTTCAATGGCTGAGGACAATGAAGGCTTCTATACTCCCAGAGTGGACTATGGAAAATGCGTTGGTTGTGGGCTGTGCGATGACACTTGCCCACAGTTGAACGCCCATGAGTTGGTTCGTACGTTGAAAGCATGGTATGGTTACCAAAAGAGTGACAGTGAACGCATGACTGCCTCGTCGGGCGGTATGTTTGGTGCTTTGGCAGAACAGGTGCTTCGGCAAGGAGGTGTGGTATATGGAGCAGCATTCAACAATGGAGACGACACCCTGCGCCTTGAATGTCGTTCAACAGATGAAATCCCGCTGGCAGCATTAAAGAAATCAAAGTATGTTCAGAGTTATGTGGGTAATGCGTTTCAGCGTGTAAAACACGACTTGGAGCAAGGTCGTCAGGTGCTGTTTTGCGGAACGCCCTGTCAGGTGGACGGTCTGCGTAGGGTGTTGCGGAAAGATGATGAACGTTTGCTCACCGTTGATTTCGTATGTCATGGTGTGCCGCCCATGGCCCTTCTGCGTGACCATCTGCGTATGCTGGGCATCGAAAACCCTGACGACATCGATTTCCGTCCCAAGCATCATGCCTGGGTGGATGATTTTGTCATTCGTGACAGTAAGCGCCATTACAAGTATAGTATCCCTTGGGAGAATGATGCGTACTTCTATGGTTTTGAGAAATCTTTGAATACGCATAGTTCTTGTGGACATTGCCGCTATTGTAACGGTCTGCGGGCAGCCGACGTGACATTAGCCGATTTTTGGGGGTACAAAGCTTTTGACGAAAGCATTTACACCCCCAAGGGGATCTCCTTGCTGATGGCCAACACTCCTTGTGGCATCGCTGCTGTAGAGACGCTTGACGACACCTGTATGGTGAAAGCGATAGACAGCAAGTATAGCGAGTATGTATATGCCCGCTTGCGTGGTGGAAAGACTATAGGGTATTACGACATGGACAAGCGATACACTTTCTTCGCTGAAATAAGACTATACGGTTATGCCAAGGCTATTAAGCGAATGGGACTCCAAAAGAAACCAGACCGCGGCTTGTTGCACAGATTAGGGCACAAGCTAAAGAATGTTGCAAAACTGTTACCGAAAAGATAAACACAAACACCATAAATTTGTAAGTATTGAAATGTTATCCAATAAAACCTCATTTATATCCGAACTGCGCACTGAGTGGCGATCGCTAACGACGTCGCAGAAATGGCTGTATTTCTTTTACGCAATACTCTTGGTAAGCTATACACTTCCTTTCTTCCGTGCCATGGAGACTCGCGTAGGACTTCGTGCGCTTTCGCATTTCTCCGACACAATACTCATAGTAATTGCTGTGGCGGGAAGCATTTCCATATTCAGAAAGAAAGTTAAAGCAAGGGATATTGCACTTCTATTTGTACTTGTCGCTCTACACCATCTCTCTGGTATAATGCATGTCGGCACCGCCATTTATGTGGGAAGAAATGCGTCACGCTTTATGTGGGATTGTCTACCATTGTTCCTCGTCGGCCTCACTGTTAGCACCAAGACGTCACCAAGACTATTTGTAGGTGTCGCATATTGGGCATTATTGCTACAGATTGTTTATCTGTATGTTTTTGGAATAACATCGGAAGGCGAAAAAAGTGACGAGGCCATGGGTGCCGCATATAACTTTCTTCCATTTGTCTGCTTCTTGATATGGAATGCGTTCCAACGAGGACGGTTCTGGAATTTTATAATCGCTGCCATAGCAACGTTCCTACTTATTTCGCTTGGCACCCGTGGTCCCATAATATGTTTAGTGTTTTTTATTGCTGCATATCTTGTATTCTTCAAAAAGTTCAAATATGACAGAGCTTCAAAACTGCTAATTGGAACCGTAGCTGCAATCATATACATATTTTCATTTGAAATCAGTATTTTTCTTGCCGCCTTCTCGTCACAATTGGGGTTAAGCACACGTGTGTACGACAGTATTGTTGAGGACAGAATGACCGACATTGAGGAGAGTAGCGGACGTGATGAATTATGGGAAAATGTATTGAAGACACTCTATGATAATAAAATCTTCATGGATTTCAATTTGTATGCTGACCGTCTATATACTGGCCTTGATTCATATATGAGTCTTGACCGTACTCGTAGTAGTAATGAAGTAAGTATATATAGTAGTAGCTTTTACGATGAAGAGGAAACAGGAGATGACGATGTGAAGGTAAAATCTAAAAAAACAAGACATGGCGTTTATGTTCATAATTTGGAGTTAGAGTTGCTCTGCGAGTTCGGATTGATAGGTGGTGTATTCATTATTGCATTGCTCTTCTGGATGATTTGGAAAGCATTCCGACTCACATGGGGAACTAATGCCACTATACTCATCTTGGTCTTTTTCACAGCTTCCATCATGCAACTCCAGTTTAGTAACTCTTATCTCAGGGCACCCATATTCTGGTTCTTTATGGGGATGTGTGTCACGCTTATCCGAAATGCAAAAAGGACGAAAATGACTATGACTCCATTCGCCAACCGTCTACACTATTTGAAACAGGAAACCCGTGATGCCAGAAACTATTAAACATGGATGTATTTTTTATGAAGGAAGACACGTATAATTTCCTGCTGTTTGAAAATTATCATTTGGCAACACATCATCTCTATGACTTGTTCATGATAGCACGAATGATACAAAGTCAGGGCCTGAAGGTCGCAGTCTTTGATGTGTTCCATGAGATTGAAGAGGACGTGCAGGATGGTATTCCTATTATCCATTGGCAGTCTATACGCACCATTCCAGACGACTCATGGTTATTGCGCAAACACTCCAAATGGGAAACTGCCTTCAAGTCCATACAGTTGCTCATACAAACGCATTGCTACTTCAAGGAAGTGGTGGCGTTCATCCGGGACAAGGCGGATGCTTTCTACTGTGGTTCTTACCATAAAGGCATCTCCACTGAACTCTTCTTGCTTCAAAAGCCTTGCTATTATTGGGGATTACGCAGTGAAAGGCTTACATTCACTTGGCACAAACTATTCCCATCGCCTTTTGACGGGTTGCATGTGCTTCTGCAACGTCGACGTTTCTTGCGCAATCAATTCCAGCGATTGTTTGTCAGTAATCCTATCATTTTGGAGGAACATATACGCATTGGCGTACCACGCAGTCGTATGGTAATTCGTGAAGAGCGCGTGGTAGAAAAAATGACAGATGCCAATTTGTCAATGATGGATGCTGAAGTGTCGTTTCTTGTCATAGGGCAGTTGCGTAAGGAAAAGCAAGTTCCAATTACTGTTTCAGCGTTCCGCCAGGCAAACATTCCCGGCTCAACTCTAAAACTGATAGGGCGTTCTCAGAATGATTATGAAGACACCATTGAGAGCGTCATTTCGAATGATAAGCGAATTGTAAGGGTTAATGAATATCTGGACTATAAGGATTTCTTCAGATACTTTTCCAAATCACATTTCGTGCTGTTCGCTGACCAGCAAGGACAATCATGCATCACTAACGGGACTATGATGGAGGCTTTGATACATCACCGCCCTGTTATATGTCCTGACTTTAATCCATATTCGTTTTATATTGACAAATATGGCATAGGCTTGAAATACAAGGCTGGCGATGTCAAATCGTATGCGGCAGCTTTGAAAGAGGCAGCGAGGTTAGGCGCATGGCACTTCCAATCAGCGATTAACACATTTCTCCTTACACTTGATTTTAACATAGTGGCACGTCAATTTGCAACAGAACTGAACTTGAAAAATGGGTAAACTATATTTCATAAAGACAGAATATAAGCCTAATACAGCCGAAGATAATCGTTTCCTTTCCTTTGTAGAGGGTTTTTCTCAACTTGGTGTGGAAGTGGAAGTCGTTTTTGTATTATCTGATGATAAAAACAGCCGCATAACCAAACAATGGCCCCACGTAACAGTAACTTATCTTTGGGACAAACTAAACATAAACAATCGCTATTTGCGTCAGTTGTCTTATACTCTGTTGGCAAGATGCTTTGTGAGTAGTCTTAAAGACGGCGACAAAGTGGTGCTTTTTGATTCTCAACGCATGATGTTTCCGCTCATCAAGAAGAGAGGGGTAAAGGTCTTTGTCGAGAAAACAGAGCACCCGTTTGCTTATCATGTCCGTACCATCAACATGAAGAAATATGTAGAATGGTGCAAGTATCTGGATGGGTTGTTCGTCATCAGTACGGCATTGAGGGATTATTTTAAAAGTCAAGGTGTTCCGAGTGATAAGATTCACATCATTAATATGACGGTTGATCCGCAGCGGTTCAATGGGGTGACAAAACAGGTTGTTGAGCAACCATATATTGCCTATTGTGGTTCGGCCTCGAATAACAAGGATGGCGTGGACGAACTAATTAAAGCTTTTGCTATTGTGGCGAAACAATACCCTAATTACAGATTATTTATCATTGGAAAGGGGTTATCAAAAGACGACGATTCCGCCAACCGTCAGTTAGTGGAACGTTTGAATTTGTCAGAGGAAATAGTGTTTACGGGAGTCGTAAGCGCAGAAGAAATGCCACAATTGCTGAAAGATGCAACTATACTTGCCTTAGACCGTCCAAACAATCTACAAGCCCAACATGGATTCCCGACCAAATTGGGCGAGTATCTGCTAACAGAAAACCCTGTTGTAGTAACCAGTGTAGGTGATATTCCTCTATTCTTAAAAGATGGCGAGAGTGCTTTGCTAAGTGAACCACAAAATGCGACCGCTTTTGCAGAGAAACTGATTTGGGCTATAGAACATCCCATAGAAGCTACTAATATAGGTAAGGCTGGTTCCGATGTAGCCAAGAAAGAATTTAACTGCATGATAGAGTCAAAAAGAATGTTTAACATTATTAATGGTAATATATGAAATACTGTTAGCTGGTCAACGACCTTTTTCGAGATTTCAGGTATGATGGTTGTCTTGGGTACAACCACTAATTTGAGAAAGAACGTCACAATTCATCAAAAAAACAAATTACAGTTGATAATTACATGTGTCAGAGATGCCCCAAAATGATTGTTGTAAAGTTTATCAGACAATTTAGATGGAAAGAAAAAAGATTAATTGGCTATTGATTCTTCAGGGATGGGCCATGTTGTGGGTAGTGATAGGACATGCACCTCTGGGAGATCCTGAAAGTGGACCTCTATGGGTTACTATGCTTTATAGATTTGCATACTCATTTCACATGCCGTTGTTTATGATGGTTTCAGGATATCTCTTTTATAGTACTCGCATTAGTAATGAACTGGAGAAGGAATGGCCTTATCACAGAATTATTAGAGATAAATCTGTGCGGCTGTTACTTCCTGGTTTTATTTTCAGTTTAGTTGCATTAGCTACGAAAGTCGCATTTCCAAGTGAAATGTCACGACAAACAGGGATAAGTACAAATGAATTAGTACATGGTTTCGTTTATCCTTACGATAATCCATTAAGAGAATTATGGTTTATTGTTACATTATTCTGGTTTTTCCTTTTGGCACCCCTTTGGCGATTTACTCTATCAAATTTATGGACGATTTGCATGTCATCGCTCTTCTTCGTCGTTTTGTATTTTTGGCATCCTAATACTGAATTCCTTTGTATCGGAAGAGTCTTCAGATATGGTATTTGGTTTTATTTAGGGTTGGCTGCTTCAAGAATTGATGCCGTTGAAAAACTTATAGAAAAGCCGCTGTGGATAGTACCTCTTGTTGGTGTTTTGCTCTATGTAGTAGGCATGATGATTAATAGTATTATAACCACTATGGGAGGCATTGCGTTTTCATTTGGATTGGCTTTGATTCTTGACCGTTTTTTATCACGGGCATTCTTTTCATTTCGCAACTATACTTATCAGATATTCTTGATGGGTATTTTTGCCCAATTCGTTGTAAAAATTGTCTATAGGCATGTTGAATTACCATATTTACCGACATACTTACTATGCGTAGCATTTGGCTTATATGTACCAGTGCTTGTTTCTAAGTTGCTAGAGTGGAAAAACTGGAAACCACTTTTGTTATGCGTGGGATTAAAATAGCGAGCAATAAAAGAATGAAAATACTTCATGTAACTACCAATTACCCTACTCCAGAGTTCCCGATATTCGGGATCTTCGTGAAAGAGCAGATGGAGTCGCTCCAGAAGATTGGGGTGGACTGTGACGTTTTCTATTGTGACGGACAGAATAAGGGATTCAAGAAATATATCACTTATCTGCCATCATTATGGAAGAAGGCCATGTTTGGCGGCTATGACATTATCCATTGCCATCACGCGTTGAGTGCGGTGCTGTTGACAATGACTGGCGCTCCGCTGTTCAAGAAGGTGATACTAAGTTACCAGAACGACCCCTCACATGAATGGGGCGACGGGATGTTCCGCATTTTCAACTTGCTATTCAAACGATTCATTATTAAGAATCCATCACCATATTTGCAGAAAAAAAAATTCGTGTATCTTCCTAATGGTTGCAATCAAGACTTTTTCCATCCGATGGATATGGCTGAGTGTCGCAAGAGGCTTGGATGGGAAACCGACAGGCAATATATCATCTATATGGACTCGAACAAAGGAATACGTACTCAGAAGCGTAAAGACCGCTTTGACCATGTAATAGATATTTTGAACAGCCAGTATGGGTGGAAGGTGGAAGAGGTTGTGATGCGCAATGTCGAACGTAGTCTTGTTCCATTATATCTGAATGCGGCCAACCTGCACCTGATTAGCAGCGATTTTGAAGGCTCTCCAAATTCGGTGAAAGAATGTATGTGCTGTAATACTCCGGTGGTTTCAACACCAGTTGGAAATGTTCCTGAGATGATAGGCGATATTTCTGGAGCATACGTAACAAAAGGCTTTTCCGTAGAGGAATTGGCAGAGGACTGCGATAAAGTGCTACGAAGTACACAGCAGTTTGAAGGACGGGAGAAATTCCTGGCTAAAGGCTACGGAATGGCGACAGTAGCAGAAAAGCTGAAAGGAATATATATGAGTATTCTGTAATGCTGAATAAAAACTTGCAAAATTCTTTGGTCGTATGAAAGAAATAGTGTAACTTTGCACACGACTAAGAAGGAATATTACATATATGGATGGCTCAATCATTGTAACATATCGATGCCCCATGCGATGCAAGATGTGCAACATCTGGGACAACCCGACGAAAGTGTCGGAGGAGTTCAAGCCTGAGATGCTTGAGAAGCTCCCTCACATGGCTGCTTGCAACATAACAGGTGGTGAGCCGTTTGTGCGTGAGGATATTGAAGAAATCGTAAAGGTCCTGGAAAAGAAAGCCGACCGCATTGTCTTTTCCACAAGTGGTTTCTTTAGTGACCGCATCATAGAGATGGCTAAGAAGCATCCCAACGTGGGCTATCGTATCTCTATCGAAGGGCTTAGTTGCAAGAATGACGAGCTGCGCGGTCGTCCGGGGGGATTCGATAAAGGATTGAAGACTTTGTTGGAACTGCGACGCATAGGGATCAAGGATATTGGTTTTGGCATCACGGTAAGCAACAATAATTCTGAGGACATGTTGAACCTCTACGAGTTGAATCGTAATTTGGGGATGCAGTTTGCAACGGCCAGTTTCCACAATTCTTTCTATTTCCATAAAACAGACAATGTGGTAACTAATAAGGACGAGGTGTGTGCTAATTTCGACGAGCTTATACAACGTCTGATGCATGAGAACAGCCCTAAGAGTTGGTTTCGTGCTTTCTTTAATCTTGGCCTTATCAACTACATTCACAACGGTCGGCGTATGTTGCCATGCGAGGCTGGTAACGAGAATTTCTTCGTAGACCCGTTTGGAAACGTGTTGCCATGCAATGGAATGGAGGAAAGTATCTGGTTTGAAACAATGGGAAATCTGAAAGAGCAGTCATGGGATGAGGTGTGGAATGGCGAGAAAGCCAAGATTGTTCGAGAGAAAGTAGCCCATTGCCCCAAGAGCTGTTGGATGATTGGTTCGGCCAGCCCCGTCATGCGCAAATATATCAAGCAGGTAGCTCCTTGGGTAATCAAGAACAAACTGAAGGTGATGACAGGCGGACGGGTGGACACCCATTGCGTGCCATTCTATCATGTAGGTAACAACGATTTGCAAGGTTTGCGAGAAGGTGGGGGGAACCCTGAACAAAAGTGTGATTAATGCCGGTATATGAAGATTGTCTTTATTGGTGGTAGGGACATCCACCTTTTAGGTGGCATAGAGAACTATATGCTCAACCTGACACGTGAATTATCACGGTTGGGGCATGAGTGTATTGTCTGGTGCGAGAGCGACCACTATGAAGTTAAAATGTTTGACGGAGTGAAGGTGATTTTTCACTCTGGGCCAAAAAGCAATCTGATATGCAAGCCGTTGTGTGGACTGAAAGCGACTCTGCGAACTCTGTTTTGTGAAAAAGGAGTAAGCATGATACACTATAATGCCTGGCCACCGTCACTATGGTGCTGGATTCCCCGATTATTCGGTATACCATCTTTGATGGAAGGGCACGGTTTGGAATGGCAACGTAGCAAATACTCTCCGTTTGAACAGAAGGTGTTGAAAATAATGGAGAGATTTACGGCGTGGCTCAACCAACACCTTATAATGTGTAGCGAGGGACAAGTGGATTATTTCCGTAAAGAGTACGGACGCGAGAGTGTATGCATTCCTGGGGCAGTAAACATACCAGACCTTGAACATTCGTATGACAGCGAAATCCTGATGCAACATCATTTGGAGCCACAGAAGTTCTTCCTTTTCATGGGGAGAATTGTGCAAGACAAAAACCCAGACTATCTGATCCAGGCGTTTATGGCATCCCGCCATGAAGGATATAAATTGGTGGTTGCTGGAGGAAACGATGCTATGCTCAACTATGTAGGGAGCCTGCACGAGATGGCAAAAGACTGTGGTGACATTGTCTTTACAGGTCCTGTTTATGGAAATGACAAGGAGCAGTTATTGCGCAATGCGTATTGCTTCTGCATACCGTCTACTATTGAGGGACTAAGTATCGTGCTGATGGAGGCGGCATCTTATAAGTTGCCGGTGATTGCATCTGATATTGAGGCAAATCGAGAGTTTCTCGGCGAAGATGCTATTTACGTAAGACCAGAGAATAAGGAAGATTTGACAGAAGCCATTGAGCATGCTATCGCTGAACCAGCGCAAATGCGTGGTTTTGTCGAAAACAACTATAAGAAAATTCTTGGAAAATATACTTGGGATAAAGTGGCAAAGAAATACGAAGCATATTTGGAGCAAATCGTAAGAAAGAATAATCGATAACACATGCAGACAATGTTAGAACTTAACATGAGACACGACATTTATCCGATTCTATTAGTCTTTGCGCTTTCGCTGCTTGTGTCCTCGCTGGTTTACAAGCCCATTCTTGCTTTTGCCCGGAAATACAAAATCTTTGACAATCCCGACGAGCGCAAGTTGCAACGTACACCAGTACCTGTCATGGGAGGCTTTGTGGTATTCATAGGCACTGTCATGGGGGTGTTATGCTATTTTTTCGTCCGCGACATTACTCCGATATTACCGGTTATGACGGCTATGATTGTGATGCTGGCTGTTGGGGCATACGACGATATGCATGATTTGCCGGCAATGAGGAAATTCTGCATTGAAATTGTCGTGGTCGTTGCTCTCGCCTTAGTCAATGGCTATGGAATCAACGACTTCCACAGCTTATGGGGAATCCACGAGATATCGCCCTGGATAGCATGGCCGCTGACGGTGATGACCTGCGTGGGTATCATCAATGCAATCAATATGATTGACGGTATTGACGGGCTCTCTTCGGGCCTTTGTATCATTATATTTGCTTTCTTGTCGTGGTTGTCTTTCAATTCTCACGATTTTGTCCGCTCAGCCATGGGCATATCGGTTATTGGCGGACTCATTCCGTTCTTTGTGATGAACGTGTTCAGCCGTAAGTCCAAGATGTTCATTGGCGATGCCGGCACTATGATGTTGGGCATTGCCATCTGTGACATGTTGCTGTCTGTGTTTACTCACGACTCTCGTGCTGTAAAACGATTCGACGAGAATGAGTTCTGTTTTTTTGCCTTTGCGCTTGCCATACTTGCAATACCTGTGTTCGACACCCTTAGGGTAATGGTGGGCCGCATGGTTCGGGGTGTTTCACCCTTCACCGCAGATAGGACCCATCTTCATCATGCCTTCATCGGCTATGGCTTTCACCACTTGGAGGCATCCCTCTTGGAGATTATCCTAAATATCATGGTATTCTTCGTCTGGCTCATTATAAGGATGTCGCATCTGCCGATAGAATGGCAGCTTTATGGAGTGGTTGTTTTTGGCATCGGCACCACTTACGGCATTTTCCGGTTACTCAGGCACAATAGCAAGCTTTAACAGCCAGGCCAGATAGGCGGCATAGCCGAGGGTGAGGACGGCGCCTTCCCAGCGCTCCACAGTGAGCTTGGTTGAGGAGAAGAGCCACAACACCGCTATTGAGACGAGCATCGTGGCCATGTCGAGGATGGTGATGCCGCCTATCTGCATGGGGCAGATGGTGGCTGTGAGACCGAGAATCAGGAGGATGTTGAACACGTTTGAGCCGATGACGTTGCCAATGGCCAGCGCCGACTGCCCCTTCTTTGCCGCCACAACGCTCGTAGCCAGTTCGGGCAGCGAGGTGCCGCCAGCCACTATTGTCAGTCCGATGACGCTCTGGCTCACACCAAGCGCCGCTGCCACCGACGTGGCCGAATCGACGAAGAAGTTGGAACCGACAATGAGAAACGCCAGGCCCAAGGCCACAAAGAGCAGCGCCTTCCACACGGGCAGCTGCTGCGATGTCTCAGCGGGGTCAGACTCAGGTATCGGCCCGCTCGTGCCATCCAAGCCCTCTGTGCCAGATACGCCTCCCCTACCCTTCCGCACCACGCTGAAGGTGTACACCATGAACATTGTGAAGGCTGCCAGCAGCAATATACCGTCAATGCGGCTGATCATGTTACCGCGCAAAGAAAGGCTGCCAAGGCCGTCGAGGCAGAGAATGGCCAGCAACAGAGTGGCACCGGCGGTGAAGGGCATGTCCTTCCTCACCGTTGAACGGCTGACTACGATGGGAGCCACCATAGCCGTGACACCGACAATTACCAGAGTGTTCATGATGTTCGACCCCACCACATTGCCCACGGCAAGGTCGGGTGTGCCGTTTAGAGCCGACACCACGCTGACGAACAACTCAGGCGCCGACGTGCCAGCGGCGACGATGGTAAGGCCTATGACCATCTCAGAGATGTTCATCCTGCGGGCCAACGCGGCGGCCCCCTCCGTCAGGCGGTCGGCACCGCGAAGCACCATTGCCACGCCTAATACTATCAATAAGCAGTCTATTAACATTGATGTTTTTTTCTACCACAGATTACACGGATTTCACGGATTTTGCTGCGCGTAGCAATCTGTGTAATCTGTGGTCGTTAATCACATTCATCATCGTCCCAGCTGTCGAAGTCAAAGCCTCCGAAGTCTTCCATTGCCGGGCCTACGAAGGCATCCATCTGCCGACGGTCTTTCTTAGTAGGACGGCCCATGCCACGGGCACGACCCACGAATCCGCCTATGCGGTTCATCTCCAACAGGTCGTACTGGTCCTGCGGGGTTATGTTCTCGTAGATGTCGGGCAGCATCTTCGCCCCCACACGCTGTTCAATGGTCTTGAGTATGCGGAAGGAGTAGGTCACCGGCGGCTTGCGCACACTGACCACGTCGCCCACCTTCACCATGCGCGACGGCTTAACATTAACATCGTTCACGGCCACGCGCCCGTTCTTGCAGGCGTCTGAGGCGATGGTGCGGGTCTTGAATATGCGGGCCGACCACAGCCACTTGTCAAGACGGGCAAGCCCATGGAGACCCTCCCCCTGCCCATCCCTGTTATGGAGGGGAGTAGACACCTTGCTATCTGATTCTTTCTTCGACATAATAAAATAATATGGAGATGTAACTACTCCCCTCCCTCACAGGGAGGGGCAGGGGGGAGGGTCTTTTGCTTCCCCAGTCTGTTATACTGGTTCATGGTCACGTCGATACCGGCCAGCACGAAGCTCTTCACAATCTCGGCAGCCAGCTCTATGCGGGGTTTCAGCGCGGCCAGGTCATCGTCGCTGAACCGGCCCAGCACCCAGTCGATCTGTCCGCCCTGGGGATAGTCGTTGCCTATCCCCATGCGCAGACGGGCATACTGCTGGCCTATCAGCTGCTGAATGTGCCCCAGACCGTTGTGGCCACCGTTGCTGCCGTTAGCCTTCAGCCGGAATTCGCCCAGGGGCAGCGCCACGTCGTCGCTGACGACAAGAAGGCGCTGCTGGTCGATGTTCTCTTTCTGCAGCCAGTAGCGCACGGCGTTGCCGCTCAGGTTCATATACGTGGTGGGCTTCAGCAGGAACACCTTCCGCCCCTTCAGCGACACCTCGGCCACGTAGCCGTAACGGCGGTCGCTGAAAACAGCATTGGATGCCTTCGCAAAGGCATCCAACACCATGTAGCCAGTATTGTGGCGGGTGCCGGCGTATTCTGCACCAGGGTTGCCCAGCCCAACAATCAAGTATTTGTCCATATATTACTGTGCGGCCTCGGCGGCAGCGGCGGCGCTCTTCGATGCGCGGGTCTCCTTCACCGAGCAGACGACAACCTGAGCGGGAGTAGCCAGTGTGAGTCCCTCGAAGCTCAGTTCGCCCACCTTGATGGCCTTGCCCAGGCCGAGGTTGGTGACGTCGATGTCAAGTATCTCGGGTATCTTGCCGTAAGGAGCGGTGACGTCGATCTTGCGGATCGAGAGGTTCAGCTTACCACCGTCGCGCACACCCTGAGCCAGACCGTTGAGCTTCACGGGGATGCCCACAGTGATGGGCTTCGTCTCCGTCACCTCGTAGAAGTCGGCATGCAGCAGAGCGTCGGTCGTGGGGTGGAACTGCAGCTCCTTCATGATTGCCTTGTGGGGCTTGCCGTCGAGGATGATGTTCACCACGTAGACATGCGGGGTGTAGACAGCCTTGCGGATTTCGGTGAAGGGAACGCTGAAGGCCACAGCCTCGGGCAGACCCTTGCCGTCCTTCTTCTCACCATACAGGTTACAGGGCACCAGACCCTCCTTGCGCATCATCTTCGATGCCTTCTTGCCAGTAGCCTCACGCTTCTGGCCGTTGATTGTGATTTCTCTCATAACTTTTTGTGTTACTCTAAATTAAGTTGTTGATAATTAATTAATTGCTTAATTCGCCATCACACGATAAAACTGTTCAACTATGCACTTTGAACCATGCACTATGCACTTAATTTCTCGGGTGCTTTCCGAAAAGCGGGTGCAAAGGTACAAAGAAATCATGAAAACGCCCACACTATTTAGTTTTTTTTAGCAGAAAAGGCGGATTTCGGTAACAATTCAGTCCTCCTCGTCCGCCACACTCGTCACCCCCTCCGAGACCCCAAAAAGTTCGCGCCGGGCGAACTGTGAGTTCGCGCCGTGCGGACTGACAGTTCGCCCGGCGCGAACTCCAAGTCCTCCCAGGCCCCTTTTCTGCGAACTCCCCATGACCCGCACAGTAGGGACGCGACGTGTCGCGTCCACCCCCGTGCCAGCCCGATGACCCAGTAGGGACGCGACGTGTCGCGTCCGCCCCCGTACCAGCCCGATGACCCAGTAGGGACGCGACGTGTCGCGTCCACCCCCGTGCCAGCCCGATGACCCAGTAGGGACGCGACGTGTCGCGTCCACCCCCGTGCCAGCCCGATGACCCAGTAGGAACGCGACGTGTCGCGTCCGCCCCCGTACCAGCCCGATGACCCAGTAGGGACGCGACGTGTCGCGTCCGTCCGCCCCCATACCAGCCCGATGACCCAGTAGGGACGCGACGTGTCGCGTCCGCCCCCGTACCAGCCCGATGACCCAGTAGGAACGCGACGTGTCGCGTCCGCCCTGAGCCAGCCCGATGCCCCGCAAGGGGCACTGGCAACCACGACAGCACCATGAACATTGCTTCATGTTTTTGTTCTTAACATATAATTGTCATGTAATTGAACATTAATTATACATTAATTGCTGCGCACAAAATAATTAATGAGAAATTAATGTTCAATTACATGGCAATTACATGTCAGACCAAACGCATTGAATTGTTATGGAAACATTATTATAATTAGTTATTATATGTTTTTGTTTCAACGGTGCAAAGTTACCGCTTTTCTGAGTAACACTCAAGGAAAAAGCGGAAAAAGAATTAAACTAAAAATTTCCACCATCCTGTAGGGACGCGACGTGTCGCGTCCGCCCCATAGCCCGGTGTAGGGGCAGGCCCCGTGCCAGCCCGATGCCCCGCAAGGGGCACTGACAACCACGACAGCACCGTGAACATTGCTTCATGTTTTTGTTCTTAACATATAATTGCCATGTAATTGAACATTAATTATACATTAATTGCTGTGCACAAATTATTAATGAGACATTAATGTTCAATTACACGATAATTATAGGTTAAAGAAAGAGAGACTGGCAACGTCGCCTACTCAGACGCTTTCTCCGCCATGACAGCGATGACGCCTGCGATGTCGGCCACGTCGACCGCGCCGTCGCCGTTCACGTCGGCGCTGCCGTCGCCGGCATCCATCGTGACGCTGCTGAAGCCCTCCATAACAGGGCGGCCGTTGCGCCACCCGATGGTGGCCACCGCTACGTCGCTGTCATGCCAGCCATCGAGGGTGGCACGGACGCTAATCTCGTAGGTGCGGCCAAGGACTGCCTCGTTGCCTCGCCCGCCGCCCGCGTCGGCGCACTTTATCTCGTAGACACACTCAGCACCCTCCGTCGCGCAGGAGAACAGCAGCCTGCCGTTGTCGTAGGCGATGGCGGGGGTGGCGCACTTCCCGGCATCGTCCGCCGTAATGCCGGAAGCCTTGAAATCATCCCACGAGAACAGAAGATTTCCGTCTTGCAGGCAACTCTCCATCCTCGCTGAATTGCCGGTTGTCGCCCACATCGGGAAAAGGCTGGGCGATGAAACCGCACCACCAATGCCCTCAACCCAGATGTCTGCAAGCCATTCACCACCATCATCTCCAAACTCAGATATACAGTTCATCGTCAGCCGGCGGCGGCAGACACCATTGACTTTGACGGTGTCCACCTTGTCTGCAACCAGTCTGCCTCCAAAGGTATCAATCGTGTCACGCTCATTCAGGCTGAAATCGTATGCGAGGCTCTCGCCAGAGTAATAGACATAAACCCGCGGGCCTTCCTGACGCATGTAGGTCGTCGTTTTTCCTCCACATCGCAACCTCTTGTAGGCTGTCCCCTCGATTACGGAATCGCCTTCAATCACATATTGGTGTGGTTTTCCAACGCAAGGCCGTCCATATAGGTCTGTGTAGTCGCAGTCTTCAATGGTGGCGCCTGGATGCAGACCGACAATGTTCCACGTCCTGCCTTCCTCCACAAGGGGAAGGCTCCCGTCCTGGGCTGCGGCAGCCAGCGTTGCAACTGCCGACACAATAATAGTAAATAGTCTTTTTTCCATAATATTGATTGTTTTTTTAAGATGAGCCAGACAGTGCAAAGATAAAACAAAAGTCTTCATAGCAAGAATAATTATTATGTCACTAATATGTCTGCAAAATTATACACTTTAGTTGGAATCACCAAATTTTCCTGTCATTTTCTACTCTATAGCATAGGGCTCTTTCATTTACTCTACATCTGCTTTGGCATAGATTTTGCTATCTGATGACATTTTATAGTTTTGTGTATCAACGCTTTGTGATAGGCA
>CAJOEC010000012.1:59918-60544 GCA_905233425.1 uncultured Prevotella sp. | reverse complement strand
ATAATTATCGCCAAATCTGCTAAAGTGCTTTAATACAATGGTATTTCGTTGATTTTGTTATAAATCATTTGTTTTGTTTTCTATTATCAAACCCTATACATCGTCGGAAAGGATATATCCCTTTCCGATAAGTTCTTTTATCAAGTTTTCTGCAATTTTATTCCGTCTTGTATTACATTATGGTAGAAAGGGCTTATCCGACTGGATTCCCATTCTTTCTTAGTGTACATAATGGGGGTTATTTCTGTTCCCAAGTCCCATCCCAGTTTTGCCAACGGATAGGTCACAGTGTCGTAGTCGCTGGGCAGGAGTCTGTCCTTGTCAAGAACAATGAGAATATCCCAGTCTGAATCATGGCGTGCATCGCCACGGGCTTGTGAGCCATAAAGTATGGCCTCCGCTCCTTTGGGCAGATGCACCATAAGGACTTGTCTGATATTCTCAAGAACCTTCTTGTCCATAGCTGTTATAACGTTTTCGTTTGCAAAAGTAATCATTTTTCCTGAAACGGCAAACATTCAGGGCAGATTTTTTCGACCTGTACGGTTGAAAGTCTATGCAAGGAAAGCTCCGAAGGAGCGATAGACTACAGACGGGGGTGAAACCCCCGGTAATAGGAATTGAAA
>CAJOEC010000012.1:0-59898 GCA_905233425.1 uncultured Prevotella sp. | reverse complement strand
CTATCGCCCTTTCAGGGCTTTCGTCTTGTGCCGACTTACCGGGGGTTTCACCCCCGTCTGTAGTCTTGTCGCCCCTTCAGGGCTTTTCAACCGTACAGGGCTGATTTTTTTGCCGTATGGTATGCGGACCTGGGATTTCGGCAATGCAGTATAGGCGTCCCCGACATGCCAAATAGTTCGCGCCGTGCGAACTCTGAGTTCGGACGGCGCGAACTGGGAGTTCGCACGGCGCGAACTGTTAGACGTCCCGAAGGGCCTTTGGAGACATCCCGAAGGGCCTTTGGAGACATGTCAGAGACGGCTTACTGCTTCATCCCGGATTTTTTGATGAACTGTTTGTACTCGTCGCAGCGGGAGATGTAGTCGGTGCTCTTGGCCTGGCCTCCACGGTCGTAGTCGGCAAGTGTGGCAAATGCCTTGAACTGCATGGCCTGCGGACGCGGGACCCTGATGTACTTGTACGCGTTGTTGTCCCACTCCTCGGTGTACCACCACTGCTGCTCGCTGTATAGTCCGCTGTAGGCCAATGCGAAGAGAGCCTTCCGGCGCAGAGCCTTGTCGGTGGTCTGTGCAGCGGTGGCGAGGAGAGTCCTGGCCTTTGCCTGCAGGTCGGTCTCGTTGGCCCGCAGAGTGTCGTTTACGCTTTTCATGTCGCGCATGATGAACCAGCAGTCGCCGGTGAATGTGGTCTGGGCGTAGCGCACGGCGAGGTCGTAGCAGCGCTGCTGGCGCTCCAGTCCGTCGAGCACGCCAAGGCCTGCTTCAAGTTCCTGCATCTCGCGGGCGAATGCGAGCTTCGGGTTGGTTTTGAGATGGCTCTCGTATGTGTCTTCCCATTGGTTGTATTTCAGCCACTGGCGTTTTATCCACGGCTCCACAGTCCATTTCCGCTTCTCGGCGTAGATGGCATAGCCTTTCTTGGCGTAGAACCCTTCCGACACTTTGCTGAGCCACTGCTGTGCCTCCTGCCACCGGCACTGGCGCAGCAGCTTTGTGCCCATGAGGTCGTTCAGCTCGTCGGCGTCGAGGGTCATGGCTGGAGCGATGCTTCTGTCGAGATCGCGGTGGTTCATGTCGTTGTTGTAGGCAATGACTTCCTTGAGGCTGGCGACGCTCATGGTGTCGACATAGTCATAATAGCAGTATGCGTCGACGGAGCGTAGCAATGCGAGCGCGGTGCCTTTTCTTCCGCCTTGGAAAAACTTGTCGGCCAGCACCTGGTGGACGAGTCGGTCCTTGGCCCTCAGATAGTGTCCGTCGGACTTGCCGAGAGAGTCGAGCCATTGCAGCTCGCGTGCCAGTTGCCTGTCGTAGCGGGGGTTGGCGAGGTCGGTCGCGGCGGTGTTGGCTGCCGAGATGAAGAGGCGCAGCAGATGGGCGCAGTCATTGATGCGCTGGGCGGATCCCGCCGGAATACCGGCGGACACGGTGGCAGCCGTGGTGCGTTCCATTGCCGTCGTGGCCATGATGTCGGCCATGGCTTTCTGCTTGTCGCCAAAGAGATATTCGAGCCATGCCAGTGCGCTCTGCCACATCGCGGGGCTTGAGGAGCGACCGTCGCTTGCCGCCTGTCGTGCCAACTGGCACATCTGCATAGCCTCGTCCTTGGTGATGTCGCGCACGAAGAGCTTTCCCTGTGGCCCGTAGTAGTCGGGGATGGCCTGGTCGACGGCCTCCTGGGCGTTGTTCACGAAGTCCTGGAGCATGAATGGCAGCACTGGGGAGTTGGGATCGCGGTGATACTCCTCGCTGATGGCCTGGAATGAGCGTCGCTTGTAGTACTGCGTCATGAGGCTCTGCCAGTCGCCCAGCTTGGCGTAGATGGCACCAGCCTCGTCGCCGCGTCCGGTACGTAGCAGGGCACCGGCGTAGATGTCGAGCATCATGTCCTTGTAGATGGTCTCGATGTACTGGCTTGCCGTCTGCTCCCAGAAGGTGATGTTCTCAGAGTTCAGTCCGAGAAGCATGTTGCAGCGCATGAAGAGCAGAGCGTGCTGGCTGCGCAGACGGGTCTTCAGCTTCGCCTGTGCGTAGGCTTTCACTTGCTGGAGTGTCTGCCGCCGCTCTGTTAGCTCCTGTTTTGTGGGATAGTCCCACTGCTCGTTCCAGACGCTTCTGGCGCAGTCCAGGTATCGGCCGAGCTGTTCGGCGTATGTTGCCATCAGCTCGTCGCTTCGCTGGCGGGCGGCTGCGGCCACATCTTTGGCGTCGAAGAAGAAAAATTTGTCGGCGGGCAGTCCCAAGTAGGTCTTCCAGTTGTCGTTGCAAACCTGGTCGGCGCGGTTCTGGAAGTCGTTAGGGTCGCAGATGCTGTAGAGGTAGTCGTTGTGGGTGTCCATCCAGATGCAGGCTCCGGCGGGCGAACCGCCGGACGCGGCCAGGAGGAGGCTAATGGCGATAGATTTCACAGTATGTTTCATAGTTGTAGCGTTTGATGTTTTCTTTGTCCAAGTGATATGTTATAATGGTGTTGGCGATGTCGGGGCGTGTCTTCTCCACCAAGTGTTTAACGCTGGTTATCTCAGTGGAGTCGACGGTATGCTCAACGCGCACGCCGGCAATGTAGCGCTGCCACGAGTAGACGGGATAGGCGGCTGCAAGGGGCAGCGGGTAGTCGGGGAGATAGCGCATGTAGGGTTGAACGTCGCGGATGTCGAGGATGGGATTGCGCTCGGCGAATTTGCGGGGGTCGCCGGTGTTGTAGACCATGAGAACGCCGTAGTCGGCTGGTGGCGCTGGCATCGAAAGCTGGTGCAGACGTATGGTGGTGGAAAGGCGTAGGGAGTGGCGGGCGGCCTCGCTGCGCACCTGATTGAGGAAGTCGTAGTAGGTCTTGCGGCTGCGCAGGGTGTAGTCGCAGTCAATCTGAATCTCGTGGATGGGCGGCAGGGAGTGGGTCTCGGCAATCTGGAGGATTCGATTCACGAGCTTTGCGGGGAGGGCTTCTCCCGCTGGAAAACCAGCGGGCACGGTGGCTTTTTCCGACGGGGAGGCGGCGGGAAGGGTGGCTGCGGGGGTGTGCATACAGTCCTCGGTGATGTAGACGGTGGGGACCAGCTCCATGCCTTCGGGCAAACGTTCCGCTGCGTCTCCCTCGGTTGCACCATTTGCGCTATCCCCCATGTCGGCCAGCGAGACGCCCGCGCTCCAGTCATCGGGAAAGCGGATGGTGGCGTTGGGCATGGGCAGCGAGTCGTCGGCCATGACCACGTCGAAGAAGCGGCAGTAAAGTTTTGTGATGTTATGGCGGCTTAGAAAGTCAAGCTCAGTGGAGTCAAGGCTCCACGTGGTGCGCCAGTAGTAGGCAGCATTCTCGTTGGGCAGCGGCGACATGCCAGCATTGTCCTGGCACGCCGCAAGACATTGCAGCAGGGCCAATAAAACGAAACAACGTCGGTGTTCTTTTGTTTTTGTCGGTCTTGTGTGGTTTTTCATAGACCGCGAAGCGGCAGTCGCTACCATAATAAGTCAATCCCTATTTCCTTCCGAAGAGCGAGAAGTGGACGTAGCGCTTCGGATGCTGACGGAGGTCGATGAGCAGCGAGTCGGCGCTGTTCATTGTTGCATTGAGGTTGTAGTAGAGTCCCGGGTCGTGCATGAGGAGTCCGAGCGTTCCCTCGCGGCTGTTCATTGCCGCCGTGGTCTGTCTGAGGTTCTCCATGGTGTTGTCCACCTTCTGCATTGTCGCCACGAGGTTGATGTCCTTGAGCTGGCGGGTGAGCGTACCGGTATTGTCGAGCATGGTGTCGGCCTTGGCCACCATCTGGGGCACCTGGCGGTTCAGTTGTGCCGTGAGCTGGCTGAGCTGGTTGGTGGTGGCGGTAAGGTTGGCCGTGATCTGCTCAACGTTTCCAAGCGAGTTCCTTATTGCCGGCTCGGCCAGCAGCGCGTTCACTGAGGTGAGGATGGAGTCGAGTTTCGGCAAAAGCTGCTCCACCTGCGGCACCATGCCCGAAGCCTTGGCCATCAGTCCCTCTGTGGCTCCTCCCTCGATGGTGTCGCCCTCGTGCAGGAAAGCAGTTTTGTCCTGTCCGATGCAAAGCTCTAATTTCACGTTGCCCAACAGGTCGCTGCTGATCTCGGCACGAGTGTCGCGTGGCAGCTTCATATCGTTGTTGAAACCAATGGTGGCCACAATGTTTCCGGGATGCTCATAGTCGTAGTCGATGTTCTCGACCACACCCACGCGAAAGCCATTGGCATAGACACGACTGGAGACCGACAGGCCGCTGACATCTTGGAAATGGGCGTAGTAGGTACTGTCTGAGGAGAACATGATGAGTCCCTTGAGGAACTGCATTCCGAAATACATTATCACTATGGCGACAATGGCCATGAGGGCAATCTTTACTTCTTTGGAGAGTTTCATTGTTTTCTTTTTAGGAATTGGTGGGACTTATTAGGCCAATAGTGCATACAAGCCATATATGGCCTATTTCTTGGTGGCTTCGCTTATGGCAGTGTCGAGGTCCATTCTCTTGCCGTCGCGAAAGGCGACGATGAAGGCCTGGGGGAACTTCTTTGCGACCTCTCGCCGCAGTTTCTTTATCGCGGAGTAGTCGGTGGTAGAGCCTACGGTGTATTTCCACAATGCGCCGTCCTTGTAGCTGTCAACGCCGGTGAGACCCTTCATGCGGGAGTCGGACGATTTCAGCTTGCGGTCGCTGGTGAGGAACTGGACTTTGAAGATGGGAGACCCACCCCCGGCCCCTCCCTGTGAGGGAGGGGAGTAGTTACTTTTGTCATCAGTTTTTGCAGGTGATGGTTTGCCAGTGGAAGGTTTGCTTGTGGTAGCGTTGCCTGTGGAAGGATTGTCGACACCAGAGGTATCTACTCCCCTCCCTCGCAGGGAGGGGTCGGGGGTGGGTCTCTCGGTGGTGGGTCTCTCGGGGGTGGGTCTTTCGTTCCCTGTTTTCTCAGCCTTATAATCGACAAAGGCCTGGTAGATGCCTCGCGCCATGGCATCGACACTTTTCTTGTTAGTAAGGACTGCCTCTTCCGACGGTGTGGTGATATAGCCCAGCTCGATGAGGCAGGCGGGCATCGACGTCTCGCGGAGCACGAGGAAGGCATCCTGCTTCACGCCCTTGTTGGGACGGCCGGCGGTACGGCACACTTTCTGCTGTATCTTCTTTGCCAGTTTGATGCTTTCAAGTATGTTGGCATCGTTGATAATATCGAATATGATGTAACTTTCGGGCGAGCGAGGGTCGAAGCCGGAATAATGCTGCTGGAAATTGTCCTCAATGAGTATCACGTCGTTCTCGCGCATAGCGGCTGAAAGTTTCTCGTCGCTGCGCCTATTACCCATGGTGTAGGTCTCAAGTCCGGCAATGGTCTTACTCCCGGTGACGGAGTTGGTGTGGATGCTAATGAATACGTCGGCCTTGTTGCGGTTGGCTATGGCGGCACGCTCGTGCAGGGGGATGAACACGTCGGTCTTGCGGGTGTAAATCACCTTTACGTCGGGGCAGTTGTCCTCAACGTAGCGGCCAAAGGCCAACGCCACGTTCAGGTTGATGTTCTTTTCCTTTGTCCTCTTAGTCATTGCACCGGGATCCTTGCCTCCATGGCCGGCATCGATGACCAGCGTGAACGTCTTCTTCACGGCAGCTTCTACCGGGAGTGGGCAAAGGGAAATGAGCACCAACAATAGTATGCTGATAGAGCAATATGCCTGGTTTATTTTAATCATTTGAGACTGGTATTAGTTTGTTATTTCCACCTCCACGCCTGCACCGTCGCAGCAGGCGCCCATTGGCGGGTTCTCCTTGACAACCTTCACCCAAACACGCTCCACACCGGGGAACCGGGTGCTGACGGTGCGGACAATACGCCCGGCGACATGCTCGAGGAGCTTCGAAGGCAGTGACATCTCACGCTTGACAATCTCGAACAGGTCGGCATAGCTGATGGTGTCGTCAACGCTGTCGGTCTCCATTGCCCTCTCAAAATTATAATGTACACGCAAACTGACGCTGAACCATCCGCCCACACGACGCTCCTGCTCCGCCACGCCGTGGAAGGCATAGAGGCGCACATTGTCAAGGAATATGCTGTCCTTAGGCATCGTCATCGCTTTCTGTTGCATTTCCTGGCAGATACTTCTTCAGTGCCCGCTCCACACCGTTCTTCCAGGTGTTGATGCTTTCGTGGCTGAGTTGGAGCGAGGCTACGAGCTTGATGACATTCTCGATGGGCATACGGTAACGAAGCACGCCGCTGATGAGCTTCGCATAGTTCCAGTATTCGGGGTTGAACTTCTCCGAGAGGCCCTCTACGGTGACCTTGTAGCCACGGGTGTTGGTGAACTGAAGGTCGTAGCGCTTCGTGCCGTCAGCATTTGCCTGCTTGACGATTTTTCCCTTAGTGACCGACTTAGGCAGCATGATGCCCTCGTCGTCGTCCTGCAGACCTGTGAATATCTCGTAGGGGTAGCCGTCGAGAAGCCCTACGAGAGCCACCCATTTCTCCTTGTTGTTCTGGAAACGCACCACGTCGCATTCCAGCTCCTGAGGGCGCACCTCTGTGACCCTCGGCCCCATGCTGATGCTGAGGTTGCGGGCCTTGGCCATGTCACGCAAATGAGAGGCAAGTCGCAGCATCTGTTCACGGGTCACAGGACAGGCCTCACACTCTTCCATTTTAAGCATCTCTGACAGCATCTGCTCCTCGCCACCGAATGCGGCAGCGACGCTCCTTAACGGGCTGTCGGCGAAAATATTGTTCGTTGCATCCATATCTTTTTTCCTTTTGTGGTGCAAAATTAAGGAAAAACAAGGAAATGGCCAAGAGTTTTCACATTTTCTTACGAAAAATACATGTTTATTCAAGGAAATGTTGTAAATTTGCACCCGTTCTAAGCAAGAACCTAAACATCAAATATTATGATAAGGATTTTCTTAATGGCCACACTACTGATGGTCATGGTCTGCACAAAGGCACAACAGACCACTCCAGTCTACAAAGACATGTCAGCAACACTGGAAGAGCGCGTGAAGGACGCTATCTCACGGATGACCACCCACGAGAAGATTAAAGTGCTGCACGCACAGAGCAAGTTCACGTCGGCAGGAGTGCCGCGATTGGGCATCAGGCAGCTGAACATGGACGACGGACCACACGGTGTGCGCGAAGAGCTGGAATGGAACACATGGATGCCGGCACGATGGACCAACGACTCGATTGTGGCGTTCCCGTCGCTGACATGCTTGGCTGCAACATGGAACCAGGAGTTGTCTTCGCTCTACGGACACAGCTTAAGCGAGGAGTTCGCCTTCAGGGGAAAGGACGTGTTGCTCGGCCCGGGCGTGAACATCGCACGAACACCGCTGAACGGACGAGCCTTCGAATACATGGGCGAAGACCCGGTGCTCGCCGCTAAAATGGCTGTGCCCTACATAGTGGCAGCACAGAAGAACGGCGTGGCCTGCTGCCTGAAACACTTCGTGCTAAACGACCAGGAGACCGACCGCTTCAGGGTGAACGTGAACGTGTCGGAAAGGGCATTGAGGGAGATTTACCTTTATCCGTTTGAAAAGGCAGTCAAGGAGGCTCACGTGTGGTCGGTGATGGGAAGCTACAACCTGTGGAAAGGGGTGCACTGCTGCCACAGCGACGAACTGCTCAACGGAATACTGAAGAAGGAATGGAAATGGGACGGAGCACTCATCAGCGACTGGGGCGGAACGACAAACACCCAGGAGGCCGTCCACGGAGGACTGGACATAGAGATGGGAACGTTCACCGACGGCAAGCTGAAAGAGAGCGAGTTCACCTACGATGACTACTATCTGGCACAGCCATTCGAGAAACTTATAAACGAGGGTAAGGTGCCTATGAAGGTGCTCGACGAGAAGGTGGCCCGTGTGCTGCGACTGATATTCCGCACAGCGATGAATCCGGAGAAAGTCATTGGTTCGCAGTGCTCTGAGGAACACTATGACGCTTGCCGGAAAATAGCCGAAGAGGGAATAGTGATGCTCAGAAACCAAAGCAGCAAAAACTCTCCGGCAGTGTTGCCATTGGAAGCAACGAAATATAAGAAAGTGCTGATTGTGGGAGAAAACGCCACTCGCTCGCTGACACAAGGAGGCGGCTCATCGGAACTGAAGACATTGCGCGACAGTTCACCATTGGACGCCCTGAAAAAAGCATTGACTGAAGCAAATAGTACAATTAATATAGATTATGCCCAGGGATATGCTTCGGGAAGATCCATGTACGACCATGTGGACAAGGTGAGCCAAGACGAAAACGACAGGCTGAAAAAGGAAGCAATAGAAAAAGCAGCAGATGCTGACTTGATTATCTTCATAGGAGGACTGAACAAAAACCACAAGCAGGACTGCGAAAACGGCGACCGTGAGAGTTATAACCTATCTTTCGGGCAAAATGAGCTGATCACTGCACTGGCAGAAGCCAAGCAACAGACTGCAATAATAGTTGTCGTAACCTTTGGTGGCAACCCTTACGCTATGCCGTGGATTCAACAGACCGACGCAATACTCCACTGCTGGTACTTAGGCAGCGAGAGCGGTACGGCACTGGCCAACGTCATGACCGGAAAAGTGAGCCCGAGCGGAAAACTGCCAGTAACTTTCGCTGCGAAATACGAGGACTATCCATACGTGAAGTTCGGAAAAGAGGCCTATCCAGGAGTGGACAAACAGGTACACTATAAGGAAGATATATTCGTAGGCTACCGTGGATTCGAGAAAAACAAGACCGCACCGCTCTTCCCATTCGGATTCGGACTGAGCTATACATCTTTTGATTATACCGACATACAAGCAGAAAGGGCAGCGGACGGTAACTTCAACATCAGCGTAACGGTAAGCAACACAGGATCAGTGGCCGGCAAGGAGACCGTACAGTTGTACGTGGCTGCCCCAAAGACTAAAGTAATGGAGAAACCAGCCAAAGAACTGAAAGCATTTGCCAAGACACGCACACTGAAACCTGGCGAAAGCCAGACACTGACCATGACGATTAAACCACAAGATCTGGCATCATGGGACGAGAATAGTCATCAGTGGGTGTCGGACAGCGGCAAATACACGGTAATGGCAGCTGCAAGTTCGGCGGACATAAAGGGCAAGTGCACGATTAATTTATAAAATAATGAAACTGAATTACGACGTCGTGGTCATCGGCGGCGGACATGCAGGTTGTGAAGCTGCATGTGCCGCCGCTAACATGGGGGCAAAGACACTCTTAGTGACCATGGACATGAACAAGATTGCACAGATGTCGTGCAATCCAGCTGTTGGTGGAATAGCAAAAGGGCAAATTGTACGTGAAATTGACGCACTCGGAGGACAAATGGGAATAGTCACCGACCTTACTACCATTCAATTCCGTATGCTGAACATTGGCAAGGGTCCAGCCGTCTGGAGTCCTCGGGCACAATGCGACAGAGGGAAATTCATCTGGCAATGGAGGGCGATGCTCGACCAAACACCCAATTTGGACATCTGGCAGGATCAGGCGTGCGAACTGCTTACAGAGAACACGATGGAACCGACGGAAAACGATGGAAGAAGTGAAAAACAGGGGAAATGTGGCGAACGGGAAAGTGAAAAAACAGTGAAAAGTGCTGACCACAAAGTTCGTGTCACTGGAATTAGAACAATTTGGGGCGCTGAAATCATGGCAAAATGTGTCATCGTCACTGCTGGTACTTTCCTAAACGGACTGCTTCATATAGGGAGGAAAATGATTCCTGGAGGACGAATAGCAGAACCTGCTGTCACCTATTTCACAGAAAGCATAACACGCCACGGCATCGTCTCCGCCCGTATGAAAACTGGCACACCCGTCCGCATTGACCGCCGCAGTGTTGATTTCTCACTCCTCGAAGAACAGCCAGGCGAATCCCGTCCCTATCGTTTCTCTTATCTCAACCTCCAAACAACTTCCCCTGTTCCGTATGACGCGCAAGTTGCGCGTCCCACCCCTACCCCACTCCACCAGCTCTCCTGTTGGACGGTGAACACCAACCCCGACGTTCACCGAATACTACGCTCCGGCCTCGCAGACTCACCACTCTACAATGGGCAGATACAGTCGATAGGTCCGCGTTACTGCCCTTCCATAGAGACAAAACTCGTCACTTTCCCTGACCGTGACAAACATCCACTCTTTCTTGAACCTGAAGGCGAAGACACAAACGAGATGTACCTCAACGGCTTCTCATCCTCCCTTCCCATGGAAGTGCAGATAGAAGCTCTGAAACAAATGCCCGCTTTCCGTAATGTCAAGGTCTACCGTCCTGGCTACGCCATAGAATACGATTTCTTCGACCCGACTCAGCTCCAGCACACGCTGGAATCGAAAATTATTGAAGGTCTATTCCTCGCTGGTCAGGTAAACGGAACCACCGGTTACGAAGAGGCGGCAGGACAAGGACTCGTTGCTGGAATCAATGCTGCAATGAAATGTGGTGGAAACGATACATTCATACTCCACCGCGACGAGGCATATATCGGCGTTCTCATCGATGACCTCGTAACAAAAGGCGTTGACGAGCCGTACCGAATGTTCACTTCCAGGGCAGAATACCGCATCCTGCTACGACAAGACGATGCAGACAGAAGACTTACAGAACGGGCATACAGCATAGGACTGGCAAAAAGAAATCGTTACGACTGGTGGATGGAGAAGAAACAGGCCATTGACGAAATAGAAGCCTTTTGCCAGAACTTCCCAATAAAACCAAAAATAATAAACCCTGTACTGGAACAGCTCGGAACAACAACCCTGCAATACGGAGTGAAGATGGAAGACCTCATAGCACGTCCACAACTCAGCTTCGCCAATCTCGCCGAACATGTTCCTCAACTGAAGGAAATTCTCGACCACCCGGCAAACAGAAAAGAAGAAATTGCCGAGGCAGCTGAAATAAGAATTAAGTATAAGGGATATATTGAGCGTGAGAAACTGGTGGCAGAGAAAATGCACCGATTGGAGAATATTCGCATAAAAGGCCATTTCGACTACAACACCATACAGTCGCTCTCCACCGAAGCACGACAGAAGCTCACAAAGATTAACCCTGAAACCCTCGCACAGGCAAGCCGCATACCAGGTATCAGCCCCAGCGACATCAACGTCCTGCTTGTGCTTATGGGCAGATAGAAAGGTTCCACGTGAAACAAACAAACATTATTAACCCGAATAAACCAAAAGAAAATGAACAACAAAGTATTATTAGACAATCTGCGTTGCATTCCTGATTTCCCGAAGAAAGGAATAAATTTCCGCGACGTTACAACACTCTACAAAAATGCAGAATGTATGAAAATTATGCTCGACGAACTATACGAGCTTTACAAAGACAAGGGCATTACAAAAATAGTGGGAATAGAAAGCCGGGGGTTCATTATGGCAGCAGCATTAGCAGGTAAACTGGGATGCGGACTGGTATTAGCAAGGAAACCCGGAAAACTCCCTTCAACGGTGATCAAGGAATCATTCTCAAAAGAATATGGAGTTGACACGATAGAGATGCACCTTGACTCAATAGAGAAAGATGACATTGTCCTCATCCATGACGACCTATTAGCAACAGGAGGAACTGCAAAGGCAGCATACAAACTAGTGCAATATTTCCACCCTAAACAGACATATATTAATTTCATTATTGAATTAAGGGACGAAGGTCTGCACGGAAGAGACTTATTCAAGGGCATAGATTTGACAACGCTCATGGTAATATGAAAATGTTCCACGTGGAACAGAATATCGTGAAACCCGCATAAACAAAGGGAATGACAAAGGAAGAAGACGAAAAGCGTTTGACTTATCTAAAGCAAATTGTTGCCAGGTTGCCAGAGAAACCTGGCAGCTATCAGTTCTATGACGACACACATATTATTATATATGTGGGCAAGGCAAAGAACATCAAGGCAAGAGTAAGCTCGTACTTCCATACAGAGGTAGACCGCTTCAAAACAAAAGTGCTCGTAAGCAAGATATACGACATAAGCTATACGGTTGTGAACACAGAGGAAGACGCACTGCTCTTAGAGAACGAACTTATAAAAAAATACAACCCAAGGTACAACGTTCTTCTGAAAGACGGAAAGACCTATCCCAGCATTTGCATAACCAACGAATACCTGCCAAGAGTTTTCAAGACAAGGACAATAAACAAGAAATGGGGAACCTACTACGGTCCATACTCTCATATAGGTTCTATGCAAGCGGTGCTTGAACTTATAAAGGAGTTATGCCACCCAAGAAGCTGCAAGATGCCTATTCTAAAAGAAGGAATTGAAAGCGGGAAATACAGGGTGTGTCTAAGGTATCACATAAAGAAATGCGAAGGCCCATGCGAAGGTAAACAAAGCTATGAGGAATATCAGGAAAACATTCGTCAAGCACGAGAAATACTGAAAGGGAACACAAGGCAAATTCTCCGCGAGATGCGCGAGAAGATGATGAAGTTAGCAGAAGAACTAAGATTTGAAGAAGCTGAGATATTGAAAAGGAGATACACTCTGATAGATTCCTTTGTAAGTAAAAGCGAAGTTGTGAGTCACACTATAGATAATGTAGACGTATTCACAATAACCAATGACGAGAAGGTAGCTTATATAAACTTCATACATGTTGCGAATGGAGCGATCAACCAGTCGTTCACTTTCGAATACAAGAAAAAGCTAAATGAGAGTGAAGAGGAACTGCTACAGCTTGGTATAGTGGAGATGAGAAAACGCTTCAAAAGCAACTCAAAAGAGATTATAGTTGCTGTCGATCCACAGATGGAAATGGAAGGTGTAAAGTTCACTATACCTAAACTGGGGGACAAGAAAACACTCCTTGAACTGTCAGAAATGAACGGAAAGCAGTATAAGTTCGACCGTCTTAAACAGGCAGAGAAACTGAATCCGGAACAGAAACAGGTACGTCTGATGAAGGAGCTTCAGGAGAAACTTGGACTGCCGAAGATGCCATACCAGATAGAGTGTTTCGACAACTCAAACATCTCGGGAACGGATGCCGTAGCAGCTTGTGTGGTGTTCAAAAGTATGAAGCCAAGCAAGCAGGACTACAAAAGATACAACATCAAAACAGTGGTCGGACCCGACGATTATGCTTCAATGAAAGAGGTCGTACACCGACGCTACACACGCCTTATGGAAGAGGAACAACCCCTACCAGACCTCATAGTAGCTGATGGCGGAAAAGGGCAAATGGAGGTGATACGAGAAGTGATACAGGACGAACTGAACCTCGAAATACCAATAGCAGGACTGGCAAAAGACAACCGTCACCGCACCAACGAACTACTCTATGGCTTCCCTCCAAGGGTTATAGGACTGAAAACAGATTCAGAACTATTCCACGTCCTGACCAGACTACAGGACGAAGTGCACCGATTTGCCATTACTTTCCACAGGGAGAAACGCTCTAAAAGGGCACTACATTCTGAGCTTGACGAGATAAAAGGAATAGGACCAAAGACCAGAGATGAGCTATTGAAAAGCTTCAAATCAGTAAAGAAAATCAAGGATGCTGAACTGCAAGAACTGGAGGAAACAGTGGGGAAAGCAAAAGCACAAATAGTGTATCAGCACTTTCATCCATAGTTCTTTTGGCAGATCAAAAAAAGTATAGTAACTTTGCAAAGAAAAAATAAAAAATATGAGAGCAGTAATACAAAGAGTCAGCAAGGCAAGTGTGACAATTGAAGGCAAAATAAAGTCGGAAATAGGCAACGGTTTCCTGATTTTACTCGGAGTTTGTGACGAAGATTCGCAGGATGACGTAGAGTGGTTGGTTAAGAAGATAGCCAATCTGAGGGTATTCAACGATGACAACGGAGTTATGAACCGTTCAATCATAGAAACTGGAGGTAACTGTCTGATAGTTAGCCAGTTTACACTATTTGCGAGCTATAAGAAGGGGAACAGACCTTCCTGGTTCCGCGCTGGCAGTCATGAACACTCCATACCCCTATATGAAGCCTTCTGCAACCAGCTATCCGAGGCCATCGGAATGACGGTAGGCAATGGAGAGTTCGGCGCGGACATGAAAGTGGAACTGATAAACGACGGACCAGTAACAATATGTATGGACACTAAAAACAAAGAGTAGAAATGACTATTAAAGAAGCACAAAGAGCAGTAGACCAATGGATTAAAGAATATGGCGTTCGTTACTTTTCGGAACTGACCAACATGGCAGTACTGACCGAGGAGGTAGGCGAATTGGCACGCGTAATGGCTCGGAAATATGGTGACCAGAGTTTCAAAGCCGGGGAGGAAGAAAACCTTGGCGACGAGATGGCCGACGTGCTGTGGGTACTGCTCTGTTTGGCCAACCAGACAGGCGTAGACCTTACAGAAGAGTTCAAGAAGAACTTAGAGAAAAAGACAAACCGCGACTCGTTGCGGCATATAGCTAACCCTAAATTAAAAGCATAACAACTATGGCAGAAAATCACAATCATGAACACTGTGAGTGCGGACACGAGCACCACGACAACCACTGCGAATGTGGTCACGAACATCATCACGCACTCCCAACGAGCCGTATAGAAGAGGCTCTGAAGAAGTACAATCTCAACATCAGCGACGCTGAAGTAAGCGAGGCAGTAAAGAAGATCATCGCCGAGAAAGTGCATGAAAACGACACACCAGAGGTGAAGAAATTCCTCATGGGCAGCGTGGAACTAACCACGTTGAAGACCACCGACAGCGACGAGAGCGTACTGGCATTCACCGAGAAAGTTAACCAGTTTGAGGAGGCCTACCCTACCCTACCCCACGTTGCCACTATCTGCGTCTATCCACGCTTTGCCAAGATAGTGAGCGAGACATTAGAGGTGGAAGGTGTTGAAATTGCCTGTGTTTCTGGCAGTTTTCCCAGCAGCCAGTCGCTCATTGAAGTAAAGACAATCGAGACAGCCCTTGCCATCAAGGACGGTGCAACGGAGATTGACATCGTGCAGCCTGTAGGTGCTTTCCTTGCAGGCGATTATGAGACCGTTGTTGACGAAATCCAGCAGCAGAAAGAGGCCTGCGGCGACCACGACATGAAGGTAATCTTAGAGACTGGATGCCTGAAGACCGCCGCAAACATCAAGACAGCATCAATCCTGGCCATGTATGCTGGAGCCGACTACATAAAGACCTCAACAGGCAAGTTAGAGCCTGCGGCAACGCCAGAGGCAGCCTACGTCATGTGTCAAGCCATCAAGGAGTACTACAATGAGACTGGCATACAGATTGGCTTCAAGCCCGCTGGAGGGCTTAACTCCGTCATGGATGCCCTAATCTACTATACCATCGTAAAAGAGGTATTAGGCGAAAAGTGGCTTACCAACAAATGGCTGCGCCTTGGCACATCACGCCTTGCTAACATGCTCCTCAGTGAAGTTATCGGCGAAGAAACGAAGTTCTTCTGAACAATGTTACACTATATTAATGGTTAACCGCCGGATAACTGATAGATAACCGCCGGATAACTAACAGATAAGTGCCACCTAACTGGCAGTTAGGCGGCACTTGTCTTATTGTGGTTAGGTAGACGAACTACTTGTTCCTCTTGATAACGTAGTCAAGATAGGCAGTGAGAGCGTCATGGATCTCGGTGTTCGTCACGCAATCGTCGATATATTTTGAAGCCTGGCGATGGAAGTCGAGCATACATTTCTCGGCATAGTCTATGCCTCCTGCCTGCTTTGTAAACTCAACTAAGACAGCGATTTCATCGGTATTGATAGTGCCGTTCTTTACCTTTTTGGCCAAAGTCTGCATCGACTCATACGAACTGTTGTTCAAGGCATAGATGACTGGCAGCGTCAGTTTTCCTTCGGCCATATCGTTCCCTGTAGGTTTGCCAATCTCTTTAGAATCATAGTAGTCGAAAATATCATCGCGTATCTGGAACATTATGCCAAGATTCTGCCCAAAGACGCCAGCTTTCTTAACTTCCTCCTCAGAAGCTCCGGCAGAAAGGGCACCAATGGCGGCACACGACTCGAACAGAACTGCGGTCTTCTGCTTAATGACCTGATAATAAACATCTTCTGAGATGACTTCGTTCTGAATGTTTGAGAGCTGGAGAATCTCACCGGCAGCAAGTGTCCTACCTAATTCAGCCAGATATTGAATTATTCGCTGGTTGTTGGTGAACGACACACGCAGAAGAGCAGTCGAGAGAATATAGTCACCGACTAATACGGCTGCCTTATTGTTGAACGAAGCATTGACCGAAGCCTGTCCGCGGCGTTCCTGGCTTTCGTCCACTACGTCGTCATGCACCAAGGATGCAGTATGAAGCAATTCCAGACCGATGGCAGCGTTCTGTGTGACATCAGTGACGGTGCCATAGTTTTTGGCAATAAGCATCATTAGGATTGGCCGCATAAATTTTCCGCCACGTTGGCGGATATGTGACAGTACCTCACCGAGCAGACCCTCATTATATGTCATCGTCTGCTGGAAGAGCTCGGTAAAGGTATTAAATTCCTGCTCAATAGGTCGTTTTATAAGCGATAATTGGTCCATATTGTAGAATTTTGATACAAAAGTAGTGAAAAAATTGCAGTAATGAGAATTTTTTTAGTAATTTTACACGAAAATTCTGTAAAACTATGGATAAACTATTTCTTTTAGACGCATACGCGCTCATATACCGCTCGTACTACGCATTTATCAAGAACCCACGTATTAACTCCAAAGGCCTCAACACATCTGCAATTATTGGCTTTGTGAACACTCTACAGGAGGTCATGGAAAAGGAACAGCCGAAGTACCTCGGAGTGGCTTTCGACCCTCACGGGCCAACGTTCCGCAGCGATGCCTTCCCTGAATACAAGGCTCAACGCGAGAAGACACCAGAGGACATCACACGCGCAGTTCCTATCATCAAGGAGCTGCTTGCCGCCTACCGCATCCCTGTGCTTCAGGTCGATGGCTATGAGGCCGACGACGTGATAGGCACACTGACAAAAAAAGCCGAATCCATCGACGGCATTGAGACATATATGCTCACGCCCGACAAGGACTACGGACAGTTAGTAAGCGAGCGCAGCCGTATATACCGTCCACGTCACGGTGGCGGCTACGAGGTGATGGGGCCGAAAGAGGTGTGCGAGAAATACGACATCCCCCACCCTACCCTCGTCATCGACCTTCTGGCACTCATGGGCGACTCGGCCGACAACTTCCCAGGCTGTCCCGGTGTCGGAGAGAAGACCGCCACAAAACTCATAAACGATTTCGGCTCCGTGGACGAACTCCTGAAACGAACAGGTGAGCTGAAGGGAGCATTGAAGAAAAAAGTGGAGGAGCATATCGACGACATCCGAATGAGTTACTTCCTCGCAACCATCAAGACCGACGTTCCCGTCGACCTCGACCTCGACGCGCTGACCAAGACCGACCCCGACGAAGAGGCTCTTGCAAAAATCTTCGCCGAACTGGAGTTTAAGAGTCTCACAAACAGAGTTCTTAAAAAAGCTGAAACAAAACCAAAAACTGCTAATGCTCAGTTGTCTCTATTTGACGAAAAACCGACCGACGGGGAAGAAGAACCAAAATTTTCGAGTTTTGAGACCATTAAAACGACCCATCACGAATACAAACTCGTTGATAATGAGGAAGAAATGCGTCTAATTTGTGACTTTTTCTTGACAAAAGAAATTGTCAGTTTAGACACGGAGACCACTTCGACCAACGCAATCGATGCAGAATTGGTGGGTTTGAGCTTCTCAGTGGCCGAACATGAGGCGTTTTACGTTCCCGTTCCAGCTAAACGTGAAGAAGCGTTGCGAATAGTTAATATCTTTAAAACACTGTACGAAGACCCCAAAATCTTGAAGGTCGGGCAGAACTTGAAGTACGATTTAGAAGTTTTAAGAAACTATAACATCCGATTACAAGGGCCGATGTGGGACACGATGATAGCCCACTACCTCATCCAACCTGAGCTGCGTCACAACATGGACTACATGGCCGAGGCCTACCTGAACTACCAGACGGTACACATCGATGAACTGATTGGCCCAAGAGGAAAAAACCAACGTTCCATGCGCGACCTCTCCCCTACCCTCGTATATGAATACGCTTGCGAGGATGCCGACATAACACTCCAGCTGAAGAACCGTCTGGAAACTGAACTGAAGAAGCACGACTGCGAGCGACTGTTCTACGACATCGAGATGCCACTGATGCCAGTGCTTGCCGACATGGAAATGACTGGTGTATGTCTCGACACCGAATCGCTGAAGCAAACGTCAAAAGATTTGACAGCGAGGATGAACGAGATTGAGGCCCGGATTTATGAACTGGCAGGCGAGCGTTTCAACATCTCCTCGCCGAAACAGGTTGGCGACATCCTCTTCGGAAAGATGAAAATCATTGAGAAGCCTAAGAAGACAAAGACGGGGCAGTTCGTCACCTCGGAGGAGGTACTGACACAACTGCAAGGAAAACACGAAATAGTGGCCGACATACTGGCTTTCAGGGGATTGAAGAAACTGCTCTCCACCTATATCGACAACCTACCGCTGCTTATCAACAAGCGGACGGGGCATATCCACACATCGTTCAACCAGTGCGTAACCGCCACTGGCCGACTCTCCTCCACCGACCCAAACCTACAGAACATACCCATACGTGGCGAGGACGGAAAAGAGATTCGCAAGGCATTCGTGCCAGAGCCTGGTTGTCAATTTTTTTCAGCAGACTATAGTCAGATAGAGCTGCGCGTCATGGCTCACCTTTCGCAGGACGAAAACATGATCCGCGTGTTCAGCGAGGGGCAGGACCTTCACGCCGCGACCGCCGCCAACATCTACAAGAAACCCATCGGTGAGGTGACACGCGACGAGCGCACTAAGTCGAAACGTGCCAATTTCGGTATCATCTATGGCATCACCATCTTCGGACTGGCTGAGCGCCTCGACATCACGCGTGACGAGGCAAAGAAGCTCATCGACGGCTTCTTCGAGACGTTCCCCAAGGTTAAGGACTATATGGAACGGGCAAAGCAGGAGGCACGCGAAAAGGGCTACGTGGAGACGCTATACGGCCGCCGCCGCTATCTGCCAGACATCAACAGCCAGAACGCCACTGTGCGCGGCTTTGCCGAGCGCAACGCAATAAACGCACCCATACAGGGCACCGCCGCCGACATCATCAAGGTGGCTATGATTCGCATCCATCAACACTTCCTAGAGGAAGGCCTCCGCTCGAAGATGATTCTTCAGGTGCACGACGAACTGAACTTCACCGTCGTTCCCGAGGAGCGGGGTAGGGTAGGGGAGATCGTCGTCCAGGAGATGCAGAACGCCATCCAGCTCGCCGTCCCTCTCGTCGCCGACAGCGGCTGGGGCGACAACTGGCTTGAAGCGCACTAACCACTGTTCGCAATACTATGCCAATACTCTCAATAGACACTGTACGCTGGGCTGTGGTGGATGTGGAGACAGGTGCTGACGACAACCACATCCACGACATCGGGGCGCTGCGTCATGACGGGACCATCTATCACAACGGCTCCCATGTTTTCGGTTGCAAAAGTTGTCATTTTTCCTGAATCAAACTACATTTGTTTTTTAGAGAGGAACAGATGTGGCGGAAGTTTCCACACTTCAGGTTACGGTAGAGTTCCTCAAGGCTGCGGCCAATCTTTATCAGCGGGTGTTCCCACGCCATGATGCGGAACACTCGCTTCTTGTACTCGAAATCCTCGATGACCATCTTGGGGTGGCGGAGCGGGAACTCCACATCATGGCTCGGCATAGTCAGCAGCTTTTGCATGCGGCGGGGAAGCGTCTTGAGTTCGGACTTGTAGTGAACTGAATCGGCAGATATGGCACTGTTCTGTATCATGTTGCGGGTAGGGACGATGGTCAGGCAGGAGTTGAGCGCAAGATACGACCACAACACCGTCTCGTAGACAGGCTGTCCTGAGCGTTTGTGCTTGCGCATCATCTTCGGCATCTCCCTCCATCCTGCCTCGCGGCGGCTCAGGGCCTCTAACTGTCGCATGTTGAACTCATCGTCAACCACTGAGTAAGTACTGTCCCAGCCATCGACAACCCGCCGCCACGAAGCCCATCCCCAGACGGGCATCATGGTCGTGAAAAGATAGTCGTAAGGCGATTCAGTCCGTTCCTCATGGTTGAAGCCCGCAATCATGCCTATGCGCAGGTCGTTTTCGTAGCGGTCGAGCAGTTCCTTACAGAAAGGAATGAACGTCGGTGCTGGCGTGCTGTCCTCCTCCAGCACTATGCACTTGTCATGGAGCGAGAAAGCCCACCGCATGGCGTTGTAGGTCGAAGGCCAGAGGCCCGCGTTCTTCGAATGGAAATTGCGCTGCACGTCGCAGGGCCAGTCTATGGCCTCATCGGCCACGACCCAGCGTGCAGCCTCAACCCTTTTCGCCTCCTCCTCGTTGCGAGGCCCGTCCTGATAAAGAAAGAGGTGGGTGGGGCGTGCCTTTCTGATGGCCTCGAAGGTACGGTGGAGCATTTCCGTGCGGGTAAAGAAAATGATGAGTACGGCGATATCGGTCGTTGGTTGTTCTTGTTGCATATTTCTGTCTCTTTTTGTCTATAATGGTGCTTGTCATGGCCAGAATACTGCATCGGCAAACAATTTTTAACCCCGTCCGTTAATTTATGGTAAATGTCACTATGCCCATGCAGTTTTTTGTGCTTTCTATGTACCTTTACATTGTGAAAACAATGCGACACCTACTATTATTGGCCCTTCTCGGGAGCGCAGTCGTCCTCGCCCGCCCTGGGAGCGCGGTCATCACGACCGCAACCGATGCAGACGAGACGTCTGCGCTCTCAGGTGAGACCTACGCCGTCATCATCAGCGGTGGGCGCAGTAAGATGTTCAACCATGAGCGCTACTGGAACGACTGCGCCTTCCTCTACCGCACGCTGAGGCAGGACTGCAACATACCCAAGGACCACATCACCCTGCTCATGGCCGACGGCGACAATCCGGCCACCGACATGTTGCGCGACGGTGCCAGGGGCTTTGCTTCGTCGCCCACAGACCTCGACGGCGACGGACAGGCAGACCTCACGCTTGCTGCCACCCGCCAGAACGTTGACAATACTCTCCGCCAACTGGCAGCAACAATGACCTCCGCCGACCACATCTTTCTCTTCATCACCGACCACGGCGAGCGCGATGCAGATTTCAGCGGGAGAACCGCTGACCGCGACCAATCCGCTGGGGGCGCTGGCATCCGCCTCTGGCTGTGGGGCAATGAGCAAGTCAGTCCAGACGAATTGGCTGCGATGGTCGGCCAGTGCCATCCCGCCACGATGAACATCCTCCTGGGGCAGTGCTATGCTGGGGCGTTTGTTGAGAAATTGCGGAGTTGCGGAGTTGAGGACGGCTGCATCATCACCGCCGCCTGTAGCGCCGAACAGATGTCGTGGTCGTGCAAAGACCGTTGCTACGATGAGTTCGTCTATCACTGGACCTGCGCCATCGCCCAGCACGACGAGCAGGGGCAGCCGATAGATTCCGACCAGGACGGCGACGGCTGCATAAGTATGTATGAGGCCTTCGACTATGCCCGCCAGCACGACCGACGACCCGAAACGCCCAGCCTCACTGCCCAGCCCGCCACAATGGCCAGACAATGGTCTTTCGGCAGGATGGGGATAGAGAACGACATCCCACAAATCCCGACCCTCAATCCTCAAATCTCAACAATATATGACTTGCAAGGACGAAAACTAAAGTAAAAACGACATGAAGAAACTGATTCTTTCCTTTTTCTGTCTGCTGCTCACCATGACGGCAGATGCTGCCACAAACGACATCAGCGTAGACTCCATAGCCATCCATGGAAATCGGTTGGCACAGCTTACTCAGCAAGTCGAAGTGAGCATGCGCAACAACGCTGCCACAGTCTTTGAAGGCCGCCTCTATCTGCTGGCATGCGACAGGAGTGACGGAAGTCTCACTCCTTGCCTTGACACCCTCGTATCCATCACCGCCTTTGGAAGACTGACGTTGATGTTATATCCAGTTTTTCCTGAGGGCGACCTTGAACTGCGCATAGCCTCTGATGCTGATGGAGAGCAGGTGATATGCACCCATGATGTCACCATCCTTCCTTTGCGCAAGCTCAATATGAAGGCCACATTCTCAATCGACATGCTGACCGATAATGGTGAGCAGCGGACTGGCACAGGGGCGGACGCAACATGGCGTACGGACGCGACACGTCGCGTCCCTACAGGTGAGGCTGTGCTCTACGGCAGTCGCATCAAAGGCTGGGTGCGGGTGACGAACTGTGACGCGGACTATTATGGTGCACGTGGTGGCAGGGGCGATGACGACGGCATCGTGCTGTGGCTTGAGGACAGGGACAGCGGCGGCGGGCTGGCACAGGGTCTACCCCTACAGCACATCGCTAACAAACTGGAATCAAACGCCAGTGAGGAGAGAACCTTCGCCTACGATGCCGTGTTCCGCGATGGTGCCCGCTATGTGCTGAAGGCCGGGTATGGTATGCCATACGGTCTGGAGACCATCGACTCGCTATGCTTCACCACCCGTTCAGGGACGAACACCTACTGGACTGCCAGGGGAATGGTGCTCCCGTTGCCTTTATCTGATGAAGGGCATCTGATGGTTCCCGCCGAGGCCGTCGCCGTAGACCTACGCGGACAGCAATCTGTTGGAGGGGATTTGGAATCTGTTGGAGGGGATTTGCAATCCCCGACTATCGATGTTTCTCTGGCCAACCCCAACTGCCTCTATTATCTCGACCCCTCAGGCAACATTCCGCAAGGACTGGACGAGAGCCGCAATCTGGTGCGCGGACAGGAGGCAGAGAACATCAGCCTGAGCGAGGGCTACGACTACTACTGTCCGATGGCCTTCCACACTCAGCTCGTAAGCTACCTGATGAAGCCCTCCTACGACAATCCCGACGACGAGGCTCTTGGCCGCGGCTACTCCGAGACCATCGTCCTACCCTTCCGTCCCACCCATATCTGCCTTTACGACATAAACGGCCAGACCGAGGTACTCCACCCCGACATGCTGAAGGTGCTGCGCTACTATGGCTATGAGGCCGACACACTCAACGTTGCAGCGCTCAGTTCCCTGTCGCAGATGCAGGCTTACAAGCCCTATATCCTTGGGGTATATATCGGTTCCCGTCTGCTGTTCACGGGTGAGAATACGCTCGTGCCAATGACTGGCGAGGCCATTGTGCGCGGAGGAGGCATCGACTTCGTGGGAACAACGGTAGGGCTGCGGCTGTCATCCATGCCAGGCATGTCGCCGCTCGGCAGAACAGAGCGGAACACAAACTACTACGTCTATTCACCCGCCGATTACAGTTTCCACCCTGGAGATGCCGACGATGTGGTAGCCCCATTCCGTGCCTGTTTGTATGCTGCCGACGGAAAGAGCCACAACGGTCTGAACATATCCAAGTATGTTTGGGGCAACAGCGGGAAGCCCGGCGATTCTACGGCGATTGACGATATTGACCATTCAACACCGGCCACCGCCCATTCTGTCTGCGACCTGCAAGGACGCAAAGTGAGCGCAGCAGCAAATTCTGTTGGAGGGGATTTGCAATCTGTTGGAGGGGATTTGCAATCCCCGACCACGTGTTCTTCACTTAAAAAGGGGATTTACATCACCGGCGGGCGAAAGATTGTAGTGAAATAGTACATCCACTTGTAGGGACGCGACGTGTCGCGTCCGCAGCCAAATAGTAATATGTGCACGAAGCAGTTGCAGCAAATAGCAGAACGCTGTCAGCAGGGTGACCGTGAGGCTTTCGCCCTTCTGTACACCGCTATGCGCCAGCCGTTGCGGGCGGTATGTCTGGGCTATGTGCACGACGAGGCCGTGGCCGACGACCTGCTGCACGACGCCTTCCTGCTCATATTCCTCCAAATCGGCAAACTAAAGGACGCCACCCGCGCCGAGTCATGGATGACGATGCTGACGCGCCGTGTGTCGCTGCTCTACCTACGCCAACAGAGACGGCAGCACCAGGAGCCCTTTTCGGTCTGTGCCGCAACAGCTTTGCGACCCCCAACAGTGGAGAACCTGGCGGAGTCATCACTTGCCGTGCAGGAAATCCTTGCAGCCGTTGATGCCCTGCCCGAGGGCTACCGCCACGTGTTCCGCCTCTTCGTGCTGGAGGGCATGACGCACAAGGAGATAGCCGCCCTGCTGAACATCGACCCCCACAGCTCGGCCTCACAGCTCTATCATGCCAAGGCTCTGTTGCGCCGATGGCTTCGCCCTTTGGCACTGTTGCTGCTGGCCATGGCAGTGCCACTGTGCGTCAGGCATTGGCATACATATACGAAACAGACAAACATGAAGCCAATTCCTGTAGTGGCGGATAATGGGAAGAGTAATGCTATTACAAGCCCAGGCATTTCTCGGCCACTGCCAGTAGGGACAGATTCTGGTATTTGTCCGCAAACTGTAAGGACACGTTCTCATATTTCTCCACCAACTGTTGGGACTGATTCTTGCATTTGTCCGCAAAGGCAAATTGGCGGCAGACAAATACAAAACGATGATGAGCACCATGTGTCCGCAGGTGAGCACCATGTGTCATATATCCCCACAAAAGAAAAAGAAGGCGGACAAACCCCTATGAAGGGGAAAGGTGGCGACTGGCAGCTCGCCTTGACCTATAGCGGAATGGGCAATAGTCGCGATATGAGACTGCCTTACGCTGATGCTGAGACAAACCCCATGGTTTACGACTCCGTGACCCATCACCACCGTCCGCTAACCGTCGGCCTCATGCTGAACCGCAGGCTGGACGACCACTGGCAGTTGGGCATAGGTCTGAACTACCAGCGGATGACGAGCGACATGCTGTCGGGCAACACCTACGTCACGCTTTCACAACACCAGGTGGTACAGTATATCGGCCTGCCCGTCAGCGTGTCGTGGCACTATCCATTAGGCCGCCGCTTCAGCACCTATCTCTCACTTTCAGCCTCTGTCAATCTGCCTCTGCGCTCAACCCTCGAAAGTGTCTACATCATGGACGGCCAGTCTTACGAGCCTACCACGGAGCGACTGCATCCAGCAGTACAGTGGTCGGCAGGCCTTGGCCTCGGACTGCAATACAACTTGACACCCCACGTAGGTTTCTTCGCGGAGCCAGGGCTTCACTATCATTTCAAAGGCAGTGACGACAACATAAGGACATGGAATAACAAACACCCCCTCGACTTCAGCGTACCCTTAGGACTGCGCATCTCTTTCTAATCATCATTTACATCAACGGCACCTAACCCAGAGTTAGGAGGCACTTAACCCAGAGTTAGGAGGCACTTAACCCAGAGTTAGGAGGTATTTTTACTGAAACACCAAACATTCATGGCGGATATTTTTGCTATTTGCTTGAAATGATGTACCTTTGCGGACAATATGCCAAAAGGGATGCAAAACACTGTACGCTGGGCTGTGGTGGATGTGGAGACAGGGGCTGACGACAACCGCATCCACGACATCGGGGCGTTGCGCCACGACGGGGCCGTCTATCATGACAGCTCGCGTGAGGGGCTGATGGCCTTTCTGAGAGACGTGGACTATGTCTGCGGCCATAACATCATCCATCACGATGCACCATGTCTCTTCGGCGACAGGCCAGTAACATGGCAGTTGGTGGACACGCTCTATATGTCGCCACTGCTCTTCCCAGAACGGCCTTACCATCGGCTGGTGAAGGACGACAAGCTGATGAGCGAACAGCTGAACAATCCCGTGAACGACTGCGAGAAAGCCCGCGACCTACTGATGGAGGAGATAGCGGCGTGGAGGGCTTTACCAGAGGAAAAGCGCAATATCCTAACGGCTCTTCTGGAAGGACAGGAAGAGTTCAGTGGGTTCATCAGTATGGCGGGAGATGGGCATGATGCGGGCGAGACGCCCGCGCTCCCAGGTGTCAGGCTTCCAGTGGCCGGCGAGCCGCCCGCGCTCCCCGACCTCATCAGGGAGATGTATGCCGGCAGGATATGCGGTAATGCCTCTGTGGAAACACTCATCGACCTGTATCCTTGCGAGCTGGCATACGCCTTGGCACTCATCGACACCACTGACCACCGCAGCGTCACCCCCGGCTGGGTGCTCCGCAACTACCCTGGCGTGGAGTACGTCATGCAGCTGCTACGCCACACACACTGCGCCGAGGGCTGCGACTACTGCCGCCGACAGCTCGACGTACACTACAACCTGAAGACCTTCTTCGGTTACGACTCATTCCGCACCTACGAGGGCGAGCCACTGCAGGAGCGGGCCGCACGCGCCGCCGTCGGGGATTGCAAATCCCCTCAAACCTCGCTGTTGGCCATCTTCCCCACAGGCGGCGGTAAGAGCCTCACCTTCCAGCTGCCCGCACTGATGGCCGGGCGCACTGTGCATGGCCTGACAGTGGTCATCTCGCCCTTGCAGTCGCTGATGAAAGACCAGGTGGACAGTCTTGCCGAGCGGGGCATCACCGACGCAGTGACCATCAACGGACTGCTCGACCCCATCACCCGCTCGACGGCCATCAAGCAGGTGCAGGACGGCGAGGCATCGCTGCTCTACATCGCCCCTGAGATGCTCCGCTCGAAGACCATCGAGCGCATATTGCTGCAACGCCACGTGGTGCGCTTCGTCATCGACGAGGCCCACTGCTTCTCCTCCTGGGGGCAGGACTTCCGCGTGGACTATCTCTACATCGGCAAGTTCATCAGCGACTACCAGAAGAAGAAAGGGTGCCGACAGGCTATCCCCGTGTCGTGCTTCACGGCCACGGCCAAGCAGAAGGTGATACAGGACATCTGCGACTATTTCCGCCAGACGCTCTATCTCGACCTTCAGCTGTTTGCCACCACGGCCACCCGTACCAACCTGCACTACAGCGTGATACATGCCGACACGGACGAGGACAAATACCAACGGCTGAGGGCACTGCTCGCCGAGCACGACTGCCCGGCCATCGTCTATGTGGCCCGCACGCGCCGCACTCACGAACTGTCATCGCGCCTCACCCGCGACGGCTATCACGCCCTACCCTTCAACGGCAAGATGGACAGCGACGACAAGGTTCACAACCAGGAGGCGTTCATGAAAGGCGAGGTGCGCATCATCGTGGCCACGTCGGCCTTCGGCATGGGGGTCGATAAGAAAGATGTGGGGCTGGTGGTTCACTACAATATCTCCGACTCGCTGGAGAACTACGTGCAGGAGGCCGGACGCGCCGGGCGTGACCCGCAGCTCAACGCCCAGTGCTATGTGCTTTACAGCGACAGCGACCTGGACAAGCACTTCGTGCTGCTGAACCAGTCGAAGCTCTCCATCAGCGAGATCCAACAGGTATGGCGGGCGGTGAAGGACATGACGCGCCAGCGACGGCAAGTGAGCTGCTCGGCCTTGGAGATAGCGCGTAAGGCAGGCTGGAGCGATGCCGTTCACGACGTTGAGACACGCGTGCGCACAGCCATTGCCGCCCTGGAGCAGACAGGCTATTTAGAGCGCGGCAACAACGTGCCCCATGTCTATGCCACGGGCATCACCGTAAGGAATGTGGACGAGGCCCGGCAGCGCATCACAGAGTCGGTACTCTTCGGGGCCGACGAGCGGGAGAACGCCGTGCGCATTATCAAGTCGCTCATCACGCAGAAGCACATCGCCAAGGCGCAGGACAGCGAGGCAGAGTCGCGCATCGACTATCTGGCCGACATCTTAGGCATGACGAAAGGCGAGGTGGTGTCGGCGGTGGTACGTATGCGTCAGGAGGGCATCCTGGCCGACAGCCGCGACATCACGGCCTGGCTGCCCGACGGCGGCAACGCGGAACGACGCTCGAAGACTCTGTTCGAGAATTTCGCCCGCTTGGAACAGTTTATCCTTGACCATCTTACTGACGAAGGCCTGACCACATCATGCAAGCTGCTGAACGACGAGGCCACCAACGCCGGCATCGCCTCTTCGCGCGAAAAGGACATACGCACACTGCTCTATTTCCTCACCATAAAAAGCTACATACGCAAGCGCGAGGATGCTATCCACGGCATGACGCTCACCCGTCAGGCCGACAAGGAGGCGACAACACAGCGCAGCGAGCGCCGGTGGGAAATATGCCGCTTTGCGCTGGAATGGCTACAGAACCATCAGACCCTCCCCCGGCCCCTCCCTGTAGGGAGGGGAGTATATACACTTGCTGATGATAATTCTGAGAACAAAGGTAACTACTCCCCTCCCTCACAGGGAGGGGGTGGGTCTGCTATCCAGTTCTCCATCGTCGAACTGCTGAACCAACTGAAGGCCAGCGGCGGCTCATTGTTCACCAAGACGGACGACCTTCAGATAGACGATGTGGAGGAGGCCCTGCTCTACCTATCCATCATCGGGGTCTTGAAGCTCGACGGCGGTTTCATGGTGCTCTACAACGCCATGGACCTGCGCCGCCTGAAGGACAACAAGCAGCGATACAAGCAGGACGACTACCGCATGTTGAACGAGTTCTACAAGCAGAAGATCCAGCAGGTGCACATCGTGGGCGAATATGCCAACCTCATGGTGCGCGACTACGCGGCAGCGCAGCAGTATGTGCGCGACTATTTCCTGATGGACTACAAGCGGTTCATCGCCAAGTATTTCAAGGGCGAGCGCGGCGCGGAGATACAGCGCAACCTTACGGCGGCAAAGTACCGGCAGCTGTTCGGCAAACTGTCGGAGCGGCAGAAGGAGATCATCGCCGACAAGGAGTCGCACTGCATCATAGTGGCGGCAGGTCCCGGCAGTGGCAAGACGCGCGTACTGGTACACAAACTGGCCTCACTACTGCTCATGGAGGACGTGAAGCACGAGCAACTGCTCATGCTCACCTTCTCGCGGGCGGCGGCCACAGAGTTCCGCCAGCGGCTGAAAGAACTCATCGGCGATGCCGCCCACTTTGTCGACATAAAGACCTTCCATGCCTACAGCTTCGACCTGTTAGGGCGCACCGGCAACCTCGACGACGCGAAGGACGTGGTGAGCCGTGCGGCGAAGATGATAGCTCAGGGCGAGGTGGAACCAAGCAAGACGGCCAAGACGGTGCTCGTCATCGACGAGGCACAGGACATGAGCGCAGAGGAGTACGCCCTCGTGAAAGCCCTGATGGAGACCAACGAGACCATGCGAGTCATTGCCGTGGGCGACGACGACCAGAACATCTTCGGTTTCCGAGGATCCGACTCAAAGTATATGTTCATGCTCGCAGAGCAGCAGACCCTCCCCCAGCCCCTCCCTGTAGGGAGGGGAGTAGTTACTTCCTCCGTTGGCTATTCTAATGATAAATGTATATACTCCCCTCCCTCACAGGCGATTTTGTCCTTAAGCGGACAAAATCTTCAGGTAGGGGGAGGGTCTGTAGGGTCTTCTTCCTCTGTCATCATCGAGATGACGGAGAACTACCGCAGTTCGCACAGCATTGTGGCCTATGCCAACAATTTCGTGCGCACCATTAACGGCAGGATGAAGACCACCCCCATCACGGCCATGCGCGACGAGCAGGGCAGCGTGTCGCTCACCCGCCACGTCTCGCAGTATATGTACCAGCCGTTGGTGAAGGAACTTCTAAGAAATTGCGAGGAACCAGAGATTACCTATAAGACCCATGAGTCCTATAAGTCCCATAAGTCCTATGGCTCTGTTGCAGTTTTGACCCAAACCAACGAGGAGGCAGCCATCCTTGTGGCCCTCCTCCACCATCATGGTGTGGATGCCCGTCTGGTGCAGTCGATGGAGGGTTTCCGTTTCTGGAACCTCGCCGAGGTGCGCTATCTACTGAAATACCTCAACCGGCGACTCTGTCGGGGTAGTGGTGAAGCACTCCCCGCCATCATCCCCCAAGAACTCTGGGAGGAGGCCAAGCGCAAGACCTTCGAGACTTACGCCACCAGTCAGGCCCTTGGCTACCTCCGCCGCTGCTGCGAGCTGTTCGAGCAGACCAGCGGCAAAGCCATGTATATGAACGACCTACATGAGTTCGTCTTCGAGTCGTCGGTGGAGGACTTCTGCGACGTAGGGGAAGGTGTCACTGTCTCCACCATCCACAAGGCCAAAGGTCGTGAGTTTGACGATGTCTATATGCTCCTTGCCGACCGCCCCGACAAAGACAATGACCTCTTCCGCCAATACTACGTCGGTATGACCCGTGCCCGCAACCGACTCTTCATCCACACCAACGGCAGCCTCTTCGATTTCTGTTCAAAGGATTTCCCAGTACAAACCACTCCCACGGCCTCGTCGACCGACAAGAATGCCGACCCTCCTACTTTCAGATTCACCACTGACCGCAATCAGTACCCCTTGCCCGAAGAAATCGTACTACAACTTTCGCACAGAGATGTCTTCCTCAGTTATTTCCGTCAGCGCAAGCAGGAAATCCTATCTCTCCGTAGCGGCGACGCGCTCACCTACCACGACTTCATGCTCTGCCTTCCCCAAAGCGGCGTTCCCGTCGCCCTGCTCTCCCGCGACATGCAGACCCGCCTACAGCAGTGGCAGCAGAAAGGTTATCAAGTCGATTCCGCCACCGTCCGCTTCATCGTGGCATGGAAACCAAAGGAAGCCCCGAAAAGCGAGCCAGAAACCGCCGTACTTCTTGCCGACCTAACGTTGAAATACGGGCAAAAGATTGTGGAGGGCTAACTATAATTATTAAGAATACTATACTTATATGTAAAATTATTTGCACATCTGCAAAATTATTGTTATTTTTGCACCCGAATAATCAAATAGACAAGGATGGTTGTAGCCAACAAAACGCTGCTGAGTAACTTTGTGCAAACTCACGCGAAATCTGCCAAACCGTTGAACAAATGGTTAACTGAAGTGGAGTCTGCACAATGGAAAAGCCATGCAGAATTGAAGCAGATGTTCCCTTCTGCCGACTACGTGAAGAATGGCAGATATGTGTTCAATATAAGCGGCAACAACTACCGTATCGTGGCAGTGGTCATCTTTGTGGGTGGTGTAATGAACATACGTTTTGTAGGTAGTCATGCAGAATATGACAAAATAGATTGTGCAACAATTTAAAAAACAGAGGATATGGAAAAGGTATTGACAACCCGAAATGAATACGACAACGTGAAACAGAGGGTGGGGCAGTTGATTGCAGAGGCCACAACAAAGGGTATGCTGGAGCCAGACATGGACAACAATTATACCCGCGAAATTGCTGAGTTAAGCCGACAGATGGCAGCATACGAGGACACTTTCATGGACTTGAAGCCACTGAGAGAGAAGTCACCGCTTATCCGCACCATCGAGGACTATTTCTATGCCCACAACTTACGGCAGAAAGATGGTGCCCGCCTACTTGGTATTAACGAGTCGGCCTTCAGCCAGGTGATGAGCGGTCGCCGCCGCATCACCATGCCCTTGGCCAAGCGCCTCCACTCCCAGCTCGGCATCAGCGCCGACATGATTCTGGAGTATGCGTGAAGAAAAACTCTGCCGAACCGTTGCCACGAAAGTCCTTTAGTATGCATAGCAGGAGGGAGGACGTACCAGAGCGGGAGTTTGGACGAAGCTTTCTGGGAAAGAGGAGCGTTCTTGCTTATTCACGGCGGCCGCTAAAAATGTTCACGGCGGCCGCTGTGAATATCCATGGCGGCCGCCGTGATTGTCCGCAGCGTGCGCTGTGAACCAAAACTATATCAGTGATTATTATACTTGCATAATGTTGTCGAGAACCCTCTTGTACATATCATTCACTACGCGTTTCACTTGCAAAAGTAATCTTTTTGCTGAAACTCCAATCATTCGGGGCGGATTTTTTTGTGGTTTGGCGAAAAAAGCATAACTTTGCACGGAATCTTAACAAAACAACAGATATGCCACTTAAAATCACCATTCAGAACATCCGTATGCACCACCTTAAGGGTGTTGTCAGCTCAACCGATTTCTATTACATGAACTTGGCCAACCGTATGCTGAAAGCTATCAGCCGCTGCGGCTATGCCAACGATATGACACAGGAGGCACGGCTGCGCGTGGCCCTTTGCGTGACACTCTATTTCGAGGACATCATCTGCGATGCGGGCATCTGGCGCTCTTTCGTTACCAAGAACCAGCAGCTCTATGGGAGGCGTCTGCCATTTTTCGACACACCCGACGACTACCAGCCCGATGAGCCTCACGTAGAGGATGTGCGTCTCATCGTGTGGGATGCTGTGATGACGTTCAAGTACGAATCGGTGATCAACCCTGAGAATCCCGCCATCGAAGCCCTCTCACAAGTGCTTTTCAACATGATTGACCAGCAGTTTGAGGAGGCACCCATCAACGAGGCCCTGGCGGCCTATTTCCGCGAGTGCAGCTTCATGGACGACTTCTATTATATGCGCGACGCGCTGAAGTTCTTCGTATTCTCATGTTATCTCACCAGCGGGCGCCACATAGAGCACTACCTCAAATCTGAAATCGATGATGCAAAAGTGGGAATAGATGATCCGCAGGAGGCTTACTACATGGCCGAGTGTGTGCTGGCCTACGACTATCGCATAGGTCCACTGGCACTGCTGCCGCAGGAGTGGCTGGCCATGGTACTGCGTGCCGTGGGCAACAATGCAGAGGCCGACGATGTGGAGGCCATCAGCTGGCGCAAAATCGACGTTTACTGGCGCGAGGCCTTCGACAAAACCGTTGGAAAAGACCTCAAAACGACCCGCGTCACCTTTCGCGCATCTGACGGCGAACGGTTGAGCGTGACCTACTATAACCTGGCACAGCATGACGACAGTATCGCCCGCACCAACGATTTCATGCTCGCCATGATGGCCCACTACCGTGGCGAATGGTACCTGAACGGTCCCGCCCAGTGGGGGCGCGGCAAGACCCTCTATGAGAAGGTGCTCGCCGAACTTCATAAGAATCAGCGCATTGACCACCCACACTATGAAGAACTGCTGCGCGACAACGACGGCAGTCCGCTGTTCTATTTTGCCAATGTCGGCGAGGCCCGCAAATTCATTGAGCAGTGGTCGGAAACACCTTTCGTCGGCGACTTCCCCACCGACTGGAAAAAGGGCAGCGAGACGGTGATGGCCTACCTCTCGCCTACCATGCGCAGCTTTGCCGTGTCGATTGGCGCGCCGGTATATGTCTGCGACCCGCGAAACCCCTATTACGACAAGCGGAAGGCACAAGAAGGTGCCCACTCGCTGGTGTGCTGTGCCGGCCTGATACCAGGCGAAATGCTCCAACACCTCATTGCCCATAATATGCTGCCCGATGCCTGTCTGAAGTCGGTGGTCAGCCCCGAACATGGCCGACAACTGATGCAGCAGAACATGGATTTCTTCGCCCGTGCATTGCTGCGCGACGACTACCAAAGCTGAGAAACTGACACTTACAATTGACCTCCTTTTTATGTACAACGAATTAAACAAATTACATGTTCCACTATTACTTGTCTTGCTCATTGCCTGCACACCAACGAAAAAGGGATGGGATGCAGCCGATGATGGCGACGCCAAGACACAGATGAAGACGGCGTTGCGCTTCGACGAGGCAGGAAAATACGAGGAGGCGGCAGAATGGTACAGGAAAGCGGCTGAACAGGGGCTGTCAATGGCTCAGAACAATCTCGGAGTGATGTACAAGGACGGACAGGGCGTTGCCCAGGACTACGAGGAGGCTGTCCGCTGGTTCATGCTTGCCGCCCGCCAAGGCAATGTACTGGCACAGTCGAACCTTGGTTGGATGTACCAGTCGGGTAGGGGAGTGGAGCAGAACTACGACTCCGCCCGCTACTGGTATCAGGAAGCGGCCCTGCAAGGCCATGCCGCCGCACAGAACAACCTCGGCAGGATGTACCGCGACGGTCTGGGCATGAAAGCCGACACCGACTCCGCCCGCTTCTGGTTCGAGAAAGCCGCACTTCAGAAACTACCTCAGGCACAGCGGAATCTGGAACGGCTATCTGTAGATTCAATATAAACATTTTTTCAGTTTCTTCCTCATTTGCTTGGCTCTAATCTTTTTATGTAGATTTTCGCCCGTTATCGCTTGTTCTTTAAAAAAAAGATTGTACCTTTGCGGCATAAAATTACCTTTACACTTCACTGAACATTTTTGTTCGCTCGATTGAACATTTTGTAGAACTCTACTGAACATTCTGCGCAATGGCGTATAAAAGGACTTATTTTCAAGAAGTTGCAAACAGGGTGGAAGAACCCCGCAGCAAGATTCAGGTCATCGTAGGCCCTCGCCAAGTTGGCAAATCGACGCTCATAGGCCAGGTGCTGGAAGAGTGCAGCACACCATTCGACAGTTGTTCTGCCGATGACGTAGTGGGCGTGTCGGCAACGTGGCTTGTCCAGATATGGGAAGCAAGCCGCATGAAGATGGCTGCACGTGGCGAAGAGCGCCGCCTGCTCGTGGTTGACGAGGTGCAGAAGATACAGAACTGGAGCGAGACGGTGAAAGCCGAATGGGACCGCGACACACGTGAACACCGCCAGCTCTCCGTCGTGCTGCTTGGCTCATCGCGTATGTTGATAGAAAAAGGGCTGACAGAATCGTTGGCTGGACGCTTCGAGCTGTTGCGCCTGCCACACTGGGCTTTCTCCGAGATGCGCGACTGCTTCGGATGGACGCTCCCACAATACATCTACTTTGGCGGCTATCCCGGTGCTGCAGAATATATCCACAACGAACAACGATGGCGCAACTATGTGAAGGACGCACTTATAGAACCATCCATAGCAAAGGATGTATTAATGGACACAAGGATACAGAAGCCACAGCTGCTGCGTCAGCTCTTTGAGCTTGGAAGCTGCTATAGCGGTGAATTGTTATCACTGACGAAGATCGCAGCACAATTGCAGGACGCCGGTAATGTGACAACATTAGCTGGCTATCTGCTACTGCTCAACGAGTGTGGTCTGCTCTGCGGCCTGCAGAAATATGCCTTGGACACTGCGAGAAAATACAACTCTGTGCCAAAGTTCCAAGTCTATAACAATGCCTTGCGCAATGTCTACGCCGAAGAGGACTACAACGATGCAATTGAGAACCCTCAGGCGTGGGGTCGCTATGTAGAATCGGCTGTCGGAGCCTATATTGTAAGTCAGGCAGCCGTCTGCGATTATCAGGTCTATTACTGGCGCGACAGGCGCGACGAGGTGGATTTCGTGCTTATACACCGCCGGCGAATAGTGGCAATAGAGGTGAAAAGTGGTCGACGCACAGCCAACAGCGGACTTCCGCTGTTCACTGCCACATTCCGTCCCTACCGTTCATTAGTGGTGGGTTCTGGCGGTTTAGGCATAGAGGAATTCCTCACCATGGATTTGAAAATACTCTTTAGCTAATAAATGCAATCACAATAATGGAACGAAACCAAGAACTGCGCACGGCGTGGGAATTTGTAGAGAACACCGGCCACAGCATCTTCCTCACGGGCAAGGCCGGAACGGGGAAGACAACATTCCTGAAGACCGTCGTGGAACGCTCGCGCAAACGCCCCATCGTGGTGGCCCCAACAGGCGTGGCGGCCATCAATGCCGGCGGTGTCACCATACACTCCTTCTTCCAGCTGCCACTGTCGCCCTACGTTCCAGGGGCGAAGACTGAGGAGCGGTTCGACTTCAGCAAGCAGAAACGCCAGCTCATAGCCTCGGTAGACCTACTCATCATCGACGAAATATCGATGGTACGTGCCGACCTCCTCGATGCCCTGGACCACGTGCTGCGAAAGTATCGCGACTACATGAAGCCCTTCGGCGGCGTGCAACTCCTCATGATTGGCGACCTGTCACAGCTGACACCCGTGGTCACTCCCAACGACGAGCGGGTGCTGAGAAACTACTACGACACACCTTATTTCTTCGGATCGAAGGCACTGCAGCAGACCGACTACGTCACCATACAGCTCGAGAAGGTCTACCGACAGCAGGACGACAGTTTCCTCTCCATCCTCAACGACATACGCCACGGCAATCCATCGGCCGAGACGCTGCAACAGCTGAACAACAGAGTTCTAAGACCCTCCCCCCAGCCCCTCCCTGTAGGGAGGGGAGTGGATACATATACCCTTGGAAACATTAAAGCACAAGGTGAATACTCCCCTCCCTACAGGGAGGGGCTGGGGGGAGGGTCTTATATCCGCCTGACGACTCACAACCAGTTGGCCGACCACTACAACGATTCCGAGCTGGCACGGCTGACAGGAAAGATGTTCTGGTATAAAGCTGAGGTGGAGGGAACCTTCCCTGAGACCAGCTACCCCACGGCGGGCACGATGGTGCTGAAGGTCGGCGCACAAGTGATGTTCATCAAGAACGACCCTACGGGAAAGCACCGCTACTTCAACGGGCGTATTGGAAAGGTGACCTACGTCGACGAGAAGAAAGTGCTCGTCCACTGCGAGGGCGACGACGAAGCCATCGAGGTGGAACCGTTGGAGTGGGAGAACGCCCGCTACAGCATCAACCCCGAGACACGCGAGATAGTGACTGAGGTGCAGGGCACCTTCCGTCAGCTGCCCCTGCGACTGGCCTGGGCCATCACCATCCACAAGAGCCAGGGTCTCACCTTCGACCGTGTGGTCATCGATGCCGGCATGTCGTTTGCCCCCGGACAGGTCTATGTGGCCCTGAGCCGCTGCCGCACACTCGAAGGTCTATACCTTGCCACCCCCATTGAGGCCCGTGCCGTCATCAACGACCCGCGTGTGGAGAGCTACATCGCCCACCAGGAACAGGCCGCCCGCGAGAGCATAGAGCAGCTGCCACGTTTGCGACAGGAGTACGAGCGCTATCTGCTGCTACAGCTCTTCGACTTCCGTGCTCTCTTCCAGGCCGAGGAGTCGATGGTGCGCCTCATGTCTGAATACTTTTTACGGAGCCACTCCGACCTCATGCAGCTGCACAACCAGACGTATGCCGCCCTCCGGCAGCAGGTGATGGAGGTGGCTGCCAAATGGACGAGCCGCATAAAAGCCATGACCCCCGACGACCTCCACCAGCCACCGTTCCTCGACCGTGTGCGCCGCAGCGCGGCTTATTTCCAACAGCTGATAGACGCGTTATTAATGAAGCCCATACACCTCTCGGCATCGATTAACTCAAACAACAAACGGGCACAGATCCGCCTCGCCGACGTGCTGCCCGAACTGCGCAAGCAGTGGTTCCTCCACCACACGCTACTCTCAAAGATGGCCGCCACCGACTTCACCGTGGGCACCTACCTGAAGGAGCGGCAGATGGCAATGCTCGACGCTGCCGACGACCAGGCCCTGCGCCGTCTGCTGAAGCCGCAGAAGGAGAAGACCACGGAGGTGACATTCCGTCTCTTCAGCCAAGGAATGAAGCCCGAACAGATAGCTCAGGAACGAAACATCGGTGTAGGCACAGTAATGAACCATCTGGCCTCATTGGTAGGGGAGGGGCGCCTGAAAATTGAGCAGGTCATCGCCCCCGAGCGCCGTCAGAAGATAGAAAAAATAGTCCGTGCCGTAGGACTCGACAACGGACTAACGCCTGTAAAAAACCTCTGTCCGCCCGATGTGGGCTGGGACGAACTGCGAATGGTTGTTGCAGCGATGAAATAGGGCTATTCTTTCTTCCACCGCTCAATGTTGCAGGTGTGCTGCTTGGTATCCGCGTCATAGCTAATGCCCACGAGAAGGATGTCGCCAGTGTATTCAGCCACCTTGTCGGTGTAGTTGCGGGCCTTGATCTGCTCTATGGCCTTGCTGGCGGTCTTATTGCTCTTCAACTCAATGACTATGGCGGGTTTGACAACGTTCTTGCGGGGCATCAGCACGAGGTCGGCATAGCCCTTTCCTGTTGGTAGCTCACGGTGGAAGATGTAGTCGCCATGGGCGTAATAGTAAGCTATGCTGATGACGCAAGAGAGCGTATTCTCATCATTGTACTTGAAAATACTGGCCTCACTGTCATGGGCAGCCTCCACCAGTCGTGCAACGGTCTCGGCATCGCCGCGCAACGTGGCTGTCAGCAGCCGTTCCGACTGTCGCAGGGCGCTGGCGACGACCGTCCAAGCTGTGTTTTTAACCGCGTTAACCATCTCAATGCCCACCTCACGGTTTGGAATATAACACTCTTCACGACGCCAGTCAAATGAGACGTAGCCCAAGTGTATGAGCACCGTGAGCACATCGTCACGGCTGCGTATGTCCGACAAGTCGTTCAGAAAACCAGTGGGATCCACATTTACCCTCCCTCCGGCAAGCATCTCCAGAATATCGTCCTTCAGCCCGTCGAAGTCCCTCTGTATGTAGTCAGCCACATTGGCGAATGCCGCAGTGCTTCCCCAAAAGCTGCGGCAGCGGCCAATCTCAACGGCCTGCATTACGGAGTTGGGATTGAACATCGACGGCTCATCGCCTATCTGGTAGCCATCGTACCATTTCTCTAATTCATCAAAGTCCATGCCGTGCCTCTCGGCCAGCATCCGTACCTCGTCCTTGGTGAATCCAAAATAGCTCGCCATCATGCGCGGCTCCACCATCGAGTACTCCCGGAAATTATTCAGCGCCGACTGAGTGTTATACTTCTTGATGGGCAAAATTCCCGTCATATAGACCGCAGCAAAAGTGTCGACGGCAGACACATCCTTGAACATACCGCGCAGCAGATTCACGTATTTGTCCATCACCTCGGGCTTCTCACCGAACTCACGGCAGATGGCATCCCACTCGTCGATGATGAACACGAATTTATCACCCGTTGTGAGAGCTATGCGCTGTAGGAACTTCATCATCGGCTCCCCATCCTTATAAGGCACTTGGGGATATGCCTCACCTACATCGGCAATAAGCTCTTCTTGGATGTGGCCGACTATATGCTCATTGTTGAAATTCGTTATGAAATAGGTCATGTCCACATATATGACCGGGTACTTGTTAAGATGCTGCTCAAACGTGGGGTCGCCGGCTATTTCCAGGTCGGCGAACAGGCTTTGCGAGTCGCAAGAGTGGTCATAATAAGCCGCCAGCATCTTCGCCGCCACCGACTTGCCGAAGCGACGACAGCGCGTCACACAACTCAGTTTCTTCTCAGTGAAGAGCGTACCGTTCACCACGGCTATCAGCCCCGACTTGTCAACATACTCGCTGTTGCGAATCTGGCGGAACCCTTCGTTCCCCTTGTTTATGAATATTCCCATCGTGATTGTTTGTTATTATAGGTACTCAGGCGTGTAAGCTCAGAGTCCAAAAGTTCCATTTACGATTTACAGGGGCAAAGTTAAGCATTTTCCGCCGAACAGCCAAAGAAATAGACGAAAACCTTTTGCCGTTCCGACAATTATATCATTTACAGCTCGGTGATGCTGCCCACTCCGTTACGCTGCAACTGTTTCTGCGCGGGGTGGCCGCCGTATTTCAGCGAGCCGACACCGTTCACACTGCCTTTCAGGCGCTCTGAGGCAAAGCACGAGATGCTTCCAACACCGTTCACCTCAGCCTTCACCTCGGCGGCAGTCAGTCCTCCGGCATTGATGTTGCCCACACCGCTGCACTTCAATGAAGCCTTCTTCGCAATGCCTGCCACCTCGATGTTGCCAATACCGTCACTCTCCACTTTCAGCGTCTCGGTGGTAAGGCCACGGACGGTGACACTGCCCACACCCTCGCTGTCGATATTCAGCGAAGGGGTCTTCAGGCTGTCGATGACAATCATGCCCACACCCTCACTGTCGAGCTTCGATAGGGTAGGGGAGCAGACGATTATTGCCACATCCTTCACTTCGATGCTCTCATGTATGTTCTCGGCAAAACCTACCTCCAACTCGTCGTCATCGACCTTGAACTCAAAGAGATCCACATAGTTGTCGGGGCAGCGCAGCAGCACACGGTAGTCGCCCTCGGCACTCTGCACGAACTTCACCTTTGCCACCATGTCGATGTCAAGCTTGTCGAAGGCTTTCATCTTGTACTCCTTCTTCACAATGTTATCACTGGGTTCCAGCTTACTGAACTCACCCATACTCATTCTCACACACGATGTGCAGCAAACCATCACAGCGGCCATCGCCATTAAAAACTGTCTTTTCATAACTTTTCCTTAATTTGTTGTTTTGATGTTTGACGCAAAAGGAAGGCGGAAAGTTGCAGAAGGATAAAAGAAAGTTCCTTTAGAGTCCCTACACGTTAAATATGCGTAAATATCAACGCTTACAGACTCTGGTTTTGTTTATAATTCGTATATTTGCACTTTGAAACGAAGGAATGGTCAAGACAACTATACGAATACGAAGATGAACGATTTTCTGAGTCAATTCCATAAGACAGCATTTCGGACGACGGATGCGCCGAGAGGGCGGGGCAACAAGAAAGTGCTGTTCCGCCTGACTTTTGAAAAGGGGGCGGAGTTGAAGTCGACGCCTGTGGCGACAGTGACCGTTGTCGACGAGAAAGGCAACATCATCAGCCCCGACTACAAACAGTACCAAGGCGAGACGTTCAACGTGCTGCGAATCATCGACAACATTCGCCAGGAGCAGGCCATGCGCATCAGCTGGGGCACGACAGTCGACGAAGGTATACCCCTGCACGACTACCAGTACCTGCTGTTTGCACTACTGCGCTGCGACAACTTGGTTGACAGTCTGCTGCGACCGGTGAAAGTTAGCCAGGAGGCTGTGACAGTCGTGCTCAAGATGTCAGCCGTTACTGTTGGAGGTGTCCTCCAGTACACTCCATACTTAGTGGCGCGGACAGAAGGTGGACAGCAACATTCGTTTGAGTTGCTGAGCGATGTCTTCGCGTTGGTCGATAATACCATACACCCCATAGCCTCACTTGGCGAGAACTACCAGCGAATAGGGTTCTTCAATGAGACATTCCCCAGCACACTGTTGGAGCAATACCTCTCAGTGTTCTATTCATACATCAGCAACGTAGACCTCGACTTGGAGGGCTACCAACTGGTGCACAGTCCGCAGACAGTGGAGACCGTGCCTACAATCATCATCGAGAAGGTTGACGCCGACATGGCCCTCTATCTCCGACTGACGCACACACTGCCAGGCACAGATGCCGATTTCGCCCAGCGTTTCGACCTCACCTGTCTTGCCACGCTGACTATGGAGAAGGACGTGCTACTACGGCGTATCGTGCACACCGACGAGACAGAGGACGAGACAGAGCTACGCAAGACCATCGTCAGCTTCGCCCCGACGAAGACAGCGGCAAAGGACGTGTGGGAGGACGACGGCGAGTTCATCATCCCGCAGGACGTGGCCGGGCCGTTCCTACTCGGAGCGCTGCCCACTCTGGTGCAGCACTACCAGCTACTCGGTGCTGAACGTCTGAAGGAATACAAGGTGAAGCCCATAGTGCCGAAGATGAACCTGAAACTGTCATCGGGCATAGACTTCTTGGAAGGCTCGGCCACCATACTTCTCGGTGACGAGGAGATGTCGCTGAAGAAATTCCTCCAACAATACAGCAAGCAGAAATATGTCACCCTTGGCGACGGACAGCGCGGACTGGTCGACGAGCACTACGTCCGCCGCTTGGAGCGCATTTTCCGTAAGGTGGAGAAGGGCGACAAGGTGAAAGTGTCGTTCTTCGACCTTCCGGAGATAGAGAGCCTACTCAACGAGAAGCTCGAAGGCAAACCCTTCAAGCATTACCGTGAGTTCTACGAGGGCTTCAACGAATTGGCCTCGAAGCGTCTCACAACCACTAACCTCGTCAAGGCCAAGCTGCGCAACTACCAGAAGGAGGGCGTGAAGTGGATCAACTACCTCTACGACAACCATTTCGGCGGATGTCTCGCCGACGACATGGGACTGGGAAAGACCCTGCAGACCATCACGATGCTGGCGAAGGTGTATAAGGCCCCCCTTTCGCCCCCCGAAGGGGGCACGATAGACAAACCCTCCAAAAAAACGTCAAAGTCTAAAACTATAGTAGCCCCCTCGGGGGCAGAAGGGGGGGCTTCTCTCATCATCATGCCCCGCTCCCTCCTCTTCAACTGGCAGGACGAGCTGAAGAAGTTTGCGCCGCAGCTCACCTACTACACCTACTACGGGACGCAGCGCGACCTGCAGGAGGCGATGAAAAAGCAACTCATACTGACCACCTACGCCCTTGTGCGCAATGACATCGAGCAGTTCCGCGAGCAGCAGTTCCACTACATCATCCTCGACGAAAGCCAAAACATCAAGAACCTACAGTCGCAGACCACGCAGGCCGTCTTCCTTCTCAACGGCGAGCACCGATTGGCACTCAGCGGCACGCCCATCGAGAACAACCTCACCGAGCTTTACTCGCTCTACCGCTTCCTCAACCCCGCAATGCTGGGCACGCCCGACGACTTCAACCGCACATACGCCACGCCCATCCAGCACCAGGCCGACAAGGAGGCCACCGAGGCCCTGCGCCGAAAGATATTCCCCTTCATGCTGCGCCGCCTGAAGAAAGACGTGCTAACCGAGCTGCCCGACCGCATGGAGCAGACGCTCTTTGTCGAGATGGAGGCCGACCATCTGCGCTTCTACGAGGAGCGCCGCCGCTACTATCAGCAGGCCATACAGCATAGCATAAAGTCGCAAGGAATAGAGAAATCGCAGATGATGATGTTCCAGGCACTCTCCGAACTTCGACGCATTGCCTCGGTACCCGAAAGCCTCAGCGACGGCAGCATCGCCTCGCCGAAGATTCCGCTGCTCTGCGAACAGGTGGAGGAGGCTGTGGCAGGAGGTCACAAGGTGGTCATCTTTTTCAACTTCATTGCTGGAATCGAACTCGTCGGCGACCGACTCACCGAATTAGGCATCGACTACGCCACGATGACAGGCTCAACACGCGACCGCCGTGCCGTCATAGAGCGGTTCCAGAACGATGCCGGATGCCGAGCACTGCTCATGACGCTGAAGACAGGTGGGGTAGGACTGAACCTCACCGTGGCCGACACCGTCTACATCTTCGAGCCATGGTGGAACAAGGCAGCCGAGGAGCAGGCCATCAACCGTCTGCATCGCATAGGACAGAAGGCGAAAGTGATGAGCTACGCCCTCATCACCCGCGAAACCATTGAGGAGAAGATACGAATGCTGCAACAACAGAAGAAAGACTTGGCCGACAGCCTCATAACCGGCGATAACGCCATAACAAAACGACTCACAGAAGAAGACATCAAATATATCTTTGGGAAATGAACAATCTGATATTAGAAATGCCAATGTCGCAGATCTTGAACAGCATGGAGGACAAGCTCAACGGCGCATGCAACAAGCAGCAGCTGCAACGCTATGCCGAGGCATTCTCTCCATGGTTGGGAAAATACGACAAAAAATACAAGAAACGCTATGACGGCAGTCTCGTGGAGGCTAAGGAACTTGATGCCATGACGAGCAATACTGCGTCAAAATATGTCATTGCCGAAGGTATCGCCCTGATTATTTCCAGCGAAGAAAATATGAAGAGCTACATCGACTCGCTGAAACCACAGATGCGCAAACTGTGGCGCGAGATTCTGCTCTATGGTTTCGTAAGCCACGACAAGGCAAAGGAAATACTTGGCGTCAAGAGCAAAATTTTCAGCAAAAGCTATTCATTTTACTATTACAACGATGTTACCACATGGAACAAGCACGAATACGGATGGTGGACTACCAGCCAGATGCGCTCGAAAGAGAAGCTGAGCTACGGTTATCGTGAACGTGTGGACTTCATCACCGTCAGCAACATCGTCAGGAGCATATTCTTCCCGTATTTATTTCCCGAACTGAAAGACATTGCCAATGGCCACGAAACGCTGCCAGAAGGACGGTGGAGCACAATAGACCTCGAGACAGAGAGCCTGTCAGCATTTAACCTCTTCAGCGGACTCTTCAAGCAGGGGGAGATGCCATTGAAAAAGAAAGGCATCACCGCAGCTGACATGAAACGTGTGAACAAGAAACTTGCGCTCACCGAGTTCTTCCCCAATGACCACAACGAGTACCGAGAGTTTCTGCGAGCCTTCAACTACATTGGGGTATTGGGAATCAACGAGCACCTGAAGTCGAAATACAAGGCCAAGAAAATACTTTCATACGCCGACACACTGCTCGACTTGTTCAAGAACTTTGAAAAATTCAACAGCTATCTGCCATCATTGCTTTACCCACACATCAAGGGTATGCGACAGAACCAGACACAATGGGGACACCACCAAAGACTGTGTATACTGATGATGGAATGGCTGAAAGAGCACTCCGACTGCTGGGTGTCCATCAGCGACATCTATCTTAAGATTATAGAGCTGGGAAGCGACGGAACAACAAACATCAACACCGCGATGGTCTATAATCCCCATGACGAGCAGAACACCACGGAGATGGTCAACCTCTACACCCTTGACATTATCACCGGTGACATGTACACCCGTGAGTTCGGAATCACCGGCCTGAAGTCATTCGCATTCATCCTCGCCAGCCTCGGCATGGCCGAAATCGCCATACGACAAGACTCTGTTCCCACCGCTTCTTCAGCAAAACCAGCCACCGTGCCTGCTACATCAGCGGCAGACTCCCTCTCTGTCCTGTATGCTACGCTAAATGCGGAGCGTATCTCTCCATTCGATTCCCTCGAATACCTGCGCCTCACTCCTCTTGGCCGCTATGCTCTCGGTGTAGACAAAACCTACGAACCCCCAGTAATTGAGCAGGAGGCCTACTTCGAACTCGACCCTGAGCGCCTCATCATCCGTTCACTACAGGATCCCAACCCCTACGAGCAGCTGCTCCGCGATACAGCCATGCCCATCTCACGCGGACGCTTCCAGACTTCGGCCCTGTCATTCCTTACCAACTGCCACAGCCGTGAAGACGTTGATGGAAAGATAAACATCTTCAAGCAGTTCATTGCCAACGAACTGCCTCCGCTCTGGGAGCAGTTCTTCCAGTCGCTCCTACAGCACTGCCACCCGCTAAAGGAAGACAAGACTACCTACAAGCACTACACCCTCCAACCCGACAATCGTGACCTCATACAACTCATCACCACCGACCCCGTGCTCCGCGAAATCATCATCCGTGCCGAGGGCTACCGCATACTCGTTAAAATCGAAGACCTACGAAAGTTCGAGACACAGCTGAAGAAACACGGCTACCTGCTGTAAAACCCTCTCAACCCTCAACCCTCAACCCCTTTTTCGTCAATTATGCCGGCTGTGAGCCGGCCATAAAAACTCAACTCTTATATGAACACACTGCTTTACATTATCTGGAACCCCTCGCTCGAGGCATTCTCGCTTGGGTCATTCTCTGTTCGCTGGTACTCTATGTGCTGGCTCATTGGTCTGCTGATAGCCTACTTGGTAGTGCGATGGCTGTATAAAGACCAAAAAATTCCGCAGGAAAAGTTTGAACCTCTGTTCATCTATTGCTTCTTGGGCATACTCATAGGTGCGCGTTTAGGACACTGCCTGTTCTACCAGCCCGACTATTACTTGACATCGTGGAAAGGTTTTGTGGAAATGTTGCTGCCAATACATTTCGGCAACGACGGCGGATGGAAGATGGTGGGCTATCAGGGACTGGCAAGCCACGGCGGAACTTTGGGACTCATACTTGCTCTTCTGCTCTACGTAAAGCGAATCAAAGTACCGATGTGGCAGGTTCTCGACAACATCGCCATCGCCACAGGCACAACAGCTTGTTTCATACGTTTGGGCAATCTGATGAACTCAGAAATCATTGGCCGCACCACCGATGTTCCCTGGGCTTTCATCTTCGAACGCGTCGACCAGCTGCCACGCCATCCAGGACAGCTCTACGAAGCAATAGCATACGCCATATACTTCGTGCTCTGCATAGTGTTTTACAAGATGTACCCTAAGAAAGTAGGAACAGGTTTTTTCTTCGGCTTCTGCCTTTTCTTCATCTTCACCTTCCGCTTTTTCATTGAATACACCAAGGAAATTCAAGAAGCCTTCGAGGCATCGCTGCCCATCGACATGGGACAAATCCTATCAATACCATTCATAGCCGTTGGAGCATGGTTCATGGTGAAAGGATGGAAAAAGTAAATATCCCCTGTCATGTAGACTGCGGCATTGCCGCAGTAAAACTGTGCAAAACTCTGTGGAAAACTTTGTAAGAAATTGTTGATAACAAAAAACCGACATAGTGAAAACCAAAAAACTGTGGAAAAATAGTCATAATTCCGCAGTTTTTTGTTTTTTTTCAACTATTTCATGCAAATAAAAGATATAAACTTTGTAATTTTGCACCGAAAAAGGAAAATGTGGATAAACAACTAACATGCCTCATTTTCAGTAAAATAATATCAACACAAACTTTGAAAGCAGCGACACCACAAGTGGAAAACAAACTGGGAAAGAAAAAGCGTAGAAAGTTATCAACTTATTAACGCCACATCATACAAATATTCTTTTATTCTTTTAAAAATAAAAACAATAAAAATAATAATACAATGTTGAAAAACGAATGGATAAGCCAAGGCTTCATCGACGAGCCAGTGGCTGAAGGCACAGACCTTCACAGTGAGATACGCCGTATGTGCGAGGAGAAACAGGCCGTTGTCCTGGCCCACTATTATACCGACGGATCGGTACAGCATGTTGCCGATTTTATTGGTGACTCGTTGGCTCTGGCTCGTCAGGCCGCCAAGACCGATGCCTGCATAATAGTGATGTGTGGAGTGCATTTTATGGCTGAGACGTGCAAACTGCTTTCACCCGACAAGCTTGTCCTCTGTCCCGACCTCAATGCCGGTTGCTCGTTGGCCGACAGCTGTAAGGCCGAGGACTTGAAGAAATACAAAGAGGAGCATCCTGGCTACAAGGTTGTAAGCTATGTAAACACCACAGCTGCCGTGAAGGCGCTCACCGATATTGTTGTCACCAGCGGCAATGCCCGCAAGGTTATCGATACGTTCCCACAGGACGAGAAGATTATCTTCGGCCCCGACTACAATCTTGGTAGTTATATAAATTCAATCACAGGCCGTCAGATGCTTCTTTGGAACGGTGGATGCCACGTTCACGAGCGTTTCTCCGTTGAGGCCATCGTGAAGATGAAGGCGGAGCATCCACAGGCTCTCGTTCTGGCTCATCCTGAGTGCAAAGGTCCTGTTCTGAAAGTTGCCGATGTCGTAGGCAGTACTGCTGTGCTGCTGAAATATGCCGTTGAGCACCCCAACAATGAATATATCGTTGCCACCGAGGCCGGAATACTGCATGAGATGCAGCGCCAATGTCCTCAGACTGTTTTCCTTCCTGTGCCGCCTGAAGTGAGCGAGGGCACCATTGGCTGCCATTGCAACGAATGCCAGTACATGAAGATGAACTCACTACTGAAGATTTACAACTGTCTGAAGTATGAGTGGCCGTCTGTAGAAGTAGACGCCGACATAGCTGCCGATGCCGTAAAGCCCATTGAGCGAATGTTAGAGATAGGGTGATTCTAAACGCATTTTGTTTTGTAATTGTCTATTCTGCGAGCATATCAAGGAACTATACAAACGTTAAAAATCGTGATTACATAAAAATGATTTATGTTTTTCTTGTACATTAAGAAAACTTTATGTAAATTTGCAGAGAATTAATAAGCGGAGTGATTAACTCTTTAAATTGGAACAATGGCAACGGTTGAAGAGAGAATAAAGAGAGGCGAACAAAGATTGAAAGATCTTGAAAAAGTAAGAGAAATCATTGGAGAGGAACATTACTGGAAGCAAGTCGATTACGAATTGAAATACCTCAAACCTCTCTACGATGAACTTAGAAAGAAATAGTAGAACCAAGGCTACTCCGACAAATGAGGTGGTCAAACAAAAAAGAAACGCTATATGAATGAGATTGAAAGACTGACTAAGGAGCTGGACTCGTTGATGGGCGAGATTGCACCTGAGAAAAGAAAGAGATTTGATGAAGTGGTTGCCCGGCTAAAAGAGTTGAACGGACCAGAAGTGCAGGAGAAGATGAAACCTGTCATAGAGCATCAGCTGGAATTGGCACGCAAGGATGGCGAACTGGTAAAGGAGGTGTTGCGCACCAGGATGAATGAAAAAGTCTATAAGTTGACCCCATGGGGATATATCGCCAAGGAGTATTTCGGCAAGAGCGCGGCATGGCTATCACAGCGTATTAACGGTACACCAGTGCGTGGTCAGGTCTATACTCTGAATGCCGAACAGAAAGAAACACTTAATCGTGCATTGCAAGAGGTGGGCACACTCATAGGCTCCTATCGTTTTGCCTAAAAGGTTTAACACTGTTTATTAATTACAACCGCCCCAGTACATAAGTCTGTGCTGGGGCTTTCCTTTTACCATACCATACTTCGCGGAGAGAGCGAGATTCGAACTCGCGAACCAGTTTTGCCGGTCACACGCTTTCCAGGCGTGCCTCTTCAGCCACTCGAGCATCTCTCCTTTTTGAAAAGCGGATGCAAAGGTACGAACAAAAAACGAGAAAGGAAAAAATTTTTTAAATATTTAACTACCAAACCAAAAAAGTGCACCTCCTCACGAGGTACACTTTTTTGGGTCTTTGTTGTGTGTTATCCTACATAGTATTAATTTAAGGTAAAGGTTGGTACCATTTTTTGCATTTTTCCAGCGCAAAGGTAGTGTTTTTTTTCCAAACTGCAAAATAATTGTCGTGTTTTTTCACTACTTGCACTAAATGTTTTTGCTGTTTACGTACACAAACCTTTAGACTTCAGAATACGGACTACAGACTTTGTTACATATCCTCGTATGTGTCAAGGTAAGTGACGTGGGTGACGAGGTACTCGTCGACTCCGTGCTTTCCGTCGGCACCGCCTATTCCGCTCTTCTTCATGCCGGCATGGAAGCCCTGGATGGCCTCGAAATGTTCGCGGTTGACGTATGTCTCGCCGAATTCCAGTTCGCGGCAAGCCTTCACGGCGATGTTCAGGTCTTTGGTGAATATCGAGCTGGCCAGTCCGTATTCACAGTCGTTGGCCATTGCGATAGCCTCGTCGATGTTGCTGAACTCTATTAGAGGTATTACGGGGCCGAATGTCTCCTCGTGGATGATGTCCATGTCCTGGCGGCAGTCGTCGAGTACTGTGGCGGCATAGAAATATCCCTTTTTGCCAACACGGCTTCCTCCGCAGAGCAGCTTTGCACCCTGCTTGATGGCGCGTTCCACCTTCTCGGTGACGCTTTCCAGTGCGCGTGCTTCCACTAACGGACCCATGTCTACGGTCTCGTCGGCGCAGGGGTCGCCCACCTTCACGGCCTTCATCTTCTCCACGAGAATCTTTGTGAACTCGGCTTTCACCTCCTTCTGCACGTAGACACGTTCGGCGTTGTTGCATATCTGTCCGTTGTTGCCTATGCGGCTGTCCACTATCCACTGTGCTGCACGCTCCAGGTCGGCGTCCTTCATGACGATTGCCGGAGCCTTGCCGCCCAGTTCGAGACTTACCTTGGTGATGTTCTTCGATGCAGCAGCCATGATGCTCTCTCCGGCTCCTACGCTGCCAGTAACGCTGACAATGTCGATTTTCGGGCTTCCGGCCATTTCGTTTCCTATGACGCTTCCCTTGCCTGTCACGATGTTGATGACACCTGCTGGCAGCCCTGTCTCGGCTACGACTTTGGCAAACTCAGTACAGTTCTCTGGGGTGAGCTGTGACGGCTTGATGACGATGGTGCAACCGGCTATGAGGGCGGCACCGGCCTTGCGTGCTATGAGGAAGAATGGGAAGTTCCAAGGCAGAATGCCAGCTACGACGCCGATAGGCTTCTTTGTGAGCAGTATCGTCTCGTTAGGTCTGTCGCTGGGGATAATCTCGCCCTCAATGTGGCGTGCGAAGGTGGCCATGTACTCGAAATAGGCGATGGTGGCTCCCACTTCTATCGAAGCCCATGTGCGTGTCTTTCCCTGCTCGCGCATGATTATCTCGGTGAATTCCTGTTCGCGGGCCTTTATTCCGGCTGCTATCTTCAGCAGATAGCCGGCACGCTCGATGGCAGGAGTCTTGGCCCAGGCCTTCTGTGCTGCGCGGGCAGCGTCGAGGGCGCGGTTCACGTCCTCGATGGTTCCTTCGGGCTGGCGTGAGATGACCTCCTCGGTCGATGGGTTGAGCACGTCGATCCATTTGCCACTTGAGCTTTCGCAGAACTGGCCGTTAATGTACATTTTTAAGTCTTTCATAATTGTTGTGGGTTTTTAGTTTGTAATAAATATAAAATGGTATATAACCTATTTGTTGCATCAGAATGTCAGACGGAAGATGAATCGTATTCCCCATTTCTCGCTTGTTGGCAGGCTGAGGTAGTTGAGTCGGCGGACATACTCCACGTGCAGGATTTTGAAAATGTTGTGCACACCGGCTACAGCCTCGGCGTATGGCACCTTTGGGTTCATGACGTTACATCCGCTTGGGAAATACATCAGCAAGGGGTCACCGGGGTTCTTGTCGGGGTCGTTCTTGTCGGAAAGGTCGCCCCAAAGCACGTTGATGGCAAGGTATTCGCGCCATTTCAGCTTCTTCAGCAGCGGCATGCGGTTGAAGAACTTTCCGTTCATGTCCCATGAGAGCATCATCGAGGCATAGCGGTCGTTGAGGAACTCCATGTTGTTAATGAGGTTGAACATCTCCTCCTCGATGATGAACGACTGGTTGGCCACCGGGTGGATGAGCAGCATGTAGGGCACCTTGTTCCACTGTATTCCTGCCTTGAGGTGCAGGTCCACCTTTCCCCAGCTGTTGAGCCAGAACCGCTGGTAGAGTTTCGCCTCGGTGAAGTTCGACTCGTATTGTCCGCCGAGTATATTCTTGAATCCTATGGTGTGGCTGATGGACATCGACGGTGCGTCGTGGTTGATGGTCACACGGCGCTGCTTGCTGTTGATGTATGTCTCGGAAGGTGCATAGCGCAGCTCGGCGAACAGCTCCGTTGTGCGCATGAACTCGCCGTTTGGCTTAAGCTCGTCGTAGTCGACACGTGGCTGGTCGAGGGTGCGGAACGACATGGCTCCGCAGGCCTCATTTTCCTCGGTCTTCAGGCTCAGCGTGGTGCGCAGCCCGCCGTACATCTCGTACTCGAATGATAGTTTCTGGCGGTTGTTGATAGTCATCTTGTTGATGCCCGCCCACTTGAACGCAACGAGGAAGTTGTCCTTGTCCGTAGGCAGATAGCGGTCGCTGGGCGACGACATGTCGTAGGTGCTTTCCAATTTCAGCGTGCGCTTGGGATATTCCCAGGGCATGTACACCTTGTCGATGAACGAGTAGGTCAGCCCGCCATGGTAGTAATTCTTGTGGCTTCCGAAACCGTAGGCGTAGTAGCCCTCGGCAAAGAAACGCTTGCAGAGGTTGGCTGTTGTCTTCAGCGTGAGACGTGTGCGCCATCCGTCAATCTGGTTACGCGAGATAAGGGTGTTCACCGGCGAGATGTCAATCTTGTTCGGGTCGCCGGTCTCTATTGAGTTCTCGATGAGCGCGTTCAGACCATACATGATGTACTTGAAGCCCTTTATGCGCTGGATGTTCTCCACGAATCCTCCCATAGACTCCTCGCTCTTTGTGAGTTCCACCTGTCGGTATTTGCTCCAGAACTGCTTGCTCTGCATACCGGCATCGGGTTCGCGAATCTCCGTGCGGGCACCCTTGAACAGGCGTTTCGGCAGCTCGTCAAACGAGTAGTCGCTGAAGCGCGTGGTGCGTATGACGATGGCCTGCTGTAGGAACTTGGCGAACGACAGTTCGGTGATGGCATCGTCCTGCGTTAGCACCCACTCGCCGTTGGGCAGCTGCTCGAACTCCTGCTCAATGCGCATGTTCTTCACGAAGTTCACCGACGACTGCTTGGGCAGGGTCAGCTCGCAGCGGCGCACGTGGTAGCTCGAGTCCTTCAGTATGTAGATGTCGCCACGGAATCCGAAGTCCATCTGGTTGTTGGGCAGGAAGTGGAGGTGGATGCAGCTGTCAGCAGACCCACCCCCGGCCCCTCCCTGTGAGGGAGGGGAGTAGTTACCTTCTGCCTCAGAGGTATATACTCCCCTCCCTGCAGGGAGGGGCTGGGGGGAGGGTCTTATCGCCACAGTGTCAACTATATAGAACCTATAGAAACTGATGGCATCCTTGCCGATGGGCGAGGTGAATGGGTACTGCAGCAGACGTATCTGGTCGTCGTAGAGGTCTACGTCGGTAAACACGTCCTTCATCACGATGTTCAGTATGTCGCCCGTTTGGAAGAGGTCGTTTATGCCCGACGACTGCTGTCCCTTGATGTATGTCTTCTTCGACTGAGGGTTCTTGCGGTAGACAATCTGCGAGGCCGTCTCGTCGACACTCAGCGGCAGTATCATCTTCAGGTTGTACTTGCACACCTCCACCTGCTCCAGCAGCCACGGCGTACTGGAAAAGGGCTTCTTGTCGAGCATCTGGGGTGTGAGGTCGTTGGCGGCAAGTGTTATCTTCTCGTATTTCTCGTACTTGTAGTAGTCGTGGTTGGCCAGGTTGGTCTCTTTCTTCTTCTCTATCACCTTGCGCATCAGGTCTACGGCTGGGTTGTTCTTTCGGCTGTAGTGGTTGCGCTTGGCCTTGACTGTCACCTCGGCCACCTGTGCCCCGTCGGGCGAGAGCACTATGTCCATCTTGCTGCTGGTGTCGTAGCTGACGGCCACGACCTCCGACTTGTAGCCCACGGCGCTGAACGTTATGTTCCATCCGTTGTGGCGGTCTATGCGGTAGTGTCCCTTGTCGTCTGAGACCACGGCGACGTTATGACCCTTATACACCACGCTGGCGTAGGGTATGCCCTCCCCTGTCTCCTTGTCCGTAACTGTGCCCGTAATGAACTGTGCCACCGATTTCAGGCAGAAAGCCATCAGCAGCACTATAAGAATGTATATGCGTTGTGTCATTATGTGGTCTTGTTGTCTTGCGTTCTACTCTGTGTGTCCTCTGTCTTCGCGTCCTATTGCATTTTAAAAACGGTGCAAAATTACAACAAAGTTTCTTAACGCTTGTTAGCTTTTACAAACTTTTAGCCTTTTTTAATGAGACTATCAATGCTTTAGGGCTATGGTAAGTGTTAGTACGCTTTGCGGTCGGTCAGCCTTTCAGCCGTCGGCGGTAGTCTTGAGGGGTGACGCCTGTCATTTTCCGGAACATGCGGATGAAGTAGTTCTGGTCGCTGAAACCAAGGGTGTAGGCCACCTCCTTCACCGCCTTGTCCGTGGTGTAGAGCAGTAGCTGGGCGCGCTCAACCTTCTTCCTGTTGATGTATTGCACAGGCGATACGCCGAACTCGCGCTTGAACAGCATGATGAAGTAGGGCTTGGTGACGTTGGCCACGTCGGAGAGTTCCTCAACGTTGAGCTGATGGCTGATGTTGGCGTGGATGTACTCGAGCACACGCTTCATCCTTTCGTCACTGGTCCACACTCGGGGGCGGGCCTCGCGGATGAAGTGCGACATGAGCATCAGCATGGCACCGCGCAGCACCATCTTTTCCCACAGTTCCATGTCGCGGTAGCGCGCCATGTAGTCCGATGTCTGCGCAGACGTGTCGTAGCTCCGGGGGTCGCTCTCAGGCAATCGGGCGTCGGGCAGGTGGTTGCACAGATATTCAAAGACCTGTTCGGTGGCCTCTCTCCCTTCCACCTCCGTCGGCAGCTCATAGACCTCCTGAAGGTTCATCTCGTTGCGGAAGCCCTCGTACACGTGAAGGTAATAGTGAGTGAACCGCCCGTGGCACTCATACGAATGGACGGTATAGGCCGGGACGATGTACAGGTGGCCGGGTCTGAGCACCACATCCTGCCCGGAAGCGCGGTCGTCCCCGCCCGCATTAGGCAGATGGAGCACAGCTTCGCCCTCCTTAACGTAGAATATGCGGATGAACGGCGAACTGACATCCTGCCAGTTCCAGTCCGCATTGTGATGTGCCAGTCCCACGTTCAGCAGCATCAGGTTCATCGACTCTATAGGTATCTGTATCATAATTGTACTCGCAATTTGGGTGCAAAGATACAAACAAAAAATTAATTTTGTGCTATTCTTTGATAATATTTTGCAGCGTTGCCAGTCGTTTTATGCTTACCTTTGCACCCGCAAATCGTACCTAAAACTTTTGATTGACAATGAAAAAGACTATTGCTTCGCTGTTGACGGTCATGGCAATGACCGCCAGCGCACAGACTGACGACGTGGCCGTGAAGACGGGCGCGTATGGTAATGATTGGGAGTCGCTCAGCCAGTGGGAGTGCCCCGAATGGTTCAAGGACGCCAAGTTCGGCATCTGGGCACACTGGGGTGTCCAATGCCAGGCCGAGGACGGCGACTGGTATGCCCGCTTCATGTACTACGAGGGAAGCGGACAGTACAACTGGCACGTATCGCACTTCGGCAACCCCAGCGTCTTCGGGTTGAAAGACCTCTGCAACGCCTGGAAGGCCGACCAGTGGGACCCCGAGGAGCTGGTGAGCCTCTACAAGAGCGTCGGCGCCCGCTATTTCATGGCACTGGGCAACCACCACGACAACTTCGACAACTGGAACTCACCCTACCAAGAGTGGAACTCGGTGAACGTGGGGCCGAAGAAAGACCTCATCGGCGGATGGGCCGAGGCTTGTAAGAAGGAGGGCCTGCCTCTGGGTGTCTCCATCCACGCCTCGCACGCCTGGACGTGGCTGGAACCGTCGCAGAAGTTCGACGGCAACCTGACTAAGGAGGACGGCATCGGCAAGTGGTGGGAAGGCATGGATCCGCAGGAACTGTACGCCCAAAACCACACCCACTCGACGGGCTGGGAGAGCAGCGGAACAATCCACTCGCAGTGGGACTGGGGCAACGGCGCATCGCTGCCATCACAGGCCTACAAACAGAAGTTCCAGAACCGCGTGCTGGAGCTTATCAACGACTACAACCCCGACATGATCTACTTCGACGACACGGCCATGCCGTTCTACGGCTGTGATGACAACATCGGCAAGAACATTCTGCAGCACTACTACAACCACAGTGCCGCCAGCCACGACGGCAAGCAGCAGGTGGTGGTCACGGGCAAGCAGCTCACCGACCAGCAGAAGGGCTACATGCTGTGGGACGTGGAGCGCGGCATACCCGACCGTCCGCAGGAGCAGTACTGGCAGACGTGCACCTGCATCGGCGACTGGCACTACAGCCTCGACCGCTATAACGCCGGCAACTACAAGAGCGGCGCGACGGTCATCCGTATGCTCGTCGACGTGGTGTCGAAGAATGGCAACCTGCTTTTAAGCATACCAGTAAAAGGCAACGGCACCATCGACAGCAAAGAGCGTCAGGTGCTGGCCGACATCAAGGCATGGCTCGACATTAACGGCGAGAGCATCTACGGAACGCGTCCATGGAAGACCTTCGGCGAAGGCCCGCTGGCCGAGACCGTGAACCCCATGACCGCCCAGGGCTTCAACGAGGGTCAGGCCTACTCGGCACAGGATGTGCGCTATGTCGTTGGCAGTGTGTCCGGCGGTTTACCCGCCGGTGAAACAGCTCCCGTCTACGCCACCATCATGGATTGGCCTGCTGCCGGCGAGTTCAACTTCAAGGCTTTCTCCATCATCGAGCCGTCGTATAGCGGCGATGTGGAGAAGGTGGAGCTGTTGGGCTACGACGGCACGATTGACTTCGAGCAGGACTTCCAGGGGCTTGGTGTCATCATCCCCTCGACAAAGCCCAACGCTATAGCTCCCGTGTTTAAGATCACCTTCAAGGCCGAACAGCGTAGTGCCTACGAGCTGCTTCAGGAGATGGCCACCCAGATGGAAGAGAACCTGCCGCTGCTGTCCTCAATGACGCATCCCTACAACACCGGCAAGTACAACACCGCAAAGCTCGACCAGCTGCGCGCCACCATCGAGAAGGCCAAGAGTGTGCCCGTCGGTTTACCCGACGGGGATTATGAGGCTGCCCGCCAAGCCCTTGCCGAAGCCTACAACGCCTTCGAGGCCGACGGCCTGAACAAGGGCGGTGCCTTCAGCGGCGTCGTCGACGAGAACCTCACCACTCAATATCTGGTCGAGGCAAGCAACTTCACCCGCTCGGCAGGAGGCAGCTATCGCTTCGGCAAGCCGGAATACTGGACGGTGGAGAACTTCGACATCCCCAACGGCAACGACGGCACAAAGCAGGGTCTCGACCATTACAGCGGCAATGAGGCCTTGATGCTCGGCGTATGGAACGATGCCGGCAACAACACCGGCGGCGACCTGAAGAACGCACGCATCTACCGCAAGGTGACCATGCCCGCAGGAAAATACTACTTCGGAGCAGCATACAACACAACTTACAATATAAATCAGCAAGCCTACATGTTTGTCAGCACCAAGCTCAGCGAGACCGTCGACATCCCCACCGAAGCCATCGCCTACTATCCCATCAGCAACTGCTCGGGCGACCTGACGGTTCAGGGACTCTACTTCCAGCTCGACGAAGAGACAGAGGTCTACATCGGCTTCCAGGCCAATCTGCTCAACGGCTCCACCACGCAGGAGTTCCGCGCCGAGCGTGTGGCTCTCTACACACCGAAGGAGGTGGGCGAGCGTCATGCTGAGGCCAAGGGCTGGCAAAAGGTGACAGACTTGATGCCCTACGATGTGAGCCAGTATTTCTTCGCCATCTACGACCACGGAACAGACAACGGCCTCGTCCTTGGCACTGGCAACAAGCAGGGCACAAGCTACAAGACGATGTGGTACGAGGATGATGTCTATCCAGAGGGCAACAAGAATGCCCTCTGGGCTTTCGACGCCTTCGACAGCGGCAACAACAGCGGCGCGAAGTTCGACGATACCCTTGAAATGAAGTGGCTCATCATCACCTGCGCCGGTTATCCCGATGTCTGCCTCCAGTCTAACGATGCTCCAAACGCATGGAACTACCGCACAGAGAACAATGGTGAGGGCTGGACAGACCGTGCCTATGTCAGTCCCGTTTACCGACCTGACGGCTACTGGGTTCTCATGAACAACAAGAGCCGTGCCAGCATTGGCCGTTACGACGGTACGAATGAAATCAGCGGCGACGTCACTGAGGAGAACGCCGGCCATTACGACATCTACTCCATTCTGCGTGGCAACTATGTCGCTGCCGTCGAGAACATCGCCAAAGCATCTGACGAGAACCCCATCGACATCTCCTACGTCATCACCAACGCCGACGCCACCCGCTACAACAACTTCCACGCCAAGCAGCCCGTGGGCTGGACGCTCTCACAGGACGATGCCTTCGAGTGCGAGTACTCCCACTACCTGTTCTCCAAGGTTGGCGACAGCTACTTCAACAAGTGGCAGGGCAGCGGCAACCTCACCAACCGCACCATGTCGCAGCAAGTCTCAGGTCTGCCCAACGGCAAGTACCGTCTCAACGTGGTCAGCCACAGCGATGTAATACATGCCGGCGCATGGCTCTTCGCCAACAACGACAAGGCCGACATGACCAAGCTGACAAACAACATTGCCAGCGTAGAGACGGAAGTCACCGATGGCACGCTTACCATCGGCGTGGAGCTGAAGAACTACACAAGCAACGACTGCAAGTTCGACCATTTCACACTCGAGTATCTGGGCGGAGGTGAGACCACTGGTATTACCGATCACCAAACCCTAAACGGAAAACCGGCAAGCAGTAAAACGTTTGACCTACAGGGCCGCCTTCTCGCCCGTCCCGCCAAGGGCATCAATATCGTGGATGGTCAGAAGGTAATCGTTAAGTAGTGGTAAATATTTGTGGAATAAATTGTTCATATTAATCATATTCGTTTCCATAAAAAGCGTGGGTTGAGTCCTGGTGACGATACCACCATGTGTGAAAATCGGTTTTTAGCGGCCGCCGTGAATAATTGCGCCGCCCGCCACGGACATTCACAGCGGCCGCTGTGAATGTCCGTGGCGGCCGCTGTGAACCGGCAATGTGCGGCCTCTCTCCCTCAGAAGCACGGCTTCTCTCCCTCAGAAGCACGGTTTCTCTCCCTCGAAAGCACGGCCTCTCTGTTGACCTGCGGCACTCGTCGCGCAAGCCAATTATTCTTATTATTCCATTTTCTTTCCATAATAAAAACAGACATTTCTTTCATTATTTGTTTCAACCGTAATCAAGGTCGGCCTTTTTTCAAGAAAATCCTGAAACCGCCAAACAAAAAGCAAAAAAAGTGTTCTCAAATTTGTGAATACCAAGAAAAATAATTACCTTTGCCCCCGATTAACGGAATAGCGTATGACTGTCACCTTTGAAAAGGAATACCTCAGGGAACTCTACGAGAACGGACAGGCAAGTGAAAAGAAATATCGCTTCCAGCCTCAAATAGTAAAAAAGTACACACGTGTCATAGATTTGATGATGGAGCAGACGAATGTGATGGACTTGACACGCTATGGCGGGCTTCACTATGAGCACTTGTATGGTGACAAAGAGGACTTGTCGTCTGTCAAGGTGAACGACCAGTACCGTATCGAGTTTCGCGAGATTCTCCAAGAGGACAAGACCATTGCCGAGGTGGTGAACATAACAGAATTGTCGAACCATTATAAATAGAACGAATCATGGTACATATTGAAGGAACAGACGACCGTATGATAGCCAACAACTTGGAGCCACACTACCTGACCCATCCGGGCGAGGTGATAAAGGACGAGCTGGAATTCCGGGGCATCAGCCAGCGTCGACTGGCAGCAGAGATAGGTGTCCCAGCCAGCCAGCTGAACGAGGTACTTAACGCCAAGCGCCCCCTGAGTGCCGAGATGGCCCTGCTCATCGAACAGGCTCTCGGACTTGACGCAGCCCCCCTTCTCTCATTACAGATGAAATACAATCTGCTGTCTGCCAAGCGCAACAAGTCTTTCTTTGAGCACCTGAAAAAGATACCAAGAATAGCTGCGGTGTTCTGAATTTAGAAATAATCCCGCGATTCTTTTGTGAGTTGCGGGATTTTTCGTATCTTTGCCGCCGAACGCGAATTGACACAAATTAAACACTAATTATCAATAATGACTATGAAGAAAGTACTATCCTTTTTCATTATGATGCTCCTGCCGATGGTGGCATGGACAGAGACCGTGGAGATTGACGGCATCTACTATGAACTGGTATCGAAGAATAAAGAGGCCACAGTGATAGAGAAGCCCAGCGGAGAGTACACGGGTAGTGTGGTCATACCTGCCTCAATTACCTACGATGGTGCAGAATACAGCGTGACGAGCATAGGAGAAGCGGCTTTCTATGAATGCAGCGGCCTGACCTCCATCACAATCCCCAACAGCGTGACGAGCATAGGAGAGAGCGCTTTCATGGGTTGTATTTAGAGGCCTCTAAACAACTATAAACAATGAAAAACACATAGAGATAAACCGTTGTATATCAATCTCTTTTAGATTTTAAAATCCGCTTACCTTTGCAACGCATTTCTACCGCGGAGAATTTTGAGGGCTTTTATTTTGCCATCTCGTGGACAGGGTTGACAAAGGTTGACAAGAGTGGACAACGGTTGACTGATGAACGAGAGGGAAAGGAGCAAGGAAGTGACCTCATTTGAAGAACGTGACATCGTGGAATGAGTTGACAAGGATTGTCAATGATTGACGAAAGTTCACTCCGTGGCGGTTTGCATGAAATTGATTGTTAAACCACATAAAAAGGAGTCAAATGAGAAAGACAAGAAAATGTGCCTTCTGCGGAAAGGAGTTCACTTGTAACAGCGGCTCGCAGAGGTATTGTTCGGAACATTGTGCCGAGGCTGCAAAGACTCAGCGCAAGAAGAGGCAACAGGACTTTCTTAAGGCAGTCCAGCCAGTTATAGACATCGCCAGCCAGGAGTATCTCACATTCTCCAAGGCTGCCATCCTTATGGGATGTTCCCGTCAGTACGTTTACAAGTTGGTAAACGAGGGTAAACTACCTGCATCACGAATCAGCA